>NZ_DASUNH010000162.1:0-25945 GCF_036277275.1 Ideonella sp. | reverse complement strand
CCGCCGACAACCCGCAGCAGCTCGGCCCGCAGCTCGGGCTGGCCGGACAAGCCCGTGGCCAGGGCGTCGGCGCTGTGTTCAAGCAGTTGTTGCACACTTTGATCGCGCTTCGCGTAGCCCTCCGCCTGCTCGATGTCGTTGGCCCTGAACAGGCTCACCAGGAACTCGGTGATGGCCGTTGCCTTGGTGGCCTGGGCGCGCGCTTCGGTGGCTTGCCACAGCGCGAACCCCAGCGCGGCGCCGAGCGACAGCACGAAGCCAGCGGCCAACCCGACGCCGAGCCGGTTGCGTTGCATGAACTTGCGCGCGTGGTACCAGGCGCCGTCGGCGCGTGCGGCAACCGGGCGGTTGTCGAGCCAATGCTGCAGGTCGTCGGCAAAGGCCTGCACCGTGGCGTAACGTTCGGCCGGGTCCTTCTTCAAGGCCTTCAGCAGCACCGTGTCGAAGTCCCCCTGCAGCAGACGCCGTGTCGACGCATCGGCGGCCTTCTGGCTGGGCCGTGCCGGCGTGCTGCTGAGGATCGTGTCTTCCAGTGCGGCGGGCGAGGCGCGCTTGGGCTGGTAAGGCAGCACGCCGGTCAGCAATTCGTACAGCACGACGCCGAGCGAGTAGATGTCGGCCGCGGTGCCGATCGGCCGACCCTGGATCTGCTCGGGCGCCGCGTAGTGCGGCGTCAAGGCGCGCTGAGTCGGCACGGTCGGCTCGGCATTCGCCGGATCGACGGCCAGCAGCTTGGCGATGCCGAAGTCGAGCAACCGCACCTGGCCCTGGGCGGTGACGAGGATGTTGCCGGGCTTCAGGTCCCGGTGTACCACCAGCCGCGCGTGCGCATGGGCCACCGCGCTGGTGACCTGCAGGAACAGCGCGAGGCGCTGGCGCGTGTCCAGCCCCAGCCGGCGAACGTAGTGATCGATACGCTCGCCTTCGATGTACTCCAGCGCGAGGAAGGGCTGGCCTTCGGTGGTTACGCCGGCGTCGTGGATGCGGGCGATGTGCGGGTGATCGAGCACCGCGAGGATCTCGCGTTCGTGCGCCATGCGTTCGGCCAGCTGTGGGTGGCGCCACGGTGCCAGCGGCAGCTTCAGCGCGACCGGGCGGCCTTGCAGCAGCCCGTCGGTGCGCTCGGCCAACCAGACGCGGCCCATGCCGCCTTCGCCGAGCAGGCGGATCGCCCGATACGGCCCGGCATCGGGCGGTAGCGGCGGCGGCCCGTCGTCGATCGGCGCCAGCCGAGGCATGCTGCCGAAACGCCGACCGGCACGGGCACCAATGCCACCATCGCCGGTCTCGTCATCGGCATGGGCGAGCAGTTCCTCAAGACGCGCCCGCAGCGTCGCATGCTCCGGCGGCAATGCCGTCAGCCAGCCCGCCCGCTTTGCGGCCGGCAGGTCCATCGCCTCATCGAGCAGCCGACGCAACAACCCCCATTGCGCCGGAGCGATGTTGAACAGCGCTGCGCTCATGTCCTCACGCTCCGGTCCGGCCGAGTGGCCACGTCGTGCGGCAGAGGCAGCTGGAAATGTCGGCACTCATCGCAGCGCATGGGCAAGGAACAGACGCGCCTGTTGCCAATCGCGACGGACGGTGCGATCGGTGACACCCAGGGCCTGTGCGATCTCAGGCTCGGTCATGCCGGCGAAATAGCGCAACTGGACGACTTGCGCCATGCGTGAGTCGAGCGCTGCCAGTTCTTCCAGCGCCTCGTGCACGCGCAGGATCTGGGCCCCGGCGGCATCGGCGGGCAAGTCGTCGTCGAAATGGGTCGTCAGCGTCACGTGGATCAAATCGCCGCCGCGTCTGTCGGCCAGGCGCCGGCGCACGAGATCGACGATCACGGAGCGCATTACGCGGCTGGCGTAGACCATGAACCGCAGCCGGTCCTCAAAGGTGATGCCGCTGCAGCGTGCCAGTCGCAGATAGCTCTCGTGGACCAGGGCTGTCGTGTCCAGCACGGTATGGCGGCCGCCTCGATGCAGCCGTGCACTGGCCAATCGGCGCAGGTCGCCGTAGGCTTCGGCATACAACACGTCGAGCTGCGCTTGGTCACCGCCGGACACATCATTGCATCGTCCGGCCGGCGGTGGCATCGCGCACGGACTGCGCGGCGCGGAAGAACTTGGAACATCCATGGCACCCTCGCTGGGTCAAGGCGTTATCGACAAGAGTGCCTCAGCACGGGCGCCACGCTGCGCAGCGATGCCGATGCGTCCTCAATCTTGATGAAACAACCATGATGAACCCCCAGGAAACCTGATAACGCCGTTGAACGGATCCGGCGGCGATGTCTTGGTGCGAGTGCGAACCGATCCCCGCAACTCCGGGCTGCGCTGACGTCGCAATGTCGAGGCTGCCCCCGGCCCCGCGTGGCCGGGAGGGCGACGGCAACGGGCTTCGGCATCTACAACGACGGAGTGATCGACTCGCATCCGGACAGGCCCGCCCGTCAAATTGGGGGGCTTGCCGCAATGACGCCAATGCGACGCGCGAGCGGCAGACGCTTGCCCTGTCAACTGCCCCTAAGGGCAGATGACACCACTGCGATCCGTCATTAGCATCGATTTCGCCAACCCTGTCGTTCGGTGCTGGCGGCCCGCGTCGTTCGACACCGTCGGACGAGCGAGGTCTTCTCTACCCTGACCTCTTAGGACACTCCGATATGCAAGCAAGTTTGATGGCGCAAGCCACCGTGTTGGAAGCGCTGCTCAGCGCCGGCGCCGCAGCAGTCGAAAAGCTCGATTCGCTGATCCATGTCGACGCCCCCGGGTCCACGACGGTGCTGAGCAGCGACTGCTGCGGCAGCAACAACTACCCCGACGATCCCAAGAGCCAGGGCTGAAACGGCGCGTCCGTCAAGCCATGCGTGATGCGGTCGATCCCACGGGGCCGTGTCCGGTGAGCGCCGCCGTCAGTGCCTCAGCCATTGCTGTGGTCAGTGCGGCGGTGGCTCACCGCGAATCATCGGCCGACCCCCATGTCAGCCCGACCTGTGGGCTGTTCGTCGTCCCCACCACCGCCGACACGCTGGCACACGCCAAGCTGTGGGGCAGCAGCCCCCGCGTGGCCGTCGTCGGCGCTGCCGCTGACGGCATGCATTCGCCGGCGGGCCTGCTCGCGGTGCTGAACAGCAGCTCAGCGCAGCGGCCTCACACCATCATCGTGTTCACCGACCAGTTGGTCGACGTGGTGAACGCGCCGGTGGCCGTCATGCACCAGGGCCAAGTGGTGTACGCCTCGGCGCTCGAAGCGGTGCTGCACATTGCGCACGGCTTTCGTGCCCAGGTGTGGACGGGCGCTGGTTTCGAAGCCATCGAAGCAGCCCGGGACATTGCCGACGTGATGGGTTTGTTGATGCGCTACTACGCCGCCTGCGACCGACTGGGTGCGGCCTGGGCCGCACGCCATCTGCAGCCGCAGCGCCTGCCCGCACAGCGGGCTCAACAGGCTCGCCGCCAGTTGCGAACCTGCCTCTCGGCACTGATGTATGCCTGCCGCACGTCGACGCTTTCCACCGACCTGCGCTCGACCACCCAGCAGATTCTGGGGCTGCAGCAGCAATGGGCCGCGGCACAACGGCAACACGAAGCGCGCCAGGAATCACAGCATGCGCTTTGAATCGATCTGCGCGCGCGCGGCCGTGCCGTTGAAGCGCTGGAAACACGCCGCGAAGCCGTTGGAGCGGTGTCTCGGGTTGTCGCTGAGCGACGCCGAACGCGAGGTCGTCAAGGCGGTGTGCAAAACCTCCGGCGTGCACATCGGCGCCTACTACTACTGGTACTTCCAGAAGCTGCTGATCAGCCGCCAGGTACGCCGCCTGAGAAGCAGCACCAATGTGCGCACCGTCCTGCACATGGACGCCAGCAACTACTCGTGCCTGGATCGCCTGCCGGCCGACGGCCGCGGTCTGCTCGTCGCCACGCCCCACCACGGCCACTATATTTTTTCGATCGTCGCGGTGGCTGAGCGCCTGAGCGCATCACGCGACGTGCTGGTGTTCTACGGCAACCCTGAAACGCACGCCGGCAATGAAGTCTTCGACCGATTGCACCAGCACCTGTTCAGCCACGAGAACTCGCGCGTGACGGTCATCCACGACACGCGTGCCGGGCTCGCCCGCGCCCTTCGCGGGCTGCAGAACGGTGCCGCCGTGATCATCATGCCCGACGCTTTCAAGAACGAGCACGACACCTTCCTCATCCCGTTCTGCGGTCGGCCGATGAACGTGATGCTGGGCACCGCCGCGCTGGCGAGAAAGACAAACGCGCGCATCCTGCCGATGACCTCATGCCCCACCGACACCGGCCTCGGCTTCGCCAGCGTGTTCGGCGAGGTCATCGAACCCTGCGCTGCGGAAATGCCGGCCGAGGACGTCCTGCACGCCGACTACCGCGTTACGCTCCGGATGTTCGAGCAGTTCGAATCGGCCATGACCCCGTCGCTGCTGCATTGGCAATTCATCCGCAGCCATTTCGGCCGGCAAGGCGACTTCCCCCAACTGTCCAGCGACCGGGCCGCCAGCGCGGTCGAGCTCTTGTTCGCCGACCCCCGGGTGCAGTTGAAGGACATCACGCCGGTGATGGTCGACTGACCCACCGCGGCGCGACATCCGGCGGCGAGCTGCCCTGGGCCTTGGCCTGCGCCAGGAACGCGCGCAGCCGGATCGCCTTCAAGGGCTTGTGCATGACGAGCAGGCCCTGTTCCCGCGCCCGGGCCGCCTCGGGGCTGGACAGATCGCCGGTGAACGTCAGGGCCGGCAACTGCGGTTGACCGAGCAGGGTGCGGATGGCCTGCAGCGCGGTGACGCCGTCGTCGCGAGCGTCGTGGCCGTCACCATCGCCGGCCTGGGTCAGCCGCAGGTCGCACATCACCGCATCGGGGACGAATCCGCCGCTCACCGCCGCGCGGGCCGCCACGGTTCCCGCCACACCCAGGGCTTGCACGCCCCAACCGCGCAGCATGCGCAGCAGTGCCTCGCGCGAGTCGGCGTCGTCTTCGACGATCAGCACGCGTTGCACCAGGGCCACCTCGGGCGCCGAAGGGGGCGGCGACGCCCTCAGCGCCACACCGTCGATGGGCGTCGCCGGCAGCCGCACGCTGAAGGTGCTGCCCTGGCCAAGCACCGAATGGGCCGCGACGCGGGCGCCGATCGCCTCGCCCAGGCGCTTGACGATCGACAGCCCGAGCCCCAGGCCATGGCCGCGGTCGTGCGAATGCCGGCTGACCTGGTAGAACTCGTCGAACACCTTCGGCAGGTGCTCGGCGGCGATGCCGATGCCGGTGTCCGATACTTCGATGCAGACGTCGCCATCCACGCCTTGCGCGCGGACGCTGACCCGCCCCGCGGAGGTGAAGCGGATGGCGTTCGACAGCAGGTTCGACAGGATGCGTGTGAGCGGCAGCCTCGCGGTGCACACGGCCAGGTCGCCGTTCGCGAAGTCCAGTCCGAGGCCCTTCGAGCGGGCTGCGCCGGCGTGCACCCTGTCCAGTTCGACGAAGACGTCGCGCAAGGCGATCGCTTCCAGCGCAGGCTCCCGCTGGTCGATGTCGCTGCGCGTGATGTCCAGCAGGTCGTCGACGACGTGGTTCATGTTGTCGACGCAGTGCAGCAGGTGCCCGGCAATCTCGTCGACGTGCGAGGCCTCGCGGCTGCCCGACAGGCTTTGGGCCAACAGCCCGACCGCGTTGAGCGGCTGGCGCAGGTCGTGGTTGGCCGCAGCGAAGAACCGCACCTTGGCCTGGTGGGTCAGCGCCAGCGCGCGCTGGGCGGCTTCGCTGCGGGCCACCTCCTCGCGCAAGGCGACGACGAGCTCGGCATTCTGCCGGCGCTGGGCCAGCACCTCCAGGAGCATCTTGGAGTGAAGCCGGCCGCACACCATGGTGTAGATCCCGGCGAGCCCGCACAAGACGCCCAGCACCGAGAACTGCGCGCCGCCGATGATCGCATCGCGCACCGCCAACGGTCCCATCACCAGCGCCACGTAGGTCAGCATCACCGGGTAGAACCACGAGAGCGTGACCGCCGCGCTCATGGCGATCGCCGTCAGCGCGAGGTGTAGCGACATCTCGGCCACCGCCGAGCCTTGGTCGAGAAACACCAGCGGCGTCATGCCCCAGAGTGCGGCGTGCACCAGCGCGCTCACCAGCCCGAAGATCACCCAGCCTCGCGGTGAAGCCACGCGGCCCAGGCGCTCCAGGCGCAGATAACAAAGCGACACCGCGGCGCGGCTCAAGTCCACCACCGCGAAGGCCAGCAGCCACGCCACCAGCAGCGTCGGCACCGATGCCGGCCAGAACTGCGCGCAGAGGATCGCCACGCCGAGCGGGTTCATCAGCGACGCCGTCAGCGTGATGCGCGCCAGCTGCCGCAGTCGCCCAGGCTCGACAGGCTCGGCCGGGTCGAGCCAACGCGACCAGACGCCGCCGCTGGCCACGCTCACGCCAGCAAACCCCGGTCGCGTGCCACCACCAGCAGGTGCGTCCTGTTCTGGGCTCGCAATGTCTCGAGCAGGGCCGTCACATGCAGCTTGACGGTGCGCTCGGCGATGCCGAGTTGCGACGCGATGAGCTTGTTCGGCAGACCCTGGGCCACGAGGTTCAGCACCTCCATCTGCCGCACGGTCGGCCCGTCGGCGGCTTCATCCAGGCCACCGTCGACTCGGCCCGTCGGCTGAAACCATTCGCCCCCGGCCGCCACTGTCTGCAAGGCCTCCAGCAAGCCGGGCAGGCTCAGTGACTTGGACAACACCCCGCACGCCCCCGCCTGGCGCGCCCTCGCCGCCAGTTGGTCATCGTCGAGGCCGGAGATCAGCAGCCGCGCCACGAGCGGGAGGACCTCGCCGAAGCGACGCACGCCCACCAGGCCGTCCTGGCCTGGCAGGCGGTAGTCGAGCAGCACGATGTCCAGCAGCGGCCAATCCGCCGCCGTGGCCAGCCCCGCGTCGATCGACTCGGCGGTTCGCACCTGTATGCCGGCGCCCGCGGTCTGCAAGGCGTGCGCGAATCCGATGCTGAAGAGCGGGTGATCATCGATCAACAACACATGAAGGTCGGTCGTGTGGGCCATCGCACTTTTGGTGTCGCCAGGTGAAGCCACCAGACGGGTCGTCCAGCGCCGCGAAATGGCGGCATTGTGGCGTCCCGGCTACGATGGCTCACATGCGAAGCAGCAACGATGATCACTTCGACCCGAGAACCCAACTCGCTTCGCTCTCGGCCGAGGAGGCGGTCGAGTACGCGCAGGGCTTGATCGATCAGCACTGCGAGGAGAAGGATGCGAAGTACCTGTTCGAGGTCATCTCGGCGGGCGAACGAAGCGTCGAGGTCTCCTACATGCACGCGGTGGGCGGCAGCGCCGTGGCCCAGCTGGCCTACGGCCTCGCCAAGCTTGACGGCGAGCATACCGATCAGAACGTCTCGGAGGGGCTGTTCTGGCTCGTTCGTTCCCACAACAACGGCAACGCCAGCGCTGCCGTCATGCTCTGGAACGCGTACACGCAGGGCACTCACCTGCCCCGGAGTCTCGGCAAGGCGTTCGTCTATGCCAGCGCCGCGGCCGATCGCGGCCTGCCGGCTGGGCAGTACATCCTCGCCAACGTCCTTGTCGACAGCGCCAGCTCCGAAGATCACGAACGGGCGATCGACCTGCTTCGGGCAGCCGCGCGAAACGGCCACGAGCCTGCCGTCAAGATGCTGGCGGACAACGGCATTTCGCTGGAGTGAAGCGCGCCGCTTGCTGGACCCTTCGACTGGTTCGGGGCGGACAGTTGACGGATGGTCGGGCCTACGGGTGGCGCGTGTTTCTTCGCAAGCGTCTGTCTCGGCGAAGGGGTTGAGAAGCTCAAAAGAAGACGCCTCCCGAAGGAGGCGTTGCTGATCGAGACACTGAACCTGCCGCCCTATCTCACCACTCGCGCAGCTTGACGCGCAGGCGGGCGATCGACTGGCTGTGCAGCTGGCATACCCGCGATTCGGTTACGCCGAGCACCGCGGCGATTTCCTTCAGGTTCATGTCGTGCTCGTAGTACATGCTCATCACGTACTGCTCACGCTCGGGCAGCTTCTTGATCGCTTCGACCAGTGCTTCGCGCATGCGGTGGTCTTGCAGTTGCGCCAGCGGGTTGCCGTCTTCGTTGGCGACGTGGCGGTCGAGGAATTCGTCGCCGCCTTCGTCGCCGGACATGTCTTCCAGGTAGACCAGCTGCGTGCCGCGCACCTTGGTCAGCGTGTCCTGGTACTCGGTCAGCGAGACGCCCATTTCCTTGGCGATCTCGCTTTCCGCCGGAGCGCGGCCGAACGTCTGCTCCAGCTTGTGCACGGCGGCTTCGATCTCGCGCTGCTGGCGGCGGTTGCCGCGGCTCATCCAGTCGCTGCCGCGCAATTCGTCGAGCATCGCGCCGCGGATGCGCTGGGTGGCGAAGGTTTCGAACTGCACACCTTGCTCGGTGTCGAAGCGGCCCATCGCGTCGTGCAGGCCGATCATGCCGACCTGGATCAGGTCGTCGATCTCCACGTTGGCTGGCAGCTTGGCGATCATCTGGTGCGCGAGGCGGCGCACCAGAGAGCTGTACTGCTTGAGCATCGCGTTGGCGTCGTTGCCGGGCATCGCTTTGGCGTCGAGTCGGCCGGTGGCGGTGTACATGGGCGGTCTCCGAGAGGATGCGTGTTCGGTTCAGGAAGCGTGCAAGTCGTGACCCGCACCGAGCGGAGCCACACCGAAGCCGGTATCCGGCGCTTCGGGGTCGAGCAATTGGTTCACGGCCAGGCGAGCCAGGGCCGGCGTGGCTGGCGAGGTCAGCGGGTCGCGCTTGTCCAGCCACACGGCTTCGCGCACGACGGCACCGAGGAAGCTGTCGGCCGTTTCCGCCAGACGTTCGGCAATGCGTTGCGCGGCCTTGGGCGCGCCGGCCATGCCGGTCAGCAGGTCGAAGGTCATCAGCCCGCTGCGCTGCGACAGCAATTTCATCGACGTGTAGGCGTCGGTCAGGCTGGCAGGGTCGAGCGTGGTGGTCAGCACGGTGCGCACTTCGCGGCGCCCGAGCAGCCGGACCAGGTCGCGCGGGTTGGCGTGCAGCAGCACCACATCGGCCTGCGGCGCGGCTTGTTCGACGGCGTTGAGCCAGGCTTCGCACGAACCGCGGCTGTTGACATGGCGCAGCGGCAGGCCGCGCGCAGCCAGGTAGCTCATGTTCGGGCCCAGCGATTCGATGGCGGCGGCGAGGTCGACCTCGGTCATCGCGTTGGCGCGCGGGGCGCTGTCGGCAGCGTCGATCACCAGGGCGTGCGCACCCAGCTCGGTGAAGGCGCCGGCCAGCCGCTCCAGCAGGATCGGCGTGCAGTCCACATGGGCGTTGAAGGCGATCGGCACCAGGCGCTGGCGGCGGCCGGAAGCAAACAGCCGGCGCAGGCCTTCGGCCTGGTCGACCGAGCCGAAAGTCTCGTCTTCGGTGGGGTGGGGCAGCGGGCGCATGGGTGTGTCGTCCGTTGCGATCAGATGGGCAGCGAGGCGCCGCCGGTCGAGCGGCCGCCGCGCGTGGCGGTGGCGAACACCAATTGCACGTCGTCGGCTTCGAGCTTCCAGGTCGGGCTGGTCGGGGCGCGCAGCGCGCGTTGCACCAGCGCGTTGGGCGACAGGCGGTGCCAGTCTTCCGGCACGCGCTGGCCATTGGCCACGCCCAGCACCTTCAGCTTGTGGCGGATCAACGCGTCCAGCGCCGGGGCCAGCTTGACGGCCTCGTCGATCTTGCTCAGCACCACGCCCTTGCACTGGGCGGCGCGCCAATTGGTGATCACCTCGTCGATCGTCTCGCCCTGGGCCGACGCGTCGACCACCAGCAGGCGCTGGATCGAGCGGTGGCTCAGCATGTCCAGCAGCTCGCGGGTGCGGCTGTCGCGCTGGGCCATGCCGGCGGTGTCGATCAAGACCATCTTCTTGCCGGCCAGCAGCTCCAGCAGGTCTTCGAGCGAGGCACGGTCGTGGGCGGTGTGCACCGGCACGCCGAGGATGCGGCCGTAGGCGCGCAGTTGTTCGTGGGCGCCAACGCGGTAGGCGTCCAGTGTGATCAAGCCCAGGTTGGTGGCGCCGTATTGCGTGGCGAAGGCGGCGGCCAGCTTGGCGGTGCTGGTGGTCTTGCCGACACCGGTGGAGCCGATCAGCGCGAACACGCCGCCTTGCTCTTCGAGTGCGGGCTCGACATCGCCGGCGTGCAGGTTGCGCTCCAGCACGCTGGCGGCCCAGACGGCTTCGTCGGCGGCGTTGGCGGGCAGGGCGTCGACCAGCTTGCGGATCAGGCCGGGCGAGAAGCCGGCGTCGAGCAGCTTCTGCGCCAGCAGGGCCTGGCGCGGCTGGCGCTGCAGCTTCTCCATGAAGGCCAGGGCGCCGAAGCGCTCTTCGATCAGGCCCTTCATCGAGCGCAGCTCGTTCATCATGTCTTGCTGGTCGCGGCGCGCCGGGGCGTCTTCCAGCACCGGGGCGGCGGCCACGGTCGACAGCGAGGGCATCGCGAAATCGCGCGGCTCGGGGCGGGTGTCGCGCACGTCGTCGTGGCGCGGCTCCTGGGCACGCGGCAGCGGGCGGCGGGCTGGGGCTTCGGGCGCGGCGGCGCGGGCCGGGGCACGCAGGGCGGGTTGGGCGGGCACGTGGTGGTCAGCGCGGACGCCGGCGCTGCCGATGTCGTCTTGCCCCATCGCAGCCTGGCGGCGCTTGAGCATGCGCTCACGTACATAGTCCTGGAACGACAGCGTGCTCATCGCCATCTGTTCGACGTCTTCCTGCACTTCGGCGACCGGGGCGGCGGCACGGCGGCCCGTGGCGGCAGCCGGCTGCGCGTTCTGGCGCTCGACACGGGCGGCCAGGCTCTCGCCGCGCGGGGCCGGACGGGCGTTGCCGCGCGGGGCGCTGACCTGCGGGGCCGCGTCGGCCACGCGTTCGATCTGTTCCACCGAATCCGGCGCCATCGCCAGCACTTCGACGCCATCACCCGCCGGCTTGGTCGACAACACGACGGCGTCTTCGCCGAAGGCCTGGCGAACCATGGCAAAGGCCTCGCGGGAGGTGCGGGCCGTAAAGCGCTTGACGTTCATTGGGCCTCCTGCCGAGCCGTCTCAAAGGAGGCGGCTCCCTCTCGGGGGGACCGCGAACGGATGTGAGCGAAGGGGGTCATGCGTTAGCTCCGATGATCGAGCCGATCCGGATCGAGTGGGTCTCAGGAATCTCGCTGTGCGCCAGCACCTTGAGACGGGGTGCCGCACGCTTCAACAGCCGGGCCAGCGGGGCGCGCAGGGGATCGGGCACCAACAGGCAGGCCGGCACGCCGAGGTTCTCTTGCCTGCGCACGCTGTCTGCCGCCTGCTTGGTCAGGGCCTCGGCGACGCCGGGGTCCAGCACGGCGCCGTGCGGGGAGTTCAACGCCTGGTTGACCATGCGCTCCAGGTCGGGCTCGAGCGCGATGACGTCCAGCTCCTTGGCCGGGCCGTAGATCTGCTGGACGATGGCCGGGGCCAGGTGGATGCGGATGCGGCGGGCCAGCTCGGCCGGGTCGGTGACCATCGAGGCGTGCTCGGCCAGGCATTCGATGATCGAGCGGTAATCGCGGATGTGCACGCCTTCGTCCAGCAGCAGCTGCAGGACTTTCTGAAGGGTTGCAATGCCGACCATTTTGGGGACCACGTCTTCGATCAGTTTGGGAGCCAGTTTCGTCACATGCTCGACCAGGGCCTGGGTCTCCAAACGACCCAGCAACTTGGCGGCATTCACCTGCATCAAGTGTGAAAGGTGGGTGGCCACGACAGTCGAGCAATCAACCACCGTAAACCCACTCATTTGGGCTTGCTCGCGGTGGCGCTCTTCGATCCACACCGCGGGCAGGCCGAACGCAGGGTCGATGGTCTTGGTGCCCGGCAGTTGCGGCACCTTGCCGCCCGGGTTGATTGCCATGTACATGCCCGGGAAGGCCTCGCCCTCGCCGACCACGGCGCCACGCAGCGTGACGCGGTACATGCTGGGCTTGAGATCCAGGTTGTCGCGGATGTGCACTGAAGGCGGCAGGAAGCCGACCTCTTGCGCAAACTTCTTGCGGATGCCCTTGATGCGGGCCAGCAGGTCGCCCTTGCGGTCCTTGTCGACCAGCGCGATCAGGCGGTAGCCGACTTCCAGGCCGAGCGTGTCGACGGGCTGCAGGTCGTCCCAGCTGGCTTCGGCGTTGGCGGCCGGCGCGGCCTGGGTCGTGTCGACCTTGGGGCGGTTGGCTTCGCGTTTGGCGCGCTGGGTCAGCCAGTAGGCGTAGTAGCCGATCAGCCCGGCCATCAGCAGGAACACCAGGTGCGGCATCCCCGGCACCAGGCCCAGCAGGCCGATGATGCCGGCGGTCAGGCCGAGCGCACGGGGCGAGGCGAAGACCTGCGTCCGGATCTGGTGGCCGATGTCGGTTTCGGAGCCGACGCGCGAGACCACCATCGCCGCAGCGACCGAAATCAGCAGGCCGGGAATCTGGGCGACCAGCGCGTCGCCGACGGCCAGCAGGATGTAGCTGTTGGCGGCCTCGGAGGCCGACAGGTTGTGCTGTGCCACGCCGATGATGAAGCCACCGACCACGTTGATCAGCAGGATCAGCATGCCGGCGACCGCGTCGCCACGCACGAATTTGGACGCACCGTCCATCGAACCGAAGAAGTCCGCCTCGTCGCCGACCTCGGCGCGGCGGCGCTTGGCTTCGTTCTCGTCGATCAGGCCGGCGTTCAGGTCGGCGTCGATCGCCATCTGCTTGCCGGGCATCGCGTCCAGCGTGAAGCGCGCGCCGACTTCGGCGATCCGCTCGGCACCCTTGGTGATCACGATGAAATTGATGACGACCAGGATCGCGAAAACGATCAAACCGACGGCGAAGTTGCCGCCGATCAGGAAGTGCCCGAAGGCCTCGATCACCTTGCCGGCAGCGCCCGGGCCGGTGTGGCCCTCGACCAGCACGACACGGGTCGAGGCCACGTTCAGCGACAGGCGCAGCAGCGTGGTGACCAGCAGCACGGTCGGGAAGGCCGCGAAGTCCAGCGGCTTGATCATGTTGGCGGCGACCAGCATGACCATCAGCGACATCGCGATGTTGAAGGTGAAGAACAGGTCCAGCGCGAAGGGCGGCAGCGGCAGCACCATCATCGACAGGACCATCACGATGAAGATCGGCGCCATCAGCGCTTTCAGCATCGCGGCGTTCTGACCGAACATGGCTTGCAGTTGCTGCTGGATGGCGTTCATCGGAGGGTCGGGAAAAGGGAATGCGGGCAGGGCCTCTGTGAAACGGGATGTTGCCCGGGCGGCCGGAAAACTTGAGCCGGAAAAGGGGTGGGAAATCGGCTGTCATTTGCCGTGAGCCGCTGCCGGGAACGGCTTGGCGCTGACGTAAGCCGAGGTTGCGTCATGCGGCGTTCGTGCCATAGGTCACGGATGGCTGTCATGGCGGACTAGCCTGCGGCGCCTCGGCTGCTGGGGCACGGCGTGATGTTTGCGCAGATGAAGGCGGTGGGTGCGTCGAACCTGCTGGGTGGTGGCGTCTACTGCATGAGCCCCGACCAGTGGGACGGCCACCAGCCGGCGCGCGACCGGATCTACGCCGCGGTGAAAGGGACCGACGGCGGCAAGCCGATCGACAACCTGGTCGTGCTGACCGGCGACATCCACAGCTCGTGGGCGGCCGACCTGACGCAGGACCCGAACAACCCGATCCCCGAGCTGGGCGGCTGCGACCCCCTACCGGCCGCGGTTCACGGGCGGTCGAATTCGTCGGCACCTCGGTGACCTCGCCCGGCTTGCCCGACCCGCTGGGCGACCTGGCCATCTACCTGTGCAGCCAGAACCCGCACTTCAAGTACATCGACCTGACCAGGCGCGGCTACGTGCTGCTGGACGTGACGCGCGAGCGGGTGGTGTGCGAGTGGTGGCACCTGGAGACTGTCGATGCACCCGACGACCGGCAGACGATGGCCGCCGCCTTCGAGGTGCGCGATGACGAGGCACGGCTGCGGCGTGCGACGCAGACCCGCTCGCGGCGGGGGCCGAATCCGGCGCCTTGATTCCTCGAGCGTGCGGCGGCGCCTGGCGGCTCATGGCACCGAGTCGGACAGGAAGCGCCGCACCACCTGCATGCTGCGCTCCGGCTGGTCGCTGAACATGAAATGCCCGGCCTGTGGGACCACCTCGAGCTGCGCATGCGCGAAGTGGCCCATCAGCCGGCGCTGTTGCGTTTCGCCGGTCACCTTGTTGCAGCCGCCGGTGACGAACAGCGCCTGCCCCTTGAACTGATCGAGGCCTTGGCGAAAGTCCAGCTGCCGTGCGAAGGCCGGGTCGTCCATCATGCGGCCCACCGTGGCCTGGAAGTCGGGGCTGCCGAAACGCCAGGCCTGCATCGGTGGCAGCCTGCCGTCGCACAGTTCGTCGGCGCCCTGCATCAACGGCAGCACCTGCTGCAAATACCAGTCGTCACGCGCATAGGCATCGCCTTGGGTGTCGACGAACCACTTGCCGAGCCAGGCGACGGCGATGCCCCACAGCACCCGCAGCGGAGGCAGGCCGCCCGAGGCGAACACGTCCATCGTCGTCGCATCGAGAAAGGCCGGCTCCGCCAGCACCAGCTTGCCCACCTTGGACGGATGCGCGCCGGTGTAAGCCGAGGCGAGCATCGCGCCCCACGAATGGCCGAGCAGGTGCACCGGCCGGCCTCGGCCGAAGTTGTCGACGAATGCGTCGAGGTCCTCGACGAAGGTCTGCACGCTGATGCTGCCGGCCGGGACGCGAGGCGACAGGCCGGTGCCTCGCTGGTCGTAGAACACCACCAGGTAGTCGTCGGCCAGGGCCTTGAGCCCGAGCAGGTAGCGGTAGTCGGCGCCGGGGCCGCCGTGCAGCACGATCAGCACCGGTTTGTCCGGGCTGCCGAAACGCTCTGCATGGAACTCGTAGCCATTGAGCGCCAGCCTGGGCACGCTGGGGTCGCGCTCCAGCGTCGCAGGCACCTGGGGCGCGGCCGCGGCCAACAAGGGGACCACCATCATCGCGACAGCGGGCAGGCGCCTGGTGATGACCAGCAAGCGGTCACGTGACAACATGATCGGTAAAGGCCTGGGCGGCCGGAGTTGGAGAGGCCCGATGGTCGTCGGCCGGGCAGGCGGGCGCCACAACATTTGATAATGCCGGCCCGATGACGACGCCTCTTCATTCATGGCCGGCAGGCGAGGCCGAACGAAGCGCCGTGATGGCCATTGCCACGACGCTGGCGCCACTGGAGGCCGACGTGTTCGAGCCGGTGTTGCAGACCCTCGCGGTACGCCGGTTGTCGGCTGGCGAATCACTGGTGCAGGCCGGCGGGCTCGGGGCGCACGAGTATTTCGTGCTCGATGGCGTGCTGAAGACCTGGGTCAGCGACAGCCACGGGCGCGAAGTGACCTTGTCGTTTCACGTGGGGCCGGGCGTTCTGATGCCGGCGATCGCGCGTGTGAACGGCGATCGCTCGCGGGTGCACTGCCAGGCGTTGACGCCAGCGCTCGTGGCGGGCTTCGAGGCGAGCCTGCTGGTCGACTGCATGCGGCGCAGCCCGGTGGTCCAGCGCTGGGGCGACGCGGTGCTGCGCGCCGAGCTGATGCGGCGCGTCGATCGCGAATGGGCGCTGGCCGCGCTGCCGGCCGCCCAACGGTTGCAGCAATTCCGCGCCCAGTTTCCCGGGCTGGAAGCGTGCATCGCCCAGCACCACATCGCCAGCTACCTGGGCATCACCACGGTGAGCCTGAGCCGCCTGCGCGGCCAGGAACGCAGCGCGCGCAACGGCGCTTGAGCGGCGCTCAGCGGCGCTTGAACGACGGAGAGTGCGGATCGAGCTCGTCCGGGATGCTGACGTCCGGCTGGTCGATGCGCGCGGTCGGCGTGCGGCGCAGTGCATAGACCCAGGCCAGCACTTGGGCGACCGCAGCGAACAGCGTGGCCGGCACTTCCTGGTCGAGCTCGCAGTGGGCGTACAGCGCACGCGCCAGCGGCGGGGCCTGCAGCACCGGCACCTTCGATTCGCGGGCGATGTCGCGGATCTTCAGCGCCAGCAGGTCGGTGCCCTTGGCGATCACGCGTGGCGCGCCCATCTTGTTCTCGTCGTACTTCAGCGCGACGGCGTAGTGGGTCGGGTTCATCACCACCAGGTCGGCCTGCGGCACGGCAGCCAGCATCCGCTTGCGCACCATCTCGCGCATGCGCGCCTTGATCTTGCCCTTGATCTCGACGTTGCCCTCGGCGTCCTTGTGCTCCTGCTTGACTTCCTCGCGGGTCATCTTCAGCTTTTCGAGCCACAGGTGCTTCTGCAATGGCACGTCGATCAGCGCCCAGCCGCCCACTGCCAGCAGCATCATCCCGAAGCCGGCGGCGATCGTCTGGCTCAGCGTCGCGATGCCCTCGGGCAGCGGCATCGCCAGCAGCTGGGTCAGGCCATGCCACTGCGCCTTCAGGTAGAAAACGCCGACGGCGCCCACGACCGCGGCGAGGACGATCATCTTCAGCAGGTCCAGCAGGTGGCGCTTCGAGAACATGCGGCCGATGCCCGAGATCGGGTTGAAGCGGGCCAGGTCAGGCTTCAATGCCTTGAAACTGACGTTCCAGCCACCGCCCAGCACCGCGGCGAGGATGGCGACCGCCATCATCAGCAGCCCCATCGGCACGACGACCAGCAGGCCCTTCAGGCCCAGGGCCCAGAACCTCTCACCCATCGCTGCAGGATCGGCGATCGTGTCGTGGTCGAAACGCAGGCCCGACATCAGCATCTGCTGCATCCAGCCCGACAACGGCCGCGCGGCCCCCATCAGCAGCGCGCCAGCCATCGCCAGCGCACCGAAGTGCGCCAGGTCGCGGGAACGCGGTATCTGCCCGTCCTCGCGGGCTTTGCCTTTTTTCCGCTCTGAGGCGGGTAAGTTGCGGTCTTGGGCGGAATCGGCCATGTCGACAGCGATGGTGCCGGGCCGGCCCGAAAACTTGAGCGGAATAAGGGCCGGCTTCGCCCGCCAATTCGGCGGGCCGGGGCCCTTGGCACGGCCTGCGTGCTTTCGTAGCCATCGTCGAATCCCGATGCCGCCTTGGCGGCAATAATGCCGCCGCCGTGGACAACACCCTGCCCGTCGTCAACCCGCCAGCATCGCCAGCCCCGCAGCCGGCGGCTGCTTCTGTGGCCGAGCTGGCCCCTGTCGCCGAGACGGCGGTGACGGTCGTGGTGGCAGCAGCCGAGGCCTGCCGCAACTGTGGCACCGCGTTGCCGGACCCGAAGCCCAACTACTGCGGCCATTGTGGGCAGGAAACCCACCTGAAGCCGCCGACACTGCTGGAGTTCGCCCAGCAGTTCGGCGGCAGCTACATCTCGATGGAAGGCGCGCTGTGGCGCACCTTGCTGCTGCTGCTGTTCCTGCCGGGCCGCCTGACGCGCGAATACTTGAACGGCCGCAAGCGGCGCTATGTGCTGCCGCTGCGGCTGTACCTGACGATCAGCGTCATCACGCTGCTGTCGGTGCAGTGGTTCGGCTCGTTCGGGCCGACGGACGGCAAGGACTTCGTTCGCTTCGACGGCTCGGACGAGATGAACAGCACCCGGCTCGAGATCACCGATGCGATCAAGGCCGGCATGGAAGACGGCAAGTTCGTCTGCCGCGGCCTGCCGGCGTCATGGTGTGAACGGCTGCAGGAGCGCTTCTCGCTCGACGCCAAAGGCATGGAGCGCGAGCTGCGCAAGGTGCCCGGGCGCTTCGTGTCGCACTGGGGCAGCGCGATGTTCGCGCTGCTGCCGCTGTATGCGTTCTTCCTGAAGCTGCTCTACATCAACCGACGCATGCGCTGGTCCGAACACCTGGTGTTCGCGCTGCACCTGCACGCCTTCATCTTCGCGATGGTGCTGGTCCAGCTGACGGGCGTGCCGGTGCTCGCCACAGTGGCGCTGGTGGCGATCCCGGTGTATTCGGTGATTGCGTTGCAGGTGGTCTATGGCGGCCGCTGGTGGGCCACCACGCTGCGCGTGATGACCCTGGGCCTTTTCTACTTCATCGCGCTGACGACGCTGATGGCATTCGTCGCCGTCTGGGCTTTCGTGGCCTAGCCTCCACGCTCCCTGCCGGTCGCTGCCCCCAAAGGGGCCCAAAGGGGGCTGAGCCCGGACATGAACAGTCCTGAGGACTGTTCATGTCTGGCGAAGGGGCGGGCCTCTGGCCCGCCGCGGTCTGCAAGACCGCGCAGCGGACCGACCAAGCCGGATCCGCGCACGCCACATGGAGGCGGCGGCGCTTCGCGCGCCGCAGTCACGATCAATTCGACAGGCTTGAGAGAACGCCCTGGATCGCTTCCTTCAGCTTGGCTTTGGCCAGATCCTGGCACTGCTCGCGCGTGGCGTTGGGCATCGCGTCGAAGGCGGTGGCGGTCTTGTTCGGCTTGAACACCAGCGACTTGGCGACGGTGGCCGGCATCATCATCACGCGGGCGGTGACGACACAGGTCTTGGCCTGGTTGAAGCCACCTTCGACTTCACTGACGAATCCCCAGCGCTTGGTCGGGTAGAGCTTGTTCAGCTTGAGGGTCTTGCCGGCCAGGCTTTCGGCCCAGATGGCCTGCGCGGCGGCCTTGTCCATCACGCTGTCGGTCGAGTGGTCGAGCGTGATGTAGACCGGATCGGCGGCGTGGGCGGCCATGGCCAGGGTGAGCAAAGGGGCGGCGAGCAGGCAGGCGGTGCGGGTTTTCATGGGGTTCCTTGAGGCGCAATCTCCCCGCTCTCGCGGGGCGGCGAAAGTATACGCAGCCACCTGGTTAGCGAGGGGGCTTGGCAGGCAGGAGAATCCCTTTGTCCACCGACGTCGACGCGCTTTACTACGTGAACGCGTACGGCGGCGCGTCATCGCCTGGTCACGGCCACACGCTGCGGCGGCCGTTCCCTGAGATCGCCGGCCCCAGCCGCCCTGGCCGGACGACGAGCCGTTGAGAAAAACCACCAGGCTGATGCGAGAAAACGGCACCCGCAGGCGCCGTGCGCGTCGATCAGCCGGGCGCCGTGCCGGGCAGGAGAATCCCTCTGTCGACCGTGTCGATCTGGGTGTGGCCGCAGAACGCCATCGTCAGGTCGAGCTCCTTGTGGATGATCTCCAGCGCCTTGGTCACACCGGCCTCGCCCATCGCGCCCAGGCCGTAGAGGAAGGCGCGGCCGATGAGGGTGCCGCGGGCGCCGAGCGCGCGGGCCTTCAGCACGTCTTGCCCTGAGCGGATGCCGCCGTCCATCCAGACCTCGATCTGCGAGCCGACCGCATCGGCAATCGCCGGCAGCGCTTCGATCGACGATGGGGCCCCATCGAGCTGGCGGCCGCCGTGGTTGCTGACGATCAGCGCGTCGGCGCCGGAGTTCGCCGCGAGCTTCGCGTCTTCCGCGTCCATGATGCCCTTGAGGACCAGCTTGCCGCCCCAGCGCTTCTTGATCCACTCGACATCGGCCCAGCTCAAGGCCGGGTCGAACTGCTCGGCCGTCCACGCAGAGAGCGACGACAGGTCGCCGACACCCTTGGCATGGCCGACGATGTTGCCGAAGCTGCGCCGTGGCGTGCCCAGCATGCCCAGGCACCAGCGCGGCTTGGTCGCGAGGTTGATCAGGTTGGCGAGCGTCGGCTTCGGGGGAGCTGACAGGCCGTTCTTCAGGTCCTTGTGGCGCTGGCCAAGGATCTGCAGGTCCAGCGTCAGCATCAGCGCCGAGCACTTCGCGGCTTTCGCGCGGTCGATGAGCCGTTCGATGAAGTCGCGGTCGCGCATCACGTAGAGCTGGAACCAGAACGGTGCGCTGGTCGCCGCGGCGACGTCCTCGATCGAGCAGATGCTCATCGTCGACAAGGTGAACGGCACGCCGAACTTCTCGGCGGCGCGGGCCGCGAGCATCTCCCCATCGGCATGCTGCATGCCGGTCAGGCCCGTCGGCGCGATCGCCACCGGCATCGCCACGCGCTGGCCGATCATCGTCGTGGCGGTCGAGCGACCTTCCATGTTGACGGCCACCCGTTGGCGCAGCTTGATCTTCGCGAAGTCGGATTCGTTGGCGCGATAGGTGCTCTCCGTCCAGGAGCCTGAATCCGCGTAGTCGTAGAACATGCGCGGCACGCGGCGTTGGGCGAGCACCCGCAGGTCTTCGATGTTGGTGATCACGCTCATCCGCTGTCTCCGGTCGATGTTGCGCCGTGGATGCTAGCGGCGCGGGTCCGAGGGCGGCCGGAAAGAAATTCAGGCCGGACCGGAAACGAGCGCCAGCCCTTCGGCGGCGGCGCGCGCACCGACGTCATGCAGCCAGTGGGACAGCGCCAGCGTCGCTGGCGTCGGCGTGCCCACAGTCACCAGGTGATAGGCGGTGTCGGCTTGCAGCATCGGCGTTCGTCCCACACCAAACACCGGGCGCAAAGCGCCACTGCCGAGCCAACGGCGTGCGAGCGCCGGGCGGGCCAGCACGACCCCTTGACCGCAGCGGGCGGCTTCGAGCACCAGGCCCAGATCGATCAGGCGCGGACCCTGGTCAGGCTCGGGCCAGTCCAGCCCCTGGGCTCGCAACCAAGGCAGCCAGGGGTCGACTGGCGTGCGCAGCAGCGGCACGCGGGCCAGGTCGGCCGGGCTGCGCAACGTGTCGGCGGCCAACAACGCAGGACTGGCCAGCGGAATCAGGTGATCGCGCCACAGCGGCGGCGGGCCGTTCGGGTCGACGGGGCCGTGGCGCACCGCGAGTTCCGCATCGGCGCCGGCGAGATCGAGGAAGGGCACCGACAGCACCACCTCCAGCTCGATCGCCTGATGCTGCTCGCTGAACTCAGGCAGCGCGGGCACCAGCACCTGGCGTGCGAAGGTGGGCGGTGCGCTCAGGCGCAGCCGCTGCTTGCGCTGCACCGCACGCTGATGCAGCGGCATCGCGGCCAGCAGCGCGAGCGCACTGCGCACCTGGGCGAGGTATTCCTTGCCGACGGCCGACAGGGCCAGGGCCTTGGCGCCGCGCTGGAACAGGGCCACGCCGAGCAGTTCTTCGAGCGCGCCGATGCGCTTGCCGACGGCACTGGCGGTGACGGCCAACTCGTCGCCGGCACGCTCGAAGGTGCCCAGGCGTGCTGCGGCCTCGAAGGCGCGCAGGCCGTCGAGCGACGGCAGGCGCAAGTCGGGCGGGAATGTCGACGATGGAGGGGGCGGCGGTGGTGCGCTCACGCGCCCACTCTAGCGCCGGGCGCTCAGGCGGGTGTTGTTTCGTCAGCCGGGGTGGCGGGCGAACAACTGGCGCCGCCGCAGCCGGTCATGCCTTGCGCCGCGGGCGGTCGCGCGATCGCGCCGCTGGCGACGTCGTAGCCGATCTGCTTCAGGTGCGCGGCCAGGGCTGCATCCATTGTCTGTGCATGCGCGCGGAACCAGCCGGCCAGCTCGGGCAGCACGCGTTCGAGCGGGCCGAAATCGCCATCGTCACGTGCCACGCGCGTGACCTCGTGCATCAGGCCCAGCACCTGGGCGTGCTGGAACGTGTGGCAGTTTTCCGGTGCGAAGCCGGTGGCGGCCATCCAGCGGTCTTCTTGCGCGAAATGGCCGACCGTGTGCTCGACCAACTGCTGATAGGCGGCCAGCGCGGCTTCACGCGATTGCGCCAGCGCCAGTTCGGCGGCGCTCAGCAGCGAGACGAACTCTTCGTGCGTCGCGTCCATCTGCGGGTGGGCCAGGGCGAGTTCGTCGGTCCAGGTCAGTGTCGGCATGGCGGGTTGGGGCGGAGCTTGGGTGGGAAATTCTGGCTGACGCGGCCGTCCTACCGGCAGACGACGCGGCGGGGCGTTGATCTGGCGCAAAACACGCTGTATCCGGTCACAATGACCGTATGCCGAGCGAGTCCCAGCCCGACCCCGTCGTGACCTTCTCTGTATCCGGCTGGGTGCGTCCGGTGTGGATGGCCGGTGGGGCCTTGTCGCTGCTGCTGGGGTTCATCGGCATTTTCTTGCCGCTGCTGCCGACGACGCCGTTCGTTCTGCTGGCCGCGTTCTGCTTCGCACGCGGCAGCGAGCGTTGGGAGCGCTGGATGTTGCAGCACCCGCGCTGGGGCCCGATGGTGCGTGACTGGCGAACGAACCGCGCCGTGCCACTGCGGGCCAAGCAGCTGGCCACGGTGATGATGACGGCGAGCTGCCTCTGGGCCTGGTGGGTCATCCCGTCGGTCTGGCGCTTCGTGCCGGCGCTGTGCTGCGTGGCCACCGGTATCTGGCTGTGGCGCTTGCCCACGCGCCGTTGAGCGCGGCCGTTCAGGCGGGCTGACCGTCGGGCAGCGCGGCTTTCGCCGGCGCGGCGGGCTGCCTGCAATGCACCCGGTCGCGTCCGCCATGCTTGGCGCTGTACAGCGCCTCGTCGGCCCAGCTCACCAGATCGGCGGGGCTCTGGCTCGAGGCATCGGTCAGGGTGGCAACGCCAATGCTGACGCTGACATGGGGCCGCTCGCGCACGTCGGTGGGCAGTTTCAGCGCAGCCACGGCCACGCGCACGCGGTCGGCCACGGCCCTGGCGCCTTCGAGCGAGCAATTGGGCAGGATCAGCGCGAACTCTTCGCCGCCGTAGCGCGCGACCACATCGTCGGGGCGCAGCCCGGCGCCCCGCGTGGCATCGACGATCATCTGCAGGCAGCGGTCGCCTTGCTGGTGGCCGAAGTGATCGTTGTAGTGCTTGAAGTGGTCGACATCGAGCAGCAGCAGCGAGACGTGGGCTTGCTGGGGCACGGTCTCGCCGCGCTGGCGCAAGCGCAGTGAGCGGGCGTGTTCCTGGCGCAGCAGGTCGTCGAAATGGCGGCGGTTGGCGGCGCCGGTCAGCCCGTCTTCATTGGCCAGGCGCTGCATCGACTCGTGCGCGTCCTTCAGTCGCAGCGCCATGTTGTCCAGCGCGCGCAGCAACTGGCCGGGTTCGTCCCCGCCGGCCGGCGGCGCACTGACCGCCAGGTTGCCGCCGGCCACCGCGTTGGCGAACCAGACGGCCTGGCGCAGCGGCACGGTGATGCTGCGTGTCAGCCACCAGGCGACGACCGCCGCCAGCATCAGCGCAATGGCCGAGATCGACAGGATCGCGACGTCCGAGCGATGGGCGTTCTCGTCGAAGGCCAGCAGGCCGCTTTCGATCTTGCGGTACTGCCACTGCAGCAATGCGTCCAGGTCCTGCAGCCAGCGGTTGTGCACCGGCAGCACATCGGCGTTCAGGATGCGGGCGGCGCGGCCGGGGTTGAAGCCGACGACGCTGTCGCGCGCCTCGCGCAATGGTTCGATGACCGCCGCGGCGTGCCCGGCCATCGCGACCAGATGCAGATGCTCTTCCGGGCTGGCCGGCGTGGCAGCAAAGCGGGCGGCGACATCGCGGTAACGGCGGGCTTCGTCTTCGATGTCCTGCATGCGGGCCAGCGAGGCATCGTGCGTCGTCACCACCGCCAGCTGCTGCGCATACATGCCCTGGCGCACCAGGTGCTGACGCATCGCCTCGAGGTCGGCCAGGCGCCCATTCGACGCCACCACCATGTGCACGAGTTGGTCGCGTGAGCTGCGGGCGCTGCCCAGCGCGACCCCGGCCACGCCGATCATCAGCAGCAGGATCAACGAGAAACACAGGCCGAGTCGGTAACCGATCGACAGATCACGGGGGGTGGAGTGCATGAGGCCGGGCAACAAAGGGCGGGCCCGGCCAGCAAGACCAGGTCACCTCGGTGTTTCGGCCGCCCCAGGCCGGGCGTGAAGCGCCAGCCGCGCAAGCCGCGTGCCCGCGCCCGCACACCCGGCGATTGCGCGACTTGCGTCACGTGTTGCGTCGCCGCAGCCGGCTCAGCTGCGGCGACGCTTGGGCGTGAAGTTCAGCGCGGCATCGACCTTGGCCGGCGCGGCGCCGACCTGCACCTTCACCGACGCCTGGTCTTGCAACTGGTCCGGGTGCCAGACGACCACCTCGGCCGCGCCGTCGGGCACGCCTTCGATGTGCGCGACGCCCTTGGCGTCGGTCTTGGCGAACCAGGGGCTCGCGCTGACATACACCTGGCCGCGCATCGAGCCGTGAATGTGGCAGCCCAGGCCGATCGGGCCGGCGCGGTCGACTTTGACGTCGGCGGTGCTGGAGCCCGATTTTTTCTTCGCCGGCGCTGCCGGCTTGGTGGCGTAGTCGTCATAGCCACCGTAGCTGCTGCTGCCGGTGGTGGCCGGTGCGCCGCTGCCGTCGAGCCGCAGCTCGAAGTACTCGACCGCCGGCATGCTGCCCAGCGGGCCGCTCGGCACCGAGCGAACATGGTGGTCGTAGCCGTCCTTGTTGACGAAGCGCAGCGTGCTGCCGACCGGCACGACGGTCAGGAAGGGCTGGAAGCGCAGGTCCTGCTGCGCGATCACCACCGGCGCAGCGGCCGGTTTGGCGCTCGGCTGGTTGGGCACCTGCACCAGCACCACCACGTCGGCGGCCGGCTGGCCATCGCGGTCGAGGACATTGACGTCCAACGTGCCGGCCTGGGCCATGGCGGTCAGGCCGGTGATCAGCAGGCAAGAGGCGGTGCGGGCGGGCGAGAAGCGTTTCAGCGGCATGGTGTGGTCCAACGGCAGAAGTGAGGGTGGGTGGCGTGTGGGGTGGGAGGTGGGGTCAGGGCACGTTGACGATGTCGCGGTGCATCGGCGCGAGCTTGGCGAGCAGGCGGTTCTGCGCGCCGAAGGCAATGCCTTGCGCGTCCATCGACTGCTGCAGCACTTCGACCAGCGCATTGAAGTCGGCACGCGTGACGTCGATGCCACTGTGCACCTTCTTCATGTCCGGGCCATTGAGCTTGCACGGGCCGCCGGAGACTTCGCAGAACTGGTCGACCAACTGCGCCTTGACGTGCGCCTGGTCGACGTCCTTGAAGAACGGCTTCATGCGCGAGTCGGCCAGCAGGCGCTGCATGAAGTCGTCCATCAGCTTGACGAGACCGGGTTGGCCGCCGAGTTGCTGGTAGAGGTTGTCGTCGGCCGATGCGAGCCCGCAGCCGGCCAGCAGAGCGGCCGCGAACAGCGTGCGGAGGATTCGGGGAACGATTGGCATGGGCGGCTTCTCCGTCAGAACGCCAGTTGGGCCGAGAGGTACGCGCCGGTCTGGCGCTTGGGGACGACCGCCGGCACGATGCGGCCGAGGTCGACGTAGGCGAGCGTCAGCGAGAGGTGCTTGTTGGGCGCCCAGGCGATGAAGATGTCCGCCCAGTCGTCTTCCTTCAGCCCGTCGGCGAGGATCGACGGGTTCAGGTTGTCGGGCTTGGCGCGGTATTCGGCGCCGATCGCCAGATCCTTGCGCAGCAGCCAGGCGATCGAGACTTCGGGCTGCAGGCTGTAGCTGTCGTGCTCGGTGCCGCCGAAACCGAGCAGGCCGTTCTGGTTGGCCTTGCTGACGCGCAGCGTGCCGTTGACCAGTACGCCCTGGGCGAGGAACAGCTTGGTCGCGCTGAGGTACAGGTCGGTACCGCTCAGGTCGGCGCCCAGCGCCTTCAACGTCGGCTCCAGGTCGCCCGCATCGGTGCGCTTGTGTTCGAGGCCGATCGCGAGCTGCGGCATCCAGCTGTCGCTGTCCAGCACCGCGTCGCCGGCAAAGTGCCACTTCAGGCCGACGATGTCCTGCTTCAGGTGCAGGCCGGGCAGGCCAAGGGCCGTGCCGGTGATGCCGGTGTCGAAATCCTGCCGTGCGATCGAGATCTCGAAGCGGTCGTCGATGCCGAGCGCGGCGCCGTACGCGTTCATCGCGTAGTCCTGCGTCACGACGCGTGTCGCGTGCGCGGTGCCGCCGAACTGGTTCGAGGTGGCGTAGCTGGCGGTGACGGCCCACGGGGTCAGGCCGCCGCCGGCGGCGCCGTCGATCGTGCTGACGCCACCGGTCAACAGCAGCTTGCCGTTGCCGTGGGTGATCGGAGGTGAGGGCGGGGAGGGTTCTTCGGCGTGGGTG
>NZ_DASUNH010000161.1:0-65495 GCF_036277275.1 Ideonella sp. | reverse complement strand
GTGTGCATGTTTCCTATAATCGCGGGGTCGCCGAGTTACTGAACTACTTGCGGGGCGACGCAAGGGGGCTGCACTCCAGTGCCTCTTGCCGGACGACAGTCCGTCAAATTCCGCTAAAGCGTTCGCCGCTCCTCCAGAACTTTTCAGGCCGGCAACGCGAGTTGTGCAACCTGACTGGAGTTTTGACGTGTCGAACGATTTCCTGTTCACTTCCGAATCCGTTTCCGAAGGCCATCCCGACAAGGTGGCGGACCAGATCTCCGACGCGATCCTCGACGCGATCTTTGCGCAGGATCCGCGCTCGCGCGTGGCCGCCGAAACGCTGTGCAACACCGGCCTGGTGGTGCTGGCCGGCGAGATCACGACCAACGCGCATGTCGACTACATCCAGGTCGCGCGCGACACGATCAAGCGCATCGGCTACGACAACACCGAATACGGCATCGACTACAAGGGCTGCGCGGTGTTGGTGGCCTACGACAAGCAGAGCAACGACATCGCGCAGGGCGTGGACCACGCCAGCGACGACCACCTGAACACCGGCGCCGGCGACCAGGGCCTGATGTTCGGCTACGCGTGCGACGAGACGCCCGAGCTGATGCCCGCGCCGATCTACTACGCGCACAGGCTGGTCGAGCGCCAGGCGCAGCTGCGCAAGGACGGGCGCCTGCCCTTTCTGCGGCCCGACGCCAAGAGCCAGGTGACGCTGCGCTATGTCGACGGCAAGCCGCACTCGATCGACACCGTCGTGCTGTCGAGCCAGCACGCGCCCGAGATGAGCCTGGGCGACAAGATGAAGCCCGAGTTCTACGAGGCGGTGATCGAGGAGATCATCAAGCCGGTGCTGCCCAAGGAATGGCTGAAGGACACCAAGTACCTGGTCAACCCGACCGGTCGCTTCGTCATCGGCGGCCCGCAGGGCGACTGCGGCCTGACCGGCCGCAAGATCATCGTCGACACCTACGGCGGCGCCTGCCCGCACGGTGGCGGCGCGTTCTCGGGCAAGGACCCGACCAAGGTCGACCGCTCGGCCGCCTACGCCGCCCGCTACGTGGCCAAGAACATCGTCGCCGCCGGCCTGGCCAAGCAGTGCCAGATCCAGGTCGCGTACGCGATCGGCGTGGCCCGCCCGATGAACGTGACGGTCTACACCGAAGGCACCGGCGTCGTCTCCGACGAGAAGCTGGCCGAGTTGGTGCAAGAGCACTTCGACCTGCGCCCGAAGGGCATCATCCAGATGCTGGACCTGCTGCGCCCGATCTACTCGAAGACGGCAGCCTATGGCCACTTCGGCCGCGAAGAGCCGGAGTTCACGTGGGAGGCGACCAACAAGGCCGCCGAACTGCGCGCTGCCGCGGGCCGCTGATTCACACCTGCTGGAACGGCAAGGGCGCCTTCGGGTGCCCTTTTTCATGCCCGCAAGCTCAGGCGGCGCGCGGCTTGACCTTGCTCGCCGCCAGCTTCGCCTGCCGACGGGCCACGTCGACATCCTCGTCGTGCACCAACGCCACCCCCATGCGCCGCTTGACGAAGCTCTCGGGCTTGCCGAACAGGCGCAAGTCCGAGTTCGGCACCGCCAGCGCTTCGGCCACGTCGTCGAAGACCACCGCTTTCGCGTCGACACCGCCGTAAATCACGGCGCTCGCACCCGGGCTCTTCAGCCGCATGTCGACCGGCAACCCGAGGATCGCGCGGGCGTGCAACTCGAACTCGTTTTGCCACTGCGTCGCCATCGTCACCATGCCGGTGTCGTGCGGCCGCGGGCTGACCTCGCTGAACCAGACCTCGTCACCCTTGACGAACAGCTCGACGCCGAACAGCCCCTGGCCGCCCAGGTTGCCGGTCACGGCCGCAGCGATCTGCTGGGCACGCTCGAGCGCCTTCGGCGACATTGGCTGCGGCTGCCAGCTCTCGACATAGTCGCCGCTGACCTGCACGTGGCCGATCGGGGCGCAGAACTGCGTCTGCACCTGAGCGCCCTCGCCGACGGCGCGCACCGTCAGCAAGGTGATCTCGTAGTCGAAATCGATGAAGCCTTCGACGATGACGCGGCCATGGCTGACGCGGCCACCAGCCATCGCGCAGGCCCAGGCTTTGGCCACATCGGCCGGTCCGTCGAGCTTGCTCTGGCCCTTGCCCGAGCTGCTCATCACCGGCTTGACGACACAGGGATAGCCAATACCTCCGTCGATTGCAGCCTGCAGCTCGGACAGTGAGTCGCAGAAACGGTACGGGCTGGTCGGCAGGCCCAACGTTTCGGCGGCGAGGCGGCGAATGCCTTCGCGGTCCATCGTCAACCGCGCCGCGCGGGCGTTGGGGATCACGCGGACCACACCTTCGGCCTCCAGTGCTTCGAGCACCGGCGTGGCGATCGCTTCGATCTCGGGCACCACCAGATCGGGCCGCTCGGCCTCGATCAGCGCCCGCAACGCCGCCGGGTCGCTCATGGCGATCGTGCGCGAATGGTGAGCCACCTGTTGCCCGGGCGCGTTGTCGTAGCGGTCGACCGCCGTGGTGTCGACCCCCAGGCGCTGCAGGGCGATCACGACCTCTTTGCCCAACTCACCGGCGCCCAGCAGCATCACCCGCAAAGCTGCGGTCGACAAAGGTGTTCCAAAAGGTTTCATGGTGCGACAGGGTCCGGCGGCCGACAAAAGTGATCCAGCGGCGCATTGTCGCGTGGCCCGCCTGTCAATGGCGGGCGCAGACCCGCCGAACCAGAAGCGTGCTGGCAGCCCCCCAGAAGAGGGACACCGGGCCCCTCTTGCTAGGGATGTGACATCTGGAATCACATTCTTACAGTGCGCCGCATGGGACCTTCGTCGGAACCGGACCGCGGAGGCAGTTGCCGGCAGTCACTGGCGGCACGAACCCATGCTCATCAGTGACATCCGATGTTCGATCTAACAACTCAGGAGTCCAGCATGAAGTTTGTTCGCACCTGCTTTGCCGTCGCCGCTTTGGCCGCCCCGATGTTCGCGTCTGCCGCCATCGGCCCGGGCCAGTACAGCGTCGCTGGTATTCAGCAGATCTGCCTCGTCGCTGGTGGCACGTGGTACGGCACCACCTTCTCCGGCTGGGGCGGCGCTTGGCAGCAAGTGACGGTGGGCAGCAAGGTCCACACCCACATCTACGGCAACTACGCCAGCGGCGTCGGCAACGACTCGATGGCCTTCAAGGGCAAGAACGGCAGTTGGACCGAATGGCGCGACGACCTGTCGTTCCAGACCGTCATCAACCCGACCACCATCGCCTTCGTCAAGTCCACCTGCGATGCCCCGGCGCTGCGCACGGAAGGCGGCAAGGCCAACCCGCAGCAATAAGTCGACGCCGCAAGCCGCGAGGCTTGCCACACGACCCGCGAGCCCGGCCCTGGCCGGGCTCTTTGCTGGGCGTTGTGCGGCCATCACCTGCGGCATCATCACGCGATGCCCAGCTCACTGACCCTCGACGACCTGCGCCGCTACGCCGTCGCACGCAGCCTGTTCAAGCCGACCACCCTGCCCCGCGCGATCGAGCGCCTGGGCTTCGTGCAGGCCGACCCGATCCGCGCACCGGCGCGCGCGCAGGACCTGACGCTGCGCCACCGCGTGATCGGCTACACCGCCGGTGAACTCGAGCGCCGCTACCCGCGCCTGGCGATCGAAGAAGACTTCTTCGTCAACTACGGCTTCCTGCCGCGCCAGCATCTGTCGCTGATGCACCCGCGCACACCACGCCAGGCGTGGACGCCTGCGCGCTGGAAACAGGCCCACGAGGTGCTGGAATACGTGCGCGAACGCGGTGCGGTCCACCCGCGCGAGGTCGATGCGCACTTCGCGCACGGCAAGACCCGCAACTGGTTCGGTGGCTCGTCGAATGCCAGCACCCAGCTGCTCGATGGCATGCACTACCGAGGCCTGCTGCGGGTGGCCCGGCGCGACGGCGGCGTGCGCGTCTACGCGGCGCGCGACGCGCATAACGAGCCGCTGGATCGGGCCGAGGTGCACGCCCGGATGGACACGCTGCTCGACCTGGTCATCGCCAAATACGCGCCGCTGCCGGCGGCCGGCCTGGGCCAGCTTGCCAGCCTGCTCGGCGGTGGGGTGCCGCAGTGGCGCGCGGAACGCAATGCAGCGCTGGCACGCGCCAAGGCGCGATCGGCCCACGCCCGCCTCGACGGCGTCGACTGGTACTGGCCAGTTGGCGAGAACCCGGCGTCGCGCCGGCACCAGGCGCCCGAGCGCGTGCACCTGCTGGCGCCGTTCGACCCGGTGGTCTGGGACCGGCGCCGCTTCGAGCATTTCTGGGGCTGGGCCTACCGCTTCGAGGCCTACACACCGGCGCCCAAGCGCCAGCTCGGCTACTACGCGTTGCCGCTGCTGTGGCGCGACCAGGTGATCGGCTGGGCCAACGCCGGGGTCAGCGGTGGGCAGCTCACGCTGGACTGCGGCTATGTCGCCGGCCCAGCACCGCGTGACACTGACTTCCGCCGCGCGCTGGATGAAGAGCGACAGCGGCTGGCCGAGTTCCTGGGTGTTGCGGGTTAACGCACTGCCAGCAGTGCGTCGGCGACCTCTGCAAAGCCGACGCCGCGCTCGCTGGCTGTCACATAGGCCGGCTTGATGCGCAGCTCGGGCCAGAAGCGGGCGATGTTGGCCACACCGACGGACAGCGGCACGCGCTCGAACATCAGCTGGTCGTTGGTCGAGTCGCCGACATAGAGCCAGTCGTCGACCAGGAAAGCTCGGCCGATCGCCTCGCGCACCGCCCATTCGGCCGCCGTCCACTTGCTGTGCGTACCGATCCAGCCGTTGACGTGGATCGAGCTGACGGTCGCCGTCAGCCCGTGACCACGCATCACGGCCAGCACCTGGCCGATCTGCACCGGGTTCAGGCGCGCGAACTCGCTGTGGTCGATGGCGATGTCGGTCAGGCGGCCGGCGCTGTCTTGCGCCAGTGTGCTGCCGGGCACCTCGCGCAGCACCGCCGCCGCGCAGGCCTGCAGGCGCGCGAAGTTGTCGGCCCGTTCGTTGGGCGCTTGCGCGAAGTCGCGTTGCAGCGTGCCGTCGGCAGCGCGGCGCAGCATCACGCCGCCGTTTTCGGCCACGATCGCGGCAATCGGCCAGGCCAGCGCAAAGGGCTCGCTCCAACCGGCCGGGCGGCCGGTGATGGCGATCACCGGCACGCCGGCCTGCGCCAGCCGCTCCAGCGCAGCCAACGCGGCCGGCTCGATCGCGCCGTCGCGCGTCAGCGTGTCATCGATGTCGGTTAGCACGCCGCTCACGGCAGCCAGCCGCCGCGGCGGCACCGCGGGCCAGGCGGTGGTGCCCGCAAGGAGGGAATCCAACATGCGCGGCAGTGTCCCATGCGTGCTGAAATCCGGCCCCATGCCGACCCCACCGCGTTTTGGCCGGAGCCTGCTGCCGCTGTGGCCGCTGGACCCGTCGATCACCTACCTGAACCATGGCACCGTCGGCGCCACGCCGCGTGCCGTATTGGCCGCCCAGGCCGCGCTGCGCGACGAGATCGAGCGGCAGCCGGCGCGCTTCCTGCTGCGCGAGCTGACGCCGATCGGCCGCCCCGACGAGAACCCGGACCGCGCGCTGCCCGGTGGCCCGCGTCAGCGTCTGCGTGCCGCGGCTACAGCGATCGCGCCGTGGCTGGGCGTGCAAGGCGACGACCTCGTGTTCGTCGACAACGCCACCGCTGGCGCGAACGCCGTGCTCGCCTCGTTCGACCTGCAGCCCGGCGACGAGGTGCTGGTGACCAACCGGACCTACGGGGCGGTGGCGCGCGCGGCTGCGCACCATGCGGCGCGTTCCGGCGCCACCGTGGTCACCGCGAGCCTGCCCTTCCCGGTCAACAACGAAGCCGAACTGGTCGACGCACTGCGAATGGCGCTGACGCCGCGCACCAAGCTCGCGGTGCTGGACCACGTCAGCCCAGAAACCGCGCTGGTAATGCCGCTGGCCGCCATGTCCGCCGCCTGCCGGGCGCGGGGCATCGCGGTGCTGGCCGATGGCGCCCACGCGCCCGGCGCGCTGCCAGTCGACATCCCGTCGCTGGGTGTCGACTACTACACCGCGAACCTGCACAAGTGGGCTTTCTCGCCCCGCAGCGCCGGCATCTTGTGGGCAGCACCCGCGCGCCGCGCCGGGCTGCACCCGCCAGTGGTCAGCTGGGGGGCCGGCGGTGGTTGGTTGGCCGAGTTCGACTGGGTCGGCACACGCGACCCGACCCCGTTCCTGTGCGCCCCGGCCGGCTTTCGGTTCATCGACGAAGCGCTGGGCGGCCGAGACGCGCTGTGGGCCCACAACCACGCGCTGGCCTGGCGCACCGCCGAGCGCCTGACCACGCGCTGGGGCCTGCCCTTGACCACACCGCGCGCAATGGTCGCCAGCATGGTCACGCTGCCCCTCCCGCCAACGCTGGGCCGCGGCTTCGACGCTGCGATGGCGCTGAAGACCTGGTTGCTGGCCGAGGCGCAGATCGAGGCGCAGATCCTGGCGATCGACGATGGTTTGTATTGGCGCTTCTCCGCCCAGGCCTACAACGACGACGAAGACGCGGAACGCTTCACACAGGCCTTGGCCGACTTCCCCGCGGCCGGCTAGAATTCGCGTTCGTTCCGAGGAGCGTTGCAAGGCCCTGCACCCCAGGCCCCAGGCTCGGAACCCTACATTTGCAACGGCGCTCACCCGCACCATTGGTGTCGTGGGTGATGCGTGGCCCGTCCTTCCCCGGTCCGCCTTGCCCCGCCGCTTCTGCGCTGCGGGTCGCACTCATTTGCCCGACCGGAGACCCCGACATGAACGCTGCCGTTCTGAAAACCGCCCCCGACCACGCGATCGCCGACATCAAGCTGGCCGACTGGGGCCGCAAAGAGATCAAGATTGCCGAGACCGAGATGCCCGGTCTGATGGCGATCCGCGAAGAGTTCGCCGCCAGCCAGCCGCTGAAGGGCGCGCGCGTCACCGGCAGCCTGCACATGACGATCCAGACCGCCGTGCTGGTCGAGACCCTGCAGGCACTCGGCGCCGAAGTGCGCTGGGCCTCGTGCAACATCTACTCGACGCAAGACCACGCCGCCGCCGCCCTGGTGGCCACCGGCACGCCGGTCTTCGCCTACAAGGGCGAGACGCTGAAGGACTACTGGGACTACACCCACCGCATCTTCGACTTCGGCCCGGCGTTCAGCGAGAACGAAGGCCCGAACATGATCCTGGACGATGGCGGCGACGCCACGCTGCTGATGCACCTGGGCCAACGCGCCGAGAAGGACGCTTCGCTGCTGGCCAACCCGGGCAGCGAAGAAGAGCGTGAGCTGTTCGCCGCGATCAAGGCCAAGCTGGCGGTCGACAAGAACTGGTACACCCGCAAGAGCGCCCAGATCATCGGCGTGACCGAAGAGACGACCACCGGCGTACACCGCCTGAACGAGATGAGCGCGAAGGGCACGTTGCTGTTCCGCGCGATCAACGTCAACGACTCGGTCACCAAGAGCAAGTTCGACAACCTGTACGGCTGCCGTGAAAGCCTGGTCGACGGCATCAAGCGCGCGACCGACGTGATGATCGCCGGCAAGGTCGCCGTGGTCGCCGGTTATGGCGACGTGGGCAAGGGCTCGGCCCAGGCACTGCGCGCGCTGTCGGCGCAGGTGTGGGTGACCGAGATCGATCCGATCAACGCGCTGCAGGCCGCGATGGAAGGCTACCGCGTCGTCACGATGGACGATGCCTGCTCGCAGGCCGACATCTTCGTCACCGCCACCGGCAACAAGAACGTGATCACGCACGACCACATGGTCAAGATGAAGGACCAGGCGATCGTCTGCAACATCGGCCACTTCGACAACGAGATCGACATCGCGTCGCTCGAGAAGTACCAGTGGGAAGAGATCAAGCCGCAGGTCGATCACGTGATCTTCCCGGGTGTTGATGGCAAGCCGGGCAAGCGCATCATCATGCTGGCCAAGGGCCGCCTGGTGAACCTGGGCTGCGGCACCGGCCACCCGAGCTACGTGATGTCGAGCTCGTTCGCGAACCAGACGATCGCGCAGATCGAGCTGTTCACGAAGCCTGAAGCCTATGAAGTCGGCAAGGTCTACGTGCTGCCCAAGCACCTGGACGAGAAGGTCGCCCGCCTGCAGCTGAAGAAGCTGAACGCCAAGCTGACCGAGCTGAGCGAGGAGCAGGCCGCGTACATCGGCGTGAACAAGAACGGCCCGTACAAGCCGGACACTTATCGCTACTGATCGCCGATGCGTGCCGACCAGTTGCTCGTCGCCCAAGGCCTTGCGCCCAGCCGGTCGGCCGCCCAGCGGCTGATCGAGCGCGGCGCCGTGCGCTGGCTCGGCCCGAACGGCTGGAAGGTGCCGAAGAAGGCCGGCGACGAGCTGCCGGAAGGCTGCGAGATCGAGCTGACCGACGACGCCGAGCTGCGCTGGGCGTCGCGTGGCGGCTTGAAGCTCGAAGGCGTGCTGCGTGACAGCGGCTTGCAGCTGAATGGCGCCGTGGCACTCGACGTGGGTCAGAGCACCGGTGGCTTCACCGACGTGCTGCTGGCTGCCGGCGCGGCGCACGTGGTGGGCGTCGACGTCGGCCACGGCCAGCTGCACGCGCGGCTGGCGGCCGACCCGCGCGTCACGGCGCTGGAAGGCGTCAACGCGCGCTCGCTGACTCGTGAGCAGATCGGCGCTGCGATGCCGGCGGCCGGCTTCGACTTCATCACCGGCGACCTGTCGTTCATCTCGCTGACGCTGGTGCTGCCGGCGCTGACCCTGTTGCTGGCGCCGACCGGCACGCTGCTGATGCTGGTCAAGCCGCAGTTCGAGTTGCAGCCCGTGGACATCGGCAAGAAGGGTCTCGTCAAGGACGCCTCCGCCTACGGCCACGTCGAGGCCCGCCTGCGCAAGGCCTGCGGCCGCATCGGCCTGGAAGTGATTGCCTGGCGCGACAGCCCGACGACCGGCGGCGACGGCAACCGCGAATTCTTCATCGAGGCCCGGCGGGCCTCCACCCCCGAATCGACCTGACCATGACCGACACCTCCCGCCCCGTCTCGAAGCGCGTGCCGATCAGCTTCGAGTTCTTCCCTCCCAACACCCCCGTCGGCAGCGAGAAGCTGAAGACCGTGGTGCAGGACCTGGCCGTCGTCGACCCCGAGTTCTTCAGCGTCACCTACGGCGCCGGTGGCTCGACGCGCGACAAGACCTTGTCGACCGTGCGCGACATCGCCGCGCTCGGCCATGAGGCCGCTCCTCACCTGAGCTGCGTCGGCTCGACCCGCGCCAACATCGCCGAGATCCTGGCCACCTACCGCGCCCAGGGCATCCACCGCCTGGTGGCGCTGCGTGGCGACCTGCCCAGCGGCACCGCGACCGCCGGTGAGTTCCGCTACGCCAGCGAGCTGATCGCGTTCATCCGCGAGACGCAAGGGTCGGATTGGCACATCGAGGTCGCCGCCTACCCCGAATACCACCCACAGCAGCGTTATGCCAAACGCGACCTGCAGTTCTTCGCCGACAAGGTTCGAGCAGGTGCGAACTCGGCGATCACCCAATTCTTCTTCAACCCCGACGCGTACTTCCACTTCGTCGACGAAGTGCGCGCGTTGGGCATCACGGTGCCGATCGTGCCGGGCATCATGCCGATCCACAACTACGCGCGTATCGCCCAGTTCGCGGCGCGCGACGGCATCGAGATCCCGCGCTGGGCGGCGCTGAAGATGGAGGGTTTCCTCGACGACACGGCCTCGATCCGCGCGTTCGGCCTGGACATCGTGACCCGGCTGTGCGAGCGCCTGATCGCAGGCGGCGCACCGGGCATCCACTTCTACACGCTGAACCAGAGCCCGCTGACGCTCGAGATCTGCAAACGCCTGGGGTACTGACCACCCCCGAAGCGCCTTCGGCGCCTCCCGCTCAAGGGGGCGCCATCAGCGGACCGACAGAGCCGGATCCGCGATGGCTGCTTGTTCGGTCGCGGCAATGCAAACTATCGCTGCCAGGCCACGCCTTCTTCAGTCAGCAACGCGTCCAACGGCACGTCGTGCGGCTCGCCCTCGAGCCACGGCACGTAGCCGTGCGCATAGCCGAGGCCGGCGGTCGCCGGTTTGGGCGTGATCGCCGCCAGCGTGCGGTCGTAAAAGCCACCGCCGTAGCCGAGCCGCACACCATCCGGCCCGTAGCCGACGCACGGCACCAGCAGCAGTTCGGGGTGGAATTCTTCGGTGTCCTTCGGCTTCGGGATGCCGTAGGCGTCCTCCTCCATCGGGCAACCGGGGTACCAGACGTGGAAGCGCAGTTGCTTGGTTTCGCGGTCGATCACCGGCAGGCCGATGCGGCGCTCGTCGTGCCCTTCGCTCCAGCGGTAGAGCGCCGGCAGCGCGTCGAACTCGCCCTTGATGGGCCAGTAGGCGCCGATCGTTTTTTCCGGCCGGCCAATCAGCCAGACCTGCAACACCTCTTGCAGGTGGGCGGCCCGCTGGTGGCGGTCGAGCAGGGCCATGCGCTCGGCCTGCAGCTGCTTGCGGAGCAGGGCCTTGTCGCGCGAGGGCTCCAGGTTCAGCTTGAACGGCAGCGTCATGGTCCGTGGCGAAGGCGAGACAGGGATGATGATTGTGCCGGCGCCTGGCTCGCTTGGGCGGCCGGTGTGTACGGGGCAAACTCTTGATTCGGATTGAATTCGCAAGGACACGCCATCCCGGTGAATCGTTATTCCTGTTTCTGCAATGGACTGTTCACCATAAACGTCTTGGTGTCACTCCACTCGGTGCTTAGAGTCGGGTTTTCCCGGACCGCCGCGTCCCTTCTGACGACAACACCGAACCATGACCATCCGCTCCCTGGCTCCTCTTGCCCTGGCCTTGGCCGCTGCGTTCAGCGGCAGCGCCTTTGCCCAATCGTCCGTCACCGTCTATGGCCGGGTCGACCTGTCGGTCGCCCAGCAGGCCGATGCGGTGAAGAACAACGAAGTCCGCAACGGTTCGGGCAGCCGGCTGGGCTTCCGCGGCATCGAAGACCTGGGTGGCGGCCTGAAAGCCGTGTTCCAGATCGAACACCGCTTCAACGCTGACGAGGGCACGCAGTCCAAGGCCGCCTTCTGGGACGGCAAGGCGATCGTCGGCCTCGAAGGCGGCTTTGGCCGCGTGACGCTGGGCCGTGAAGACAACCCGGCCTACGCCCTGAGCCAGATCGTCGCCGACCCGTGGGGCACCGACACCGTGGCGTCCAACAGCACGATCGTCAACGGCCGCATCGGCACGAACCGCTACAGCAACGGCGTGAACTACCGCTTCAGCGCCAACGGCTTCACCGTCGGCGCCCAAGTCGCCGAGGCCGATGGCAACACCCCGGCCAGCGGTGTGGCCGAGAAGCGCCCGTACAGCCTGGGCGGCGCCTGGGCCAGCGGGCCGATCGTGCTGGGCATCGGCTACGAAAACCCGGCCGACGAAGACGACTACTGGGCCACGATCAACGGCAGCTACAACTTCGGCATCGTCAAGGTGGGCGCCTTCTTCGGCACCGGCCGCGACGGCAGTGACCAGAAGGCCCGCTCCTACCTGGTGTCGGCCACGGCGCCGATCGGCCAGGGTGAGCTGCGCGCCAGCTGGGGCGAGCTGAAGAACACGACCACGGACGTGATCCAGGATCGCCAGCTCAGCTTGGGTTATCACTACGCCTTGTCCAAGCGCACGACGATCTATGCTGACATCACGCGCGAAGGCCGTGACGACATCCCCGACAACTTCAAAACCACCGGTTACGACATCGGCATCAAGCACAACTTCTGAGCGACGATCTAACGCATCAGCGCAACAAGTTTTCAGAGGTCTCGGGCATGCTGCCGCGTGGGGACGCGGCACCAGGCGTGCTCTAGAGATGTTGGGGTCATCTTCGCGGGTGACCCCTTTTTTCATTCCGGCCTGACTTGGACTGCGGGGTAGGGCCGGACTGCGAAGGTCGGCGCGTGGGCCGGCCGCCCGGGACATCTTCTGCGGCTCGCTCGCGGGGCACGGCTTGAGGTGATCAACGGGCTACCCATCAACACCGTGGTGCCGGAGATGCGTCGGGGCGACCGCGAATGAGAGCCTTCGAAGATGCCCCGAGCACCCGGTCCTTGCAGATCGGGTGCCAGTGCTCGGCGTGCCACGCCACAGTCGGTTCCACAGGGCGATGGTGGTGTCCTCGCTCGGCGGCCTTCATTCGCGGTCGCCCCAACGGCTCTGGTGCGCCACGGTGTTGATGGGCAGCCCGCCGCTCACTGCAAACATCCGCCCGCGAGCGGGCCGCAGAGCGGGGGCACCGCCGTCGCCCTGCGCCACACCCGTGACAGAGGATCATTCATTGCGGCCCGGCCCCTAAACTCCCCACCATGCCCGTCAGCCCCCAAACCCAGGAAACCGTGCGCTGGTGCAGCGAATTGCTGGGCGCGCTGGGCCCCGTGCGCGTCAAGCGCATGTTCGGCGGCCACGGCCTCTATGTCGACGAGGTCTTCATCGCCATCATCGTCGGCGACGATCTGTTCCTGAAGACGGACGATCAGAATCGCCCGGCTTTCGAAGCTGCCGGTTGCCGGCCATTCGAGTTCCAGACGGCCGACGGCAAGAAGGTCGCAATGAGTTACTGGAGCGCACCGGCCGAGGCCATGGACTCGCCGGCGCAGATGCTGCCCTGGGCGCGGCAAGCGCTGGCTTCGGCATTGCGCGCCAGGGCCAGCAAACCACCGGCCAAACCACGTGCGCCGCGGGCCAAACCGCCGGCCGCCAAGGCCGTCAAGCCCGCCAAGAAGGCTTGACCCGGCTCAGGACGCCAGACCAGCCATGCCGGCTCGTCGGCTTGCCAGGCCTCGGCGGTCAGCACGTCACCGCGGCGCAACCACAGCCGTTCGCCGGTGGTCAGCACATGGTCGTCGAGGTCGCCATCACGCGTCAGCCAGGCCCGCCCGGCCTGCACGGTGACCCAACCCGCATCACCCGCCACCCAACGCCGCGCCTGCGGCAGCGCCAGGCTGCTGGGCTGCTCCAGCTGGGGCAGGGCCAAGGAAGCGAAGGAATGCGTGCTCATCATCAATCTCCTGTCGGCCGGGAACGTTTTCCCGATGGACTGCATCATGCGCGGGAGTCCGGGTTAGCACCAATGCTTTCGAAGGCGTCGATTGATCAGATTTCGTCATGAATAAACCGAGTGGCCGGCCGCTCTCGCTGGACTTCCTGCGCAGCTTCGAGGCCGTCGCCCGGCGCCTGAGCTTCAGCGCCGCGGCCGAAGACCTGCACCTGACGCAGCCGGCCATCAGTCGCCAGATCAAGAGCCTCGAAGAGGAGCTCGGCAGCATGCTGTTCAACCGCGGCACACGCCGGGTCGAGTTGACCCACGCCGGCCAAAGCCTGCTGCGCGCGGTCGAGCCGATGCTGGCCCGGCTCGATGGCACGGTGCGTCAGATCCGCATCGCGCAGGGCCGGGCGCAAATCAGCCTGTCGACCTTCCCGTCGTTCGCGACGCTTTGGCTGATGCCGCGCCTGACCGACTTCGAGCGCCGCCATCCGGGCATCGACATCCGGCTGTCGGCCACCGACCGCCTGGCCGACACGGACGATCCCGAGCTGGACCTGCTGCTGCGGCATTGCCGGCCCGAGCGTGCCCCGGTCGGCGCCGAGCGCATGTTCGGCGAGGTGTTGACGCCGGTTGTGGGCGCCCGCATGGCCGACGCGATCGCCCGCGGCGAGGTGCCACCGCTGGCCCAGCCAGCCGACCTGGCGCAGCACGCGCTGGTCGAGGTCGAAGACAACACGCCCAGCGCCAACGCGCTGGCTTGGCCCGCCTGGTTGGGTGCCCAGGGCCTCGGCCATCTCGCACCGCGGCGCTGGTACAGCGTCAACTTCAATCACCAGCAGATCCAGGCCGTCGTCGCCGGCCAGGGTGTCGGGCTGGCCTGGTTGCCGATGGTGCACGACGCACTGGCTCGCGGCGAACTGGTCGAGCCCTTCGGGCCGGCGCTGCGACTGCGCTCACCTTTCGCCTACTTCATGGTCGCGCTGGACCATGCCCCCTCGCATGGCACGGGCCGCCCCGCGCGGCCCGAGCTGACCGCGCTGCTGGAATTCGTGCGCCAGCATGCTGCCGACACGCGCCGTGCAATCGGCGAAGAGGCGTCGACTGATGCGCCGGAGTCATCAGCGTGATGACAACACGGCATCACGCGGGGCCGGCATAGCCTCTAGCATCGGGGGCCGCGTTTCATGCAACGGATCGAGCCCTCATGTCCCTCCAGCTCTACATCGGCAACAAGAACTACTCCTCCTGGTCCATGCGCCCGTGGGTGGCGCTGCGCCATTTCGGCATCCCGTTCGAGGAGGTCAAGCTGCGTTTCGACAGCTTCGACGCCGGCTCGCAGTTCAAGCAGGCCCTGGCCCGCGTGTCGCCCGCTGGCACGGTGCCGGTGCTGGTCGACGAAGGTTTCTCGGTCTGGGACACGCTGGCAATCGCCGAGTACCTGGCCGAGAAGTTCCCGCAGCACGCGCTGTGGCCCCGCGCGCCGCATGCCCGGGCCCGCGCGCGCAGCCTGTGCGCCGAGATGCACGCCGGCTTTCGCGCGCTGCGCGGCGCCTGCGGCATGAACATCGACGCCTCGATGCCCGAGGTCGGCCAACGCGTGCTGGCCGAGCAGCCTGCCGTACGCGCCGACCTGGAGCGCCTGGCCGCCGCCTGGCAGGACGCGCTGGACAGCTCCGGCGGCCCCTTCCTGTTCGGTGAATTCAGCCTCGCCGACGCCTTCTTCGCACCGGTGATCAGCCGCACCCGCACCTATGCGCTGCCATTGCCGGCCGCGGCCGCCGCCTGGGCCGAGCGCGTGTGGGCCACGCACAGCGTGCAAGCCTGGGTCACCGACGCACTGGCCGAAAAGGATTTCCTCGCTTTCGAGGAGCCCTACCGCCAGGCCCGCTGACCAAGCCGGTACCGCAGCGCCCTGCGCCCGTCAGTGCCAGGGGCGCTGCGGTACATTGACCGGATGCCCGTTTCTCCTCTCACGCGCGCCGCGTTGCGCCGAGCCGCCGCCATGGGGCCTGCGCTGTGCGGCCTTGCCTTGTTCGCGACGCTGCTCGCCCCCGTTGCCGCCGTCGCACAGGACCGCGACGACCCGATCCGCACCGCCCGCGACGCCTTCGCCAGGAAAGACAAAGCCAGGCTCGCCGCACTGCGTGCCCAGGTGGTGGACGCCAAGCACCCGCTGGCCCCTTGGGTCGACTACTGGGAACTGACCAACCGGTTGCCCGAAGTCCGCAGCGACGAGGTCGAGGCCTTCTACCTGCGCTGGCCCGGCAGTTATGTCGAAGACCGCCTGCGCAACGACTGGCTGCTCGAGCTGGGCCACCGGCGCGATTTCGAGCTCTTCTCGCGCGACCTGCCGCGCTTCAAGATGAACGACGACCGCGAGGTGAGCTGCTATGCGCAGCTGATCGACCATCTCGCCGGCAAGGACGTGCGCGACAGCGCCCGCCGCGCCTGGATGGTCCAGCGCGAGCCCGACGAAGGCTGCCAGCTGCTGGCGCAGACGCTCGTCGATGCCAAGCTCTTCAGCCAGGAAGACGTGCTGCGCAAGCTGCGCCACGCGACCGAGCACAACCGTGTCAAGCTGGCGCGCCAGACCGCGGCGCTGCTGGGCGAACCGACCGCGAAAGCGGTGGCCGACATCTTCGACAACCCGGCGCGCTACCTGGCCGTGAAGGCCAATGCCATTGGCCACTTGCGTACCGAGCTGGCTGCGCTGGCACTGGCCCGCGTGGCCGCCAACGACGTCGACACCGCATCCCGCCTGCTCGACGAGCGCTGGGGCGAGGTCCTCGGCGCCGAGCACGGCGCCTGGGCCCGCGCACAAGTCGCCAAGCAGGCGGCGATCGGCCTGAAGCCCGACGCGCTGGCCCACACGCGCAATGCCTGGAAGACGCTGCCGAAAAAGCTGGAGGACCAGCCCGACTGGAGCGACGAAACGCTGGGCTGGCTGGCCCGCGCCGCGCTGCGCCAGGGTGACGGCGCCGAACGCTGGCGCTGGGCCCAGCGCGCGATCGACGCGATGAGCGCCACCGAACGCAACGACCCGACCTGGCAGTACTGGCGGGCCCGCGCGCAACAAGCCCTGGCCAAATCGGGTGAAGCCGGCGATGCGGACCGAGCCGAAGCGCGGCAGACCCTGGCAACGCTGGCCAACCAGCTGCACTTCTACGGCATGCTGGCCGCCGAAGACCTGGGCACGCCGCAACCCCTGCCGTCGCGCAGCGCACCGCTCAGCGAGACCGAACGCCACGCGACCCGTGCCTTGCCTGGGCTGCAGCGCGCGCTGGCCGCGATCGGCATGGGCCTGCGCAGTGAAGGCGTGCGCGAATGGAACTTCTCGCTGATCGGCATGAGCGACCGCGAGCTGCTGGCCGCCGCGCAACTGGCCTGCGACCGCGAGATCTGGGACCGCTGCATCAATACCAGCGAACGCACCAAGGCCGAGGTCGACATCGAGCAACGCTTTCCGCAGCCAATGCGCGCCGACGTGCTGGCCAAGGCGAAGGACATCGGCCTCGACCCGGCCTATGTCTACGGCCTGATCCGGCAGGAATCACGCTTCATCATGGATGCGCGCTCGCATGTCGGCGCCTCGGGCCTGATGCAGATCATGCCGGCCACCGCGAAGTGGACCGCGAAGAAGATCGGCCTGGACTTCAAGCCCGGCATGATCACCGACCGCGACACCAACCTGCGCCTGGGCACCGCCTACCTGAAACTCGTGCTCGACGACCTGGACGGCTCGCAGCCGCTGGCCGCCGCGGCCTACAACGCCGGCCCCGGCCGGCCGCGCCGATGGCGCGAAGGCCCGGTGCTCGAGCCGGCGATCTGGGCCGAGAACATCCCGCTCAACGAGACGCGGGACTACGTCAAGAAGGTGCTGGCCAACGCCACGATCTACTCGAGCCTGATGAACGGCAAGCCGGCCTCGCTGAAGGCTCGCCTGGGTGCACCGATCGGTCCCCGAACCATCAGCGCGCCGCCGGTGGACTCGGAATTGCCGTGAGCGCGACGGAGGTGGCCCCGCCATGCACGATTTACCGAAACCGTCGTACGAAGCGACCCATGTGCCGTCGGTGATGGGGCCCGAAGCGGCCGCCTACTGGTTGATCCTGGGCGGCAGCGGGTTTGTCGGCCGAGCGCTCGCCGAAGTCCTGTGCCGCCCGATGCATGACGGCGGCCCGCGGCTGCTCGTGCCGACCCGCCAGCGCCTGCATGCGCTGCGGCTGGGCCACTTGCCCAAGGTCGACGTGGTGCAGGCCGACGTGCACGATGACGGCGACCTGGCCAAGCTGGTCGCCGGTGCCGATGCGGTGGTCAACCTGGTGGGAATCCTGCATGGTCATGAAGCGGATTTCGATCGTGTGCAGGTCGCGCTGCCGCGCCGCGTGGCGGCCGCCTGCCGCGACGCTGGCGTGCGGCGGGTGGTGCATGTCAGCGCCCTCGGGGCGTCCACCAACGCGCCGTCGCATTACCTGCGCAGCAAAGGCCGAGGCGAGGTCGCGCTGCGCAGCGCGGGGCTCGATCTCACGGTGCTGCGCCCTTCGGTCATCTTCGGTGCCGAAGACCGCCTGACCAACCTTTTCGCGCGGCTGCAGCGTTACCTGCCGGTGCTGCCGCTGGCCGCCGCGGACGCGCGCTTCCAGCCGGTCTGGGTGGGTGACGTGGCCGAGGCGCTGGCCCGCTGCCTGGCCGATCCTCAGACCATCGGCCAGACCTACGAGTGCGCCGGGCCCGAGGTGATGACGCTGGCAGAGCTGGTCAATGCATCCGGCCGTTATGCGGGCCACGCGAGCCACATCGTCGCCTTGCCGCCGGTCTTGTCGCGTTGGCAAGCGGCGCTGATGGAGGCGTGGCCGGGCGCAACACTGATGAGCCGCGACAACCTCGATTCGATGCAGGTACCAAGCGTGGCCGTGCCCGGGCGGCCCGGCCTGGCGGCGCTGGGCATTCGTGCCACGGCGCTGGACGCCGTGGCACCGGGGTACCTCGGCGGACGCTCCGGCTGCTCGCGGCTGGACCCGTTGCGCGCCGAGCACACGTGAAGCGCTACATCGTCGGCGGCGCGGTGCGCGACGCGATGCTGGGCCGTGTGGTCAACGACCACGACTGGGTCGTCGTCGGCAGCACGCCCGAAGAGATGCTGGCCGCCGGCTACCAGGCAGTCGGCAAGGACTTCCCGGTCTTCCTGCACCCTGAGACCCACGAAGAACATGCGCTGGCCCGCACCGAGCGCAAGACCGCGCCGGGCTACCGCGGCTTCGTCGTGCACGCCGAGCCCAGCGTCACGCTCGAAGAGGATCTGCAGCGCCGAGACCTGACGATCAACGCGATGGCGCGCGACGAGGACGGCCGGCTGGTCGACCCGCACGGCGGCGCGCGTGACCTCGAGGCCAAGGTCTTGCGCCATGTCAGCGACGCGTTCGCGGAGGACCCTGTGCGCATCCTGCGGCTGGCCCGGTTTGCCGCACGCTTCGAGGGCTTCACCGTGGCGCCCGAGACGATGGCGCTGGTGCGCCGCATGGTCGATGCGGGCGAGGTCGACGCACTGGTGGCCGAACGGGTCTGGCAGGAAGTGGCGACCGGGTTGATGGAGGCCCGGCCCAGCCGGATGCTGCAGGTGCTGCGCGAAGAAGGTGCACTGGCGCGCTTGATGCCCGAGGTCGACCGGCTGTACGGCGTGCCGCAGCCCGAGGCGCATCACCCGGAGATCGACACCGGCGTGCACCTCGAGATGGTGCTGGACCAGGCCGCGGCGGCGAACGCACCGCTGACGGTGCGATTCGCGTGCCTCTGCCACGACCTCGGCAAGGGCACGACGCCGCCGGACGAGTGGCCGCGCCACATCGGCCACGAAGGCCGCAGCGAAGAGCTGGCGCGCGCGTTGGCGACCCGGCTGAAGGCGCCCACTGAAGCGACCGAGCTGGCGGCGTTGGTCGCCCGCGAGCACACCAATATCCACCGCGCGACCGAACTGCGCCCTGCCGCACTGACCCGGCTGCTCGAACGCTGCGACGCCTTCCGGCGCCCGCAGCGCTTTGCCGAGGCCCTGTTCGCCTGTGAACTCGATGCGCGTGGCCGGCTCGGATTGGAGCGGCGCGACTACCCCAGCCGCCCGCTGCTGACGAAGGTGTTTGCTGCCGCGGCCGCCATGCCGACCGCCGAAGTCGCCGCGACCGCGATTGCCCGCGGCGCCCAGGGCGACGAAATCGCCCAGGCCATCCACCAGGCCCGGGTGCGGGCCGTGGCGGCGGCGTTGGACACCGACGCCGACTGATGCAGCTTCAGAGCCGGTGCAGCCGGTCGCCTTCAGAAAAGCCGATCGGCTCGAAGACCAAGCCCGTCGTCGCAAAGCCGATGACCTTGAACAGCTCTCCCATCTCGTGCTCGGTGATCAGCTTCTGCGCCATCGCGCGTCCGCGCAGGTCGGCCGCCTCGAGCAACGGTGCAATGCCGCAGTTGATCAGGAAACGCGCTTGGCTGGTGTAGCCGATCACGTCGAGCCCAGCGTCCTGGCCGGCCAGCGCGATGCCGGTGAAGTTGACGTGGGCGGTGATGTCCTTCTCGCCGGGGTCGGCCAGCGGGTCGGTGTCGGCCTGGTGCGCGCGGTGGCACATCACCGTGCCACCGTGGCGCTGCACGTGGTAGTACTCGGCCTCGGGGAAGCCGTAGTCGATGAAGAAGGCGGCGCCGCGTTCGAGCTGGCCAGCCAGGCTGGTGACGAAGGCTTCGGCCTGCGGGTGGATCTCGGTCACCGTGCCGGGCAGGAAGGGGCCTTCGTGCGGAGGGCGCAACGCGGTATCGCGGTCGTCGAAGACCAGCTGGCCGTCTCGCACCGCGACGCCACGTTCCTGCCACCGCTGGCCGTCGAAACGCAGCAGTTGCACCGGCATCGCATCGAGCACTTCATTGCCGAGCACGACGCCGTGCATCGCCGATGGCCACTGGTCGGCCCAGCGGACACGATCACCAAAGCGGGCCAGCCGCGCCTGCTGCCGCGCCCGCAACTCGGCCGACAGCTCGACGATCGTGTAGCGGACCAGCGCATGCCCCATCGCGGCCAGGCCATCGAGCACGCTCTCGGCGAGCGTGCCGCTGCCAGCACCGAACTCGAACACCTCGTCGGCCTCGGCAATCTCCAGCACCTGCGCCACCTGGGCGGCGAGCGCGCGGCCGAACAGCGGCGACAACTCCGGCGCGGTGACGAAGTCACTGCCGTCGGCGGGCATGCGGCCGAGCTTGGGACGCGTGTTCGCGTAGTAGCCCAGGCCTGGCGTGTACAGCGCCAGTGCCATGTAGCGGTCGAACGGCAACCAGCCGCCGGCCACGGCGATCTCCGTGCGGATGTGTTCGCCCAGGGCCATCGATACACTGCCCGCTTCGCTTCCTTGCATCGTGCGATTGTAGGAAGCGCCGTCTTTCTGCCCAGCCATTCCGGCCCGCCTCCATGACTTCATCCACCCCGCTCGACTGTGTCGTGATCGGTGCCGGCCCGGCCGGTTGCAATGCTGCTTCGTGGGCGGCGCAGATGGGCCTACGCGTCGCGGTGGTCGAACAGGCGTCGGCGCCCTGCGCCACACTGGCCAGCCTCGATTTCGTGCAGGACTGGGTGCTGGGTCACCCGCGTACCACCTTGCGTGCCGTCGGCGAACAACTGGCTGCCCACACGCTCGGGCTGGCCGGGTTGCAGTGGCACCTGGGCCGCGCGGTCACCGGGTTGGTCCGGCAGGCATCGGGCTGGCAGGTGCAACTGGCCGACGGCGGCCTGCTCGACAGTGCGACGTTGCTGTTGGCGACCGGCGTGCGGCCCATTCGGCCGCCAGCCTATGGCGCCAGCCCCCAAGTGATGGACGCCCAGTCGCTCACCGCCCGCCGGGCCGAGTTGCCGCCCGGTCGCGTGCTGCTGCTGGGCGGCGGCGACAACGCGCTGGAGAACGCGGCCTACCTGGCCGGGCGCGGGCATGCGGTGACGATCTGGACACGCGGCGACTACCGCGGCCAGGCGACGCTGATCGCCGCGCTGGACCGCTGTCCGACGCTGGTGCAGCGCCTGCACACGGCCCTGCCGATAGCGCTGCGCGCACAGCCTGACGGCCGCATCGAGGCCGAATCGGTCGCTTTCGGCTGCGAGCAGTTTGATCACGCCGCGGTGCTGTTCGGCTACGAGCCAGAGCCCGCGCCATGGGGCTGGCTCACCAGCGCGTTGCAGGCGGCCGGCCAGCCGAGCCCGCGTCTGCCGCCCGGCCGGCCCGCCGAGGCGCTCGGCGTGTTCGTTGCCGGTGATGCCAGCGGGCGCTGGCATCCTTGCGTGCAGACCGCACTGGCCGATGGCGTCGCCGCAGCGCAGCAGGTTGCTGCGTATCTGCATCCAGCCGGTGCCAGCCTGGCGCACGCGGCGCCAAAGCCGCCGCCGTCGACGCTGAACAGCCAGATCCTGCACCTGAACGGCCTGCGCTTCGGCGCCAACCTCGGTGTGCTGGCTCATGAACGCGACGGGCCGCAGCCGATCCAGGTCGACGCCGAACTCAATCTCGGCCAGCAGCCGGCGCTGGCACGCGACGCCGACCTGGGCCATGTGCTGGACTACCGCAAGGTGCGCCAGATCATCATCGACGAGTGCACCACCGAGCACACCGACCTGCTCGAATCGCTGCTCGCCAAGCTGTGCGTGCGGCTGATGCGGCTGCCGGGTGTGCTCGGCGTGCGGATCAAGGTCGCCAAGCTGGAAATCTTCGACGACTGCGAAGTCGCCATCCGCTGTGAAGCAGGGTTGTGGTGAGCCCCCACACTCCCTGCCGGTCGCTGCCTTGCAGGCCGCGCCGAACCAGAGACTCGGCCCTTCGTCAGGCACGAACAGTCCTCAGGACTGTTCATGTCCGGCCTCAGCCCCCGAGGGGGCTCGCGCAGCGGACCGGCCGAGCCGGATCCGCGCACGCCACTTGGTGGGCGCCGGCTCCTGCGGAGCGCCTCGTGAGCGGCGTGGTGGAGCGTGGGGGAAAATAGCGGGTTGGCGGATCTGTGGGTCGGCCGCATGGATGGACTGAGATGAACGACATTGCCCGCCCCGAAACCACCGCGATTGACGCCACAGCTGCGGCTGCCGAGAAGAAGGCCGCCTTCGAGACGAACAAGTTGAGCAAGCGGCTGCACCGGCAGGTCGGCCAGGCGATCGCCGACTTCAACATGATCGAAGAAGGCGACAAGGTGATGGTCTGCCTGTCGGGCGGCAAGGACAGCTACTCACTGCTCGACATCCTGCTGAACCTGCAGCAGCGCGCGCCGATCCGTTTCGAGCTGATCGCCGTGAACCTCGACCAGAAGCAGCCGGGTTTCCCGGAAGAGATCCTGCCGAACTACCTGCGCTCGCGCGGCGTGCCGTTCCACATCGAGGAGCAGGACACCTACTCGATCGTCAAGAACATCATCCCCGAAGGCAAGACGATGTGCAGCCTGTGCTCGCGGCTGCGCCGGGGCATCCTGTACCGCGTTGCCAAGGAGCTGGGCGCGACCAAGATCGCGCTGGGCCACCACCGCGACGACATGGTCGTGACGCTGCTGATGAACATGTTCTTCGGCTCGCGCATGAAGGGCATGCCGCCGAAGCTGGTCAGCGACAACGGCGAGCACGTGGTGATCCGCCCGCTGGCCTACGTGGCCGAGACCGACCTGGAGAAGTGGTCGGCGCACCGCCAGTTCCCGATCATCCCGTGCAGCTTGTGCGGCAGCCAAGAGAACCTGCAGCGCGTGCAGATCAAGGCGATGATCCGCGACTGGGACAAGAAGTTTCCGGGCCGGATCGACAACATGTTCAGCGCGATGGGCAACATCACGCTGTCGCACATGATGGACCGCTCGCTCTACCCGTTCACGTCGATCCGGGCCACCGGTCAGCCCGACCCGACCGGTGACAAGGCCTTCGACGAAGACGAGGACGGCTGCGCCACCCCGGCCGTCAACTCGATTGAACCTCAGGTCGTTCAATGGGATCTGACCAACAAAACACGGGGTGGACCCGTCGTTTCTTGAGGAGTAAGTCGATGAACAGCCACCGCCGCATCGCCCTCCGCTGGACCGCCGTCGGCGCCGCCCTCGCGGCCGCCACGCTGGCCGGCTGTGCATCGTTCAAGACCCTCACCAGCGAAGTCAGCACTTTTGGCGAGTGGCCCACCGGTCGGCCCGCCGGCAGCTACGTGATCGAGCGCCTGCCCTCGCAACAGGCCGCCCCGGGCGGCCTGCAGGCGGATGTCGAGCAAGGCGCCCACCAGGCGCTGCAAATGGCCGGCTTCGTGCCCACCGCGGCAGGTGCCACGCCGGACGTGGTGGTGCAGATCGGCGCACGCATCACCCGCTACGACCGCTCGCCCTGGGACGACCCGTTGTGGTGGCGCCCCTATGGTTCGCGTTGGGCGGGCCCGGGCTGGCCCGGTGCCTGGGGGCCCTATGGGCCGTGGCGCTGGCGCAGCGAGCCCAGCGAATACCAGCGCGAAGTGGGCCTGTTGATCCGCGACAAGGCCTCGGGCCAGCCGCTGTACGAGGCCCGCGCCCGCACCGACGGCATCACCGCCGGTGGGCCGCCGGTGATCGCGGCGATGTTCTCGGCGGCGCTGAAGGACTTCCCGAAAGCGCGCAATGAGCCGCACGACGTCGATATTCAGCTGCCCTGAGCGGGCGGGATAATCCCGCCTTCATGCCAACGAGCCGGCGCGCGACGCCGGCTTGGCTTTTCTGGAGCACAGATCCATGGCGCTGAACGTCGTCATCATGGCCGCGGGCAAGGGCACCCGCATGCACTCGACCACCCCGAAGGTGCTGCACAAGCTGGCCGGCCGGCCGTTGCTGCAGCATGTGCTGGACCGCGTCGCGCCGCTGGCACCGCAACGCCAGGTGGTGGTCACCGGCCACGGCGCCGGGCAGGTGGAGCAGCTGGTGGGCGCCGCCGCCGTGTGTGTGCGCCAGGAGCCGCAACTGGGCACCGGCCATGCCGTGCAGCAGACCGCGCCGGCGCTGGACGACAACGCCGAGACCACGCTGATCCTGAACGGCGACGTGCCGTTGATCGGCAGCGACACCGCAGCCGCGCTGGCCTCGGCCTGCGGTGGCAAGAATCTCGCCCTGCTGACCGTGACACTGGCCGACGCCACCGGCTACGGCCGCATCGTGCGCCAAGGTGACGCAGTGCAGGCGATCGTCGAGCACAAGGATGCGACGCCCGAGCAGCGCACCATCCGCGAGGTCTACACCGGCATGATGGCCGCGCCGACCGCGCTGTTGAAACGCTGGGTGTCAGCGCTGAAGAACGACAACGCACAGCGGGAGTTCTACCTGACCGACATCGTCGCGATGGCGGTGGCCGATGGCGTGCCGGTGGTTGCCACCTCGGCGCACGACGAGACCGAAGTGCTGGGCGTCAACAGCCCCGCCCAGCTGGCCGACCTGGAGCGCCGGTTGCAGCGCCGCCAGGCCGACGCGCTGATGACCGCCGGCCTGCGCCTGGCGGACCCGGCCCGCTTCGACCTGCGCGGCACGCTCAAGCATGGCCGCGACGTCGAGATCGACGTCAACTGCGTCTTCGAAGGTGAAGTCGAGCTGGGCGACGAGGTTCGCATCGGTGCGAACTGCGTCATCCGCAATGCACGCATCGCCGCTGGCGCGGTGATCCACCCGTTCACCCACATCGACGGCGAGGCGCTGGGCGTGCAGGTCGGCGCCGGTGCGCTGATCGGCCCATTCGCGCGGCTGCGGCCCGGCGCGGTGCTGGGCGACGAAGTGCACATCGGCAACTTCGTCGAGGTCAAGAACTCGACGCTGGCCAGGGGCGCCAAGGCCAATCACCTGGCCTACCTGGGTGACGCCACCGTCGGCGAACGCGTCAACTACGGCGCAGGCGCGATCACCGCCAACTATGACGGGGCCAACAAGCACCGCACGGTGATCGGCAACGATGTGCACGTCGGCAGCAACTGCGTGCTGGTCGCGCCGATCACATTGGGTGACGGCGCGACGATCGGCGGTGGCTCGACGATCGCGAAGGACGCGCCAGCCGGCCAGCTGACGGTCGCGCGCGCCAGGCAGGTCAGCCTGGCCGGCTGGCAGCGGCCGAAAAAGTAGGCACCCGGCGACGGAATACCGTCGCCACCCTCCAAGAGGGCGGGCGGCCGCCTTGGGAGCAGCCAGGCGACGGCCGCGCCATCCGCTGGCCATCGTCAGGCCACCAACGCGCGCGCCAGCAGTTCCGGCTGGCCGGCCAACTCGATCGGCAGGTAGACCGCCGGCGCCTTGGCTTCCTTCAGGCGTCGCGCCTGGGCACCGAGGTTGAACACCGCGATGGGCCGGCCCGACTCGGCGGCCGCCGTCAGCACATAGCAGAAGGTTTCGGGCCAGACCGAGGGCAGCAGGATCATGTCCGGCGCCAGCTCGGCGATGCGGCCGGGCAGCGCCTTGTCCTCGTAGCGGCCCAGCACCTGCACGCCGGCCGCGCGCAGCGCTGCGTCGTCGGACGAGTGGCCAAGCAGCGTGAAGCGCAGGCCCAACTCGGCCGCGGCACGGCTGCGCGCCAGGCCCAGCAGCACGTTCAGCCCCTTGATCGGGCTCAGCGCCCCCACCACCAGGAGCTTCCGCACCGTTCCGCGCGGCAGCGGGTTGGCCGGCAGGTGCAGCGGTTCGTGCGGTTGCACCCGAACGCGCACCGCGGGGAAGTAGTTCGACAGCCGCGCCGCGACATCCTCGTCCGGCACGATGACCTGCTGCGCCCGCGTCAGCAGCTGCGAATGGGCAGCACGCCAGGCCCCGATGCGGCCGGCCGCCCGGCCCTCGTCGTCACGCTGCAGACAACGGTCGCAGGTGTCGCGGTCCGGCTCGCCGCAGTAGCGGCCGCTCGCGTCGACCAGGTTGATGCGCGGACAGATCAGGTGGTAGTCGTGCACCGTCACCGACAGCGGCACGTCAAGCGCCTTGCACAGCCCCGGCAGCAGTTCGCGCAGCACCGGCGGATGATCGACCAGGTGGTGCAGCTGCACCTCGCGCAGATCGAGCGCTGCCAGCACGTCCAGCAGCGCCTGCGCCGGGTGGCGCGGCCCGTAGCGGCCATCGGTGAGCAACGGCACCGCCTGCAGCGCCGGCAGGTCGAGCGTGCCGGCCAGGCCGCCGGTGGCGCCGAGCGCGACGCAGCCGGGCCGGCGCGACGGGTGCATCGTCACCACGCCAAGGCCGCGTTCGGCGCGCAGCCGCGCAGCCTCTTCGGCCTCGTGGCGGGCCGTGCCGCCGCCGCGGGCGTGGTTGACCATCAGCACCAGGCCACCACCGATGGCGACCTCGGTCGCACGCTTCAGGCGTGCCGCATCCAGCCGCGCGCGTTCAGGCAGCAGCGGATCATGGGCGATCCAGTCGTCGATGCGTTGCTGGTAGTCCGGGTGGCGCTGCAACAGCGTCGCGATGCCAGCCCGCGTGCGCGCACTGGCCTCGGCGCTGAAGCTGACCGAGCCCTGGTGCAGCACGTAGACGTCGCTGGCCACCAACTGCACCCAGCCGGCCGCGTTGGCACGCATGCACCAGTCGTTCTCTTCACCGTAGCCGCGGCCGAAACGCTCGACGTCGAGCAGGCCGACGGCGTCCAGCGCCGAGCGCCGCATCCACATGCAAAAGCCGACCCCGGTCGGCACCTCGACATGGCGGCCGCGGTTGACCGTCGCGGCCAGGGCGTCCAGCGCCCCATCGTCCAGCTCCAGCCGTTCCCAGTTGCTGTGGAGCATGCGCGGGTAGCTGCAGACCGTCGCGTTGTTCGACAGCGGCGTGATCGAGGCCGCGCGCGGCTCTGCCTCGCCATGCGCGACCAGCCGGTCCAGCCAGCCCGGGTGGACGCGGGTGTCGGAGTTCAGGATCACGACGTCGCGGTCCCAATGCAGCTTCAGGCCTTTGTTGACGGTGGCGACGAATCCGCGGTTGCGCTCGTTGACCATCAGGTGGATCAGGCCCAGCGCCGCCAGCTCACGCAAATGGGCCGACAAGGCCGGCTCGGGGCTGCAGTCGTCGATCACCACCAGTTGGTACGGCGTGTCGACCCACGACGACAACACGCTCCACAAGCAACGCAACGTCTCCTGGGCGCCAGCGTAGACCGGCACGATCACGTCGACCCGGGGCTGCGCCGCAGGCTGCGGCAGGTTGCGCCAGGCGTTCAGCTCGAGGTAATCGCGCCCATCGAGCCGCGACGGCACGGCCCACGGCAAGCGGCCGGGTTCGTTCGGTTGGGCATCGGCCGGCAGGCCGTCGAGCAAGAAGCGCTGCAGCGGGTCGACCGTTGCCGCCACCTCGCCGCCCCGCACGTGCGACAACCGCTGCAGCAAGCCCTGCCGCGTGCCGGTGGTCGGCTCGAAGCGGGCCGCGGGCCGGCGGCGCTCTTTCCAGCCCCAGTTGACGAAGTGGATCAGCGGGTCGGCGCCCGAGCCGCGCACGTCGGCGTTGGTGCTTAGGTAGTAGGCTGCGTCGAACCAGGCACATGGCGACAGCCCTTGGTGCCGACCGACCAGGCCATAGTGCAGCAGGCGATTGATGCCGGGGTGGCGTCGGCCCTTCAGCTGGCCGGTGTAGTGACGCGCATCGAACAGGGCCATCGGCACCAGTGAGCGGGCATCACCCTGCTCGACGTAGTGCCGCAGCGCCGGCATGCCGCCACGCTCGGCAGGGCTGATCTGCTCGTCGTAGCAGGCCTTGTCGAACAGGCCCAACGCATGGGTCAGCGTCAGCTCCAGCCGCTTGGCCAGGCCGGCAGTCCCGGGCCTGCTTTGCAAGCGCGTCAGCAGCCTGAACGCTCGATCGGCGTTGGCCGCCTTCTGCAGCCAGCGGCCGAGGCGACCACGCGGTGCAATGCGAAACGGATGGCGCAAGCGCTCGGCCGGCGCGACCAGCAAGCGCGGATCTTGGTCCAACCAGGCACCGGCGCCGACCGATTCGGCCAGCACCGCCAACGCCTGGCGCGCCGTATCGTCGATGTCGCCCAGCCCGCCCGCCCAGGCCAGATGCTCCATCGCCAGCAGCGCCAGGTGGCTCCGCTGCAGCGGGTCGGGCCAGGCCAGCGCCTCGTCCAGACGGGCCGGCAGTTCCGAGCGCTTCAGGCGCCATTCCGGCCCCAGCGGGCCGCCGCGGCCTTCGAGCTGCAACACCAGTTCGTCGGCACCGGATGGCTGGTCGCCCCACAGACTGCCGGGCACTTCGAGCAGGAACCCGACCTCGTCATGCGGCAATTTCAGCGATGACGACACGTCGCCGCGTGAAACGCGCCGCACCGGCACCTCGTAGCGGCGGTCGCCGCAGCGCAGGCGCAGCGGCTCGCGCGCTTCAGGCGAGTCAGCCAACCAGCCGCCCAATGCCAAGCCCTGCCAGCCTTCGACGTTGCACGACACGGGTGCGGGCGGCGGGGCCTTCGGCACCGCGCCGCCATCGCCCCACAGCACGGCCTGTTCAAGGTGCGGTGCCAGCGCAGCCTGCTCGGCCTGGGCTCGCTGCACGTCCGGGCTTTGGGCCAGCGTCGCCATCCAGCTGCGCAAGCCCGCGGCGGTGGGTTGAGCGGGCGACTTGACGATCGCACCGTTTTCGCCGATGCGAACGCCCAGCGCCGCGCCGGCCTGGCCCAGCGCCGGCCAGATGGACAGGGGCAGGTCGATCTCGAAGCCGAGCGCCAGCGCCTCGCCGGCACCGACGGCCCGGCAGACATCCATCCGCTGCTGGCGGCGCACCGGCGCCGCAAACGTCTGCTCACCACAGACCAGGTACAGGGCCTCCTGCCCGGGCGCCTGCGGGTCGAAGGCCCAACCAACCACGGCGATGCCCGACAGGCGCTCGACCACCAACCGGGCAGGGGTTGGGGCAGCCATCGGAAGCTCGAGGTCGACGAGGGTCGAGGCGGTGTCGGAAGAGGAGGCAGATGCGTCGGCGGGCATGACACTCGGGGGCGCAACAGTGCGACTGAGACAGGGTCTTCGATTTTCGATGATTTCGACCCCAAGGCCGCAGCGCGCACAATACGAGCCTCAGCGGCCGCGCCGCGCCCCCCTAGATTGCATTTGAGTTCCTCGCATTCAGCCAACCGCTCGCTGCCGGCGCTGGCCTCATTGACGCTGGCTGCGTTGGGCGTCGTGTACGGCGACATCGGCACCAGCCCGCTGTACGCGCTGAAGGAGGTGTTCCACGCGGGGCACGTCGCAGCGACGCCGGTCAACATCCTCGGTGTGCTCAGCCTGATCTTCTGGACGATGACGATCATCGTCTCGTTGAAGTATGTGCTGCTGATCCTGCGCGCCGACAACAACGGCGAAGGCGGGCTGATCGCGATGCTGGCGCTGGCCACCACCGCGGTGAAGGAGCGGCCGACGCTGCGCCGCACGCTGATGGTCGTCGGCCTGTTCGGCACCGCGATCTTCTATGGCGACGGCGTCATCACGCCGGCCATCTCGGTGCTGTCGGCGGTCGAGGGGCTGCAGGTCATCGCCCCCGGGATGCACGAATGGGTGATCCCGATCACGCTGGTGGTGCTGACCGCGCTGTTCTCGGTGCAGCGTTTCGGCACCGGTGGCATCGGCAAGTTTTTCGGCCCGATCACCCTCGTCTGGTTCATCGCGCTGGTCGCGCTCGGGCTGCCGCACGTGATGGCCAACCCAGCCGTGCTGGTTGCGCTGAACCCACAGTACGCGATCGGCTTCTTTGCCGCGCACCCGACGGTGGCTTTCGTGGCCCTCGGCGCGGTGGTGTTGTGCGTGACCGGCGGCGAAGCGCTGTATGCCGACATGGGCCACTTCGGCCGCCGGCCGATCCGCATCGCCTGGTACGCGATAGTGATGCCGGCGCTGGTCATCAACTACTTCGGCCAGGGCGCGTTGCTCCTGGGCAGCCCGGACGCGGTCGTGAACCCGTTCTACCTGATGGCGCCCGAGTCGATGCGCCTGCCGCTGGTGGTGCTGGCCACCGCGGCGACGGTGATTGCTTCACAAGCGCTGATCTCGGCCGCTTTCTCGGTCACCAAACAGGCGATCCAGCTCGGCATCCTGCCGCGCATGAGCGTGCGCCACACCTCGGTGCGCGACACCGGCCAGATCTACGTGCCCTTCATCAACTGGGGCCTGTATGTCTTCATCGTGCTGGCCGTGGCGCTGTTCAAGAGTTCGTCGAGCCTGGCGTCGGCCTACGGCATCGCGGTGACGCTGGACATGACGATCACGACGGTGATGACGTTCTACGTCATCCGCTACGGCTGGAAGTACCCGCTCGCGTTGTGCCTGCTGGCGACCGGTTTCTTCTTCGTCATCGACATCACCTTCTTCCTGTCGAACACGCTGAAGCTGCTGGCCGGCGGCTGGTTCCCGCTGGTCATCGGTGCCGGCATGTTCCTGCTGATGCTGACCTGGAAACAGGGCCGCGCGATCATGCACGAGCGGGTGCGCAACGAAGCGATCGAGCTGAGCAGCTTCCTCGAAGCGGTGTTCGTCAGTCCACCGGTGCGCGTGCCGGGGACTGCGGTGTTCCTGGTCGCCGAAGAGGGACTGGCGCCGAACGCGCTGATGCACAACCTGAAACACAACAAGGTGCTGCACGAGCACAACCTGTTCGTGCACGTGAAGCACCACGAGGTGCCGTGGATCGGTTTCGACAAGCGGCTGGCGCTCGAATCGCTGGGCCACGACTGCTGGCAGATCACGCTGAACTTCGGCTTCAAGAACGACCCCGACGTGCCCGAGGCGCTGCGCCTGCTCGAAGGCCGCGGCGTGCCGCTGGAGGAGATGGAGACCAGCTACTTCCTCAGCCGCGACACGGTGATCCCGACCTTCGGCGACGGCATGGCGATGTGGCGCGAAAAACTCTTCGCCAGCATGCACCGCAACGCCGCCGACATGGCCGATTTCCTGGCCCTGCCGTCGAACCGAATCGTCGAGCTGGGCGCGAAGGTCGAGATCTGACGCTCGCGTCAGCCGTCGGCCAACGCGTGCAGCCGGTCGGCTGCCGACTTGGGCAACCGGCCTGCCGCACCAATGGCCACCGGCCCGACGAGTAGTTCAGCGAACACCGCGCGCAGTTGCCGCGGCGTCACCGCCTGCAGCGCATCGCGACGCTCGGCGCGTGAGCGCACGCGACCGAACGCGAACAGGTCCAGTACCGCTTCCTCCAGCCGGCGCGACGGCTTCTCCCAGGCCTGCAGACGCCGCACCGCGATCTGGTTGCGCGCGCGCTCGAGTTGCAGCGGCTCGATCCTGCCGGCCTGCGCCTGCAGCAGACGCACCACTTCATCGGCAAAGGGCGGGATGTTGGCCGGCGCCATCGAGGCTTCGATGACGAACTGGCCCGCCAGATCGTCGAGATCCGCCGAGCAGGCGGCGTAGTAAACGAGCCCCTGCCGCTCGCGCAGGCTGTCCATCAACGGCGAACTCATGCCTTCGCCCAGCAGCGCAGCCGCGAGCTGGTGCACCGCATGGCGCGGCTCGGTGAGCGGCGGCGCCGGATATCCCAGCACGACATGGGTCTGGCTGTGGCCGGCCAGCCGACGCAACCCGATGCCGCCTTCGAACGATGGGGCGTCGGTGCAATTGGGCTCGCCCTGCGGCAAGCCACCGAGCGCCGCCTCCGCCTCACGCATGATCGCCCGCACATCGATCCGGCCGGCGGCCGCCACCACGATGTTGCAGCCGGTGTACTGCCGCGCGACATACGCCTGCAACTGTTCGCGGGTGAAGGCCTCGATGTTGCGCCGCCGCCCGATCACCGGCTGGGCCTGCGGGTGGGCACCATAACAGGCGTGGTCGAACAAGCGGAACGCCGTGTCGAACGCATCGTCCTCGGTCTCGGCGAACTCCTGCAGGATCACCTGGCGCTCGCGCTCCAGCTCGTCGGCCGGGAAACTCGAGTCGCGCACGATCTCGCCCAGCATGCGCAGGAACAGCGGTGCATGCTCGGCCAGACCACGCATGTGGTAAGCCGTGTGGTCTTTGTCGGTGTGGGCATTGACCTCGGCACCGAGCCGTTCGGCGTCGAGGTTGATCTGCTGGCAGTTGCGGGAATGCGTGCCCTTGAACGCCATGTGTTCGGCCATGTGGCTGATGCCGTTCAGGCGCCGGCTTTCGTTGCGGCTGCCGGTGCGCACGAAGATGCTGACGCTGGCGCTTTCCAGCCGCGGCAGATTGATGGTCAGCACACGCACGCCGTTGGGCAGGGCGGCGACGCGGGTGTCGGGGTCGGATGTGGGGTGGTTCATCGTCATCGGAATGTCCCGCCAGCTTAAGCCCTCGGCGCGGCACGGCTATGCTCGCCGCCCATGCTGAAGCCCAATCCCTTGCGTGACCTGTCCCTGTCGGCGGTGGTAGCCGGTTTCGTCGCCGTGCTGGTCGGCTTCACCAGCTCGGTGGCGATCGTCTTCGCCGCGGCGCAGGCGCTGGGCGCCAACAGCGCCGAAACCGCCTCGTGGATCTGGGCACTCGGGCTGGGCATGGGGCTGACCAGCCTCGGGCTGTCGCTGTACTACCGATTGCCGGTGCTGACGGCCTGGTCGACGCCCGGCGCTGCGTTGATCGCGGCGTCGCACGGCCTGTCGCTACCCGAAGCCACCGGCGCCTTCATCGCCTGTGCGGTGCTGATCACGGTCGCGGGCTACTCGGGCCTGTTCGAGCGGGTGATGGGCCGCATCCCGATGGCGATCGCCGCCGCGCTGCTGGCCGGCGTGCTGGCCCGCTTCGCGCTGGACGCGGTGCTGGCCACCCGCAGCGCTCCACTGCTGGTGATCGTGATGACGCTGGCCTACCTGGCCGGACGGCGCTGGTGGCCGCGTTATGCCGTGCCTGGCGTGCTGCTGGCCGGCATCGTCATCGCGTTGATGCAGGGCCAGGTCCACCTGGCCGGCGTGGCCCTCGAATGGACGCGGCCAGTGTTCACGATGCCGGTCTTCAGCGTCGGCGCGCTGGTCGGCATCGGGCTACCGCTGTTCGTCGTCACGATGGCCTCGCAGAACCTGCCCGGCGTTGCGGCGCAGCGCGCGTCGGGCTACCAGACGCCGGTGTCGCCGGTGGTCGGCGCGACCGGGCTGGCCAGCCTGGTGTTCGCACCTTTCGGCGGTTATGCCTTCAACCTGGCGGCGATCACCGCGGCGATCTGCATGGGCCGCGAGGCGCACGAAGACCCGACAAAGCGCTACACCGCATCGGCCATGGCCGGCGTGTTCTACATCGCCCTCGGCCTGTCCGGGGGCGCCGTGGCCGGGCTGCTGCAGGCGTTTCCGCGCGAGTTGGTGGCCGCCGTCGCCGGGCTGGCGCTGCTCGGCACGATCGCCGGCGGCCTGGCCACCGCGTTGAAAGACGAGCACCACCGCGACGCCGCGCTGCTGACCTTCGTCGTCACGTTGTCGGGCCTGACGATCGCCGGCATCGGCTCAGCGTTTTGGGGCGTGGTGGCCGGCGGTGTGGCGCTTGGCTTCCAGAATCGGCGCTGAACCAACGCCACCGTCTTGGTGGTCTCATCGTTCGCCCTGAAAGCAGGCGCGCCCGAGGCCATCAGCAGCATCTGGCAGGTGGCAGGGAACGGTCGTGCGCGTGAACAAGACACGGCAGGATCAGGGCCGAACCGAATATTCTTCGGCGTTCAGGTGCCTACACTGTCGGGTTTTGCGCCTTCCGGGCGCAGCCGACGAGGAGTGCCCATCATGAACCCTGCCACCCACGTGCTGGTCGTCAGCGCCGACGAAGAATGGCGCTCCGAGGTTGTGCAGGGCTTGAACCAGGCCGCCGGGCGGTTGGACAACCCGTTCGGCCTGATGGCGGTCGGCTGCCCCTGCGGAGACGCCGCCGTGGACGCGGTGCTGGCCACTGCACCGACCCAGGCCGATCTGCAGGTCGTCGTGATCGACCACGGCCCGCGTGGCGCCGGCGCGCGCGGCAACCCCGCCGTCACCACCGCCCAGCGCATCATCGAGGCGCGGCCCGAGCTGTCGTTGTACATGGTGCTGGAAGACGATGCCGACAAGCTGCTGGTCGAGCAACTGGCCAGCGACGCGGTCGATGGCTACTTCTTCCGCGGCGAGCACGACTTCAACGGCTGGTTCCGCATCGTCGCCGCCGAGATCGCCGAAAAGGCCGAGACGCCGTTCTACAACGCGCTGCGCGAATACGTCGCCCAGGCCAAGGACAGCTGGCACACGCCTGGCCACGGCGGCGGCGACTCGTTCAAGGGCAGCCCCTGGGTCGGTGATTTCTACGATTTCGTCGGTGAGCAGATGCTGCGTGCCGACCTCTCCGTCAGCGTGCCGGAGCTCGACTCGCTGCTGCACCCGATGGGCGTCATCGCCCAGGCGCAGAAGCTGGCCGCCAAGGCCTTCGGCGCGCGCAAGACCTATTTCGCGACCAACGGCACCTCGACCGCCAACAAGGTCATCTTCCAGACGCTGCTGGCGCCGGGCGACAAGCTGCTGCTGGACCGCAACTGCCACAAGTCGGTCCACCACGGCGTGATCCTGTCGGGCGCGCGGCCGGTGTACCTGGACTCGTCCGTCAACCGCCACTACGGCATCTTCGGCCCGGTGCCGAAGGCCACGCTGGCCGCCGCGATCGAGGCGCATCCGGATGCCAAGGTGCTGATCCTGACCAGCTGCACCTACGACGGCCTGCGCTACGACCTGAAGCCGATCATCGCGATGGCCCATGCCGCCGGCATCAAGGTCATCATCGACGAGGCCTGGTTCGGCCACGCGCGCTTCCACCCCGAGCTGCGGCCGACCGCGCTCGAATGCGGCGCCGACTACGCGACGCAGAGCACGCACAAGATCCTGTCGGCCTTCTCGCAGGCCAGCATGGTGCACGTCAACGACCCCGCGTTCGACGACCACCTGTTCCGCGAGAACTTCAACATGCACGCGTCGACCAGCCCGCAGTACAACCTGATCGCGAGCCTCGACGTGGCGCGCAAGCAGGCCGTGCTCGAGGGTTACCGCCTGCTGGACCGCTCACTGAAATTCGCGCACGAACTGCGCGAGAAGATCAACGCGACCGGCGCGTTCCGCGTGCTGGAGCTGGAAGACCTGCTGCCGGAAGAGGTCAAGGGCGACGGCATCCGGCTCGACCCGACCAAGCTGACGATCGACATCTCGCAAAGCGGCTACTCGGCCGATGAGCTGCGCGACGAACTGATCGGCCGCTACAACATCCAGGTCGAGAAGAACACGCACAACACGCTCACACTCCTGCTGACGATCGGCACGACGCGCAGCAAGGTCAGCCGCCTGTTCGACGCAATGCTGCGCCTGGCGAAGGAAAAGCGCGCCCCGCGCGCCTACGCCCGTGTTCCCGAGGCGCCCCGCTTCACCGAACTGGCTTGCCTGCCGCGCGATGCGTTCTACGAAGCCGGCGAGCGCCTGCCGCTGCTGGACGAACAGGGCCAGCCGAACGCGCAGCTGACCGGCCGCGTCTGCTGCGACCAGATCGTGCCGTACCCGCCGGGCATCCCGGTGCTGGTGCCGGGCCAGGTGATCGAGGCCAACATCGTGTCCTACCTCGTTCGCCTGCTGCAGACGCAGAAGTCGATCGACCTGCACGGGCTCGCGCTGGTCGATGGTGAGCTGCACCTGCGGGTGCTCAGCGAGGCCGAGCGGGCGGCACTGCCGGCGCGCTGAGCGGGCGACGGCGCGTCACTGGTTCGGCCGGATCCTGTACTCGGCCACGCCGCCGCAGATCGGCTTGTCGTCGCAGCGCGGGGTGGTCACGCCATCCCGCACGCAGCGCATCTTCCCGCTGGCCACCATCCCCAGAACGACAGGGGCCTAGTGGCATAACGGCACCAGTCAGCGGTTGCCGGAAGGGCCCGCCGTGCTGATACTGGGCTACTTCTCCTTCCAGGATCGATCGATGTCCGTTCTGACCTCCTCGTCGCCGCGCCGAGCCGCACGGCCTGCCCAGTTTTTCCGCCTGGCCGTCACCGTGGCGGCGCTGGGCTGCAGTGCCCTGGCGAATGCCGCCAGCGTCACGCCGACCGTGCACTACAAGTTCCCGTTCGCCTACCAGAACAGCTATGCCACGGGCCGGCTGGCGCAGGGGGGCGACGGACAGATCTTCATCGCCACGCACGAGTCCCTGTACCTGTCATGTGGTTCGTTGCTGGCGTTGAACCCGGCCAGCGGCGTGGTCAGCAAGGTCGTGCTGGACCGCAACACCCTGGGCTGCAAGCCGAGTGAGACGCTGAATGTCGACGCGCAGGGCACGCTGTGGGGCAGCCTGTCCTCCAAGGGACCCGGCAGGCGCGGCAGCCTGTTTCGCATCCCCGCTGGCGGCTCGCCGACGTTGGCGCATGCATACACCAAGAGCGAAGGTTATGCCGGCACGACGGCGCCGGTACCGTGGGCCGACGGCAGCCTCAGGTCCGTGCGCGTCTACACCGCGCAGGGCTCCTCAGGCCAGTTCGAGCGCAATGCGGCACCCGCCTATCAGCCCGAACTCTTCCGCATGGTGACGGCCGAAGATGGCATCACCAGCCCCCACACGCTGGCCAGCCGAGGCGACGGCTACCTTTACGGTCTGGCCATCAACACCCAGGGCGAACAGCTGTCGTCGATGTTCCGCGTGAACGACGCGGGGGACCTGAAGGTGCTGGTGAAGTTCTACCCGTACGGCCTGGTCAACCCTGACCTGGTCGACGGCCGTGACGGCTACTTCTACCTGACGATCAACAGCGGCGACAGCGCAGCCCACGGCAGCGTGCTGCGTGTCAGCCCCGAAGGCAACACCACCGTGCTGCACCTGTTCAACGGCGCCGACGGCTCCCACCCGACGAGCGCACCGATCCGCGCCAAGGACGGCTGGCTGTATGGCACTTGCGCCACGGGTGGCACCCATGGCCAAGGCGTCATCTTCCGCATGCAACCCGACGGCGGAAGCTATGAGGTGCTGTACCACTTCGATGGCGGAGCCCGCGGTGGTTGGCCGCGCTCCGGCCTGCTGCAGGCCAGCGACGGGCGCCTGTATGGCCGTGCCATCGGCGGCGGCACGCACGGCAGTGGCGTGGTCTTCAGCTTCAACCCGCCAGCGCCCTGAAGCGACGCTGAACCGGGGCGCAGCACCGGCCGCCGCCAGGCGGCCGGACAGGGTCAGGGCAGGCCGGCCCAGGCCGTCAAGCGCTCGTCGGTCACGTCGCGGCCGATGCCCGTTTCGGAGGGCTGGTCCATCCGTCGCCGCACGATACCCAGCGACGGGGCGTACCAGACCGTCTGGGTCGAGGTGACGGTGGGCAGCGTCTGACCGTCCTTCGACAGCACCACGCGTGCCGCAGTGATGCGGTCGATGCGCACCGCTTGCTGGGTCGGTGGCCCGTTCAGGTCCACCTCTTCGGTGCCGATGACACGGCTGTAGGTGGCCAGGTCGAGGGCCTCGGCGCGGCCATCGCCGTCGACGTCCGGCAACATGTTCGACAAGCGTTGGTCGATCGCGACGATCTGGTCGTTCACGCGCACCGGCGAACGCAGCTCGATCACGTTGGCGAGGTCGACGATGCCATCGCCGTTGGCGTCGATCGGATCGGGCTGGATGATGTTGCCGTTCACCGCAGTGATGTGCACGCTGCCGGCGCCGCCATCGAAGGTGTTGGTGCCCGACTCGGTCACGCCAGGCGTCGCGCTGGTGTGGGTCACGGCGTTGGTGTACGAGTCGCCGTCGGGCGCAATGCCGGCGTACTGCCAGCTGGCGCCGACCACCAGCGGCCGCAGCACGGTGGCATCGTTGAACAGCGTGGCGCCGAGGGCCGGCGCCGTGGGCACCAGGCCGGTGGGCCCTCCCGAATCGTCGTCGGTGTTGCTGCCGCCGCAGCCGGCCAGCGCCAGCGTGATCAGCGTCGTGGCCACAGCCGTGCGGGCCAGCGTTCGCTTCGATTTGCCCGTCGAGGGCTGGAAGGGGGTCATGGTCATCTCCCGTGCGTCGATGAATTCACTGTACCTGCTGCTTCGACGAGGCCCGGCATGCGGCGTCCAGTGCCTGCCAGAAGCGCGCGTCCTGCGAGGTCGCGAAGTTGATCCGCATCAGCGTGCTCGGCCGGCGCGTGGCGTGGAACAGGTGACCCGGCGCGAGCAGCCAGCCCTGGTCGAGCAGCGTCTGCGCCAGCGCTTCGGTGTCGACCCCCGTGTCGACCCAGCCGAACAGGCCTTGCGGCGGTGCCACGAAGCGGCAGCCGTGGGCCAGTGCGAGCTGCACGCTGCGGTGGCGCGCCGCATCGAGCCGCGTCGTGACCCGCTCGGCATGGCGGCGCAGGCTGCCTTGCTCCAGGCAATGCGCGACCGCCTGCTCGAGCACCGCCGGCGTCGTCAACGTCGACAGCAGCTTCACGTCGATCAGACGCTCGACCAGCGATGGCGGCGCGGCAACGTAGCCGACACGCCAACTCGGTGTCAGGATCTTCGAGAAGCCGCTGACGTACAACGTCCGCTGCAGGCCGTCCAGCGCGGCCAGCCGCGGCAGGTGGTTCGGCGCCAGGTGGGCGTAGGTGTCGTCCTCGACGATGCGAAAGTCGTGCGCCTCGGCAAGCTTGAGCACCTGGTGCGCGTCGGCCAGGCTCAGTGAATGGCCGGTCGGGTTGTGCAGCACCGACACCGTCACGTACATCCGCGGCCGGTGCTCGCGCGCCAGCGTCGCCATCACGTTCAGGTCCGGCCCGTCGGCACCGCGCGGCACCGGCAGCAGGCGCATGCCCAGCTGTGTCAGCCGGGCGTATTCGACCGCCCATCCGGGCTCGTCGACCAGCACCGCGTCACCTGGCGACAGCAACGCCCGCGAAACGATGTCCAGCGCATGGGTGGCGCCCGTGGCGGTGACGATCTGCGAAGCCTGGGCCCGCACGCCGAAGTCGGTCAGCTTGGTCGCCAGGGCCTCGCGCAGCCGGCTGTCGCCGGCGGGTTGGCCGTACTGCAGCGCCAGCGCCGAATCGCCGTGCGTCAGCACGCGGCGCAGCGCGCTGGCCAGCAGCGGCAGGTCCAGCCAGTCGGGCGGCAGCGTGCCCAGGCCGGGCGCAGGCAGGTGGCTGACGCCATGGAACATGCCGCGGATCAACGCCGTCGCATCGACCGGCGCGACGCGAACCGGCGACGTGGCCTCGGCCGCCAACGTGGGACCGGACGTGGCGCCGTACGGGCCGCGCCCGCCTTCACGGACGAAGAACCCCCGCTGGCGCCGTGCTTCGACCAAGCCCTGCGCCAGCAACTGGTCGTAGGCCGCCACCACGGTGTGCGGGCTGACGCCATGGCGGCGCGCACAGTCGCGCACCGACGGCAGGCGTGCGCCCGGCGCCAACAGCCGCTGGCGGATGCGCTCGGCAAACTGGCCGGCCAACTGCTCGGTCAGCGTGGCGCCCGCGGTGCGGGTCAGGGCGAAGGCGTCGGGAGCGTTCATGGCGCGGTCTGTGTCGGCAGCTGCAGCAATACAGTTTGGCGAACTGCGCCGCCTGACTGTATCGGCACTGTACCGGTCGGCGCCCTAGACTGTCCAGATGCGAGCCGTGACCGCCGCCCCCTTGACGCCCGAGTCGGCCCGCCGCGGCCTGCTGCTCGGGGCCCTGGGCGTCGTGATCTTCGCGCTGACCTTTCCGATGACGCGGCTGGCGGTCGGCCCGGCCGATGCACCGCAGTTGCCGCCGGCCTTCGTCACCGCCGGCCGCGCGGCTGGCGCGGGGCTGCTCAGCGTGGCCTACCTGCTGGCCACGCGCGCGCCGTGGCCGCAGCGCCGACACCTGCTGACGCTGCTGTTGAGCGCACTCGGCACGGTGGTCGGCTTCCCGCTCGGCATCGCCTTGGCGTTGCGCGAGGTGCCGGCGATGCACGCCGCGGTCGTCACCGGCATCCTGCCGCTGGCCACCGCGGCCATCGCTGCACTGGCCCTGCGCCAACGCGCGTCGGCAGGCTTCTGGGCTTGCGCCGTGCTGGGCTGCGGGCTGGTGCTCGCCTATGCCGCGCTCCAGGGCGGCGGGGCGTTGTCCAGCGCCGATGGCTGGCTGCTGCTGGCGGTGGTCAGTGCCGCTGGTGGTTATGTCGCCGGGGCGCGCCTGGCCGCCGAATGGCCGGCCGAACAGGTGATCTCGTGGGTGCTGGTGTTGAGCCTGCCGTTCACGGCACCGCTGGCCTGGCTTTGGTGGCCCGATGCGCCGGCCGCGGCTTCGGCCTGGGGCGGCTTCGCCTACGTCACGCTGTTCTCGATGTGGCTGGGTTTTTTCGCCTGGTACCGCGGGCTCGCGCTGGGCGGCACGCTGCGCGTCAGCCAGGTGCAGCTGCTGCAGCCTTTTCTCGCGCTGCTGTTCGCGGTGCCAGTGCTGGGCGAACCGTTCGAGGCGTCGACCCTGGTCTTCGCATTGGCCGTGCTGGCGACCGTGGTGATCGGCAAGAAGATGCCGGTCGCGGCCGTAGCGCCTCCCGCATCGGCACGCAGCCCGGCCGAGGTGACGCAATGAAAACACTGGGGCTGTTGGGCGGCATGAGCTGGGAGTCGACGCTCGTCTACTACCGGCTGTTGAACCAGGGCGTCACAGCGCGCCTGGGCGGCTTGCACAGCGCGCCCCTGCGCCTGGCCAGCGTCGATTTCGCCGGCATCGCCGCGCAGCAGCGCGCGGGCGACTGGGCCGGCGCTGCCGAGGTGCTGGGGCAGGCGGCCGTTCAACTGCGGGCCGCCGGCGCCGAAGGCCTGCTGATCGCCAGCAACACGATGCACAAGGTGGCCGGGTCGATCGTCGAGGCCTGCGGCCTGCCGCTGTTGCACATCGGTGACGCGACCGGCCGCGCGCTGCGCGCCGCCGGCCACATCCGCGTCGGCTTGCTCGGCACCCGCTTCACGATGGAAGACCGTTTCCTGGCCGACCACCTGGCTGAGCAACACGGCGTGACCACCGTGGCGCCTGGCCCGGCCGAGCGCGACGAAATCCACCGCGTGATCTACGACGAACTCTGCCGCGGCCTGACGTTGCCTGCGTCACGGGATCGCTTCGTGCAGATCATGGACGGCTTGGCGGAACAAGGCTGCGAGGCCATCATCCTGGGCTGCACGGAGATCTCCCTGCTGACCCCTCCCGATCACCCCCCCGAACCGAACGGCTGGCCGTTGCCACTGTTCGACACCACCGCCTTGCACGCTCACGAGGCAGTGCAATGGATGTTGCTTGAGGAAACCCGACCATGACCATCACCACCCCTGCCAGTGCCTGGCACCTCGCGCAACGCGCGGCCCGCATGAACCCGTCGATCATCCGGGAGATCCTGAAGGTCACGGAGCAACCGGGTGTGCTGTCGCTGGCGGGCGGCCTGCCCTCGCCCGAGACCTTCCCGATCGAGGCGATGCGCGAGGCTACCGCCAAGGTGCTGGCCGACACGCCGAAAGAGGCGCTGCAGTACGCCGCCAGCGAAGGCTTCGGCCCGCTGCGCGAGTGGGTCGCCGCCCAGTTGGCCAAACACGGCCAGCAGGTCACGCCGGCGCAGGTGCTGATCACCACCGGCTCTCAGCAAGGCCTGGACCTGGTCGGCAAGGTGCTGGTCGACGCCGGCGCACCGGTGGCTGTCGAGACGCCGACCTACCTCGGCGCTCTGCAAGCCTTCGCGCCGTACGAGCCGATCTTCAAGAGCCTGGACAGCGACGGCCACGGCCCGCTGCCCGAGGCGATCGAACGCCTGCCGCACGACGCGCCGGGCACCCGCTTCGCCTATGTGCTGCCGAACTTCCAGAACCCGACCGGCCGCGTGATCCCCGAGGCGCGCCGCCAGGCGATCGTCAAGGCCGCGCAGGCCGCGCGGGTGCCGCTGGTCGAAGACAACCCCTATGGCGACCTGTGGTTCGACGAAGCCCCGCCGGCGCCGCTGGCCTCGCGCTGGCCCGAGGGCACGGTCTACCTCGGCTCGTTCTCGAAGGTGCTGGCACCGGGGCTGCGGCTGGGCTACGTGGTCGCCCCGCCCGAGCTGATGCCGAAGCTGCTGCAGGCCAAGCAGGCGGCCGATCTGCACACGCCGGGCTTCAACCAGCGTGTGGTCTACGAGGTCATCAAGAACGGTTTCCTCGACCAGCACGTGCCGACCATCCGCGCCCGCTACAAGGCGCAGCGCGACGCGATGGCCGCGGCGCTGCAAGAGCATCTGCCGGCCGGCAGTGACTGGACAGCCCCGCTGGGCGGCATGTTCTTCTGGGTCCGCCTGCCCGAAGGCTGTCACGCGATGGCGCTGCTCGAGCAGGCCGTGGCCGCGGGGGTCGCGTACGTGCCCGGCGAGGCCTTCTACGCCCATGCACCGGACGTCCGTACGATGCGGCTGTCGTTCGTCACGCTGGCGCCGGACGACATCCGCACCGCGGTGGCGGCGCTGGGCCGCGTGCTCAAGCGCCATCTGAACGAAGAACTTGAAGAGGCCACGCCCTGATATGGCCAGCATGACCCGCCGGTTCAGCCAGCTCGACGTCTTCACCGCCACCCCGCTGCGTGGCAACCCGTTGGCGGTCGTGCACGATGCCGAAGGCCTGTCGGACGCCGAGATGCAGGCTTTCGCCAAGTGGACGAACCTGAGCGAGACCACCTTCCTGCTGCCGCCCACCGATGCGCGGGCCGACTACCGAGTGCGCATCTTCACGCCCGACGGCGAGTTCCAGTTCGCCGGCCATCCGACGCTCGGCAGCTGCCATGCGTGGCTGGCCGCGGGTGGGCAGCCGCGCGACGCGCAGCAGATCGTGCAGCAATGCGGCATCGGGTTGGTCCCGGTGCGGCGCGACGGCACGCGCCTGGCCTTTGCGGCGCCGCCGCTCAGGCGCGAACCGGTCGACGACATCCTATTGGCGCAAGTGGTCGACGCGCTCGGCCTGCCTCCCGGTGATTTGCTCAGCGCCTGCTGGCTGGACAACGGCAACAGGTGGATCGGCCTGCGGGTGGCCAATGCCTCGCGCCTGCGGGCGCTGAAGCCGGACCACAGCCGGTTGAAGCCACTGGCCAAGGTCGGCGTCGTGGCCGAGCAGGACGCCGAGGGCGCCGCCGGCACGCAGTTCGAGCTGCGCGGCTTCGCGGCCCCGATCGGCGTGGCCGAGGACCCGGTGACCGGCAGCCTGAACGCGAGCGTCGCGCAATGGTTGATCGGCGAGGGCCTCGCACCGCCGCAGTACGTGGCCGCGCAGGGCACCGTGATGGGCCGCGCCGGCCGCGTGCACGTCCACCGCGACCCGGTCAGCGGAACGATCTGGATCGGTGGCGACGTGACGCCGTGCATCAGCGGCACGCTGAGCTTGTAGCGAAGACGCCGCACGCTTGTAAGCCGCTGTGCCGGCGGCTTCACGCCCCGCTCGTTCACGCCTACATTCGGGCGATCTCAGATTGAACCCGGAGTCTTTTGCATGCTTCGCCTCAGCTTCTTGACCACCACCGCCCTGCTCGCCATGGCATGCGCCGGCTGCAGCACCCCCGCCTCGCACAGCAAGGGGGGCGGCAGTGGTGAAGGCATGGACGCCCACATGGCCTCGATGAAAGGCAAGGTTGCATTCGCGACGCTCACGCCGACCCAGGGCAACACCGTGCGCGGCCGGTTCGTGTTCCACCAGATGGGCGACCACGTGATGGTGCATGCCCAGGTCAGCGGCCTGAAGCCGAACGCCGAACACGGCATCCACGTGCATGAGAAGGGCGACTGCGCCAGCGCCGACGGCACCAGCGCCGGCGGCCACTTCAACCCCGACGGCAAACCGCACGGCCCGCAGAGCGCCGCCCACCACGCTGGCGACATGCCGGCGCTGAAGGCCGATGCGAACGGCGCCGCGAACCAGAAATTCATGCTGATGGGCCCGACGGTCAGCGCCGGTGCGGCCAGTCTGCTCGACCGTGCGGTGATCGTGCACGCCAGCCCCGATGACTACACCACCCAACCCACCGGCAACTCCGGCGCCCGCATCGCCTGCGGCGTGATAGCCGGGATGTAGGGCCCCCACGCTCCCTGCCGGGCGCTGCCTTGCAGGCCGCGCCGGGCCAGAGGCCCGGCGCCTCGGTAGGCACAGACAGTCCTGGGGACTGTTTGTGTCCGACCTCGGCCCCCAAGGGGGCTCCGCGCACGCCACTTGGAGCGGCGCTGCGCGCCGAAAGAAGCTATGACGATTGAGTTGTTCCGCGACGATGCTGATCTGAACGAATGCGACGCGATCGTCACGGCGGTGGATGGCCTGGCGGTGCAGCTGGACCGCACGGTGTTCTACCCCCAAGGCGGGGGGCAGGCAGGCGACGCCGGTGTGCTGCAGCTGGCCGATGGCCGCACGCTGGCGGTGGCCGACACGCGCAAGGGCGCCGAGGCGGGCCAGATCCTGCACCTGCTGGCCGAGCCGGCCGACGGCGTGCTGCAAGTGGGTGAGCGCATCACCGCGCGCATCGACAGCGCCCGCCGCCAGGCCCATCGGCGCTTTCACACCACCACCCACCTGCTGTGCGCGCTGGTGCCGCACCCGGTCGATGGCTGTTCGATCACCGCCGGTTATGCGCGGCTGGACTTCCACATGACCGAGCCGCTCGACAAGGAAGCGCTGACTGCCGGCCTGGCGCGCTATGTCGCCGCCGCGCACCCGGTCACCACCCGCTGGATCACCGACGCCGAACTCGACGCCAACCCGCAGCTGGTGCGCAGCATGAGCGTGCAACCACCACGCGGCTCGGGCCGCGTGCGGCTGGTCGAAGTGCAAGGCGTCGACCTGCAGCCGTGCGGCGGCACCCATGTGAACAACACCGCCGACATCGGCCCCGTCATCGTCACGAAGATTGAGAAGAAGAGTGCCACCACCCGTCGGGTGGTGCTGGGGTTCGCCGCGGCGAACCCCAGTGGCGCTTAAGCGCCAAGCACTCTTCTTCCGGCACAGGCTCATGTCGGCTCTGCCGACGTGAAGGGCGCCTTTAGCGCCCAGGCCGGAGCCAGAAGACCGTGGCAGTACCGCGCGCGCCGCGGCGGCGCCTCTTTCCATGTCAGCCACCTCTGGGCGCGGCATTGCGAGTGCCCTCTGCTCGCCAGACTACCCGGCCTTCCCGAGCTTTCGTACCCCCCGGGCTGTCGCGCCCCACCCACACCCTTCCTGCCATCCAGCCGACATTTCCGTGACACAACATCCATCGCTGGCAGTTCCTGCAGGCATACGCCTTGCCAGTCCACCTGCCGTGACTTGTCGAAACATCCCATGGTCGACGGCGCGGCTGGCGCACCGTACATTGCGCCTTCTCCCGCCACGCATTGATCGCCATGCATTTGCAGCCGACCGATGACCGCCGCTTTGCTTCGCGCGCCACGCTGGCCAGTCGGCTGTGCGCGGTTCGGGCCCACAGCCTCGCGCTGGCCGAGCCGCTGTCGGCCGAGGACCAGGGCGCGCAGTCGATGCCCGACGCCAGCCCGACCAAGTGGCACCTGGCCCACACCACGTGGCTCTTCGAAACGGTGGTGCTGCAGGCTTTTGCGCCGCACCACCGTCCGTTCGACGTGCGGTTTGGCCGGCTGTTCAACAGCTACTACGAAAGCCTGGGCACACGGCACCCACGACCGCAGCGCGGGCTGCTGACCCGGCCAGCACTGGCCGAGGTGCTGGCCTACCGCGCCCATGTCGACGAGGCGCTGCAAGCCTTCATCGAAGGCGCCGATGCCGATACCTGGGCCGCGGCCGCGCCACTGCTGGAACTGGGCTTGCAACACGAGCAGCAGCACCAGGAGCTGGTCCTGACCGATGTGCTGCACCTGTTGTCGCTGAACCCGCTGGCCCCCGCCTATCGGCCGGCCACGCCCCATGCCCCGAGCACCCACCCCGGCGACGCCGGGTGGTGGGAATGCACCCGCAGCGAGGCCGAGGTCGGCCACGATGGGCGCGACGGCTTCGCGTTCGACAACGAAGGCCCGCGCCATGTCGTGCGGCTGGCGCCGTTCGCGCTGGCGCGTGCGTTGGTCACCAACCGCGAGGTTCAGGCCTTCATCGCCGACGGCGGTTACCGCCGGCCCGAGTTCTGGTTGTCCGACGGCTGGGCCATGGCGCAGGCACAGGGCTGGCAGGCACCGCTGTACTGGCGCGACGGCGAGCGCCAGTTCACGCTGCACAGCGAACAGCCGATCGACCCCAATGCACCAGCCTGTCACCTGAGTTTTTACGAGGCTTCAGCGCTGGCCGCCTGGGCTGGCGCGCGCCTGCCGACCGAGTTCGAATGGGAGGCCGCGGCACACGCTTGGGGCGCCACCGCGCCGGCCGGCCCAGGCCCGTTGCAGCCGGGGCCACGCCGCAGTGGTGCCGACGCGCAGTGCTTCGGTGCAGTCTGGCAATGGACCCGCTCGTCCTACGACCCTTACCCGCGCTTCAAGCCGTTCGCCGGCACCGCCTGCGAATACAACGGCAAGTTCATGGTCGGCCAGTTGGTGCTGCGCGGCAGCAGCTGCGCCACGTCGCCGGGCCACGCCCGCCTCAGCTACCGCAACTTCTTTCCGCCCGCGGCGCGCTGGCAGTTCAGCGGCCTGCGCCTGGCCAGAGACATCGACGCATGAAACCATCGCCCGACACCTGCGCCAGCGAATTCGCCCACGCGATGCAAGAGGCGCTGACACACACCCCGCGCAGGATCTCGCCCAAGTGGTTCTACGACGCCGAGGGCTCGCGCCTGTTCGACGCGATCTGCGAGCTGCCCGAGTACTACCCGACCCGCACCGAGCTGGGCCTGCTGGACCGCAATGCGAACGACATTGCGCGCCGCCTGGGGCCGAGGGTCGAGCTGGTCGAATTCGGCGCCGGCAGCCTGCGCAAGGTACGCTTGCTGCTCGACGCACTGGATCGCCCGGCGGGCCTGTTGCCGATCGACATTTCGGCCGAGCACCTGCACGCAAGTGCGGCGCAGTTGCAGCAGGATCGGCCGGGGCTGGCGGTGCGGCCGCTGGCGGCTGATTTCATGCAGGACCTGGTGTTGCCACCCGCGCAGGGGCCACGGGTCGGGTTCTTCCCCGGCAGCTCGATCGGCAATTTCGAGCCCGACGAAGCGCGCCGGCTGCTGCAACGTATGGCCGGCTGGCTGGACCGCGGGCTGCTGATCGGCGTCGACCTGGTCAAGGACCCGGACCTGCTGCATGCCGCGTACAACGACGCCCAAGGCGTGACCGCGCGCTTCAACCGCAACCTGCTGGCACGCGCCAACGCCGAGTTGGGCGCCGACTTCGAGTTGAGCCGCTGGGCCCACAGCGCGTTCTATCACCCGGCGCTGCAGCGCATCGAGATGCACCTGATCAGCCGCAGCGACCAGGTGGTGCATCTGTGCGGACATGCCATCACGATGGCCGAGGGCGACAGCCTGCACACGGAGAATTCGTACAAGTACACCGTGGCCGGCTTTCAGCGCCTGGCCCGCAGCGCCGGCTTCGAGCCGGAAACCGTGTGGGTCGATGCTCGGCGCTGGTTCGCGCTGCATTGGCTCAAGCCCGCCGCGGCGTGAGGCTGTAAGGCCAGGCGGCGCTCAGGCGACCGACGAGCAGGCCCGCCGCCATTCGGCGTGGCGGGGGTACCGTTCGTTGAAGGAAGCCGCATGCCCCGTCGCTGTTTTCCCGCCGCCCGGGCGCTGGCGGCCCTGGCCACGTTGACCACTGCGCAGGCGGCGTCGCCGTCGTGTACTTCGACCGATGCCGCCGCCCCGAAGCTGATCGTCGAGCTCTACACGTCGGAAGGCTGCAACTCGTGTCCGACGGCCGACCAGTGGCTGGCAGCGCTGCCGCGTGACGGCTCGGTGCTGGCACTGGCCTTTCATGTCGACTACTGGGACAGCCTGGGCTGGACCGACCGCTTCGCCGACGCGGCCTACACCGGCCGCCAGCGGCACCTGCAGGCCAGCAGCGGCGCACGCTTCGTCTACACGCCGCAGCTGATCGTCGGCGGGCGCGACTTCCCAGGCTGGCGCCAGCTGCCCGCAGCAGCTCTGGTGAGCAGTGCGCCGGCCCTGTTGCCGGCCGACGCGCCCAGCCTGCGCCTGCGCCGCGAAGGCGCACAGCTGGTCGCCGAGGTCGGTGCCGGTGGCGGCGGGCAGTTGGCCGGCTACTGGGCCCTGCTCGAAGACGGCCACCAAAGCCAGGTCGCCGCCGGAGAAAACAGCGGCCGCGCGTTGCGCCATGAGCATGTCGTGCGGCGCTACCAGCCGGTGGCCGCCTGGCCCGCCAGTCAAGCGCAGCAATGGCGCTGGACGATGCCCAGCGTCAGCGCCGGCCATGCGGCGCGGGCGGTGTTCGTTCTGACTGATGCCGGCGGGGGCCGCCCGCTGCGGGCGCAGCAACTCACGCTCGCCAACGCGCCCGGCTGCTGAAATCCGGGCGCCGTTGGTGCGGCCAGTTCACTCCTTGCGGTAGTTGTCGTGGCAGGCCTTGCAGCTCTTGCCGACATCGCCGACCGCCGCCTTGATCTGGTCGATGTTGCCACCCTTGGCCGCGACGTTCAGCTTGGTCACCTCTTCCTGCATCTTGCTGGCGGCGGCCTTGAACTTGTCCTGCTCGGTCCAGATTTCGGGCTTGGCCTTGGTGTCGCCGCCGCTGGTGCCGTCGATGAAGCCGGCATAGGGCAGCCTGGACATCGTCGCGACGAGGTCGGCATTGGCCAGCACGGCCGCTGCGTCGAACGGCACCTTGCCGCTGGCCATCGCCGCGATGCGGCTGAAGTGGCTGGCCATCACGGTGAACGCCGCCTTGCGGTACTTGATCGCGTCTTCGGGCTTCTGGAATTGCGCGGCAGCCGGCAAAGCGGTGGCCAGGCCGGCGGCCGCTGCAGCGGCCAGGACGAGACGTTTCATGCGATGTCCTCCAAAGGGTGGAATGAGTTCGTCGACGGCATCGCCTGTCGGCAGCCGACGCTGCATGGGCGTGTCGGCCCGCATCCAGGTCGATCCGATGAGTGTACGCAGCGCTTGCAAGCGCCACGGCCGATACGGCGGCCGGCCACCCCGGGGAAAGCCCGGATCGCCAGGGCCGTGCGGGGGCTGGATTCGGCGCGATGCCGCAGGTAAGGTGGCGGCCCCACCCCCAGTGCGCGAAGCCGCCGCCGTACCCGATGCCACCAGACGATGCCACCCCACCTTTGGTCGCGACCCGCGTCTGGGACCTGCCGACCCGGCTGTTCCACTGGCTGTTGGCCGCCTGCGTGGTCGGCCTGGTGATCACCGGCAACATCGGCGGCAATGCCATCGAGTGGCATATGCGGCTGGGCCTGATGGTTGGCGCGCTGCTGGTGTTTCGCTTGCTGTGGGGTGTGCTGGGTGGCCGCTGGTCGCGTTTCACGAGCTTTCTGTATTCACCGGCCGCGCTGGGGCGCTACCTGCGGGGCCGATCGTTGCCGCATGACCGGTTCGACATCGGCCACAACCCACTCGGCAGCTTCTCGGTCTTCGCGGTGCTGGGGGTGCTGTTGCTGCAAGTGGCGACCGGCCTGGTGGCCGACGACGAGATCGCCACCACCGGCCCGCTGAACCGCTTCGTCAGCGGTGCCACGGCCGGCCTGGCGACCAGTTGGCACAAGGGCTACGGCCCCTGGTTGATCTATGCGCTGACCGCGCTGCACGTCGTGGCGATCGTCTACTACGTGCGCTGGAAGCGGCAGACGCTGGTGCGGGCGATGTGGCACGGCGACAAGCTGTTGCCAGCCGGCACGCCCCCCAGCGCCGACCACCTGGTCAGTCGAACCCTCGCCGGCCTGATCGCCCTGGCCTGCGCCGCTTCGGCGGTGTGGGTCTACAGGCTTGGATAGTGTCCTGTCCCTCAAACAACTGTCATTGCGACGGGCCGCAATGGGGATGATCGCGAGGCGCCGAGCCGGGCAGATACGCTCGGTATCTGCCCAGCTGTCCGGCCGCTCCATCATCGCCATCTGGTCGAATCCCAATGGCAGCTATTTGAGGGACAGGACACTAAACTCTGCCTCCCAGGACTCGCTGCCCCACGGCATGCCCACCCCCGAAATACGGCTGCAGGCGCCGGACACCCCTGAAGCGCTGGACGCCACGCGCCTCATCATGCGCGAGTACGCCGAATCGCTCGGGATCGACCTGTGCTTCCAGAATTTTGAGGCCGAGCTGGCCTCGCTGCCGGGCGAATACGCCGCGCCGGGTGGCGCGCTGCTGCTGGCCTGGGTCGACGACGAGCTGGCGGGCTGCGGCGCCTTCCGCCCGCTGCCCGACGTGGACTACGCCAACGCCTGCGAAATGAAGCGGCTGTACGTGCGCCGGGCCTTCCGCCGCTTCGGCCTCGGCCGTGTGCTGGCCGAAGCCTTGATGGACACCGCCCTGCAGGCCGGCTACTCGGCGATGCTGCTGGACACGCTCGACGACATGGAAGCGGCGCGCGAGCTGTACTCGTCACTCGGCTTCGAAACCATCCCACCCTACTACTACAACCCGATCCCCGGTGCGCACTACCTGAAAGCGGACTTGCAGGGCAACACGCGCTGGTAGATGGGGCACCCGGTGGCCGGGTACGGCCACCACCCGCCGAGCGGGTGCGCGGCCGCTCGGGCGCCACCGCGCCACCCGTGGGGAAAGCGCGATGAAGCTCAGCGCTCCAGCAGGCTCGCCGCCAGGCAGAGGTCTTCCCAGGCCTTGGCCTTGTCGGCGGGCTGGCGCAACAGGTACGCCGGGTGGTAGGTGACGACCAGCGGCACACCCTCGTAGCGGTGCACGCGACCGCGCAGGCGGCCGATCGCGTCATCCGAGCGCAGCAGCGATTGCACCGCGAAGCGGCCCATCGCCAGGATGACCTTCGGCTGCACCAATGCCAGCTGGCGGCGCAGGAACGGTTCGCAACGCGCCAGCTCGGACGGTTCCGGGTTGCGGTTGCGCGGCGGCCGGCATTTCAGCGTGTTGGCGATGAAGACCTGCTGCTGCGGCGGCGCTTCGCTGCGCGTCAGGCCCAATGCTTTCAGCATCGCGTCGAGCAACTGGCCGGCCGGGCCGACGAACGGCTCACCGCGCAGGTCCTCCTGCTCGCCCGGCGCCTCGCCGACGATCATCCAATGGGCACTTGGGTTGCCGACGCCGAACACCGTCTGGGTGCGGCTTTCGCACAGCGCGCAGGCCCGGCACGCACTGACCGCGGCACGCAGCGCCGACCAGTCCAACGTGGCCACCTCGCCGGCCAACGGCTCGAGAGCCTCGGTGGGTTCTGCGGCGGCAGCCGCCGCCACGGCCGCACGAATCGGCACGATCGGCCGCTCGGGTGCCGGCGGTGACGGCACCGGGGCCTCCGGCAGCGCAGGCGACGCATCGGCCACGGCCTCGATCGGCGCACCGGGCGGCGTCCAGACGCTCAGCCCCATCGCCCGCAGCATGGCGCGCTGACGGTCAGTCCAGGCCATGCGCGTGGCCCCCCGCATCGGCGGCACCGGGGTCGAGGGTCCAGCGCATCACCACCGCGTGTTCACGCTGGCCGTGCGCGGCCGGGTAGTAGCCCTTGCGCAGGCCGATCGCCTCGAAGCCCCAGCGCTCGTACAAGCGCCGCGCCCGCTCGTTGCTCTGGCGGACCTCAAGCCAGATCTGCACCGCTTTGCACTCCCGCGCGGCTTCAGCCAAATGGGCCAGCAATGCGCGGGCATGGCCCTGCCCCTGGTGGGCCGGTGCGACGGTCAGGTTCAGCAGGTGCAACTCTTCGACGCCGTGCATCGCGACGCAATAGCCGATCAACTCGCGCCCGGTGACGCGCAGGTCGGCCAGGTAGCCGGCGGCCAGCGAGTCGGTGAAGTGGCCACGCGACCATGGGAAGGGGTAGGCCTGGACCTCGATCGCCATCACGTGGTCGAGGTCCGTCACCGTCATCGGGCGCTGGCCGGTGACGAGCGGGCGGCGTTCGACGGCGCTCATGACGTGGGGTTCCCGGCGGCAGCAGCGGCGGCGGCGGCCTTGGCGGCTTCGCGCTCCGCGGTGGTCAGCGCCACCTTGTCGCGCAGATAGACCGGCAGCGCCTCCTTGGCCGGCACGCCACGGCCGGCCGACCAGGCCGCGCAGGCCAGGCGCAGCAGGGCCGCGGCGCGGTCGGCAGTGCGTGGCCACAGGCGGGCGCCGCCCCAGGGCAGGCGGCCGGCGAAAGCCTCGATCGCACTGCCCGCCAGGTTCACCGGCGCGCCAGCCACGGCCCAGCGGGCGGCGAGCGCCTGCAGGTCGTACAGCGCTGGCGCCTCCCGGGTCGCCCAGGCTTGGCCATCGTGCCGGTAGGCACCGGCGTAGACCTCGTCCATCCGGGCATCCATCGCGACCCACAGCTCGAACGGCTCGGAGCCGTCGACGCCCAGTGCCTGGGCCCGTGCGTCTTCGGCGACGATCATCAGGCTGTCGATCGGCAACACCGGGCAGCCAATGCCGAAGGCCAGGCCCTGCGCCACCGAGACAGCGGTGCGCAGGCCGGTGAAGGCGCCGGGGCCTTGGCCAAAGGCGATGGCGTTGAGCGCCGAGGGTGCCAGGCCACGTTGTGCCAACAGCTCCAGCGCGGCCGGGATCAGGCGCTCGGAGGCCTGGGCGCCGCCTTCGGCGTTGACCACCGAGTGCGCGGCACCATCGGCCAGCCCCACCGCCATCGACTCGGTGGCGGTGTCCAGTGCGAGCAGCTTCATGCGCTTCGCCGCGCCGGCAAGACGCGGCGTGGAAAGGCAACAAGGAGCACGCAGGCAGGCATCGGCCAAGTGTAGCCGTGCGAACATCCCGCCATGGGAAGCAGGTCTGAGGGCGGCGACCGCGCCGTCTCCGCGGCGCGCGGGCTGGGCGGATGGTTGGCAAGCGGGTTGCTGGCACTGGCCGCAGCCGCCCAGGCGCAAAGCCTGCCGGGCGATGTCGACATGGCGCTGAAGCGCGCCAAGTTGCCGGCCAACGCGCTGGCGGCCGTCGTGCAAGAGGTCGGCAGCGGCCCGCCCCTGCTGACTTGGAACGAACAAGCGCCGGTCAATCCGGCCTCGCTGTTCAAGCTCGTCACCACGTTTGCCGCGCTCGACCAGTTGGGGCCGGCCTGGACGTGGACCACGCCGGTCTACCTGACCGGCCCCGTGCGCGACGGCGTGCTCGACGGCTCGGTCGTGATCCAGGGACGCGGCGACCCCAAGCTGGTGGTCGAGCGGGTCTGGCTGTTGTTGCGCCGGCTGCAGCAGCAGGCCGGCGTGCGAGAGATCCGCGGCGACATCGTGCTCGACCACTCGGCCTTTGCGCCGCCGGTGCGCTCACCGGGCGACTTCGACGGGGAACCTCACAAGCCGCAGAACGTGCAGCCCGATGCACTGCTGCTGAACTACAAGTCGGTCAGCTACAGCTTCGTACCGGAACCGGCCTTGGGCTTCGCGCGGGTGGCGGCCGAGCCGATGCTGGCCGGCGTGCAGGTCGACGCGACGGTCCCGCTGGTCAACGGGCCATGCGACGACTGGCGCGCGACGCTGAAGGCCCAATTGGCCGACCCGCTGCGGGTGCACTTCGCCGGCAGCTACCCGCTGGCCTGCGGCGAACGCAACTGGCCGCTGGCAACGGCCGACCCGCAAGCCTACGGCGTTCGCCTGGTCGACACGCTGTGGCGCGGGCTCGGCGGACGCCTGGGCGGCAGCGTGCGCGTCGGCGTGCTGCCGGAGGGCGCGCGCCTGGCCTTTGACCAGGCTTCGCCGCCGCTGGCCGAGGTCATCCGCGACATCAACAAGTTCAGCAACAACGTGATGGCCGAGCAGCTGTTCCTCAGCCTGCCGGCGGCGCAGACGCCCGCCGCCTCGGCCGTGCCGCCAGCGCCCGCGTCGGCCGCCAGCGGCGCGGTCGTCCCGGCACCCGTCTCTCCTGCCGTTCGGCTGGAAGATGCGCGCGACAACCTGCGGCGCTGGTTGGCCGGCCGCTTCGGCGACACCGCCGCACAGCAGACGGTGATTGACAACGGCTCCGGCCTGTCGCGCGAGGTCCGCATCAGCCCGCTGCTGCTGGCGCGCTTGTTGCAAGCGGCCTGGGCCAGCAGCGTGATGCCGGAGCTGATGAGTTCACTGCCGATCAGCGGCACCGACGGCACGCTGAAGCGTTCGACCGCCACCGCCGGCCGCGCGCACCTGAAAACCGGCTCCTTGCGCGACGTGGCCGCGGTGGCCGGCTACGTGCTGTCCAACAACGGCCGGCGTTATGTGCTGGTCGCGATCGTCAACCACCCCAATGCCGCGACGGCCCGCCCCGCGCTCGATGCGCTCGTCCAATGGACCATCCGCGATGGTGGCCCCGACGCCTCGACCACCCTCCCTCCACCTCCCGGCGCCTGCTGCATGCGTTGACACGCACGCAGGATCGCCTCAGCGTCCCCACCCGATGATCCCCGACCACCTGTACCATTGGCTCGGCTACCCCGCCGCCGTGCTGACCACCCTCGCCTTCGTGCCGCAAGCCTGGCTGACGCTGCGAACACGCAACGTCAGCGGCATCTCGGCCCTGACCTACTTCGCGTTGACCGTCGGCATCATGCTGTGGCTGATCTACGGCTGGCACGAGCGGGACTGGGCGCTGATCATCGCCAACGCCATCACGCTGCCCCTGGCCGCCAGCATCCTGCTGACCAAGCTGCGCGAGGATGCGCGCGTTCGCCGCTCGCACGCAGAGCGCCGGCCGCACTGAGTGCAAAACGGCGGCACCGTTGCCGGTGCCGCCGTCAGGTGTGGTCGCGAAGCCGCTCAGAAGCGATAGCCCACCCCGATGTTGATCGCCATCGGGTCGAGCTTGGTCTTGATCGACTGGCCGGTCGACAGGTGAGAGGTCGTCTCGATGAACGACTTGATCACCGACATATCGACGAACCAGTTGCGGTCGATCTTCACGGCCGCGCCAACCTGCGGCGAGATGCCCCAGGCGTCGTCGACTTCGAGCAGCGTCGGCTCGCCGCCCGGGTTGGTCAGCGCGGTCAGGTTGCCGCTGCCCTCTTCGCCGTAGAAGTAGCCATAGGTCAGGCCCAGGCCGACATACGGACGGAAGGTCGCTTCCTTGTCGAAGAAGCGGTACTGGGCGAACAGCGTCGGCGAAACCTGCTTGACGCTGGCGATCTTGCCCACGCCCTTGATCGCGCCATCGCCGACGATTTCGTGCTCGTACGGCAGGCCGGCGTAGAACTCGAACGCTAAGTTCGACGAGTACGTGTAGTTCAGCGTGAGGATCAGCGCGCCGGCTTCCTTCACGTCGATCTTGGTGCCCGGAAGGCTCGGCGCCGACAGGTCGCCGCTGCTGACTTCCGGGATGATCTGGTTGTAGCCGAGCTTGACCGCCATGGTGCCGGCTTCTTGCGCCAGCGCGGCGTTCGACACCAGGGCCAGGGCCGTCAGCATCAGCGCGGAGGTGAGTGTTTTCTTCATGGTCGACAGATCCTTGTTGCTGCGCAGAGGCCGCCGGCTCACAGCCAGCCCTTCTTCGACATTTCAGCCGTCACCAACTGAGCCAGCAGCTTGTAGCCATAGGGCGTCGGGTGCACGGTGTCGGCGTACTGCCAGGTCTCGGTGACGCCGGCGACCAGCGTGTCGGTGGAGCACGCCAGGGAGGTGGCCAACGGCATGTTCTCAAGGTCACAAGCCGGCGTGGTGACGTTGGTCAGACCATACTGCGTGGGATGAGCGGCCTGGTCCTGGCTGACGGAGAACGCATCGACCAGCAGCACATTGGTGCTGCTGCTAGCCTCCAGGCCCGTGGCGAGCGCAGTGTTGTAGGCCTGGACCAGCTCAAGCACCAGCGCACGCGTCACAAAGTCGTCTGTATCCGTACCGCTGTCAGCATCGGCAGACAGATAGGCCGGCGTGCTGCTGACGTCAGGCAAGTTCACGACCACGACCCGTTCGGCGCCCTTCGCGACGATAAGGTCCTTGACGTAGCCGGCCAATTGCGCGCCCGCAGCAGTCATGGCGGCATTGGCGGCCGCTTTGGCTTGATCCAAGTTGCCCGTTTGTGCCAGAGTGCCCTGGAAGACAAACGGAATGGTCATGAACAGGTCATTGCCACCAGCCATCACAGTGACCAGGTCGCCGGAAGCAAAGCTGCCGTTGGACAAATCCAGGTGACGCTGGATCTGCTTCTGCACGGGAACGGTCAACTGGCCCAGCTTGCCGGACTCAAGTCCGTAAACGAGCCAAAGTGCCTCATTGCCGGGACCGACATCGTCCGTGACGCGAGCCCCGCCCTGCGCATAGCTGTAGCAGCCGGCATGGTCTTCGACGGGCTGGTGGCCGCCGAGTTCGGCCGCTGAGTTCAGACCGGTTTGCGCCGAGCACAGGGCATCCACACCCAGTGTCGTGGCCAGCAGCTCGGTCCAGTTGACCGGATCGCCGGTGTTGATCGTGTAGCGGCCACCACCCATCGACGCGACCACGCCGACCTTGTAGCTGCCGACGTCGCTCAGGCTGTCGCCGAACGTGACCATCTTGCCGTATTCGACGCGGGGGGATTGGTCGCCCTCGCCGCCGCCGCTGCAAGCCACCAGCAAAGCGGTCGCCGCCGCCGCCACCCATGACGGATGAAATTTCTTCATGCCCACCTCTCAAGAAACGAAGGACCGCTCCCGGGGCACACACCCGGGGCGGGCTCGGCCTGCCGAGCCCCGGAGGGCGCTCGTCTGCCAGAAAATCGAACGACCGTTCGATTTAGTGGAAAAACTATAAAAGGGGGGTCAGAGGCCTGCCGCCGGGGCAAACCCTCTGTGTGGCGGCGGGCTGACAGCCCCGAGATACGGGGCCTCAAGAGGGTGCGATGTGACGCGGGCCGCGCCTTGCGCGTCAGAACGGGTTGTTCGTCGCGCGGGTGACGGCTTGCGAGCCGAGGGCGTTGTGGACCACCGGCGTCGGCCGCGTCGAATCGGCCCACAGGTAGTTCGTCACGGTCGGGGTGGGCGAGCTGTCGGAGGAGATCAGCGTGTTGTTGGTGCAGGTCGGCGGCGGTGCACTTTCGTCGCAGACGGCCGTGTCGGTGTTCGCCAGGCCATAGGCGCGAGGCACCCGCACCATGCTGTGCATCAGATCGTCCAGCAACAGCAGGCCGAGCTTGCTGCCGTCGTTGGTCAGCTTCAACCGCATGCTGCGGTTGAAGGCGCTGCTCAGGCGGCTCAGCACCCTCGAGCGCACATCGCCATGCTCCAGATCCTCCGCCTTGGCGAACGGCGTATCGCCCATGTCGGGCATCGTGCTGATCAGCACCCGCGCCCCGCTGGACGCCAGGTCGTTGACATGAGACGCCGCGCGCTCGCCGGCCTCTTCCATTCGCGCAGTCAGCGCATCTTCGCTTTCGGCTGGGTAGCTGGCGTAGGCCTGCAGCACATCGTTCATGCCGACCAGCACCGTGGCCAGGTCGTCGCTGCGAATGCTGTCGCCCGAGGTGAATGTGCGGATCTGCGTGTCCAGCTCATCGACCGTGGCCCCTTCGGTGGCCAGCATCTTGGCCTTCGGGTTCGCCACGGCGTCGGGGTTGCATTCGGAGAACACCATGCCGTAGCGCGCCGCCAGGAGCTGAACCCAGATCGGGTTGCCGCGGCACTGCAGGGCGTCGTTGTCATCGACGGCGTTGATCGTGTACTTGTGGCCGTCGTTCGTCAGCATGCTCAACTCATCGCCGAACACCAGGACGCGGCCGGGCTCGAACACGTCGACCTGGCTGGTGCTGCCGCCGCAACCTGCCAGCACACCAGCCATCAGCGCGGCTCCCGCCGTCAAGCGCCACACGCGGGAGGCCCGGCGGGCCAACGAAGTCGAGATCATGCTCATTCCAGTTCGGTGATGTCGTCGTCGCGCACGGCTTTCAGCCAGCCGCCGCGGCGCGTTGAAGGCGGTCCCGCACGCCGTCCCAGGTGGACTCGGCGGGAGGGGTTTCGATCCAGATCAAGGGCGTGCCGCAGGCATCGAGCTCGCGCAGCGCACTGAACAGGGCCTGGGCGGCAGCGGCGGCGTCAGCCGGCATGGCACGACCGGGGATGCCCGCAGGCAGCGGGCCCACGGTACGGGAATATACCGCCACAGGCGGTTTGGCCCCGCCGCCCGTCGGCCCCAGCACCGACAGCGCGGCCTTCAACGCCGGCGCGTCCATCAGCCGGACCTTGGCGCGCGGCGCGTAGTGCGCCTCGAGTGTGCCCGATGCGCGCGGCGCGTCGCGGTCGCGCATGCCCAGCTTTTCGCCGCCGAGTGCGGCCTCGATGCGCTCACGTGTCAGGGTGCCCGGGCGCAGCAGCACGGCGCGGTCGCGGCTGCAGTCGACGATCGCCGATTCGATGCCGACCTCGCAGGGGCCGCCGTCCAGCACCCACAGCGACGGCTCGAATTCGGCCGCCACATGGGACGCCTGCGTCGGGCTGACCCGGCCGAACCGGTTGGCACTCGGTGCGGCCACGCCCGGCACCCCGAGCGAAGCGGCTTCGCTCAGCAGGGCGTGTGCCACCGGGTGGGCCGGGCAGCGCAAACCGATCGTGTCTTGCCCGCCGGCCGCCGCAGCGCCTATGCCCGGTGCTCGCGGCACGATCACCGTCAACGGCCCGGGCCAGAACGCCGCGGCCAGACGCTGCGCCCGCGCCGGCCAGGCGGCAGCAAAAGCCTGGGCGGCATCGACCTGCGCGACATGCACGATCAACGGGTGGTCGGCGGGGCGCCCTTTGGCGGCGTAGATGCGCGCGACGGCGGCATCGTCATCGGCCCGCGCGCCGAGACCGTAGACCGTCTCGGTCGGGAACGCCACCAGCTCGCCATCGGCCAGGCGCTGCGCGGCTTCGCGCAGCGCAGTGGCATCGGCACCGTCGCGGATGGGCATCTCAGACGATGACGGGCCGCCCCGAAGCGGCTGAGCCCCCCCTCGGGGGGCAGGAGCAGAGCGACGTGGGGGCTGTCATCTCAACGACGACGAGCCGCCCCGAGGCGGCTGAACGCTCCCTCGCGGAGCTGGCGCGAAACGACGAGCAGGCCGACGACATATCAGAACGCCGGCAATCCCAGCAGCGCACAAGCCTTCAACGCCAGCGCCCGGGTGTCTTCGGGCGTGGCACCGGTGAAGGTCAGGTGGCCCATCTTGCGGCCCGGCCGCGCGTCGGTCTTGCCGTACAGGTGCAGATGTGCGCCGGGCAAGGCGAGCACTTCGACCCAGCGGGGCGCCTTGGCCGGCGCTTCGCCCCCGACGAACCAGAGGTCGCCGAGCAGGTTCAGCATCACGGCCGGGGAATGCAGGCGCGGGCTGACCAATGGCAAGCCGGCCATGCAGCGCACCTGCAGATCGAACTGCGAGACATCGCAGGCGTCGATCGTGTAGTGGCCGGAGTTGTGCGGCCGCGGCGCCATTTCGTTGGCAACCAGGCGCGGCGCACCGTCGGCACCGGCGACGACGAAGAACTCGACGCACAGCACGCCGACATAGTCCATCGACGCGGCAATGGCTTTCGCGCAGCGTGCGGCCTCGTCAGCCAGTGAAGACGGCACGTCGGGTGCCGGCACCTGGGTGACAGCAAGGATGCCGTCGCGGTGCAGGTTCTGCTGCACCGGAAAGGTCACCGCGTGGCCGTCGGCCCCGCGCGCCACGATGACCGACAGCTCACGCTGCAGCGGCAACAACCGTTCGAGCACGCAACGCGCCTTGCCCAGGCGCTGCCAGGCGCTGGTCAGCTCGGCCCGGTCGGCCACCCGGGCCTGGCCCTTGCCGTCGTAGCCCAGCGTGGCGGTCTTCAAGATGCCTGGCAGCAGCGCCTCGTCGGCGGCGGCCAGCGCCGCCTCCGAGTCAATCACCGCATAGGGCGCGCAAGGCACGCCGGCGCGGCTGAAGTGGGCCTTTTCGGCGGCCCGGTCCTGGCAGATCGCCACCGCCTCGGCGCTGGGCGCCACCGGGCGCGTCTCGGCCAGCACGCGCAGGGCCGGTGCCGGCACGTTCTCGAATTCGGTTGTGACCGCGTCGGCCACGCGGGCCAGCTCGGCCAGTGCCGCGGTGTCGGTGTACGCCGCCAGCAGGTGGTGGTGCGACACCAGCCCGGCCGGGCTGGTCGGGTCGGCGTCGAGCACGGCGGTCGCGTAGCCCATGGCCTGCGCGGCGTGCACGAACATGCGGCCCAGTTGGCCGCCGCCCATCACGCCGAGCGTGGCGCCGGGCAACAGCGGCTTGGGAACGCTCACTTCAGCTCCTGGCTCATGGCCCGCGCGGCTTCGGTCTGCTTGGCGCGGTAGTCGACCAGCCGCTCGCGCAGGCCGGCGTCCTCGTTGGCCAGCATCGCCACCGCGAACAATGCCGCGTTGGCGGCACCGGCGGTACCAATGGCAAACGTCGCCACCGGGATGCCCTTGGGCATCTGCACGATCGAATGCAGCGAGTCGACACCCTGCAGGTGGCGGCTGGCCACCGGCACGCCCAGCACCGGCACCACGGTCTTGGCTGCCAGCATGCCGGGCAGGTGCGCAGCGCCACCGGCGCCGGCGATGATCGCCTTCAGGCCGCGCGCTGCCGCTGCTTCCGCATAGGCGAACATGTCGTCCGGCATGCGGTGGGCGGACACCACGCGGGCTTCGTGGGCGATGCCGAACTCGGCGAGAATCTGGGCGGCGATCTGCATGGTGTCCCAGTCACTGGACGACCCCATCACGATGCCGACCACGGGCAGGGCAGGCTCCAAGCTTGCAGCTCCGGGTCATGGGAAAACCGCGATTTTAGGCTGCGCTTGTTTCCCGCCCGTTCGCCCTTAGTTCACATTCCGACATGATCGACATCACCATACAGAACTTCGAGGCCGAGTTGATCGGCGCTTCCATGCAGCAACCGGTGCTGCTGGACATCTGGGCGCCCTGGTGCGGCCCGTGCAAGAGCCTCGGCCCGGTGCTCGAAAAGCTGGAGACCGCCTACGAGGGCCGCTTCATGTTGGCCAAGCTGAACAGCGACGAGCAGCCCGAGATCGCCGGCCAGCTGAGCCAGGCCTTCGGCGTGCGCTCGATCCCGTTCTGCGTGCTGTTCTCGCAGGGCCAGCCGGTCGACGGCTTCGTCGGCGCGCTGCCGGAGGCCGAGATCCGCAAGTTCCTCGACAAGCATGTGCCCAGCGTCGACGCGCTCGAAGCCGATGCCGAGGTGGCCGAGGCCGAGCAACTGCTCGCCGAGGGCGGCGACGTCGACACCGCGCTGGCCAAGCTGCAGGAGGCTGTGGCGATCGACCCGTCCAACGACAGCGCCCGCATCGACTACCTGAAGCTGCTGCTCAGCGAAGCCGTCGCCGACCCGGCCCGTACCACCCAGGCCCGCCAGGCCTTCGAGCCGGTGGCGAGCAAGGTCTTGTCGGACACGCGCTATGCCGCGATCGAACATTGGTTGAAGGCCTGCGAAGCCGTGCCGACCGCCCGGCCGATGGCGGCGCTGGAGGCGGCGATCAGTGCCAACCGGCGCGATTTCGACGCCCGCTTCGAGCGCGCGCAGTGGCTGTTCGCCCATGGCGAAACGACGGCGGCGATGGACGAGCTGCTGGAGATCCTGATGCGCGACAAGACCTGGAACCAGGAACTGGCGCGCAAGACCTATGTGGCCATCCTCGAGCTGATGACCAAGCCGGCGGCCAAGGCCGACCCCGCCGCCGGCGCCGCCAAGGGCACGCTGGAACTGACCGGCAAGGCCGCCGCCGCGCCTGCCGCCGACCCGGTGCTGGACCAGTACCGGCGCAAGCTCAGCATGGCGCTGTTCTGAGCGCTGCCGGTCGCCCCCTGGGGCGGTGATCGGCGCATGGGCCAACAGCGCTTGGCCCCCTCACCCCTTACCGGCACCGCTGCGGCAAGCAGCCCGCAGTGCCCTGTGCCGCCGCCTGCGCCCCCGGCTGTGAGGGCCAGGCCGTGCCCTCGCCGCCCGGCCCGAGTACCACGCCGATCTTTGCACCCCCAACTGCAATATGGGCATGACGGTATTCATTGAATTGGCTTGGCATTGGCATACCATCGCGCCGCTAATCAATTTGGCTGCCCGCCAAATCAAGGCATCGTGTACATGCACGCAGCGGGAGTATCCATATGCAAAGCAAGTTGGCCGATATTGCCGAAGCCCTCACTGCCGAGGGAGGTTTCTCCGGCGGACCCAAGAACGCTTTCGAGAAGGTGGGCCGTCACACCTTCGTCACGCTGTTGCAGCAGGGCATGAGACCCGACTCGCTGGTGCTCGACTACGGTTGCGGTGTGATGCGTCTGGGCTACTGGATCATGCGGTTTCTTGACCGGGGCGGTTACCACGGAATCGAGCCGAACGAAGAGTATCTGGCGGCCGGGAAAAGAATTGTGATCGGAAGTGAATTATTGGCACAGAAAGCGCCCGGCTTCAGTTCAGACCCGAACTTCAATCTCGCGGTCTTCAACAAGAAATTCGATTTCATCGTGGCGCGATCGATCTTTACCCATTTCACGCCAGCGGCCATTGAAAAGGTATTGGCCTCCGTGCCGGCCTCGTTGAGCGCCACCGGGGTTTTCATTGCGTCGTACTGGCCATCGGACACCGCCAAGCCCCACGCGGCGCGCAAGCCGCCGCTGGTCCTCGGGGAGAAGCTTTTCAATGAGCCGGCGGCCGCCGGCATCAACGTGGCCTATGACGAAAGCACCTTGATCACGATCGCTGAACGGCAAGGTCTGCGCGCGGAACCGTTCAAACAACCGGTCTGCCACGGCCAGCCCTGGATGAAGTTCACCCTCGCCTGACGCGCCAGGGTCGCTGGGTCATCCGCCCGGACGAACCCGGGGCCGGTTACTTCTCGTACTGGCCGAGCCCGACCAGCGTGTCATCCAACGCTTCGCGGGTGCGGGCCTGCTCGGCCTCGTGCTCGGCCAGTGCGCGATCGGCATGCTGCTGCAGAGCATCGGCAACGCCGTCGCGGCCCCCGTGGCGGTGGATGCGGGCGAGCCGGGCATAGGCCGCGGCGCGGTCATCGGCATCCGTCTGGCCCTGTACGCCCGCTTCGGCGACGCGGGTATCGGCCAGCGCCTGCGACACCCGCCCCAGGCGCACGTGGCACCAGGCGCGGTCGGCCAGCAACCGCGCCTCGCGGTGCGCCATGCCTTCCTGGCGGGCACGGTCCAGGTGCTCGTCGAACAGGCGCGCGGCCTCGTCGAAGCGCGACAGCGCCACCAGCAACTGCGCGCGGGTAACCGGCACCATCGCCGACAGTGACGCGACGCCGGTGCCCCAGTCGTAGTTGGCGGTCGACTCGGCTTCCAGCAGCGCCTTGCGCGCCTGCTCGATGTCGGCCCGGCCGAAGGCATCGGCCAGCGCGATCTGGCCCGAGCGCATCGCCGAGATGTTGTGCAACATCGCGCTGATCATCGAGCTGTCGCCATCGGCGCTGGCATGGGCCCGGGCACGCAGGTACCAGGTCTGCGAATTGACGTCGTCGCCGCTGCAGCGGTAGGCGTCGGCAAGCACCAGGCCGACCCGCGCTCGCGCTGCATGCTGGTCCGGCTCGGCCAGCGTCAGCGCGGTCGCCACGTGGCGCGTCATCGCCGGGATGTCGGACGCATTGAAGGCGCAGTTGGCCAGCCAGGCCGAGGCCAGTGCCTGCATTGGCACGTTGCCGGCCGATTCGCCCAGCTCCAGCGCTCGCTGGAACTTGTCGACCGCCTTCGGCGCAATGGTGTCGAAGTGGTCGATCTGGCCGTCGACCAGGTGGATCCAGGCCGACAGCAGCGGGTCTTTGTGGCGCTGGTTCTGGGTCCGCAGGCCAGACAACGCGAAACGCGCGTCCGACAGCAAACCCAGCCGCGCAATCGCCCCGGCCCGTTCGGCCTTCAGGTACTCGCGCTGCAGCGGTTCCGACGCGGCGCCAATCGCGCCGTCCAAGCGTTCAATCAGGCGGGAGGCAACCACGGTGGGGACGACCGGTCAGCGGGCGCCAAGGCGCTCGAAGGCTTCGTGGTATTTCGCGGCCGTGCGCTGGACCACCTCGGGCGGCAGCGCCGGCGCCGGCGCGGTCTTCGGCCAGGGCTTGCCGTCGACGCGGGCCTGCTCCAGCCAGTCGCGCACGAACTGCTTGTCGTAGCTCGGCGGGTTGGCGCCGGCCTTGACCGCATCGGCATAGCCTTCGACCGGCCAGTAGCGCGACGAATCGGGCGTCAGCACCTCGTCCATCAGCGTCAGCGTGCCGTCGGCATCCAGCCCGAATTCGAACTTGGTGTCGGCAATGATGATGCCCTTGGTCAGCGCGAAAGCGGCCGCCTCCTTGTACAGGCGGATCGCGACATCGCGCACCTTTTCGGCCAGCGGGCGGCCGATCTTGGCGGCCATCTGGTCGAACGAGATGTTCTCGTCGTGCTCGCCCATCTCGGCCTTGGTGGCCGGCGTGAAGATGGGGTCTGGCAGCTTGGCCGCGTTGTGCAGGCCCGCCGGCAGCGCGACACCGCACACCGAGCGCGACTGCTGGTACTCCTGCCAGCCCGAGCCGGCGAGGTAGCCGCGCACGACCGCTTCGACCGGGATCGGCTGCAGGCGCTTGACCAGCATCGAGCGGCCGCGCACCTGGGCCACTTCGTCGGGGGCGACCACCGATTCCGGCGCGTCGCCGGTCAGGTGGTTGGGCACGATGTCTTTCAGGCGCTCGAACCAGAACAGCGCCATCTGGGTCAGCAACTCGCCCTTGCCGGGGATCGGTTCGCCCATCACCACGTCGAAGGCCGACAGGCGGTCGCTGGCGATCATCAGGATGCGATCACTGCCGACCGCGTAGTTGTCACGCACCTTGCCGCGCGCCAGAAGAGGGAGGGAATGCAGCGAACTCTGGAGCAGCGTGGCGTTCATGGCACGGGGCGAGAAATGAGCCGCCGATTGTAGGTGGCTTGCCCGCCGAAGCCGAAGCAAAAGCGGCCCCTGCAGGGCCGCTCGATGACTTCTTCACGTGGAGAAGGGGCCGGGCACCGCCCAGCCCCGGGGAGGTCGTCAGACCACCGTCTGCGCCAGTTCGCCTGCGGCGTAGCGCTTGGCCATGTCGGCCATCGTCACCGCCTTGATCTTGCCGGCCTGGCCTTCGCAGCCGAACTCGATGTAGCGCTGCTTGCAGATCTTCATCGCGGCTTCGCGGGCGGGCTTGAGCCACTCGCGGGCGTCGAACTTGTCCGGGTTCTCGGCCATGAACTTGCGCACCGCGCCGGTCATCGCCAGGCGGATGTCGGTGTCGATGTTGATCTTGCGCACGCCGTGCTTGATGGCTTCCTGGATCTCCTCGATCGGCACGCCGTACGTTTCCTTCATCTTGCCGCCGTACTGGTTGATGATCGCCAGCAGGTCCTGCGGCACCGACGAGGAGCCGTGCATCACGAGGTGGGTGTTCGGGATCCGCTTGTGGATTTCCTTCACGCGGCCGATCGCCAGGATGTCGCCGGTGGGCTTGCGGGTGAACTTGTAGGCGCCGTGGCTGGTGCCGATGGCGATCGCCAGCGCGTCCAGCTGGGTGCGCTTGACGAAGTCGGCCGCCTGCTCGGGGTCGGTCAGCAGCTGGTCGTGCGTCATCACCGCGTCGGTGCCGTGGCCGTCTTCCTTGTCACCCTGCATCGTCTCGAGCGAGCCCAGGCAG
>NZ_DASUNH010000160.1:0-2950 GCF_036277275.1 Ideonella sp. | reverse complement strand
GGTACCGCACCCGCAAGTTCGTGCAGCGCCACACCCTGCCGGTGGCCGCCACTGCGTTGGCCGGCGTCGGCATGCTGGCGGGGTTGGCGGTCGCGTTGGATCAGGCCGCCATTGCACGCCGCGAAAGCCAGCGCACGAAGGCCGTGCAGGACTTTCTGGTCGGCCTGTTCAATGAAGCCGACCCCGCCCGTGCCCAGGGCCGCGAACTGACCGTGCGCGACCTGATGGCCCGCGGCGAGCGTGAACTGCAGGCCAAGCTGAGCGCCGAGCCCGACCTGAACGCCGCGTTGAGCAGTGTGCTGATCGACATCTACGACAAGCTGGGCGATGGCAAGCGTGCGCTGCCGTTGGCCGAAGCGCGACGCGACCTGATGGCGCGCAGCCATGGCGCGGGCAGCATCGAGCATGCACGCGCGTTGATCACGCTGGGCGATGTGCAGAAGTCGCTCGGCCAACATGACCTCGCGCTTGCTACGCTCGGTCAAGCCCGGCCGATGCTCGAAGCCCATGGGCCGGCCGACAGCGAAGACCTGATGAAGCTGAGGCTGCTGGTGGGCGACGCCTTGCTCAACCTGACGCGCGACGACGAGGGCCGAAAGGTGTTGCAGGCCGAGTTGCCGGCCCAGATCAAGCGCCACGGGCAGTACAGCTTCGAAGTGGCGCTGACCCGTGTCCGCATCGCCACCTCGCTGGCCAGCCAGGGCCTGCAGGCCGAGGCCATGCAGGCCCTGCACGAGCTGCAACCGTTGCTGGAGCGCGACTGGCGTGCCAACGGCATGGGCGGTGCCACACTGCTGGCCGACGTGGGCTACGTCCAGTGGCAGATGCGGCGCTTTCCGGAAGCCGTGAGCCTGCTCGACCGTGCCATCGCCCACTTCGACAGGCTTGCCGGCCCGATCAATTCGCAATCCATACAAGCCACGCGCACACTGGGCATGGCTCATCTGGACGCCGGCAACTTCCGCCGCGCCGACGAGGTGTTCGCCAACAACGTCGAGCGCTCGCGCCGCTTCTATGGCGCGCAAGACAGCGAGACGGCACTGAACCAGTCGTTCCACGTGATGACGTTGCTGCGCGTCGGCCGCACCGGCGACGCCGAGGTGGCCGCGCGCGAATCGGCGCAGATCGCCCTGTCGCCGAAGTCCACGCTGTCGGCCTCCGCGGTGCGCGGCTTCAGCCGCCGGCTCGCGTCGGCGCTGGCACTCAACGGCAAGCCCGCGGAAGGCCTGCGGTGGTTCGACCAGTTGATCGAGCAGGAGAAGAGAACCAGCCTGAAGGACACCCGCCACGCGGCGACGCTGATGCTGCGCGGCGGCACGTTGAACCTGCTCGGCCGCGGGCAGGAAGCGGTGGCCGCGGGCGAAGAGGCCACAGCGGTCTGGCGGGAGGCCGGCGCCACCCTCGGCGCGCTGGGGCAGATCGGCGTGGCGCGGGCGCAGCTCAACACCGCACTGGCCTGGTTGACGGTGCGCGACCCAGCGCGAGCAGAGCCCTTGCTCACCAGCGCCGAAGGCCTGCTGCTGCTGGCCCACGGCACCACACCGCACCCGGACCACCAGATCGCCGCGCTGGTGCGCGCGCAATGGCTCCGCGCCAGTGGCCGTGCGGCCGAGGCGGACGCGCTGGAGCGTGAAGCGCGCGAGCGCTATCGCCAGCTCAGCGGCGTCGACGCACCGCAGCGGATGCTGCTGGTCCTCTGAGTCCCCGCGAACGCCAAGATCGGCACGCCGGGCTTCGACGCCCGCCGCCGCGGAGCTGCTGGCGGCGCACGGCCCTTTACGCCCTGACGCGCCGAAGCGGTACCGGCAAACCCTCGATTGGCTCTGAAGGGACGCATTTCGTCACACCGCGCTGGCATACTCGCCGCGAGATGTTGGACCCCAATGCCCCTGCCCCGGACACCGCCGACGAGTTGTTCCGGACGATGTACCAGGACCTGCGCCGGCTGGCGAGTTCACGCCTGCGCCGCAGCGAGAACATCACGATGCTCGACACCACGGCGCTGGTGCACGAGTCCTACCTGCGTTTCCAGCACCAGAGCGACCTGGGCGGCATGTCGCAAGGCCAGTTCCTGGCCTATGCGGCGCGGGTGATGCGCTTCGTCGTGATCGACTTCGTGCGCCAGCGCCACGCCGAGCGCCGCGGCGGCGACCACCTGCACGTGACGCTGAACACCGAGGTCGCCGAGTCGGTCTCGGTCAAGGACGACGACGTGATCCGCATCCACGATGCGATCGAGGAGCTGGCCCAGGTCGACGACCGGCTGGCCCGCATCGTCGAGATGCGTTGCTTCGCCGGCCTGGACGAAATGGCGATCGCCCAGGCCTTGGGCATCACCGACCGCACCGTCCGGCGCGATTGGCAAAAGGCGCGGCTGCTGCTGAAGGCCGTGCTGCAGTGATGGATGTGCCGGCACCGGCTGCCGGCACCGATCGGACCACGTGATGGCTGGAGACCCACAGTGACCCTGGCTCGCGCCGAACTCGCCCGCCTGTCCGAGTTGCTGGACCAGGCGCTGGACCTGCCGCGTGACGAGCGTGCCGCCTGGCTGGGGCGGCTCAGCGAAGCCGACGCCACGCTGCGCCCGCAACTCGAAGCGATGCTGGCAGACGCCGACGAAGAGACCACCGGCGGCGCCTGCGATTCGCCGGGCCTGCTCGACATGCTGGACGCCCTGCCCGGCCTGGCCGGCGTGGCCGCCGAGGCGAAGTTGGCCGGCGCCGATCCCGGCCTGCGCCAGGTCGGGCCTTATTGCCTGCTGCGCCCGCTGGGCCACGGCGGCATGGGCACGGTGTGGCTGGCCGAACGGGTCGACGGGGCATTGCAGCGGGCCGTGGCGCTGAAGCTGCCGCACACCGCGTCATTGCACCAGCCCGGCCTGGCCCAACGCTTCGAGCGCGAACGCGACATCCTCGCGGCGCTCGAACACCCGCACATCGCGCGGCTGTAC
>NZ_DASUNH010000159.1:0-2636 GCF_036277275.1 Ideonella sp. | reverse complement strand
GGGTTCGAAGTAGTCCCAGGCCAGGTCGCCCATGCGCACGACCTTGAAGCCCGACTGCTTCATCAGCGCGACGTCACGCTTGACCTGCGCCAGGCTGCGGTCGACCGGCTGGTAGTTCGCGCCGGCGAACAACTGGCCGGCACCGGGCCAGTCAGGGCGGCCCTGGGGGCTCTTGGCGTCCTGGGCCACGGCGGGGGGCAGCGCGGCCATCGAAAGCGCGCAGGCGATGAGGGTCTTGCGCAGGTCCATGATTCGGCTTTGAGTCAATGTGTGGAATCGAGGAGCATGGCCGGGGTCGTCAGCCAAGGCGGGTTTCAGTGGCGCGGCCGGTGTAGACCAGCTCCTGCAGCGGCACGGACTGCAGCGGTGGATGGCCGGCGCGGATGCGGTGGAGCCTGAAGCGCCGCGTCTGCAACATGCCGTCGAAGCGCCCGCGGCGCGGCGACAGGCGCAGCACGCCGCGCTTGTCGTCCCAGGTCATGCGGATCACGCTGAAGCCGCCCTTTTCGTAGGCGTAGTCCAGCCCGGCGTCTTCGCAGAGTTCGAAGGCGCCATCGCGGCCCGGCACGACGTAGAGGTCGATGACCTCACCGGTGGACTCCGCGGTGGACTGCAGCACCGGCCCGAGCGGCAGGATGCTGCCCGCGCGCAGGTGCAGGGGGATGCGCTCCAACGGTGACGGCACCTCATGCGTGCGGCCACCGGCGCGCCGCTCTCCGGTCCAGAAATCGACCCAGCCGCCCGCGGATTGCGGCAGGTAGACCGACCAGCTCGACACCCCCGGCGCGACCACCGGCGCCACGTGCAGCGCGCGGCCGAAGAGGTAGCTGTGCGCCTGGTCCAGCGCCCGGGCATCCTGAGGGAAGTCGAAGACCAGCGGGCGCATGAGGGGCGCGCCCTTCGCATGCACCTCGTGGGCGGCGCTGTACAGGTAGGGCAGCAGCCGGTAGCGCAGCTCGAGGTACTGGCGCGCCACGGCCTCCACCTTGTCGCCATAGCGCCAGAACTCGGTATCGGTCATGTAGCCATGCACGCGCTGCAGCGGCAGGAAGGTTGCGTACTGGAACCAGCGGATCAGCCGCTCGTGGTAGGCCTTGTCGGTGTACTGCCCGTCGCCCGGGCGGAAGAAACCGCCCGCGTCGACCGTCCAGTAGGCGTAGCCGGCGGCGGCCATGTTGAGGCCCGCGGGGATCTGCCGCTTCAGCGTGTCCCAGTCGTTGCCGATGTCACCCGACCAGGTCGCCGCGGCGTGGCGGTGCTGGCCGGGAAAGGCCGAGCGCGTGAGGATCATCACGCGCTGGTTCGGCAGCGCCTGGCGCTGGCCTTCGTACACCGTGCGGGTCACATGCCACGGGTAGGCCAGCCGCACGCGCTCGCCGCGGCCGGCGGCCGTGCGGCGGCCCACGAGATCGTCGTTCTCGGGTTCGGTCGCGTCCTGCCACCAGGCGTCGATGCCGAGCTTGAGCAGGCGCTCGCGCTGGTGGCTCCAGTAGAAGGCGGCGGCCTTGGGGTCGAAGAAGTCGACCCAGTCGGTCTGATCGATGTAGTGGCCGGCTGCGGCGGTGGCGCGGCCCAGCTCGGTGTCGCGGGCGATCCGGGCCCACACCGACAGCATGAGCCGCCCGTTCATGCCGTGCACGTCGCGCACCAGCGCGGCGGGGTCGGGGTAGTGGGCCTCGTCGAAACGCATCGCGTTCCAGCCGTGGCGGCCCCAGTACTGCCAGTCCTGCACCATCACATCGACTGGCAGCTTGCGCCGGCGGAATTCGCGCAGCGTGTCGACGATCTCTTGCGACGAATGGAAACGCTCGCGGCAGTGGATGTAGCCATAGGCCCAGCGCGGCATCATCGGCGTGGCGCCGGAGATCTCGCGGTAGCCCTCGAACACCTCGTCGGCGCTCGGGCCGGCGATGACGACGTAGTCGATGGCGTCGGCCACCGGCGAGCGCCAGGTCGTGCGCGGCTGCGTGGGGCCGAAGTGCAGCGAGGGCTTGTCCTGCTCCTCGGCGTTCACGCGCACGCGGTGCTCGCCCGCCGGCAGGTCCACGACGAAGCCGGTCGTCGGCGGCAGCCAGTGGTTGCTCATCTCGACGCAGGCCTTGCCGTCGATCTCCACCGAGTGGCGCGAGCCCATGGCGCGGCCCACGTCCAGCAGGAAGGCATACCGGCCGGCCGCTTCGGTGCGGAAGCTGCCTTCAAAGCGCACGCCCTTGCGTTCGACCTGGGCGTTGCCGCTCGTGGTCGTCACGTCCACCAGCTCGGCCTTGCCGTCGGCGCCGGCACGGCTCAGGGCCACGCGCTGCTCCGGCGTGTTCAGCTCGGCCATGCCGGTGTTGTGCCAGAGCAGGCCGTAGCCGCGGCTGGACAGCATGAACGGCAGGCTGATCTGCGTGTTCACCTGGGTCAGGCGGCGCGGCAGGCCGCGCAGGTCCATGGCGCCGTCCTGGAAACATCCGGTGCCGTAGAGCCGCTCGCCAGCGGGTGAATCAAACGCCTGCTCGGCGATGAAGACGGGCTCGTCACCCAGCTGCGACGGCATCAGCCGCCGGGTGCCTGGCCGCTCGGCGAGCAGCAAGGCACCGTGGCGGTCGAAGAAGCGCAGTGCCCCGGTCGTGTTGTCGGCCTCGCTGCGGATG
>NZ_DASUNH010000158.1:0-23138 GCF_036277275.1 Ideonella sp. | reverse complement strand
GAGCAGCATGGCCTGGGCGACAACGAGTTCGTGCCCTGGCAGCTGGGGGCGGTGATGTGATGCAGTCCTTGTCGCTCGATGTGCTGACCCTCGGCGAGGCGATGGTGCTGTTCGCCGCCGAAGACGCAGGGCCGCTCGCGCGGGCTGCCCGGTTCAGCCGCTTCAGCGCCGGCGCGGAGATGAACGTGGCCATCGGCCTGGCCCGGCTGGGCCTGCGGGTGGGCTACCTGAGCCGGCTGGGCGCCGACAGCTTCGGCCAGTTCCTGCTCGACACCCTGGCCACCGAAGGCATTTCCACCGCGCTGGTCGACGTCTGTGCCGGGGGGCGCACCGGCTTCATGCTCAAGTCGCGCGAGGTGGACGGCAGCGACCCTCAGATCGAGTACCACCGTGCCGGCTCGGCGGCCAGCAGCATGGGCTGGCGGGACCTCGCGCGGCTGGCGCCCGTGCGCGCCCGCCATCTGCACCTGACCGGCATCTCACCCGCGCTGTCGGCCGGCTGCCGGACGCTGGTGTTCGAGGCCGTGCGCTGGGCGCGCCGCAACGGCGTCAGCACCTCGTTCGATCCCAACCTGCGCCCGCGGCTGTGGGCGAGCGTGGACGAGATGACCGCCACGGTGAACGAGCTCGCTGTCCTGTGCGACCTGGTGCTGCCCGGCATCGAAGAAGGGCGATGCCTGACCGGCCTGGCGTCGTTCGAGGCGATCGCCGACCATTACCTCGAGCTCGGCGCGTCGCAGGTCGTGTTGAAGCTGGGCGCCGAGGGGGCGTGGTGCGCCGACCTCGCGGGCACGCGGCAACACGTGCCCGGCGTGCCCGTGCCGCGGGTGGTCGATTCTGTGGGCGCGGGCGATGGCTTCGCGGTCGGCGTGATCAGCGGCCTGCTCGAAGGCCTGAGCCTGGCCGACGCGGCGATGCGCGGCAACCGCATCGGGGCGCGCGTGGTGCAGTTTCCGGGCGACAGCGACGGCTTGCCGACGAGGCGCGAGCTGGAAGAACTGGATCAGGCCGTCTCGCCGGCCCATGAATCACAAGGATGAGCAAACCATGGATCTGCATCTGAAAGACAAGGTGGTGCTGGTCACCGGCGGCGCCGCCGGCATCGGCGCGGCCATCTGCAGGCAACTGGCGCACGAGGGCGCCGTTCCCGTGGTGCTGGACCGCCAGCCGCTGGACCCGGCCTTCGAGCAGGCGCTGCGTGCGCTGCAGCCACGCACCGGCTTCTTCCAGCTGGAGATGAGCGACGAGGCGGCCTGCCGCCAAGCGGTGGCTGAAACGGTGTCGCGCTTCGGCAGCATCGATGGCCTGGTCAACAACGCCGGCATCAACGACGGCGTGGGCCTGGAGGCCGGTTGCGAGGCCTTCCGGCGCTCGCTCGAAGCCAACCTGGTGCACTGCTACCTGATGGCCCACTTGTGCCTGCAGCAGCTGGTACAGCGGCAGGGTGCGATCGTCAACATCGCCTCCAAGACCGCGCTCACCGGCCAGGGCGGCACCAGCGGCTACGTGGCCGCCAAGGCGGGCCTGCTCGGGCTCACGCGCGAATGGGCGGCCTCGCTGGCGCCCAAGGGCGTGCGTGTCAACGCGGTGCTGCCCGCAGAGGTGATGACACCGATGTACCGGCGCTGGATCTCGTCGCGCCCCGACCCCGAAGCTGCGCTGGCCGAGATCACGCGCCGCATCCCGCTGGGCCAGCGCATGACCACCGACCAGGAGATCGCCGACCAGGTGGTGTTCCTGCTCTCCGACCGCTGCTCTCACACCACCGGCCAGTGGCTGCACCCCGATGGCGGCTACGTGCATCTGGACCGCGCGCTTCCCTGACGAACGAGGAACCCCATGCGCCTGAAAGGCAAGACACTCCTGATCACCGCGGCCGGCCAGGGCATCGGCCGCGCCAGCGCGATCGCCTGCGCCCGCGAAGGTGCGCAGGTGATCGCCACCGATCTCCAACCCGGCCTGCTGCAAACGCTGGCGGCCGAGACGCCCGGCGTGCAGACGCGGATGCTCGACGTCCGCGACGCGGCGGCCATCGAGGCCCTGGCGCGCGAGCTGCCGGCGCTGGACGGCCTGTTCAACTGCGCCGGCTTCGTGCACGAAGGGACCATCCTCGCCTGCGACGAGGCGGCCTGGGACTTCAGCTTCGACCTCAACGTCAAGAGCATGTACCGCATGACGCGCGCGTTCCTGCCCGGCATGCTCGACAAGGCAGAGCAGGGCGCTTCGCCGTCCATCCTCAACATGGCCTCGATGGCATCGTCGATCAAGGGCTTTCCGAACCGCTTCGCCTATGGCGCGACCAAGGCCGCGGTGATCGGGCTCACCAAGGCGATCGCGGCGGACTACGTGGCACGCGGCCTGCGCTGCAATGCGCTGTGCCCCGGCACGGTGGACACGCCCTCGCTGCGCCAGCGCATCGCGAATGCGCCGGACCCGGCCCTGGCCGAGAAGAACTTCATCGCCCGCCAGCCGATGGGCCGCCTGGCCACCGTCGACGACATCGCGCCGATGGTCGTCTACCTGCTCGGCGACGAATCGCGCTTCGTCACCGGCCAGGCGGTGCTGGTCGATGGCGGCGTGACGATCTGAAAAGACTGCGACTGCATAGGACACTGTCAATGAAACTCCTGCGTTACGGCCCCAAGGGCCAGGAAAAGCCCGGCCTGCTCGACACGCAAGGCCGCGTGCGCGACCTCGGCGCCGTCGTGCCCGACATCGCCGGCGACGTGCTCACCGCCGAAGGGCTGGCGGAGCTGCGTGCGATCGACCCGGCCACGCTGCCGCTGGTGGAGGGCACGCCACGCATCGGCCCCTGCGTGGGCCAGGTCGGCAAGTTCATCTGCATCGGCCTGAACTACGCCGACCATGCGGCCGAATCGGGCATGGCGGTACCCACCGAGCCGGTGGTGTTCGCCAAGTGGACCAGCGCCATCTGCGGCCCCGACGACGAGGTCGAGATCCCGCGCGGCTCCGCCCGCACCGACTGGGAGGTCGAGCTGGGGGTGGTGATCGGCACCGGCGGGCGCTACATCGACGAGGCCGACGCGATGAAGCACGTGGCCGGCTACTGCGTGGTCAACGATGTCTCCGAGCGCGAGTACCAGCTCGAACGCGGCGGCCAGTGGGACAAGGGCAAGGGCTGCGACACCTTCGGCCCCATCGGCCCCTGGCTGGTCACGGCCGACGAGGTGCCCGACCCGCAGAACCTCGACCTGTGGCTCGAGGTGGATGGCCACCGCTACCAGAACGGCAACACCCGCACGATGGTGTTCGGCGTCAAGCAGCTGGTCAGTTACCTCAGCCGCTTCATGAGCTTGTGGCCGGGCGACATCATCTCCACCGGCACGCCGCCCGGCGTGGGCCTGGGCCAGAAGCCGCCCAAGTACCTGGTGGCCGGCCAGACCATGCGCCTGGGCATCCAGGGCCTGGGCGTGCAGCAGCAGCGCACGGTGCAGGCATGACGAGGATCCGCTCGCTGCGCGTGGCCGACGTGCGCTTCCCGACCTCGCAGTTCCTCGACGGGTCGGACGCGATGAACCCCGACCCCGACTACTCGGCCGCCTACGTGGTGCTGGAGACGGACACCCCCGGCCTCGAAGGCCATGGCCTGACCTTCACCATCGGCCGCGGCAACGAGATCTGCTGCGCCGCCATCCGCGCGATGGAGCACCTGGTGGTGGGCCTGGAGCTGGACTGGATCGCCGAGGACATGGCCCGCTTCTGGCGTCACGTCACCTCCGACAGCCAGCTGCGCTGGATCGGGCCGGACAAGGGCACCATTCACCTCGCCACCGGTGCGGTCGTCAACGCCGCCTGGGACCTGTGGGCCAAGGCCGTGGGCAAGCCCGTGTGGCAGTTGGTGGCCGACATGAGCCCGGAAGAGATCGTGGGGCTGGTTGACTTCCGCTACATCACCGACTGCATCACACCCGACGAGGCGCTGGCGTTGCTCAAGCAGCAGGCGCCCACCCAAGGCGAGCGGCGCGCCGAGTTGCTCGCGCACGGCTACCCCTGCTACACCACCTCGGCCGGCTGGCTCGGCTACGACGACGACAAGCTGCGCCGGCTGGCGCAAGAGGCGGTCGACGCCGGCTTCAGCCACATCAAGCTCAAGGTGGGCCGCGACCTGCAAGACGACATCCGCCGGCTGCGCGTGGCGCGCGAGGTGCTGGGCCCCGACCGCCAGCTGATGATCGACGCCAACCAGGTGTGGGAGGTGGACCAGGCCATCGAGTGGCTCGGCCACCTCGCCTTTGCCAAGCCCTGGTTCATCGAGGAGCCGACCAGCCCCGACGACATCGAGGGCCACCGCCGCATCCGTGAGGCGATGAAGGGCCAGATGCAGGTGGCCACCGGCGAGATGTGCCAGAACCGCATCATCTTCAAGCAGCTGATCATGCGCGGCGCGATCGATGTGGTGCAGATCGACGCCTGTCGCCTCGGTGGCCTGAACGAGGTGCTCGCGGTGATGCTGATGGCCGCCAAGCACGGCCTCAAGGTCTGCCCCCACGCCGGCGGGGTGGGCCTGTGCGAGTACGTGCAGCACCTGTCGATGATCGACTACCTGTGCATCGCAGGTACCAAGGAAGGCCGGGTGATCGAGTACGTGGACCATCTGCACGAGCACTTCGTCGAGCCTTGCGTCGTGCGCGGAGCCGCGTACATGCCGCCACGGGCGCCCGGCTTCTCGATCGAGATGAAGCCGGCGTCGATCGAGAAGCATCGGCATGACCCGCAAGTTCGCTGACACCTTCGCCGCCGCCTTGTTGACCTTCGCCGCGGCGACGGCGCAAGGCCAAGGGGCCGCCAATCCCGAACAGCCCAAGGCCGGCTTCGGCGGCCCGGCAGCGCTCGCGGCCGACGACGTGCGGGCGTTCCCAGAGCCACCGGCCGGCTTTGCAGACGTGCAGCCGGGCATCGCGCAGGGCCGGGTGGAAGAGTTCGCCTACCACTCCGACGTCACCGGCACGCAGCGCAGGGCCATGGTGTACCTGCCGGCCGGCCATGTCGCCGAGCGCCGCTACCCGGTGCTCTACCTGCTGCATGGCCTCGGCGGCAACCACCACGAGTGGACAGGCTATGTGCGGGCGCAAAACATCCTCGACCAGCTCATCGCCGAGGGCAGGGCGGTGCCGATGATCGTGGTGATGCCCAACGGCCGTGCGTTGCCCGACGACCGCCCCTGGCCGGCGGACCGCAAGTTCGCGCCCGAGCACGTGGCCGGCTTCGCCAGGTTCGAGCGCGACCTGCTGGACCACCTCATCCCCGCCATCGAAGCCCGGTACCCGGCCTCGGGCGACCGACGGCAACGGGCCATCGCCGGCCTCTCGATGGGCGGTGGCCAGGCGCTGAACTTCGGCCTGGGACACCTTGACCAATTCGCGTGGGTGGCGGGCTTCTCCTCCGCGCCCAACACGCGACGGCCGGCCGAACTGGTGCCGGATGCCGACGCTGCCCGGCGCCAACTGGCACTGCTGTACCTCTCGTGCGGCAGCCAGGACGGGCTGATCAACGTGTCGCAGGGCCTGCATCGCCACCTGAAGCAACAGGCCGTGCCCCATGTGTGGAACGTCGACGGCCATGGCCACGACCGCGACAGCTGGGCCGGCAACCTCTACCACTTCGCGCAGCAGATCTTTCGCTGAGCCGGGAAGGCCGGGCTCACGGTGCGTTCAGCGGCGATCGAGCCAGTCCGACCCCATTTCGCCAACACAGCCAGAGAGGCCAGACATGCCACCAACATCCAAAGCAATGAGCACGTCCTCCGTTGTCCGATCGTCGTCGTCCGTTTCGTCGACGGCGGCGCGCTCCATCACGATCGCCTTGTTAGGGACCTGGATAGCGGCCTGGGGCGCTGCGGCGTCAGCTGCGTCGCTGGCGAAACTGAAGCCACCCATCACGTGGCCCGATCCCGCCTCCATCCGATGGGGCACCGCGCTCAGCACGGCGCAGTTGAACGCCACAACTACCGTCGACGGCACGTTCACCTACACGCCAGCGGCTGGAACGAAGCCGGAGGTCGGCATCCAGTCACTCTCGGTGACGTTCACACCGACCGACACGACCAAGTACAAGACGAACACCGCCGTTCGAAAACTCACCGTCAACAAGGCCGAACCGCCGGTCAGATGGGACCTTCCATCGGCCGTGCTGCAAGGCTCGGCACTCACGCCCGCGCAAATCACCACCAAGCCCTACGCGCTCTACGGCATCCAGGGCACCGCCGACTTCTCGACCTACAAGACCGTGGACGGCAAGCCGCTGAGTGCCGCGACCACCAAGGTCGCCGGGACCGCCATCATCCAAGCCACGTTCGTTCCCACTGACAGCGCGCACTACCGGACGTCGATCGCCAGCACGGTCCTGACCATCGTTCCCTCCGCGGCCACGGCAGACATCGACTTCAGGGATGCGAAGCAGAAGATCCAGGGCTTCGGCGGTTCGGCCGCCTGGTACTACAGCAGGATGTCGGACGATCGCCTGAACGTGTTGTTCGGCACCAGCCGGCCCGACAGCCTGGGGCTGAACATCATCCGGATGCGGATCGCGCCCGCGAATTGGAACGCCGCCACGCAGACGGCCGACACCGCCCAATGGTTCCCCGAGCTCGAGAACGCCGCCGCCGCCCAGGCACGCGGTGCGCTTGTCTTCGCGACGCCGTGGACACCGCCTGCGAGCATGAAGATCGTCAACACCGATCGCAGCAACCCGCTTCACAGCGGCCGCCTCAACCCGGCGATGTACGCGGACTATGCCAATTACCTGAATGCATACATCCGGTACGCGGCCACGCGCCAGGTGAACCTGCACGCCATTTCGCTGCAGAACGAGCCGGACTGGGACCCCACGGACTATGAGTCCTGCCTCTGGGCGCCGGAGGAAATGAAAGCCTGGGCCGGCAACCACGGGGCGCAAGCCGTCGCCGGCACCGCCGCCAAGCTGATGGCGCCGGAGTCCTTCTACTTTTCTCAGGCGACCACCAACACGCTGCTGGCCGACACCAACGCAGCCGCCAACATCTCCATCGTCGGCGGCCACCTGTATGGCACTGCACCGAGCTACTCCGGCCCAGCGGCCAAGCAGGGCAAGGAAGTCTGGATGACCGAGCACTTCCTGGACTCGGTCAACAAAGCCGACAACAAGGCGTCGTGGGCCACCAGCATCGACGATGCGATCGCCATCGCGAAGGAAATCCACGACGGCATGACGCTGTCGCAGTACAACGCGTACGTCCATTGGTGGCTCGTCAACTCCAACGACGCGACACCGACAGGCCTGATCGGCACGAACGACGTGCCGACCTACTTCGGCATCGGCCTGAAGCACTTCTCGTACTTCATTCGGCCGGGCTACGTTCGCTACGACGCCACCGCGCTGCCGCAGAAGGGCGTCCGCGTTTCCGCATACGGAACACCGGCTGGCGCCGCTGACGACAAGGCGGTGGTGGTGCTCGTGAACGAGAACGCCTTCGACGTCACGCTCAACACTTCGATCCACCCCGCGGGTCGCGCAATCACGGCGCTGACGCCGTACCGAACGACGCAAAGTGCCACCTTTCAGCGGCAATCGGCGATCGCAGTGAATGATCGGGCGTTCACGGTCTTGCTGCCGGCCAAGAGCATCACGACGCTGGTGAACGAGGTGCCGTGAGTGCAGTCCGTGAACGCGTAGCGCGGCCGAGAGCTCCGGGCTGTCTCTCGTACGGTAGCCTTCTCATGGCCCCTGAAAGGAGACCCACGTGACCGTTCCCGCCGCGACCGCCACCACGACCCTCACCACGACTTCGCCCCTCCGGATGGACGCCGAAGAGGCCGAAATCCGCCGGCTCGTCGCCGAGGCCCAGAAGCATCAGTTCGACGTGGTCGAGCTGATGAAACTGCACCACGACGACGTCGTCATCACCAACATGGCCGGACGCCGGGTCTTCGGCAAACAGGCCTTCACCGAGGCCATGACGCGCGCCATGGCTTCCGCCCTGCAGCACGTGCCCACCGAGACCGCGATCGATCGGGTGCACTTCCTGTCGCCCGACTCCGCCATCGTCTTCTGCACGAAGACCGTCCATGACCAGCGCGCAGCGTCAGAGAAGACCCCTTTGCCGGCAAGCGTGGGGATGATGAGCTACGTGGTCGTGCGGAAGGGCGACGGCTGGGTGATCGCCGCAGCGCAGACGACGCCGGTGGCGGGGTAGGGCGCGGCGACTGGGCACGGGCGGCCCTCTTCAGCGCGCCAAGCGGGATTGGAAGCGGCCGGGTGTCGTGCCGACCTGTCGCATGAAAGTCCGGGTCAGCTGACTCTGGTCGCAGAAGCCGCACTGCACGGCGACCTGCGCGAGCGGCAGGCCCTGGTGGATCAGCACTTTCGCGTGTTCGACACGCCGGTGCAGGAGGTACTGGTGCGGCGAACGTCCCGTGGCCACGCGAAACGCGCGCGAAAACTGGCGCATGCCCAGGCCGGCTGCATCGGCGAGTTCCTGCAGAGAGACTGGGCCGGCGAAACCCGCCTCGATGAGATCGACCACCCGATCACGTGCCTGCGCGGACAGCCCCTTGACGCCCGCGGCCACGGGCGCCGACAGGTGCGCAACGAGCGCGGCAATCAGTGAGTCGCCCACCAACGACCCCGCGGGGCTGCCCTGCACCACATCGGCCTGGAGAGCGTCGAAGATCAGCTCAACAACCGGCAAGCGGGAAGGCTCGTCGTGCCCGACCGCGGGCAGTGGACGGTCGTGGCCGAGGACCGCCGCCACATGCTCTGGCTCGATGAAGAGAAATTGCGAGCGGCCACCCGATCGCCAGTGAAAGCGCTGCTCGTCACCGGAGCGCCACACCGAAAGGCCGGCCGGCATGTCTTGCCACCCGCGCCGCCCGAGCCCGCGACGTGCTTCCCGGTGCAGCCCGCGCTGGAGGCAATAGCGCTCGTGCCCGTGGTCGACGATGCCTTCGTCCGCGCCGTTGATGTCGGTGAAGTAGGCACCTTGCCAACCCACGCGTGCACTGTCGAGCAGAAAGCTCGGCATGACGGATACGTTGTACAGGCCCTCGGGCCCGGGAAGCGGAGCGATGGACATGACGTCGCCTGAGGCGCGTCGATGCTAGGTCGTTCGGCGGGCCGTCGCATTGGTGGAAGTCCTCGCGGCGACACCCCGCCCGCCACGTCCCGATTCGGCAAACGAGTCCGGTTTCGCCAAGACCGATCGGTGAGCCCAACGATAGATTGGCCGCCGAACGGCACGACGACCCGACCGTACGTACACACACAGGAGACACGCATGAACAAGCGTACGAGCCTCTCGCTCGCCATGGCAACCGGCCTGCTCGCCGCCTGTGGCGGCGGCGATGCGCTGGCCACCCTTGCTTGCACGGACACCACCACGGCCAAGCTCAACATTCCGAACCTGCAGGTCGCGAGCGCGGTCGAGGTCGCCGCCTCGGGCGTCCTGCCGGCTCACTGCAAAGTGACCGGCGCACTGAACGCGCGCACCGGCATCGACGGCAAGCAGTACGCGATCGGCTTCGAGCTGCGAACGCCGCTGGCGGCGGCCTGGAACGGGAAGTTCTTCTTCCAGGGCGGCGGCGGCACCAACGGCTTCATCGTGCCTGCCACCGGCAACCTGCTGAACGCGCCCACCGGCACAGCCCTGGAGCGGGGCTACGCCGTCGCCAGCACCGATGGCGGCCACAACACCGGTCAGTCGGACGTGTCGTTCGGAATCGATCCGCAGGCGCGCAGCGACTACGGCTACAACGCCGTCGGCCAGGTGACCCTGGTGGCCAAGAAGATCGTGCAGGCGCGCTACGGTCAGGCGCCGGCGCGCTCGTACCTGCTCGGCTGCTCGAATGGCGGGCGTGACGCGATGGTGGCGAGCTCGCGTTTCGCCGACCAGTTCGACGGCTACGTCGCCGCGAACCCGGGCTTCAACCTGCCGAAAGCGGCCATCGCGGAGCAATGGGACACCCAGCAGTTCATGTCCGCCGCGACGCCCGGCCAGTTGCCCAAGGACGCGTTCCCTGCCTCGGCCATGAACCTCGTCGCGCAGAAGATCATCGCCAAGTGCGATGCGCTTGACGGCGTGGCCGACGGCATGGTCAACGAGCGGGTGGCCTGCCAGGCGGCGTTCAGCATCGCGAACGACGTGGCCACCTGCACCGGCGCGCCCGACGCGAGCTGCCTGACCGCGGCGCAGAAGACCGCATTGCAGAACGTCTTCGGCGGCGCGCGCGACAGCGCGAACCGCAGCCTGTACGCGAGCTGGCCCATGGATCCGGGGGTGTCGGGCCAGAACTGGCGCTTCTGGAAGCTCGACGCCGGCTTCGCGCCGTTTCCGTTCAACACCCTGATCGGCGCTGGCGCGATGGGCTACATCTTCTCGACGCCGCCCGATGCACCCAGCCTCGCCGACGGCGGCATCGGCTACCAGCTCGGCTTCAGCATGGACACCGCGGCGGCGAAGATCTCCGCCAAGACGGGGATCTACAAGGAATCGGCGCTCGATTTCATGACGCCCCCCAACCCGACCCAGCTGGGCACGCTGAAGACGCATGGCAAGCTGATCGTGGTCCACGGCACGGCCGACCCGGTGTTCTCGGCCAACGACACCATGGCCTGGTACGACGCCCTGAAGGCCGTGGATGCCGCCGCGCCGAACTACGCGCGCCTGTTCCTCGTGCCCGGCATGAACCACTGCGCAGGCGGCCCCGCGACGGATCGATTCGACATGCTGACGGCGCTGGAGAACTGGGTCGAGAAGGGCACGGCGCCCGATGCCGTGCGTGCCACCGTCAACGCAGCCGACCCGGATGTCATGGCAGCCGGCTGGCCGGCCAAGCGCAGTCGGCCACTGTGCGCCTATCCGAAGCAGGCCATGCTGGAGAGCGGCGCCACCGACACCGAGGAAGCGGCCAGCTTCGAGTGCCGCTAGGACCCCGTATCTCGTGACCCGCGCTGACCTCGCGTCCTGCCTGCGGCGAGAAGTTGTGCCTCGGACGCAGGGTGGAAAGGCGCCGCAGTTGCAACATTGACCGCTTCGAAGCGAAGCACTGGGAGACCGCTGCTGGCCGGGACTGTGAATTCGAAGCTCGGCCTGACAGCTGAAGTGTCGTGATCGCGGTGCCGGGTCAGCGGCCGGTTTCATCAACGCCCGCGAACTGGAAGTCCCGGCCACAAGCGGGCGCCCACCAGGTCGCTGCTTAGCGGTCGATCGTAAGCGTCCGGCGAAGTCATCTTGGACGCTGCCTGGGATCAAAGGATGCTCGTGTCCACCTCACTCCTTGGTGGACACGCGGACACCATCTCGGCGACATCCTGACGCCGGTCGTCGTTGCCAGCGCTTGCGCACCGACGAATTCACCAGCTGACGCAGCAGCTTCTCAGCCCTGAGTGTCGATGGCCGCCGTGGCGCTGGCGTTGTCGCCCCCACTGCGGGCTTCTACCGAACCCGTCTGAGATTCAGGCGCAATTCAGGCACCGCTGGATACATTCTGGCCCGCCGCCTGATTGGAGGGCCCCCTCATGAAATCGCTTTTCGCCACTTTGCTGAAAGTGGCCCATGGCATCGATTGGCTGACTGGCAAGTGCGGTCGCATCGCGGGATGGGCCGTCATCCTGTCGTGCTTCATCAGCGCGGCGAACGCCGTGGTGCGCTACGGTTTCGACTACAGCTCCAATGCCTTCCTCGAGGTGCAGTGGTACCTCTTCGCGGTCTGCGTGATGCTCGCTGCAGCCAACGTGCTGCACCTGAACGAGCATGTGCGCGTTGACCTGTTCTACGCTCGACTGACTGGGCGAGGAAAGGTCTACATCGACCTCTTCGGTCTTGTCTTCTTCCTCGTGCCGGTGATGACCGCAATGATCTGGTACGCATGGCCGTTGTTCGTGCGCTGGTACGTCTCGGGAGAGATGTCGAACAACGCTGGCGGGCTGGTTCGATGGCCGGCCATGCTCACCTTGCCGGTGGGCTTCTCGCTGGTACTTCTGCAGGGCGCAAGCGAGATCGTCAAGCGCATCGCGTGGCTCACCCACCAGTACGAGATGGACATGCACTACGAGAGGCCGCTGCAATGATCACGATGGAGAACTTCGCCCCGCTGATGTTCGTGGGGTTGATCGTCGTGATGCTGATCGGCTTCCCGGTGGCCTTTTCACTGTCGGCGCTGGGTCTCGCCTGCGGCTTCTTCGCGATCCAGATGGGCTGGTTCCCGCCAGAGTTCATGCATGCGTTGCCGCAGAACGTGTTCGGCATCCTCTCCAACGATCTGCTGCTGGCGATTCCCTTCTTCACGATGATGGGGGCGCTGCTCGAAAAGTGCGGCCTGGCCGAGGACATGCTCGATTCCATGGGTCAGCTCTTCGGCCCCGTGCGCGGCGGCCTCGGCTACTCGGTGATTATCGTCGGCTTCATCCTCGGCGCCATCACCGGCACCGTGGCCGGCCAAGTGATCGCCATGGCGATGATCTCGCTGCCGGTGATGATGCGCTACGGCTACAACATGCGCTACGCAACCGGCGTGCTGGCCGCCTCGGGCACCATCACGCAGATCGTGCCGCCTTCGCTGGTGCTCGTGGTGCTGGCCGATCAGCTCGGCCGATCGGTGGGCGACATGTACAAGGGGGCCTGGGGCCCGTCGATCCTGCAGGTGCTGCTCTTCGCGCTCTACACCTTCATGCTCAGCCGACTCAAGCCCGAGCACGTGCCGGGCGTCCCGAAGGAGGCGCGCACGCTCAACGGCTGGGCCCTGTGGGCGAAGTGCCTGCGCGGCATCATCCCCTCGGCGATCCTGATCTTCGCCGTGCTGGGCAGCATGGGCGGATTGCCAGGGATGAGCCACGCCATTGCAACGCCCACCGAGGCCGGTGCGATGGGCGCCGTTGGTGCCTTCATCCTTGCGGCCCTGCACGGGCGGCTGACCTGGCCGCTCATCAAAGAGGCAATGTATGGAACCGCGCGCATCACCGCGATGGTGGTGTTCATCCTGATCGGCTCGCGGGTGTTCTCACTGGTGTTCCAGGGTGTGGACGGCGGTATCTGGATCGAACACATGCTGGCGGGCCTGCCCGGCGGCCAGATCGGGTTCCTGATCGCGGTCAACATCTTCATCTTCTTCCTGGCTTTCTTCCTCGACTTCTTCGAGATCGCCTTCATCATCCTGCCGCTGCTGGGGCCGGTGGCCGAGAAGATGGGCATCGACCTCATCTGGTTCGGCGTGATGATCTGCGTGAACATGCAGACCAGCTTCATGCACCCACCCTTCGGGTTTGCGTTGTTCTACCTGAGAGGCATCTCAGACACGCTGTTCAAGAATGGGGCGCTGCCACGCAAGGTCGAATCGCGCGACATCTACATGGGTGCGATCCCGTGGGTCGTCATGCAGCTGATCCTGGTGGCGATCGTGATCTTCGTGCCGGAAACCGTGACCATCTTCCTGGAGAAGGACAAGGTGGTCGACATGGAAAAGGCATCGGAGATGCTGCAGGAAATGGGCAGCGGGCGCGACGTCACGCCCGATGGTCTTGCGGCGCCCGGTGCCGAGCCAGGATCAGCCACCGAGGAAGACCCGATGGAGGTATTCAAGCGGGCGGCCGAGCAGGACGCGAAGAAGTAGGGGCCTTTGCATGTCCGAGCCGCACCGCAGTCGTAAGCGTCAGGCGAAGGCGTCTTTGACACCGCGTCCAATGCTCAGCGCACAGCCGGCTTCCAGCGGTGTGGCAACAACTCCTCGACCCGGCTGGCCGATTGGGTTGGCAGCCGCTGCAAGAGGTAGGCGTAGGGATCGTGCCCGTTGATCTTGGCTGAGTGCACCAGGCTCATGATGGCGGCGGCCCGCTCGCCCGCCCGCAGGCTGCCAGCGAACAGCCAGTTCGACCGCCCGAGTGCAATGGGCCGGATCTGGTTCTCCACCCAGTTGTTGGAGATCGGCACATCGCCGTCTTCGATGTGGCGCGTCAGCGCCTGCCAGCGCTTCAAGCTGTAGTCGATGGCCTTGGCGGTCGCCGAGCCGTCGGGAACTTGCCCTCGATGGTGCATCAGCCATCGGTGCAGCGCCGCCACGACCCGGCGTGACTTGCGCTGCCGCAGTCGCCGTCGCTCCTCGGCCGTAGCGCCGGTGACCTCTTCCTCGATCTTGAACAGCACCTGGAAGTACCGCAGCGCCTGCTCGCCGACCTTGCTGCCGTGGTTGGCCCACAGCTCATGGAACTTCCTCCTGGCGTGCGCGACACATCCAGCCTCGGTGACACCGCGCTCGAAGGTGGCCTTGTAGCCGGAGAAGCCGTCGGTCACCAGCGTGCCCTTCCAGGCGTTCTCGGTGTCCTGACGCAGGAAGCCGCGTACGTTCTCGCCGCTGCGGGTCTCTGCGAAGTTGAACACCACCGCCTTTGGTTTCGTTGAAGCTCGTGGTGCAGTAGGTCCAGATGTAGGCCTTGTGGGTCTTCTTGTTGCCCGGCTTGAGCATACCCACCGGCGTCTCATCGGCGTGCAGCACGGCCTGGCGCAGCAGCTCGCTCGTCAAGGCGTCCACCAGCGGCTGCAGCTGCGCGCCGCACTCACCCACCCATTGCGCTAGGGTGGAGCGCGCGATAGCCAAGCCGGCGCGCTCGAAGATGCGCTCCTGGCGGTACAGCGGCAGGTGGTCCAGGAATTTGGCCACCAGCACCTGGGCCAGCAGGCCGGCCGTGGGTATGCCCTTGTCGATGACCTGCGCAGGCACCGGGGCCTGGATCGGCGTCTTGCAGTGGCTGCAGGCCCACTTGCCGCGCACGTGGCGCTCCACGGTGAACACGCCCGGCTCGTAGTCCAGCCGCTCGGCGATGTCCTGGCCGATGCGCTTCATGTCGCAGCCGCAAGCGCAGGCCGTGTTGTGGGGCTCGTGGTGCACGTCACGGCGCGGCAGGTGCGGCGGCAGCGGCTCGCGCTTTGGTGTCTGTTTGGTCTTCTTGCCCTTGGCGCGCGCATTGGAATCGGCCCGCTCGATCTCGGCGGCCAGCTGTGCGATGTCGCTGTCCAGCGTCTCTTCGAGCAGGCTCCTTTGCTCGGCACTCATGCCGGCGCAGAACTTCTCGCTGGTGACGGCGAACTTCAGCCGCCGCAGGTTGGCCACCTCGTGGGTGAGTTTGTCGATCAGTGCCTGCTTGAAGGTCGCTTCGCGATCCTGGCGTGCCAGCAGTTCGTCCTTGGCGGCCATCTCGGTCATCAGCGTCAGCAGTGCCTGGCGCATCTGCTGCGGGTCCAAGGTGTCGAGTTGCTCAGGAGCGATCACGGGGTGCAATCGTGCCTGCCGATGCCCGCCTCGCACATTGGCAGATTCGGCAATTGCATGGCGCTACAACACCCGGATGACGCCAGCCTCGCCGATGCGCTGCCACGGCAGGCCCACCACGAGGGCGTCAAACCGCGCTTGGCTGAGCGACGCCGTCGCCGCCGCGTCCTTGGGCCAGACAAACTTGCCGACGTTCAACCGCCGTGCGACCAGCCACACGCCGATGCCGTCGTGCACCAGCACCTTCATGCGGTTGGCGCGGCGGTTGGTGAACAGGTACGCGTGATGCGGGCGAGCCTCGCCGAAGACATTGACCACGCGGGTCAGGGCGGCCTCCGTGCCGGCGCGCATGTCCAGCGGCTCCACGGCCAGCCACACGGCTTCGACGCGGATCACCGCAGCAGCTCGCGCATCCAGCTCGCGCACTCTGCGGCTGCGGCCATCGGCCAGGCCACAGTGATCGTCGTCGTGCCGCGACGCACTTCGATGCGGACCTCGCCCACAGGGGTGGGCGCCTCGGGCAGTCGCACGGGAACGAATGTCGGCGCAGCCTTGGCCGGCAGCTTCACCGCGGGCACTTCGGCCTCCCGCACCCAGCGGCGAAGCAGGTTGGCGTTGATGCCGCGCGCCAGCGCCACCGACGCCATCGACATGCCGGGCTGCGACGCGGTTGCTACCGCGTCTGCCTTGAACTCATCGCTGTGCAGTTGCCGGCGCCGGCGCCCAGCAGCGGGAAGCGGTCCGATAGTGTCCACGTGTCCACCAAGAGTCGAAGTGGACACGAGCATGCTTTGCGCCTATCGCGAGTTCAAGATGCCTTTGCCGGACGCTTACGGTCGATCAGCGTGCCATCTTGCGAACCGCGCCCGGCGAGGTGCAATCCGGGTGAAGAGGGGCCTGCACCTGGGCCTGATTGTGCGAGCCCCGAGCCTTAAGTGCGGAGAGGGCCAGGGGCGCTTCGCCTCAGCGTGTTCTGCGCACGTACCGCCCGCCGAGCGACCGTGAAGCTGCCTGTGCGGCTTTCACGACCGTGTCAGCCAGTGCCACAAGGTCGCGCTCCGACAGGGCACTTGCAGAGCCGGAGAGGCTGATCGCGCCCACCAGTTGCCAATTCGCACCGAACACGGGCGCCGAGACGCTGGCGTCGTCTGTGGACCGCTCCCTGATGCCAATGCAGAAACCTCGACGTCTGATGGCCTCGTACTGCGCACCCGGTTCGCCGGAAAAAGCCAGGATGACCCTGCCGGGCGCCCCCTTGGCAAGCGGGAAGGCCGTGCCCGGCCTCACCGAAGGACGAGCGTCCTTTGGCCCTTCCACACGGTAGACACAGCTGCGTGTATTGCTTTCGCGCACAAAGAAGGAGGCCGTGAGCCCGCACCCCTGGGCAAGCTTCTTCAGCAGCGGCATGACCACATCGTTCAGGTCGAAGGACTGCTGGTAGGTCGCTCCCAACCAGCCTGCGGCGGGCCCGAGGCGCCAAGTCTTGTCGTCGAGCTGCACGAGGTACTGCGCCGCGGCGAGGGCCCTGGCCACTCTCAGTGCCGTGCTCTTGTTCTGTTGGGCGCGTGTGCTGAGCTCCTTGAGCGACAGCGAAGGTTCCTTGCCGGTGAAGGAGCCCAGCAGACGTATCGTGCGCTCGACCAGCACGACCCCGCCTGCGCCCTCTGTGGGTTGCGCCTTGTCCCTGGCTGCCGCTTGCGGGCCTCGTCTGTGCGGCATGGGCCCGATGCCGGTTTCAGTGGTTGAAACGCGATTGTAGGGTGATTTTCTTAAGGCCAGGATCTCTCGGCAGACGCGTTCCAACGTCCCAACCGGGGCCTAAACCGTGGAGACATTTACGTGCGACTTCATCGCCTCCTTCTGACAACTCTCGGCCTGGCGGCTCTGACGGGTCCAGCCTTGGCGCAGACCTATCCGACCAAGCCCATCCGGCTCATCGTGCCCTTTGCCGCGGGCGGTCCCGCGGACATCGTCGCACGGGAGGTCGGGCAGAAGCTCGGCAGCGAACTTGGCCAAACCGTCGTCGTCGAGAACCAAGGCGGCGGCGCGGGCATCACGGCACTGACGACCGTCACCCGTTCCGAGCCCGACGGCCACATCTTGCTCTTCGCCGCCTCCGGCAACATCGTGCTGCAGCCTCAACTCAGCAAGACGGGCGGGGCAGACCTGCTCCCCAGGCTTCGCCCAGTCGCGATGGTTTCGACCGGCCCGCACGTCTTGGTCGTGTCGAGCAAGCTGCCGGTCAAGACAGTGAAGGAATTCATCGACTATGCGCGTGCGCGCCCGGGTGCGCTTAGCTACGGCTCCGCCGGTGTCGGGGGCGTTTCTCACCTCGGTATGGAGTATCTGCAGGCACTCGCCAAGACGGACATGACACATGTGCCGTACAAGGGCACGGCAGCCGCCATCAATGATCTGTCCGCGGGCAACGTGCACGCGCTGTTCAGCAGCCCGCCTTCTTTACAGGCCGCCATTGACAGGGGCCATGTTAGAGCCCTCGGCATGAGTGCTCTGGGTGGCACTGGCGCAGTGAAGTCTCTGCCGCTCATCGCCGGAACCGTCCCAGGATTCGATTTCACCACCTGGTACGCGCTCTACGCCCCTTCGGGGACGCCACCAGCCATCGTCGAGCAGATCGGCAGCGCCGTGCGGAAGACCGTGAACGACCCTGCGCTGAAGGCCAAGATGGAAGCTCAAGGCGTTGAGCTGACGTATGCGTCGGCCCAGGACCTGACGCAGGTGATGAAGCGGGACACCGACAAGTGGGCCAAGGTCATCCGCGACGCCAAGATCACGGTCGAGTGAAGTTGCATCGCGCCAACGTCGAAGCCATGGAAGCACGCGCAACGTCCAGTTTCGAGCGCGACTCGTCAATCCCTCTTGTCGCACGAGCCGTGGCGGTGGTGCCGAAGCGACTCAGGCCCATCCTTTCGCTCGAAGACCTAGAGCAGGCGGCCAAGCGGCACCTGCCTCGGCCGATATTCGGCTATGTCTCGGGCGCCGCCGAGACGGGCGCCACCTTGCGCGACAACAGGGCAGCGTTCGCCGAATTCGGGTTCATCACGAGGGTGCTGCGGGACGTGTCGGCCCGCTCGCAGGAGACTGCGCTGATGGGCCAGACGTACGCGACGCCCTTCGGGATTGCGCCGATGGGCATCGCCGCACTCTCGGCGTACCGCGGCGACCTGGTGCTTGCCGGCGCCGCCAGGAGAGCGCGGATCCCCATGGTGATGAGCGGCTCGTCGCTGATTCGACTTGAAGACGTTGTCCAGGAGAACCCGCACGCCTGGTTTCAGGCTTACCTGCCAGGCGAACCCGCGAAGATCGATGCGCTCGTGGACCGGGTGCAGGCCGCCGGGTACGGCACCCTGGTGCTCACCGTCGACACGGCCGTTCTGGCGAACCGCGAGAACAACCTGCGGGCCGGCTTCTCCACCCCGCTGCGGCCCAGCCTGCGGCTGGCATGGGATGGCCTGGCGCGGCCCCGTTGGTTGGTGGGCACGGCGCTTCGCACGCTCGTCAAGCACGGCATGCCTCACTTCGAGAATTCGTATGCGACGCGCGGCGCGGCCATTGTTTCCAGGAACGTCGTGCGCGACTTTGGCGCCAAGGACCATCTCAGCTGGACTCACCTGGCGCAGATCCGACGACGGTGGCGAGGCCGCCTCGTGGTCAAGGGAATCATGAGTGCCGACGACGCCCTCGTTGCGCGCGACGAAGGCGCGGACGGCATCGTCGTGTCGAATCACGGTGGTCGCCAGCTCGACGGCACCGTCTCGCCCCTGCGCGTATTGCCAAGCATAGTGGAACGAGTCGGCTGTCAGTATCCGGTGATGATGGACGGCGGCATTCGCCGAGGCACGGACATCGTGAAGGCGCTTGCCCTGGGCGCGAAGTTCGTCTTCGTCGGCCGCCCTTTCGTGTATGCGGCGGCAATTGCAGGGCAGGCCGGTGTGGAGCACGCGATCGGGCTGCTCGCGGACGAGGTCAGGCGAGATCTTGGCCTGCTTGGCGTGGACCGCCTTCACCAACTTGGCCGTGAACACCTGCTGCCGCTATGTGGGCTTGCAGGGCGGCTCCAATGACGCGACCACAGGTCCCTCAACGGCTGCATGCTTTCAACCGGCGTACCGCTGATGTCAATGTTGAGCGCCCCCTTTCGTAGAAGGAGAACGTCGCCTATGGGTCGACAGTCCCGGTTCAACGCCACCGGCAGCAGCCGTTGGCCAGGCCTCGTCACCAAGAAGTTGATCTACTCCCGCGCACAGCCGGCACCGAAGGACGCGTTCCGAAACACAGCAGACACTCGCCCGAGGAGGGCGATGGTAAGAAGCGGCGCGCGCGGACATCTTCCGCTCCGGCAAGCTCACCCTGTGAGCCTGTGACTGAGGATCATCGCCAATCAAGCAATCACCAATGCCGCGGGTTCCCGCGCTCTTCGAAAGCCCCTTCCATGCACCAAGGTTCCTGCCACTGCGGCGCTGTCAAGCTGAAGCTCCCTTCCACACCCACGGTGGCTACTTCGTGCAATTGCTCGCTATGTCGTCGCATCGGCGGACCGTGGGTCTACTTCGAGTTCGGCACAGTCGAGATCCAGGGGCACCCCGAGAACACTGCCGAGTACATTCAAGGCGACAGAACATTGAGGACGATCCGCTGTCAGACTTGCGGTTGTGTGACCCACTGGGAGCCGATCGAACTCAAGCCAGGCGCAAAGCATGGCGTCCACCTGGGCAACTTTGATCCCGAGTTCACAGCATCCGTGAAGGTGCGCCAGTTCGATGGCGCAGATACTTGGAAGTTCTTTGACGAAATGCCGTTGAACAATGATCCACCGTCGGAACGCGAGGCCTAACCCCTCCGTCCCCGGGGATCACCCGCATCCAGGCTTTGGACCGCCGCTGCGCCCGCATGTACCGGGCAAGTGTCCGGCTGGTTGGGCTGGTCCGGCATTCGAGGGGGAGCCGGCAGCCGCTGGTGTTCCCCGCTTCTGCCTGCACGCAGCGTCAGGTTGTCCGGATCCCCTTGCAACGAGCACGTGGGGAAGGACCTAAACTCGTTTCGACCATGATTGCTACCGAAATCGCAGTCGCTGTCGAGCGCAACGTAGTGCCGGTCGTCTTCCTCAACGTGCTGATGCAGCAACTGGGGCTGCCCGTGCCCGCGGTGCCAACGCTGTTGCTGGCCGGAAGCCTAGCGCTGGGCCCGCTGCCGCTCGGGCAGGTGCTGGTGGCTGCCGTGCTGGCCTCGGTGCTGGCCGACGCCGCGTGGTACGGCGCCGGACGTGCATTCGGCTACCGCGTTCTTTCGGGCCTGTGCACCTTGTCGATCAACCCAGCCAGCTGCGTCAGCCAGACCGAGGCGCGCTTCGTGCGCTGGGGACTGCCCTCGCTGGTGGTGGCCAAGTTCGTCCCCGGCTTCTCGACGGTGGCGCCGCCGGTCGCCGGCGCTCTTCGCATGCCAATCGCCGGCTTCCTGCTTGCTGCCGCCATCGGCGCGTTGCTGTGGGCCGGCTTGGCGCTGGGGACCGGCTGGCTGGTGCGCGGCGCGGTGCCCGGCTTGATTGCTGAGCTCGACCGCCATGGCGGCTTCGCGGCGGCGGCCGTCGGCGCGGCCCTTGGCTCGTGGCTGGCGTGGAAGCTCTGGCAACGCCGACGCTTCAGGCGCCTGGGCGCACTGCCCCATGTCACGGCCGCCAAATTGCGGGCAGCGCTGGCTACTGCGCAGCCGCCGCTGCTGCTGGATCTTCGCGGTGCCAGCATGATTGCCCAGACCGGCCCTATTGTCGGCGCGGTGGTGGCCGAACACGACGGCCTGGAGCACGCGGTGCGCGACTGGCCGAAGCACCGCGCCGTGGTGACGATGTGTGCGTGCCCGCAAGACGCCGGCGCCATCGAGGCGGCGCGGCGCCTGATCGCCCAAGGCTATCTCGATGCGCGACCGCTGAAGGGGGGATACGAAGCGTGGATGCATGAGGCTGCATTGGCTGATAGCGGGACTGGATCGACACCGGCTTCTTTGGGCGAATGTTCCGACCAGTAGCCTGTTGCTGACGCCACGTTGCCAACGCACTTCGAGCAGCTCCGAGTCGAAGAGCGCACCCCTGGCCCTGCCCACTTGCCCTATCGCAGCTGCAGCCACTGCAGATCAGCAGCGATGGACCCTATGACACCGTTCGGTTTGCAGAAGAACTGGAGCAACAGGTGTGGCTTTCTGAAGCTATGGATCTCGCCAGTCGTCACGAACCATTCCTTCAGATTCTCCTTGCCGTCATAGCTCCATCCGACGGACGTCAACGCAGGTCTTGACGCTCTCTCGTCAAAGCCAGAAAGCTTGCACGTCAAGACATGTTGGGCCTTTGACGTGAAGCGGCACGAATCACCTTCGACGGAGAGGTTCGCCGCATTCGCGGCCGTCGTGAGTTCGAGAAGCAGCGCTTCTCGTTCACCTCCAACGGCGACGCCATGAATTGCCAGCACCAACGCGAAGAGACTTGGAATTGCCAACCGAGGCATGGCCATATTCTGCCTCGCAACCGCCCCCTCTAAGCTCTAAGGAAGGTCTGCAAAACCCAGCTGACAGTGCCACTGGGCGGCGCGTTTGCGGATGAGTTGTCGCAATGCGGAATTTGCTGCCCGACTTGAAGCCAGGTCGCCTCGTTGCGGCCCATTTGGGGCCTCGCCGCGCGCCCATTGGCGCACTGCAGGCGCACTCATGCCTGCGACCCGAAGAGTTGCCGGCGCGCCATCCACAGATTGCTCAGCGCAAACAGCATCGTCAGCCGCGCGGTGTTCTTGGCCAGGCCGCGATAGCGCACCTTGGCGTAACCGAACTGCTGCTTGACGACGCGGAACGGATGCTCGACCTTGGCTCGGATGCTGGCCTTGATCTGCTCGACCCGGTCGATGTCGCGTGCGAGTTCGCTGCTCAGGTCCAGCGCCTTGCGCTTGCCCGGCCGCATGGCTACATGCCAGTTCACCTGCAAGTCGGGGTTGCGCTTGTCCACGCCTTGGTAGCCAGCGTCGCCCAGCACATCGGTTTCTTGCCCGTGCAGCAGCTTGTGCGCCTGGGTCACATCGTTGACGTTGGCCGCCGTGCCGACGATGCTGTGCACCAGGCCCGACTCGGCGTCCACGCCGATGTGCGCCTTCATGCCGAAGTGCCACTGGTTGCCCTTCTTGGTCTGATGCATCTCGGGATCGCGCTCGCCGCTGTTGTTCTTGGTCGAGCTGGGGGCGGCAATGATGGTGGCATCGACCACGGTGCCGGTCTTGAGCATCAGGCCTTGCCGAGCCAGGCCCGCGTTGATGGTGGCCAGCACCTGCGGGGCGAGTTGCTGCTTCTCCAAAAGGTGTCGAAAGCGCAGGATGGTGGTCTCATCGGGCAGTCGCGCCGCACCGTCCAGACCGGCAAAGCGACGGTACAGCGGGCGCTCATGCAGCTCTTCTTCCATCGCCGGGTCGCTCAAGTTCCACCACAGCTGCAGGCAGTGGATGCGCAGCATCGTCTCAATCGCAAACGGTGGCCGCCCGCCCAGCGCCTGGTGCGCACCGCGGGCATGCGGCTGGATCAACGCCACCAACTCGGCCCACGGCACCACCGTGTTCATCTCATCGAGGAAGACTTCCTTGCGGGTCTTCTTGGGCAGCGGGTCAAGGCCGAGTCTGATCTGATCCATGTCCGACATCGTCTCCTGCAATCACGTGCCACGCCAGTCGGAGTGACCAGGGGTTTTGCAGACCTTCCCTAATCTTACTGTGTCACAAGAGTAGCTTTGCGCTTGCTCTGCCGCAGCAGGGGCACTGCCCGAGGCGTGCGATCAGGGTGTAGCTGAGCCGGTGCCGTAGTGTCGTGATCGAGTGATCCACGTGCCGCTGCGCGCGC
>NZ_DASUNH010000157.1:0-63928 GCF_036277275.1 Ideonella sp. | reverse complement strand
GTGTGCCGACGGGCAGGCCCTGCGGTGCGTGCACCACGGCATGGCCCACCTGGAGTGGCCGCAGCCGCTGGCCGGCGACACGCGCTACTACCTGGCCTCCGAGTCCAAGCCCTGGGTGGCCGCGCTGGTGCTGGACGCGGTCGCCGCGGGCCGGCTGGCCCTGGACACGGACCTGCGGCCGAAGTTGCCGGCGCTGGCGTCTTTCGAGCAGCCCGTGTACGCCGGCCACCTGTTGCGCCACACCAGTGGCATTGCCGACTACCTGTTCCTCTGGGGCACGCAGCTCGGCCGCCACGAGCACGATGTGGTCTCGCAGGCGCAAGCGCTGGACTTGATCCAACGGGCCGACGATGTCTCTTTCACCCCGGGATCGCGCCACGACTACAGCAACAGCAACTACGTGCTGTTGGCCGAGTGGCTGCAGCAGGACGCCGGTTGCCGTCTCGACGCGCTGGCGCGCCAGCGGTTCTTCGAGCCTTGGGGCCTGCGCCACACCAGTTTCGAAGACCAGCCATGGCGGGTGCTGCCCCACCGTGCTCGCAGCTATGGCCGTGCGACCCGCGAGGCTGGCGATTGGCAGGAGCTGCCCGTGGCATTGGCCACCTGGGGCGACGGCGGGTTGTGGTCCACGCCCGACGACCTGATCCTCGCGGAAGGGCATTGGCTGGAGGACTGGCGCCGCCACGGCGACCACAGCCTGCTGGCCCGCTGCTGCGCCGACGACGCGCGCTTCGGCCCTGCGGAGGAACCGTACCGCTTCGGGCTGGAGTTGCTGCCGCATGCCGGCCACCGGTTCATGTTCCACGGCGGCGGGTATGCAGGTTTCAGCTCGCTGGTGCTGCGCTGCCCGGACCAAGGCGTTTCGTTGGTGCTGCTGAGCAACACACAAGGGTTCGACACCTCCACCTCGACCTGGTTGGATCTGCTGTGGGGCCCTGATCCCAGTCGTTCGAGCGTTCCCGCTCCCACCATCGACGGGGCCCCGCAGCGTCCCGCCTAGCGTCACCCCACTTCAACCCGGTCTCGTTGCCCATGCCTTGTTTCCGCCGCCTGCTCGCGCTGGCCTTGCTCACGCTCCTGCCCTTGGCCTCCGCGGCCGGCGAGCCCGCCCCAGCGGCGTACACGCTGTCCGGCACCACCGTTCACGTGCTGCGCGCCACGCGCCTGCAGCGCGACTACGAGCTGTACGTCGCGCTGCCGAAGTCGTATGCGACATCGCCTGATCGCCGCTACCCGCTGGTCTTCGTCACCGATGCGCCATATGCATTTCCGCTCACGCGGGCCATCGCCGCGCGCGTGAGCGGGCACAGCAGCGACCTGCCGGAGTTCATCCTCGTCGGCTTGGGTTATGCGAAGGGCGACACGCCCGAGTTCAGCCGTCGGCGCGACTACACGCCGACACCGAATGGCAAGGCGAACGCCGTGTCCGACATGCCGGGCCGCACGCCGGTGTTCGGCGAAGCGGCAGGCTACCGGCGCTTCGTCGCCGACGAGGTGTTCGCGTTCATCGCCGCGCACTACCGGGCCGATCTGTCACGCAAGGTCTTCGCCGGCCACTCGTATGGCGCGCTGTTTGGCGCCGACGTACTGACGCACGAGCCCGGCCTGTTCCAGGGTTATGTGCTGGGCAGCCCATCGCTGTGGTTCGACCGCCGGGCGCTGTTCGCGCGCCAGAAAGAGTGGGCGATCGACAGCAAGGCACCGCTGCAGGCCGACGTCTACCTCGGGGTCGGCGAGTACGAGGGCCGCGCGCCGAAGGGTGCCCGGGACCCGAGCCGCTACGCGCGCGAGGGCGACATGGTGGCCGACATGCGCACGTTCGCATCCGCGCTGCAGGCACGGCAGGCGCGCGGCCTGCGCGTGCGCGCCGATGTGATCGCCGGAGAAGACCACCTGACGGTGGCACCGATCCTGATCACACGCGGCCTGAAGTGGGCGCTGGGCCCGCGGTAGTGCGGAACTTCGGCTGAGACACCGGCGAACGGCCGCTCAACCCATCCCGTCGGTCGCCAAGGTCCGCTCGATCCACGCGGCGAGGGTTTGCACCTGGGCCCTCTGCACCGATCGCTCCGACATCAACAGCAGGTAGTCCAACCCATCCGCCTGCACCTCGGGCAGCACCACCTGCAACTGGCGCGTCTGCAAACACGGCAATACCAGCGGCGCCCGCCCGATCGCGACGCCGGCGCCCTCGATCGCGGCCCTGATGACATGCTCGTACTGCGAGAACTGCAGCACCGGCTGGCCGGCATGCCGCGCCAAGCCAAGCTCGCTGAACCAGTGCGACCAGCTCATCCACGGGTGGCGCTCGACGGCGTGGTGGAACACCAGCAGCGGCAGCCGCCGCAAGTCTTCGGCGCTGCGAACGTGGCCGGCCAGTGACGGCGCGGCGACGAGCATCAGGCGCTCTTGCGTCAGGCGCCGGCACAGCGGATCGGGGTCTGCACCGCTCTCGCCGGATTGCGCCAGACGCACAGCGAGATCAAAGCCTTCGCGTTCCAGCGCCAGGTTCGACTCGGCCGCATCGACCCGCACGTCGATCGACGGGTGTTCGTGGTGGAACGCCGCGAGCCGCGGTGCCAGCCACAACGACGCGAATGATGGCGTCACGGTGATCGACACGGTCTGACGCTCGCGGTTGACCAACGGCTCCAACGCCTGCGCCAGCTGCTGCAGCGCCGGGGCCACGCCGCTGTAGAGCGCACGGCCTGCGGGCGTCAGGCTCAGGCCACGCGCGCCGCGCACGAACAGTGTCTGGCCGATCGCTTCTTCGAGTGACTTGATCTGCTTGCTGACGGCCGACTGGGTGACGCACAGTTCGTCGGACGCGAGCGTGAAATTCAACCGCCGTGCAGCCGCCTCGAAGCCACGCAGCGCGTCGAGCGACAAGGTTCTGAGCAGGCGGGCGGCGACGCGGTCGGCGGGGTGAGGCATGAGGCGGGGGAATGCCAGGTGTGACGAAGATTCGCACCACGGCCATGGGTGCGTGCCGATGATGCCCGAACACCCCTTGAACCACACGCCAGGAACCCGCATGCCCCCACTCGTTCTCGCTGACCGCGACGGCCCGCACGTCGTCCTGACACTGAACCGGCCCGCCAAGCTGAACGCGCTCAGCTACGCGCTGATCGACGAGCTGATGGAGCAGCTTTCACGCCTCGAAGCGGACGATTCGGTGCGTGCCATCGTGCTGACCGGCGCCGGCACACAAGCCTTCAGCGCAGGCGCCGACATCGACGGCTTTGCGCCGGACCTGGCCGCATCGCCCGAAGCGGCTTACCGCCACTTCGTCAGCCGCGGCCAGGGCATGACAAGGCGGGTCGAATCGTTCGCGAAGCCGATCATCGCGGCGGTCAACGGCCTGGCCTTCGGCGGCGGTTGCGAAACGATCGAGGCCTGCGCCTTGGCGCTGGCCGCGCCGCACGCCACATTCGCGAAGCCCGAGATCAAGCTCGGCTTTCCGCCGCCGTTCGGTGGCACGCAGAGGCTGCCGCGCCACATCGGCCGCAAGAGGGCGTTGGAGATGGTGTTGACCGGCGAAGCGATCACTGCCGAACGCGCGGCGGCGCTGGGCTTGGTCAACCGCGTGGCCGAAAGCGACCGCCTGATCGACGAATGCCTCGCGCTGGCCGGGCTGATCACGCGCCACTCGGCGGTGGCGGTGAGCACCTCGCTGCGCGCCGTGACCCGCGGCATCAACCTGCCGATCGACGAAGCGCTGCAGGTCGAAGCCGCGCAGTTCATGATCGCCGCCGCGTCGGCCGAGGCGCGTGAGGCGACGCAGGCGTTCGGGCGGCGGTCGCGGATCGGCTGAACGCCTGCTTTGGCCTGGAACTCGGGTCAGCGCGGCTGCGACCGATGGGCGCGCAGCGCATCCCACTGCGGCACGCGCGCTCGCATGCTGCGTTCGAAGGCCTGCCAGGCGAGCGCGCGCAGGTGGCGGGGCGGTTCGGCAGTTGTTGCGGTGCGTGCGCGGAAGGCCGGCAGCGCAGCCTCTTCCGCCGCGACTTGCGCGTCGAGCTTCGCCAGCGCGCGGGCCGTCAGCGGCAGCGCGGTGCCGAGCGCCAGGCGCGAGTACACATCGTTGCGGTTGTCGTCGGCCCCGCCGGACTTGGCGAAGAACGGTACGAACACCGGGCCGATGCTGGTCAGGCCTTCGTAGTCACCGACGAACAGGCCACCGGCAAAGGGCGCTCGGGCCAGGTCGAACGGCGACGAGACGCGACTTTCGCGCCAGGTGACAGCGTCGCGTGAGCGGACGAGCCAGGTGTCCGTCGGCAGCGTGTCGGGGTCGGCGGTGTTGCTGCGCAGGTCGTAGTAGCTGACACCGACGGTGCCGTCGCGCCGCACGTGGACGCTGGGGGTGAAGGCCTGGACCGCCGTGTCACGGTTGATCTGCACCGGCTCGCTCCAGCTCAGGCCGCCGTCGCCCGACTGGCTGAGTGCGACGCCGTCGATCACGCCGCCGGAGAACCGGCCGTCCTGCCAGACCGTGTAGATCGTGCCGCTCGGCGAGATGGCGAGCTGGGCCAGGATCGCGCCGTCGCGGATCGGCGTTCCGGTGTCAGGATCGGACGCCCCAATCGGCAGCAGGTCGGCCACCCGGATCGGGTCGGACCAGGTACCGCCCTTGTCGCTAGAGCGGATCACCTGCAACGTCAGCGCGCCGGTGATGAAGTCGGCGTGGGTGAACAGGTTGACCAGCGTGCCGTCGGGCAACACCTCGATCCGGTTGCCGATGGTCTGCGCATTCACACCCGGGTCGTAGATGATGCGCGTCGGCTCCCAGCTGACGCCGTTGTCGACGCTGCGCGCCAGCAGCGTAGGGCCCGCCCCCTCGCCAGGGACGATGCTCAGGCGGTCCCATACCGCGTAGACGTAGCGCGAATCGGTCGGGTCGGCGGTGAGCGCATTCTTGTCGTTGAAGCGTTCCGGCGTATCGCCTTGAAGCATGACGGCCGGGCTCCACGTTCGGCCACCGTCGGTCGAGCGGCTGGCCAGCATCGCGCTCGCGATCTCGCTGTCGCTGGCGTTGAAGTTCAGGCCCAGCACCATCTGATGCACCACGCCGTTGGGCGAGAAGCTGACCCATGGATCGGAGCCGCGCTCGTAATCGCCACCATTGGCCGGCGTGCCACCCGCACAGCGGGTGTAGGGGTGGAACACACGGTGCCAGTGGATCCCGCCGTCGAACGAGTAGGCGGTGCCCAGGCCTTGCGCGCCACCGTCGGACCAGCGGTCTTGCTGCCAGACGCCGACAAGGTTCAGCGGATTGCGCGGGTTGGCGGCCACGAACGGTTCGACTTCGGCGTTCGGGTAGAGCGTGCCGGTCTGCGGCGCGCCGTTGCAGTCGGGCAGGTAGGGCGAAGGGCCGGTCGCGCGAAACGTCAGCGCGTCGGCCCGGGCTGCGGCGCTGGCGCCGAGCGCGAAAACAGCCAGGCTTGCAACCACGAGGGAACGATGGATCATGACAAGCTCCTTGACAGTTGTTGTGGCACACACGGGTGCCGCCGTGACGCTAGGCGTTTGCGCCGAAACCGGAATGACAAGATGTGACGCTCGGTAACAGACACGTCGACAAGCGCGGCGCCGACGTCGGGCAGGCGACCACGGCATGCCGCTTGCCAGACGGCCAGGTGAACCGAAAAGGACCGTGATGCCGCATTTGCAAGATCCCCACATCGTCAAGCTGCAGCGACAGTTGGACGCACGCGAGGCCGAGCTGCGCGCCGAGGTGCATGCGATCGAAGTAGAGAAACAGGACGCGCCGGGCAGCGTCCCGATGAGCCATGTCGACGACTTGGGCGCCCTGGGCGAGCAACGCACACGCGAGGCGATCCGGCATGCCGAGCAGGCGCGCGACATCGAAGAGTTGCGCGACATTGCTGCAGCGCGGGCCCGCATCGACAAGGGCCTGTATGGAGAGTGCGTCGACTGCGGCGAGGACATTTCGCTGGCCCGGATGCAGGCGCAACCGGCGGCGCTGCGCTGCGTGCCGTGCCAGGAGCGCTACGAGGCATCGCACCGCAGCGTGTTGCGGGTCGACCTGCCGCCAGGCGAGTGAGCTCAGCCGGCGCGGCGCAGCGTCAGGTTGAAGCGGCAGCGCCCGGTCGCGGGGTGCCCGCCGTCGGCCAATGGCGAAACGCCGTGGTACGCCAGCCGAGAGGGGCCACCCCAGACGACGACGTCGCCGTGGACGAGCGGCAGGCGCCGCGGGCGATCGTTGCGCCTGGTCCCGCCAAACAAGAAGGTCGCGGGCAGCCCCAATGAGATCGAGACGATCGGCTGGCGCTTGTCGCGCTCGTCGCGGTCCTGGTGCAGCGTCAGGCGGGCGCCGGGTTCGTAGCGATTGATCAGGCAGGCATCGGGTTCGAAAGCATCGAAGCCGGCTTGCGACGCCGCCTCGGCTGCCAGGGCCCGGAACGATGGCGGCATCGCCGGCCACGGCCGACCGCTCAACGGATCGGCGGCGCTGTAGCGGTAGCCCGTTTCGTCACTGACCCAGCCGAGGGGGCCGCAGTTGCTCATCGCAACCGACATCCGGTAGCCGCCGGGCGTGACGAGGTGGCGCAGCGGCGCGGCGGTGATCACCTGCGCGATGTCGGCCAGCAGCTGCGATGCAGCGGCCAGGGCGAAACCGTGCAGCAGCAGCGCGCCGGGGGCGATCGGCTGCAGCGCAGGGCGGTCGAACAGGTCGAGGGTGTCGGCACTCATCGCCACCGATGGTGGCACGCCTCGCGTGTCTTTTCGCCGGCCCGCAAAAAGGCCCTGCGCCGAATCCGGGGCAGGGCCATGAAACAAGCCGGTGGTACAGGCGGCTTGAGGAGACTCCCGTACGTTCAGAAGACGAAGCCGACCGACAGCTCGTAGGCCGGGCCCATCAGCGGACGGCCCATGAAGACGCCCGTGTCGCTGACCCCCGTGCCGGCCAGGCGTGGGTTGCCTTCGGTGATGCCCAGCGTGTTGGTGACGTTGGTGCCGGTCAGCCGGATGTCGATGCCATTGGCCAGGTGGGCCACCGCGCCGAGGTCGAGCGTGTCGTAGGCCGGCAGCGTCTGCAGGTTGGCGTGGTCGCCGTAGCGGTCGCCGACATGCGTCCAGGTGGCGTAGAGCTTGAAGTCACCCATCTCGGTCGGGATCTTGTAGCTCGGCGTGAAGCGGAACTGGGCCTTGGGCTGACGCGAAACCGAGTTGCCGGTGTTCTCGCCGAAGTTCACGTACTTGGCGCGCTGCAGGTTGCCCGTCAGTGACAACTCGAGGTTCTGGATCGGCCGCAGCGCCGCTTCGAACTCGAGACCCGTCGTGTCGGAACCACCATGCGCAACTTCGTTGCCATCGACCGTGAAGACCTGGAACTGCGAGTTGCGCAGCTTGTTGGTGTAGATGGTGACGAAGGCGGTGTACAGCGGCGTCGCGGTTTTCAGACCGATCTCGTACTGGTCGATGTGCTCGGTGCCGCGCTTGCCGTCGCGCAGGTCATCGAAGCTCGGGAACTTGTGGCCGGAGTTGGCGCGCACGAAGGCGCTCAAGGACCGACTGAAGTTGTAGTTGCCGCCCAGCGTCCACGACGTCGCGTCGCCCTTGTAGTGCAGCTGGCGGTAGCTGCCGTTGAAGTACGACAGGTTGTTGTCGTAGAAGGTCAGCGGGTTGCCGTCGAGGTCGCCGGCGCTGGTGTTCTCGAGCGTGCCGTCGATGCGCTGGCTTTCATGCCGCACACCGGCGTCGATGCTCAGTGCGTCGCTGAGCTTCCATTCGTCGGCCAGGAACAGTGCGTGGTTGCGGCCGTTGTAGTCGGCGTTGACGTAATACGTCCACGGCGGCGCGACGTAGCCGTTTCTTGACGCGAGCACGCCATTGTTCAGCGCCACATCGACCAGGCGCGCGTGGTGCTGGGCCGTCATCAGCACGGTGTGGTTCAGGTACCAGAGGTCGTGCGACGAGTAGTCGGCCAGGTACAGGCCGCCGGTCAGCGTGTTGCCCTTGAACAGCTCGCGCGACAGCCGGGTTTCGTTGCTGAAGGACTTGAGCTTCTTGTCGACCGTCCACAGGCCGGCGGTGATGACCTGCCGGTCCATGTCGGTCAGCGCCTGACCGCCGTTGACGAAGCTGGCGCTGCCGCCGGTGGCCGGGCCACCGGCCGCGGCGACCACCGCCGGGCTGGCGTTGGCGGCGGTGACCTGGCTCGCGATGAAGTCGCCCAGCGACTGCGGGTTGCCGCCGGTGAACAGGGCGTAGGTCGGTGCGTCGGCGCTGGTGACGTGCAGCTTGTTCGACAGCGTCCAGGCGTCGAAGCGCTTGTCGAGCGATGCGCCCAGCATCGTCGCGCGGGCCCCTCGGCCGTCGGCCAGGTCGCGCTTGACATAGCCCGAGTCGCCGGAGCCGTCGTTCGGCGCCACTTCGAGCGAGATGCCACGCAGCTCGTTGCCGTAGAAGGTGCCTTTGCCGGGGTCGAAGCCGGGGTAGGCCGAGAGCTTCTTGCCGTTGTCGCTGGACATCAGCGGCACGCCGGTGAAGAAGGCGTTCTTGTCGTCGAGCACGCGGGCCGAGAAACTGATCTCGCCGTCATCGAGCTTGCGCGTCAACAGCGCGCTCAGCTGGCCACCCCGGTCGGCCGGGAACTCGGTGTCGCGCACGCCGTTGGCGCTGCGGTAGAAGCCGCCGACGCTCAGGTACCACTTGTCGGCCAGCTTGCCGGCGAAGAAGCCGTCGACGCGGCGCAGCGCGCCGGTGCCGGCGGTCAGGCGCAGGCCGCCTTCGGCCGTGTCGCCACCCTTCTTCTGGATGAAGTTGACGGTGATGCCAGGCTGGCCGCTGCCGTAGATCGGGCTCGAGCCACCACGCAGCACCTCGACACGGTCGATCGTGTCGTCGAGCCGGAACAGGCCCGAGTTGTCGAAAAAGCTCAGCGTGGGCACGGGGTAGACCGGCGCGCCGTTGAGCTGGATCGTCGTGTACGGCGCGTCGCCGTCCATCGGGAAACCGCGCACGCGGATGTTGGCGCCGCCGCCGTTGCCGCCGGTGGTCTCGGCGAACACGCCGGGCACGATCTTCAGCAGGTCGGCCGCGGTCGACGGCGCTGCTTCCCTGATCTGCTCTTCGTTCGCGGTGGTGATCGACATCGGCGCTTCGAGCTTGCGCTTGCCCGAGCGGTTGGCGGTGCCGGTGACGACGATGGTGTCGACCTGGGTGTCGACCGGCCTGGCCTCGGTGGCCGGCTTGGCCTCGGCCGCTTCGGCGGCGGGCGGCGCGCTGGCCGCAGGGGCGGGGGCCGGGGCGGCGTCCTGCGCCCAACTGGCCGTCGGGTTCATGATCGCCGCGAGCGCGGCCAGGGCCAGCAGGGTCTTGCCGGGTCGTGTCGGGTGACGGTTCATGGCGTGTTGCCCCATCCTTGTTGTGTGGACCTTGGCGCCGCCTTGGAGAGCGGTCACCGCGGTTTGCCTCCGGTCAGGCCGGCTGTCGGCATCGCCGCACGCCCACCTGCCCACCAGGCCGGCGGGCTAAGCGCCGCACCGGTTGAGCGCAATGTAGGAAGCCGGCACGAACCAGGGATTTTGAAGATGACGCGGCCGCTGAAACCTGAACGTTGCAGGCCTGGAAAGTTGCAACAGTTGAAATCTGCTACCGGCCGCGCGTGGCTTCGCCCTGACGTGGGCGCGGTGATTAGTTGACGATACGGTTAACTATTAACAGAATCATCCCTATCGACACGACCGATGCGAGGGGCACTGCAGCCGCGCGCCTCGGCGACACCAAGGAGTGCAACCGCGATGAACCCACAGCACAGCGCCGAGCGCCGGCAGGCCGTCGTCTGGGGCCCTGGCGAAGGCCGCCACTACGCGATGGGCGGCATGAGCGCCGTCTTCAAGGCCGATGGCGACGAGACCCAGGGCGCCTGCTCGATCTCCGAATGGTGGCTCGAGCCGATGGCCAAGGGGCCGGGCCCGCATTCGCACCCGGAGGACGATGTGTTCTACGTCATTGAGGGCACGGTGTCGGTGCTGGTCGATGACCACTGGGTCGATGCGCAGCGGGGCGCGTTCGTGTTGGTGCCCGGCGGCGTCACGCACGATTTCGAGAACCGCACGCCGGCCCGCGCCGGGCTGCTGAACGTCTCGACGCCCGGCAACTTCGAGAAGGACATGCCGAGCATCGTCGAGTGGTTCCGCGCCCATGGCCACGGCCACCGCTGAACCCGTCACCGAACCGCCCCGCCGCACCCCAGGAGATTGCATGAAACCCACCCCCGCCGACTGGCCCCGCATCTCGTCGAGCCTGAGTTACCGCGACGCTGCGAAAGCGATCGACTGGTTGTGCGAGGCCTTTGGCTTCGAAGTTCGGCTGAAGGTGGAGGGCGAAGGCGGCCGGATCGAGCACAGCGAGCTGACCTATGGCGAGGGGCTGATCATGGTCGGCCAGGAGCGCGACGAGATCGCGCGCTTCGGCACCAAGATGCTGAGCCCGCTGAGCGCCGGCGGCGTGACCCAGTCGCTGATGATCTATGTCGACGATGTCGACGCGCACTGCGAGCGCGCGCGCAAAGCCGGCGCGAAGATCGTCAGCGAGCCGGCTGTACACGACTATGGCGACGACTACTGGGCCGACCGCAGCTACGGCGCGCTCGACCCCGAAGGCCACATGTGGTGGATCAGCCAGCGCATCCGCGGATGAGGCCCGCACGGCCGCCCGAAGGGCCTCATTCCCTCTCGGAGGGACAGGGCCGCAGGCCCCAGGGTGTCTTATGAACCACGACATCGACACGGCACTCAGCGCGCTGGCCGACCCAACGCGGCGCGCGGTGGTCGAGCTGTTGCGCAGCGGCCCGCAGCGCGCCGGCGAACTGGCCGACGCGCTGGCGATGACGCCACCGGCGCTGAGCCGCCACCTGCGCGTGCTGCGCCGCTCGGGCCTGATCACCGACGACGAGCCCGACCACGACGCGCGGGTGCGCCTTTATCGGCTGGAGCCGACAGGCTTTGCGCCGCTGCGCGATTGGCTGCAAGAGCTGCAGGCCTTCTGGGACGACCAGTTGCTGGCATTCAAGGCGCACGCCGAAGCGGTGGCGGCCGCGCCCGCGCCGAAGGCCGCGCCACGCCGCCGGGCGGCTGCCGCGAAAGGGCGGCGGTGAGCGCCGCAAGTGTGTCGCCACCGGGCGATCGGGCACGGGCGATGGTCGGCCTCGCGGTGACGCCCGAGGCCGCGTTTCGCGTGTTCACCGAGCAGATGGACCTGTGGTGGCGGCGCGGCCAGCGCTTTCGCATCGCACCCGGCGACCGCGGCCTGGTGGCGATGGAGCCGGGCGTCGGCGGCCGCGTCTTCGAGTCGTGGCATGACGCCGGGGGCGTCGAGCGGGTGCACGAGATCGGCCGCGTGCAGGTCTGGGAGCCGCCGCGCCGGTTGGTCTTCAGCTGGCGCGCGATCAACTTTGCACCGGACGAAACGACCGAGGTCGAGGTGCTGTTCGCACGCACCGAATCGGGCCACACGCAGGTCAGCGTCGAGCACCGCGGATGGGCCTCGCTGCGGCCCGATCACCCGGTGCGCCATGGCCAGGAGGTGCCGGGCTTCATCCGCACGATGGGCATGTGGTGGGGCGACCAGCTGACGGCGCTGCGACGCCGGGGTACCGCCCCGCCGGGTTGAAGCGCCTTTCTTCTGAAGGCCAAAGCGGCGGCCGTGCGCAAACGGTGGCCGTTGCGCGCACACTCGGGTGATGCCAGCTTCCGCCCCTACCGTCCGCCTCCAGCTCGAAGTCGAGCTCAACTACCACGTCGGTGAGCACGGGGCCGATTTCATCTGGAACATCCACGCGGCGCCGACGCCGTGCCAGTCCGTGTCCGCCGAGCGGCTCCACCTCAGCCAACCGGTGATGTCACGGCTGGACACCGACCCGTTCTCTGGCAACCGGTACCTGCGGCTGCACGCACTGCCCGGCCCGTTGTCGCTGGTCTATGGCGCCACGGTGGACCTCGCGCACCACCGTGCCGATCCCGCGACGCTGGGCGAGGTGGCGATACAGCACCTGCCGCCCGAGGTGCTGGGCTACCTGTACCCGAGTCGCTACTGCCAGTCGGACCGGCTGGTGCGCACCGCGATCGCCGAATTCGGTGGCTTGTGGCAAGGCCACAGCCGGGTGCAAGCGATCATGCAGTGGGTGCAAAGCCGTGTCAGCTTCACGTCGAACACGTCCGACTCCAGCACCTCGGCGGTCGACACGCTGATCGCGCGCCAAGGCGTGTGCCGCGACTTCGCGCACCTGATGATCGCGCTGTGCCGCGCCGTCAACATCCCGGCGCGCTTCGCGACCGGAACCGACTACGGCGCCGACCCGGTGCTGGGGCCGCCGGACTTCCATGCCTATGTCGAGGTCTACCTGGGCGACCGCTGGTACATCTTCGACCCGTCGGGCACGGCGATCCCGATGGGCTTCGTGCGACTGGGCACCGGGCGCGACGCCGCGGACGTGGCGATCGCGACGATCTTCGGCGCGGTCACCGCGCAGCCGCCGGTGATCCGCACGCAGGCGGTGGTCGATGCGGCGCAGGGCCTGGTCGAGCCGCAGCACTGCGAGTGGGCGCTGTCGACCAGTTGAGGGCGCTTGGCCGTCGACGCGTTACCCGCGCCGCGCAGGCGCCACGGCCCACGCCGCCACCTGAGCCGCCGGCATCGCCCCGCTGACGCGGTCGACCTCGCGGCCGGCGTGCAGCTTGACCAGCGTCGGGATGCTGCGAACCGCGAACTGGGCCGAGGTACGGGGGTTGTCGTCGCTGTTGACCTTGACGAACAGCGCGCGGCCCTTGAGTTGTGCCGCGGCCTGCGCGAACTGCGGTGCCATCGTGCGGCAGGGGCCGCACCAGGGCGCCCAGAAGTCCACCACGACCGGCAGGCCGCTGGCGCGGGTCACGCGCTCGAAGTTGGCATCGGTCAGCTCGACCGGCCGGCCGCTCAGCAACTCGGTGCCGCAACGGCCGCAGACCGGGTCGTCGGCCAGGCGGGCGCTGGGTACGCGGTTGGTGGCGCCGCAGGACGGGCAGGCGACATGGGTCAGGTCGGCGGGCGTGTTCATGCCGCCCAGTTGGGGGCAAGGAGCGATCCGTCAAGCGGGCGTCACCCACCAAGGCGAGCTGGCAGCGGCGTTCAGTCGCGTGGCGGCGGCGTGCAGCCGTAGCCCTCGAAGCCGCGCTGCCAGGCGTCGTGCTTGCGGGCCCATTCGCAGACCGATTCGCCGGTAGCCCGCGGCGCATGGTCCTGCCGCAGGTAGGGGTTCGAATACCAGGGCAGGCCGGCCGCGGCAGCCTGCGCGCCGCATGCGGCCAGGACACTGTCGCTTTCCGGCGGCATGCTCGTCCGCCGGCTTTCGGCGTGCGGCGATCGCCCCATCAACGGTCAACCCTCGGTGGTGCTCGACCAGTGCTGGACTTGCTGCCGGGTGACGTTCTCGCCGGTGAGGGTCAGGCGCAACGTGCCGCCGTGCCACTCCAGCCAGTTCAAGGCGACGTAGTCGTCGATGTCGACGGCCGGGATGTCGGCGGCACGCCGGCGTTGCAGCAGGCCGGCGCTGTCGGCCAGCGAGCGTCGCAGCACATCAATGCGTGCGGGAGGTAAACGAGAGCCCAGCATGGTATTCCTTGGCAATGCGCCCGGACGAGCAGCTTGGAAGAGGGCGAGACTCCAAGGAGGGTGGCGGCGTCAGGCGCAACCGTCGGACGCCACGATGAGACAAGCCGAAGCCTGCCCACGCATCGTACTCGCCAACCGGGTGAATGGGGGACGCAAGTTCTGCGCCTCAGGCCCGGGCTGCCGCCTGCAGCCAGGCCAAGCCTTGCTCGGTGGCGTATTGGCGGGCGCCGGCCTGCGTCGGGAACTGCGGCACGAAGCGGAAGATGCGGTCGTGGGTGGCGCTGCCGGAGCCGCTGCGGATCGAGACTGACGCGGCGTATTCGCCAGTGTCGGTGCGTCGGGTCAGCGGGGAGACCAGGTATTTGCCGATCGAGAGTGTTTTTTCGCGGGTGATCATCATGCAGGCGCGGCCAACGGGCACGCGCCGAAAAAGAGGTCCGGCACACCGGGTGCGCCAACGGCGTCGAGACCGGCCAGCGGTTGCATCGACACAGGGGAAGGGTGGTACGACTTCGGCGGAAGTGATGCGCCGAGTTTGTCGAAGAAGTGTGACTGCCGGTCGACGGCGATGTCACACCTTCGTAAGACCTGCATCCAGCATCGCCAATCGGGGCGTGCGGCGGGTCAGGTGACGCGTCGTTGGGAGCGAGGCGCCAGCGCAGTGTAGTCGATCGGCCGTGGCGCCGCTTTCAGCGGCCGATTTGGTCCTGGCATCCCAAGGCCGTGCAAGCGGGCCTTCAGCCGCCGTGGCGGCGCAGCTGCAGCGCAATCTCGTCGCCCACGTGCTGCATGAACACACGCACACGGGCCGTGTCGCGCAGGTCCGGGTGGGTCAGCATCCAGACCGGCACGGTCATTTCCGGGATCACCTCGGACACCGCGACCAGCCCGGGGTGGCTGGCTTCCATGAAGCAGGGCAGCACGCCGACGCCGATGCCGGTGTGCAGCATCGCCGCCACCGCGTTGAAGATGTCGACGCGCACCTTCACGCGCGCCTGCGCCAGGTGCTGGCGCATCCAGCGGTCGTAGACGCGCGTGCGCGCATCACGCTCGAAGGCCACCCACGGCGCGTCTTTCAGCAACTCGGCCAACGGCGTCACCGCCTGCGGCAGGCCAGGCGCATCACGCAGCGCGTAGACGCGGCAGGGCGCATCGCCGAGTGGCCGGCCCACCAGGTGCTCGGCCACGGTGCTGGACAGGCGCAACGCGACATCGGCCTGGCGCTGCGACCAGCTGGTCGACGATTCGGGGCTGCGCCGGGCCAGATCGACCAGGAACGCGTTCTCCAGCACCTCGACCTCGATGCCCGGGTAGGCGCGGGCGAAGCTGGCCAGTGGCGCCGGCAGCAGGTGCTCCATCACGACGAAGGCGGTCGTCAGCCGCAACTGGCCGGTCAGCTCGCGGTCTCGGCCCTGCACGCGGCGCTCGATTTCGTCGACCTGGTCGGCCATGCGCCGGGCTTGCTCCAGCAGCAGTGCCCCGGCTTCGGTCGGGTGGTAGCCCTGGCGTTGGCGTTCGAACAGGCGGGCGCCGAGGCGGGCCTCCAGCGCATCGAGCCGGCGCAGCACCGTGGTGTGGTTCACGCCCAGCTGGCGTGCCGCCGCCGCCAGCGAGCCGCCCTGGCCGATGGCCAGCGCGTAGCGCAAATCACTCCAATCGAGGTCCGCCATGGGCGCAGTGTCGCCGATGACTGCAATTTCGCAAACTACCCTTGCACCCTCATGCATTGCGGGCAAATCTGCGGCGGTCTACATTGCTTTGACCCCGCATCAATGCGGGTAAACACCCAAGCCATGAGCGCCACCTCCCACCCCCTGCACAGCCTGGAAGCCTGGCCCGGCGAAAGCCAGCAGCCGCCACTGCGCCTGCTGGAAACGCCGCGGACCCGCGCCGGGACCGAGCCGGCAAGCCCGATCCGCTCGCGCCCTGCCGGTTGGCTGCAGCGCCTGCGCCGCGCGCTGGCGCGCTGAACCGCGCCTGGCCCGAATCTGATGTGAACGTGCGGCGGAGCAGTCCGCCACGTCGGCATGCCGGCACCCCGACCGGGGTGGCCGGCCGGCTCAGCGTTCGCCGCGGAAGGTTTCCATCGGCAGGGTGACCGAATAGTCGCTCTGGGCGGCGCCGCTGCGCGGCGGGGCCGCCGGGGCAGGGCCCGCGGCGGCCGCTGGCCCACCGCTGATTGCCCCCGGGCGGGTCGAGCCGCCGCCGGCCAGCGCACCGGGCGCCGAGTGCGTCGTCGAACGGCGGCCCTCTTGGCGCGCACGCTCGATCTCGGCCTCCAGCGCCTTGAGCTGTTCGGCGTGCGCCTTGTTGAGCCCATCGACCTGCTCGACCAGCGTGTTCATCAGGTGTGACAGCTCGTTGGCATGGGCCTGGCGCAGCTCTTCGAGCTCGCGCTCCTGGCGCAAGCGCTCGCTCTGGCGCTCCTGCTCACGCTCTTGCGCCTGGCGCGAGTTCGACTCGGCCAACGACTTCAGCTGCGAACTCAGCTGCAGGTTGGCCGCGCGCAGCCTTTCGAGCAGCCGCTGCTGCGGCGTCGAATCGCGCCCGCCGCCTTCACCGGCGACATGGCCCGGCAAGACCGATATGGGCCCATGGTCCTGCCCGCCGGAATCGCGTACCGCGGAATGGGCCGGCCTGCGCCCACGCTGACGCATGGCACCAAGCACGACGCCTGCCGCCAACCCGATCACCACCGCCACCAAGGGCCAGATCCATCCCGCCATATCGTTCATCATATTGAGGCTCCGTCGCCGAATGTGCGAACTTGCACGTCCAACGCTGGAAATTGACCGGTCCATTGTGAGGCCAATGAACAGCCGGCGCCATCCTCGTGATACAGGAGGTGGCGCGCAAGGAACGAAGGGCGCTCGAGAGCCGCTCCTAGAATCGCGCCCCATGCCTTCGTCCCCCCTGCCGGGCGCGCGCCCTCACCCGCTCGGCGTGTTGCACCGCTTGGTCGTCATCACGCTGCTGGGCTTCGCCTCGGGGCTGCCGCTGGCATTGACCGGCCAGGCAATGCAGGCCTGGCTGAGCCTGGACGGGCTGGACCTGAAGACGATCGGCTTCCTCAGCCTGGTCGGCTTGCCGTACACCTTCAAGTTCCTGTGGGCGCCGCTGATGGACCGCTTCGACCTGCCGCTGCTCGGCCGGCGGCGCGGCTGGCTGGTGCTGACGCAGCTGGCGCTGGCCGGCGCGTTGTGGCTGATGGCCGAGGTCTCACCACGCACCGAGCTGGCGTTGTTCGGCCTGGTGGCCGTGGCGGTGGCCTTCCTGTCGGCGTCGCAGGACGCCGTCTACGACGCCTACCGCAGCGACCTGTTGCCGCCGCGCGAGCGTGGCATGGGTGCCTCGCTGAACACGATGGGCTACCGGATGGCCATGGTCGTCTCCGGCGGCGTTGCGATGATCTGGACCGACCCGCTGCAAGGCAATGGCTGGACCTGGCCGGATGTCTACCAGTTGATGGCCGGCCTGATGGCCGGTGCCGCGGTGCTCAGCGCCTTTGCGCTGCCGCGCCTGCCGATGCCACCGGTGGCGAGGACACCGATGCGGCGCGACCTGTTGGGTTTCCTGGCAGTGGCGGCGGCGGTGGCGGCGGGTTACCTGCTGACCAACCGGCTGTTCGCCGTGGCCCACAGCGCCCTGGCGGGCCCGCTGGCCGCGCACCCCGGTACTCGCGGCTGGCTGGACCTGGGGCTGCTGCTGGTCGGCATCGGGGTCACCTTGCCGCTGGCGGCCTGGGCCGCGCGCAAGGCCCGCTTCGAAACGCTGCTTTCGGGCCTGTCGAACTATTTCTCGCAGCCGGGCGCCGCGGCGCTGCTGGTGCTGATCGTGCTCTACAAGCTGGGCGATGCGTTTGCCAGTTCGCTGATGACGCCGTTCCTGCTGCAGAGCATGGCCTACACCCCGGCCGAGGTCGGCGTGGTCAACAAGGTGCTGGGGCTGTGGCTGACGGTGCTGGGCGCGTTGCTGGGCGGCGCGCTGATGCTGCGCCTGGGGCTGTGGCGCGCACTGTTGATCTTCGGCGTGCTGCAGATGCTGAGCAACCTCGGCTTCTGGTGGCTGGCGGTGCACGGGCAGGGCGCGCTGCCGGGCATGACGCTGCCGGCGTTCGACCTGGGCTTCGTCAGGCTGGCCCAGCCCACCCCGGTCGACGGTGGTCTGCTGCTGGTGATTGCGCTGGAGAACCTGACCGGCGGCATGGGCACCGCGGCCTTCGTCGCGTTCCTGATGAGCCTGACCAACCAGCGCTTCTCGGCCACCCAGTACGCGTTGCTGTCGGCCTTTGCGTCGGTCGGCCGGGTCTGGGTCGGGCCGTTGGCCGGCGTGCTGGCCAGCACGATCGGCTGGCCAACCTTCTTCATCGTCTCGACCATCTTCGCGTTGCCGGCGCTGGTGATGCTGTGGGTCATGCGGGCCAGCGTGCAGGCGCTGGAAGTGGACCCGGCCACCGCCGGCGCCACCGACGACTGAAGGCCGCCCTGACGAACGGCCCGCGCGCGACAACGAGCGGGTTGACGCCGATCGCAGGCATCGCGTCAACGGCCCACAATGGACGCCAGCCCGTCCTTTCGAGCCGTCCATGCCGTACCACCCACCGCTTGACCAGCCTCCGCTTGCGGTGCACGAAACGGGCTGCGCCTGCTGGCGGCACCAGCGCCGCCGAACCGGCGCCTGGCTGCTGGCCGGCTCCGCGGCGACGTTGCTGCCGGCGCTGGGCCAGGCACAAGACGGCGTGCTGCGCGATGTCGGGCGCGAATCGCGTTTCACCCGGTTCATCTCGGCCGAACAGATCGAGCAGGCAGCAACGCAGCAGTACGGCTACCTCAAGCGTGACGCCAGCGCCAAGACCCTGCTGGCCGGTGACGACGATCCGCAGCTGATCCGGCTGCGCACGATCGCCCAACGCATCATTCCGTTCGCCGCGGCCTGGAACAGCCGCGCCGCGACGTGGCGTTGGGAGGTCAACCTGATCCACCGCAAGGACCTGAACGCCTTCTGCATGCCGGGCGGCAAGATCGCCGTCTTCAGCGGCCTGCTGCTGCGGCTGCAGCTCAGCGACGACGAGGTCGCGGTGATCATGGGCCACGAGATGGCCCACGCGCTGCGCGAGCATGCGCGCGAACGCATGGGCAAGACGGTCGCCACGCGCCTGGGTGCCGGGCTGATCAGCTCGTTGTTCGGCCTCGGGGACCTGGGCGATGCGGCGCTGAACGTCGGCGCGCAGCTGCTGACGCTGCGCTTCTCGCGCGAAGACGAATCCGAAGCCGACCTGGTCGGGCTCGACCTCGCCGCCCGCGCCGGCTACGACCCCAAGGCCGGCGTGACGCTGTGGCAGAAGATGATGAAGGCCGCCGAAGGCGCCCCGCCCGAATTCATCTCCACCCACCCCGCCGGCCCGACCCGCGTCAAAGACATCGAAGCCGCGCTGCCCAAGGTCCAGCCGCTCTACGCCGTCGCCCCGCGCCCGCCCAAGGTCTACGGCCCACCGGCAGCTGCCCCGAATTGACCGAGGCGATCCTTAGGAGCCGCCTCACCAGCGCATCGGCAACCGACTTTTGAGGCGCAATCCTTTGCCCTCGACGCTGACATGGCCGCCATCCTGCAGATCCTTCATCAGGCGGCTGACCATCTCGCGTGAGCAGCCCAGGTAGTGGGCCATCTGCTGGTGGGTCAGGCGCTCGGCGATCCACAGGCTGCCGTCTGGCTGCGGCACCGCGCTGCCTTCGAGCAACAGCTTGAGCCGGCCGTAGACGTCGTTCAGCGCCAGCTGCTTGGCCGACACGGTGGCGGCGCGGGCGCGGCGGATCACCTTGGACAACAGCTCGAAGGCGAAGGTCGGCTCGTCGGCGACGTGGCGTTCCAGCGTGGCGCGGGTGACGACGGCGCAGACGGTGGCTTCCAGTGTTTCGACACTGGCCGAGCGCGGCCCACCGTCCAGGCTCATCTCACCGATGAACTCGCCGTCGCCATAGGAACCGTAGGTGATCTCGCGCCCGTTGTCGCCTTGGGCAAACGCACGCAGCCGGCCCTGCAAGACGATGTAGAGCGTGTCGCCCTGGTCACCTTCCTGGATCAGCAGCATGCCCTTGCGGTAACGCCGCACCTCGCCACGTGCCGCCAGTGCGGCCACGCTGGGCGAAACCGCTGCCAGCCGGGCCAGCAGCTCGTCAGCCCCGTCAGGGAATGCGGAAGGCGACGCCATGGCAGCGATGCTAGCAAGCACGCTGCGGCGGCCGCGTCATCGATGACGCCATGCCGCCGAAATAGCATGCTATGTGGCGGGCCGGCGTGGCCCGCACACCACGCCCGACCAAGCCAACCCGCTCAGGCCGTCATCGCGCTCGCCCCAAAACCCGAGGCCAGCACCGGCACTTCGGCCTGGCGCCGCAGCGCGCCGACCATCGGCGGCAACACCGCGACCTGCTGCACCAGGTCACGGATGCTGTCGGCGCCGGTCTTGGCGCGGATGTTGGCAATCTGCGTGCGCACGGTGGCGATCTTGACGCCATGCCGCTCGGCGATCTCGTTCGGGCAGCAGCCTTCGCACAGCGCGCTCAGCACCTGCGCCTCGCTGGGCGAGAGCCGGTACTCGCGGGCGAAGCCCTGCACCGACAGGTCACCGCAGACCTCACGCCGGCCCAGCACCATCAGGGTCGCTGGCACCGTGGGCGCGGCCGCGGCGTGGCTGCCCGGGGTCGCCAGCAGCGGCACGATCGCGATACCCGCGCGCTGCGTGCCTTCACCCACCGTCAGCAGCCTGCGCAGGCCGCGGCTGGCGGCCGCATGCAGCGCTTGGTGCAGAGGCGCCGCATCCTTCTGCAGCCGGGTGCGCAGCTCGTGGCCTTGCAGCTGCAGCGGGTGCTGCGGGGCCGCCAGGCTGGACCGCGCCGCATGGTTGGCATGCAGGACACGGCCGCCATCGGCCAGCAACAGCAGGCCGTAGTCGATCTCGTCCAGCATCACGGTCATCAGCCGCGTCAGCAACGCGGCCCCGCCGCGCCGCTCGGGCCCCCGGTAGCCCAGGGCCTGGCCCAGGCCCGACATGCCATGGCTCCAAAGAGCACCGCTGGTCCGGACGACGCCGTCGTCCCTGCCAAGGGCGGGGCGGGGCATTGCCCGGCCGGACGTGGAAAGAGCCGTTGAAACGAAGAGTTCCATGGTCAACCTCCTTGCACACCGGAGTCCGTGCCTTGTGGCCCACGACCGCGTGGACGACACGTGGCTCCAGTGAGAAGCAAAGCTTAGGCATGTGGCTTGCTCGTGGGCGGCCACTATGACGGTCACGCTTTGTGACAAATTCACCATCCGCACAGGACTGTCCGCGCTGCGGCGAGGCCGCACCGCCCGTGCCGCGCCAGGGCTCAGGTGCCGGCGACGAAGGGGTTGCTGCGGCGCTCGTCGCCGAAACTGCTCTCCGGTCCGTGCCCGGGGACGAAGATGGTCTCGTCGCCCATCGGCCACAGGCGCTCGGTGATGCTGGCGATCAGTGTCGCGTGGTCGCCGCCCGGGAAATCGGTGCGGCCGATCGAGCCGGCGAACAGCACGTCACCAACGAAGCAGCGCCGCGCCTCGGCGCTGTGGAAAACCACATGACCCGGCGTGTGGCCGGGGCAGTGGCGCACGGCCAGTGTGCTTTGGCCGAGTTGCACGGCGTCGCCGTCGGCCAGCCAGCGGGTCGGCGTGAAGGGCTCGGCGAGCGGGAAACCGAACATCTTGCTTTGGCGCGCCAGCCCGTCGATCCAGAACTGGTCACCCGGGTGCGGGCCGATGATCGGCAGGCCGAGTTCACGCGCCAGCGTGCCGGTGCCGCCGGCATGGTCGATGTGCGCGTGGGTCAGCCACAGCGCCACCAGCTTCAGCCGGCGCTCGGCCACGGCCGCCTTCAGCCGCTCGACCTCACCGCCGGGGTCGACCAGCGCGGCTTCCTGGGTCTGGTCGCACCAGACGAGCGAGCAGTTCTGCTGAAACGGGGTGACGGGGATGGTGTGGTAGAGCAGCACGGCCGTGATGTTCGCACGGCGGGGCTGGAGGACGGCCCGGGCGACTGAGGCTCTCAGGCCTGGCGCACCGGCGCGGTCGGCGCTGGTCTTCGTCGCCGGGCGCCCCCGTCCTGATCGGCGGGCCGTCCAGTCTGCCGCGGGTCGGGGCCGCGCGACGCTGCGGCTATGCTCGCCGGCTTGGCCGACCCTACCCCACCTTCACCATGAAACGCTGGCAAGCCGACGGGTTGCTCCTGGCCGTGGCGGCGATCTGGGGCCTGGCTTTCGTGCCGCAGGCCTGGGGCATGGACAGCATGCAGCCGATGGGCTTCACCGGGCTGCGCTTCGCGCTGGGCGCGTTGGTGGTGGCGCCGCTGGCCTGGCGTGAACGGGGCCGGCCGGCCCCGCCGCAGCCCGCGGGCGGTCCGCCGCGCTGGCTGCTGTTGCTGGGCCTGGGCACGCTGATCTTTCTCGGCGCGGCGCTGCAGCAGATCGGCCTGCTGACGACCAGCGTCACCAACGCGAGCTTCCTCACTGCGCTGTATGTACCCGCGGTCCCCTTGCTGGCCCGGGCCCTGTTCGGCCACCGGCCGCATTGGGTCGCCTGGCCGGCGGCGTTGGGCTGTGTGGTGGGCACCTGGTTGCTGACCGGCGGCCAGGCGGTGCACATGGTCGTCGGCGACTGGTGGGTCATCGCCAGCGTCTTGCCGTGGGCGCTGCACGTGGTGCTGGTCGGCTGGGCCGCGGGACGACTCGGCGCACCTTACACGGTGGCCTGTGTTCAGTTCGCGGTCTGCAGCGGGCTCAGCCTGGTGGCTGCGGCGGCGCTGGAGAGCATGAGCTGGGACGGGATCCGGGCAGCGGCCGGCGCGATCGCCTACACCGGCCTGGTCTCGGTCGGCATCGGCTACACCGCGCAGGTGGTGGCACAGCGCCACACCCATGCGGCGGACGCCGCGCTGGTGCTGTCGAGCGAAGCGGTGTTCGCCGCGATCTTCGGCGCGCTGCTGGTCGGCGACCGGCTGAGCCCCAGCGGCTGGGCCGGCTGCGCGGTGATCCTGGGCTGCATCCTGCTGGCGCAGCTGCCGCTGCTCGCTGCAGCGGTGTTCAAGCGTTAGACGCCGGGCGTCAGAACCGGTACGCCATGCCGATCGTGGCCTGCGGGACGGCCCTGACGCGGCCAGCGCCGTCGCGCAGCTCGCGCGTTTCCTTGTGCAGGTCCTCGTCGCTGACCTGGCCCAGCAGCGGCCCCTGGGCCCGGCTGGTGACGCTGGCCTGGCCGATCGACGCACCGAGATCGGCCATCAGCGACAGGCCCTTGACCTGCTCGCTGTGGCGGCCCCAGCCAATACCCAGGTACGGCGTGACTGCGGGGAACTTGACCTTGGCGTCGAAGCGGTCCGCTGACGTCGTCGGGTAGGTCGTGTCGCCGATCTTGATCGGCGTGCCGTCACCGAAGGCCGTCAGGCGCATCTCGCCGTCGTTGAAGGTCGCGCCACCGCTCAGGCGAAAGCGACCGGCAACGAACCAGTCGGCGAACAGGCCGAGGCGCTGGAAGTGCACGTTGCCACGGTAGGCAATGCCCTCCTGGTCGCCGTTGACGCTGTGCTCGCCACTGCTGGCGACGTCGGCACGGATCGACACCTGCGGGTTGACCGGGTGGGCCAGGCCCAGCACCAGACCGGGGGCGCCGAGGGCCGCATAGGGATCGGCGGCTTGCGCGGCGCCGGCAGCCAGCACCAAACAAGCGGCCACGCGCATGCGGCAGCTTTTCATCTGCATCGAGAATCTCCCAAAGACGTTGAAGAGGCGGTGCGCGTGAGGCGCGCGTCACCGCAGCGTCGCGCCCGGCCCCGCATCGTTGCGGGTGTCATGGGGCACGACGGGGCGTGACTCTAGCCGGCGCCGCCGCACCGAGCGATGACGGATCGGCGCGTCAACGTGACAGCTGGTAATCGACGCCGGTCAGAGGCTGAAGCCGTAGTCGATCGTCAACGGCGCGTGGTCCGAGAAACGTGGTTCGAGGTGGATCTGCTCGCGGTGGGCATGGGCGGCGAGCGCCGGCGTGGCCAGTTGGTAGTCCAGCCGCCAGCCGACGTTCTTGGCCCAGGCTTGGCCGCGGTTGCTCCACCAGGTGTACTGATCGGCCTTGTCGTTCAGGCACCGGAACACGTCGACCAGGCCGGCCTCTTCGAGCAGCCGTGTCATCCACGCGCGCTCTTCGGGCAGGAAGCCGGAGTTCTTCTGGTTGCCCTTCCAGTTCTTCAGGTCGATTTCCTTGTGGGCGATGTTGACGTCGCCGACGAGGATGAATTCACGCTCGCCCCTGAGCGACAGCAGGTGCGGGTAGATGATTTCGAGAAAGCGGTACTTTGCCAGCTGCCGCTCTTCGCCCGACGAGCCACTGGGGAAGTAACAGCTGATCACGCTCAACTTGCGGCCGGGTTTGTCGAAGCGCACTTCGACATAGCGACCTTCGTCGTCGAACTCGCGTTCGCCCAGGCCGGTGATCACCTCGCTGGGCTCGTGGCGGGTGTACAGACCGACGCCCGAGTACCCCTTCTTCTGCGCATAGTGAAAGTGGCCGTTCATGCCCCCCACCTGCTCGAAGCGGCCGACCACATCGGCGGCCTGGGCCTTGACCTCCTGCACCCCCATACAATCGGCTTGACTCTGCTCAGCCCATTGGACAAATCCTTTGTTGGCGGCTGAACGAATGCCGTTCAGGTTGAGCGTGACCAGGCGAAAACCCATGGGTGTTGTCCTCGATGTCGAACATGGCCTCCACTGACCCGCTGGCGCAGGCATTCGTGAAATTCTCGGTGGAAGCCGGGGTGCTGCGCTTCGGCGACTTCAAGACCAAGGCTGGTCGACAGTCGCCTTACTTCTTCAACACCGGTCTGTTCGACGACGGTGCCAAGCTCGCGCGCTTGGGCGAATTTTATGCACGCCGACTGATCGCCTCGGGCCTCGAGTTCGACATGCTGTTCGGCCCGGCCTACAAGGGCATCACGCTGGCCGCGGCGGTGGCGATCGGGCTGGCGAAAGAGGGCAAGAGCGTGCCCTACGCCTACAACCGCAAGGAAGCCAAGGACCACGGCGAGGGCGGCACGCTGGTCGGCGCACCGGTCAAGGGCCGGGTGCTGATCATCGATGACGTGATCACGGACGGTGCCTCCAAGCGCGAGGCCGCCGACCTGATCCGCGCCGCCGGTGCGACGCCGGTCGGGGTGGCGATCACGATGGACCGGCAGGAGCGCGCCAGCGACAACTCGGCGGACAACCGATCGGGCGTGCAATACGTTGAGCAGGACCTGGGCCTTCGGGTCCTGTCCATTGCCACCCTCGCCGATCTGATGCAATTCCTGGCCGAAACCGACGACCCGACTCTGAAAGCCAACACCGCGCGGGTCCAGGCTTACCGCGACCGCTACGGGGTGTGAGCCAGGCCATGCGCAGGATCGGGGCCGCTTGTCTGGTGCTGTGGACGGCCACCGTCTGCGCGGCCACCCCGGGCAAATCCAGCGATTCGCCGGGCCGATCGATCTACACCTGCATCGACGCGCAAGGCCACCGGCTCAGCTCGGACCGGCCGATCCCGGAATGCCTGGCCCAGGAGCAACGCATGCTCAACCGTGACGGCAGCCCGAAAGGCGTGCTGCCCCCGGCACAAAGCCCAGAAGAAAAAGCCCGAGCCGAGAATGCGAAGCGCCAGGCCGAGCAACAGCGCCTGGCGCGCGAGGCCGAAGCCCGACGCGACCGCGCGTTGGTGGCACGCTACCCCGACTTGGTCGCGCACGATACGGCGCGCTCCCGGGCACAGGAGCCAGTCACCAAGCAGATTGAAGCCGCGCGCCGCCGGCTGGCCGAGCTGGAGGTCGAGAACCAGGCCCTGCAGCGTGAACGCGAGGCCATTCCAGGCAAGGTGCTGCCGCAGGCGCTGAAGGCGCGCGTTGCCGCCAACGAAGGCTCGATCGAGGCCCAGAACACGATCCTGCGCGACCAGGAAGCCGAGCGCGAACGCCTGAACCAGCAGTTCGACGCCGAACTGGCGCGGCTGCGCGCCTTGTGGTCCGGCGCTGCGCTGGGCCGCACGGGAACAACACCGACGCCGTCGTCCGGCCCGGCTCGCAACCCCTCGGCCCCCTGACCCCCACTTTGCGGAAGCCCCTGATGACCGCCTTGCCCACGATGCCGTCCATCCGCTGCCCTGCGCCGCTGCGCTGTTTGCTGCTGGCCGGCGCGGCCGCACTGTTCGGCACACCGGCGATCGCCGGGACCGCCGACTACCACTGTGACGGCGGCAGCACACTGCGGGGTGACTTTTCGCCGCGCGCTGCCCGGGTGCGCTACGAAGACCAGAACTGGACGCTGCAGCGCGTGCGGGATTCGCGCGAGGCTCGTTATGTGTCGAGCAAGGCCGGTGTCACGATCACCTTGGTCAAGCGTGACGCGGTGCTGGAACGCAAGGGGCAGGACAAGCTCTCGTGCAAGCTGGTCGTGCAGGCGCTGAGACCCGAGGCCCTGGGCCTCGCCCCGCCGGCGAGCGCCAGCACCCCGTCGCGCTGACGGCGGGTTCGCGCAGCGCGGCGACGGCCTCGTCACAGGCGCTGACACGGTGCCAGCGACCAGCGTTAAGCTGCCCGCCATGCGTTTGCCCTCGCTTTCTCCCTGGTCAAACCGGCCGCGCCACGGGTCGCGACTGGCCACGGCCGCGCTGTGCGGCATGTTCACGTTGCTGGTCACGGCCTGCGGCGGCAGCGGTGGCGGGGATGGCGGCAACGACGTCGAACTGGCCTATGACGACCCGGTCAGCTACAGCGGCGCGCCCGGCGCCGCGTTGACCAGCGCCACCGAAGCCGCGGCGGTGACCCAACACACGCTGGCGCTCGGTGGCGGCACCTTGGCCTACACCGCCACCGCCGGCCACTTGACGGCCCGCGCGCTGGTCGGCGACACGCCACTGGCCAGCATGTTCTACATCGCCTACACCCAGGACGGCGCCGACCCGGCGATGCGGCCGGTGACCTTCTTCTACAACGGTGGCCCCGGCTCAGCCAGCGTCTGGCTGCACCTGGGCTCGTTCGGGCCGAAACGGCTGGTGACCGGCGCGCCCAGCATCGCGCCGGCCAGACCCTTCGCCTTGGTCGACAACGCCGAGTCGCTGCTCGACCAGTCGGACCTGGTGTTCATCGACGCGGTCGGCACCGGCCTGTCCGAGGCGATCACGCCATACATGAACCGCAGCTTCTGGGGCGTGGACGCCGACGCCGACCTGTTTCGCGACAGCATCCGGCGCTGGCTGGCGTTGAACGGCCGCGCCGCGTCGCCGCTGTTCCTGTTCGGCGAAAGCTACGGCACGCTGCGCAGCGCAGTGCTGGCCGAACGGCTGGAGTCGGCCGGCGTGCCGCTGACCGGCGTGATCCTGCAGTCGTCGATCCTCGACTACAACAGCAACTGTGCGGTCTTCGAGCCCGGCACCACCGACTGCACCGGCTTCCTGCCCAGCTACTCGGCTGTCGGCGCCTGGTTCGAGCTGACGAACCCGGTGCCGACCGACCTCGGCGCCTTCCTCGGCGAGATGCGCAGCTTTGCCGAACTGAGCTACCAGCCGGCGGTCGAGGACCACCTGGCCGGCACCGGCGCACCGAGCAACGAGCTGTATAACCAGCTGATCGACAACACCGGCGCGGCCCTCAGCCTGTGGCAAACGGAGTTCAGCCTCGGGCCCCACCGCTTCCAGCGCCAGCTGATCGCGGGGCAGCTGACCGGCCGCTACGACGCCCGCATGGCGGTGCCCGTCGGCAGCCCGTTGGCAAGGGAAGGCGACCCGTCGTCGACCGTCATCAGCAGCGAGTTCAGCGACGCGATCCGTGCCTACCTGCCCAACGTGCTGGGCTACGGGACGCGGACACCCTATGCCACCTTCGTCAACGCAATCGATTACTGGGACTTCTCGCACGACGGCAACTTCGTGCCCGACGGCATCCCCGACCTGGCGGCGGCAATGACACTGAACCCGGCGCTGCAGGTGCTGTCGCTGTCGGGTGTGGACGATCTGGCGACGCCGTTCTACCAGACCGAGCTTGACCTGCAGCGGCTGCCGGCGCTGGCGCCGCGCTTCACCGTGCGCACCTATGTCGGCGGCCACATGACCTACCTCGACGACGACTCGCGCCGGGCCCAGAAGGCCGATCTGGCGTCGTTCTACCAAGGTGCGATGGCAGCGGCACGCACCGCCAGCCAGGAGGCAGCGGAATGAAGCGTGTTGTCCGGGGTGGCCTGATCGCGGCGGCGCTGCTGGCCGGCGTGGCCGCCGGCGCGGCCACGCCCGTGCTGCGCGATCCGGCGTTGCCCGAAGCCTTGCGGCACACCCGGCCCGCGCCACCCAGCGAAGGGGTCGTGCTGCAGGCGCAGGTCGAGGCCAAGCTGCGTGGCCGTTTCGAGGCGGCCGACGCCTCGGGCCAGGGCCACATCAGCCGCGCCCAGGCCGAGGCGGCGGGGCTGGGGTTTGTCGCGCGCCATTTCAACGCGATCGACAGCGGCGGCCACGGCAGTGTCAGCTGGGCCCAGGTGCAGGCCTACATCGCCCAACGCGCCGCAGCCCGATAGGCGCGGCGCGCCCTGCCCGCGTCAGGGCCTCAATTCAACCGGGCTTTCAACAGCTCCCCGGCCTGCGCCGGGTTGGCCTTGCCCTTGCTGGCCTTCATCACCTGGCCGACCAGCGCGTTGAAGGCCTTGTCCTTGCCGGCCTTGTATTCCTCGACCGACTTGGCATTGGCGGCGATCACCTCGTCGACGATCTTCTCCAGCGCGCCGCTGTCATTCATCTGCTTCAGGCCCTTGGCCTCGATGACCGCGTCGACGTCCGCGCCTTCGCCGGTCCACAGCGCTTCGAAGACCTGCTTGGCGGCGTTGTTCGAGACCGTGCCGTCCTGGATGCGCGCAATCAGCGCGGCCAGCATCGCCGGCGCCACCGGCGCGCCGGCGATGTCGCGGTCCTCGGTGTTCAGCCGCTTGCTGACCTCGCCCATCAGCCAGTTGGCGACCAGTTTCGGCGCCTTGCTCGCATCTCGGGCTGCCTCGTAGTAGCGGGCGAAGGCCAGGCTTTGGGTCATCATCGACGCGTCGTACTCGGCCAGGCCATCGGCGGTGACGAAGCGCTCGGCCATCGCGCCGGGCAGCTCGGGCATCGCGGCCTTGACCTCGGCGATCCACTCGGGCGCGATCACCAGCGGCGGCAGGTCGGGGTCGGGGAAGTAGCGGTAGTCGTGGGCGTCTTCCTTGGTCCGCATCGAGCGGGTCGCGCCGCGGCCGCCGTTGGCATCCGGGTTGAACAGCACCGTGGCTTGTTGGATGGCACGCCCGTCCTCGATCTCGTCGATCTGCCACTGCACCTCGGCGTCGATCGCCATCTGCAGGAAGCGGAAGCTGTTCAGGTTCTTGATCTCGCGCCGCGTGCCGTAGGGCGCACCGGGCTTGCGCACCGAGACGTTGGCGTCGCAGCGAAACGAGCCCTCCTGCATGTTGCCGTCACAGATGCCCAGCCACACGACCAGCGTGTGCAGCGTCTTGGCGTAGGCCACCGCTTCGGCGGCCGAGCGCATGTCGGGCTCGGTGACGATCTCCAGCAGCGGCGTGCCGGCGCGGTTCAGGTCGATGCCCGAGCAGCCCGGTGTCTCCAGCCCTTCGTGCATCGACTTGCCGGCGTCTTCTTCCAGGTGGGCACGGGTCAGGTGCACCGTCTTGGCCTGGTCGCCGACGAAGCAGTGCACGGTGCCGCCTTGGACCACCGGCGTCTCGTACTGGCTGATCTGGTAGCCCTTGGGCAGGTCGGGGTAGAAGTAGTTCTTGCGGGCAAAGATCGACAGCGGCGCGACCTTCGCGCCAACCGCCAGGCCGAAGCGGATCGCCCGCTCGACCGCGCCGCGGTTGATCACTGGCAGCGTGCCGGGCAGCGCCAGGTCGACTGGGCAGGCCTGGGTGTTGGGCTCGGCGCCGAACTGGGTCGACGCACCGGAGAAGATCTTCGACGCAGTCGACAGCTGGGCGTGGGTCTCGAGGCCGATCACGACCTCGTAGCCGCGAACGAGTTGCGGTGCACTTGTCATGGCTTGCGCGTGTGGAAGTCAGTGGCTTGCTGGAAGGCGTGCGCGGCGTGCAGCAGCTGGCCTTCGGCGAAGTAGTTGCCGAGCAACTGCAGGCCCACCGGCATGCCACCTTCGCCGAAACCCGCCGGCACGCTCATGCCGGGCAGGCCGGCCAGGCTGCCGGGCAGCGTGAAGATGTCGGCCAGGTAGGCCTGGATCGGGTCGTCGCCTTGCTCGCCGAGCTTCCACGCGACCGTCGGCGCCACCGGGCCGGCGATCAGGTCGCACTGCTGGAAGCAGGCCTGGAAGTCGTCGGCGATCATGCGGCGCAGCTTCTGCGCCTGCAGGTAGTAGGCGTCGTAGTAGCCGTGGCTCAGCACGTAGGTGCCGATCATGATCCGGCGCTTGACCTCGGCGCCAAAGGCCTCGGAGCGCGACTTCTTGTACATGTCGAGCAGGTCGCCGTACTTGGCCGCGCGGTGGCCGTAGCGCACGCCGTCGAAGCGACTCAGGTTCGAGCTGGCCTCGGCCGGCGCGATGATGTAGTAGACGGGGATCGACAGCTCGGTGCGCGGCAGGCTGACGTCGACCAGCGTCGCCCCCAGCTTCTCGTACTCGGCCAGCGCGGCGCGCAACGCGCCGTTCACGTCCGCGGCCAGCGCGACCGGGAAGAACTCCTTCGGCAGGCCGATGCGCAGGCCCTGCAGCGGCTTGGCGGCCGACGCTCCGGCGCGCGGCGCCAGCATCTGGGCGTGGAAGTCTTGCGGCGGGCGCTGCAGGCTGGTCGCGTCGCGCTCGTCGAAGCCGCTCATCGCCGACAGCAACAGCGCGCAGTCCTCGGCCGAGCGGGCCATCGGGCCGGCCTGGTCGAGGCTCGACGCAAAGGCGATCATCCCGTAGCGTGAGCACACGCCGTAGGTCGGCTTGATGCCGGTGATGCCGGTGAAGCTGGCCGGCTGGCGGATCGATCCGCCGGTGTCGGTGCCGGTCGCGGCTGGCACCAGGCGCGCCGCCACCGCGGCGGCCGAGCCGCCCGACGAGCCGCCCGGCACCCGCGTCGTGTCCCACGGGTTCTTCACCGGCCCATAAGCCGAGTTCTCGTTGGCCGAGCCCATCGCGAACTCGTCGCAGTTCAGCTTGCCCAGGCTCACCACGCCGGCGGCAGCCAGGCGCGCGACCACGGTGGCGTCGAACGGGCTGGCATAGGCTTCGAGCATCTTCGAGCCGGCGGTCGAGGGCTGACCCTTGGTGACGAAGATGTCCTTGTGGGCGATCGGCACGCCGGTCAGCGCGCCAGCCTGGCCACTCGCGCGCGCAGCATCGGCCGTCTTCGCCGCGGTGCGGGCGCCGTCGGCATCCACATGCAGGAAGGCGCCGAGCGCACGCTGGTCGGCGATGCGGCCCAGCAGGTGGTCGACCAACTCGGCGCTCGACACCTGCTTGTCGGCCAGTGCACGGCTCAGCGCCGCAACGCCCAGATCGTGCAGATCGGTGTTCGTGGCGACGCTCATTCGATCACCTTCGGCACGAGGAACAGACCGTTCTCGAGCGCCGGCGCACTGGCCTGGTTGGCCTCGCGGTCGTTCGATTCTGTGACACGGTCGTCGCGCAAGCGCAGCTCGACCGCCTGCACCGCCGACAACGGCGTGTACAGCGGCTCGACGCCGCGGGTGTCGACCGCGCTCATCTGTTCGACGATGCCGAAGAAGCCATTGAGCTGGCCCAGCATCGCATCGGCCTCGGTGGGCGAGAGTTCCAGCCGCGCCAAATGGGCGATGCGGCTCACATCCTCGGGGGTGAGTGGCATGAGATGGACTTGGGTTGAAGCGCGCAGTATGCGCGGCGGCTTTCGGGCTTGGCCGACCCGCAAAAATAGGGGCGCCGTACCTCGGTGGCCATAGGGGCTTGCGGTATTATCTCCGGTTAATCCACAAGCCGCCGGTTCACTCTGGTGCGGCCCTTTCGACAGGTCGATGACGACGCCGGCAGGGCAGCGCGAAACACGCGGTGTCGTGGGTCACGTTTGGAATCGTCAGCTTGCGGTGTCCCGGCCTTAACCTGCGCCATCCCCACCGCACCGCACCAGCCTTCCGCGCTCAAACGCCGCGCCCCATCCCATGCAGTCCGAGGCTCTGAACCCGATCGTGCGCCCTTGCGGCGTCCGTGGTGCGTTCGCCTCGGCACTGTCAGCCCCCCATTTTTGACCGCCAATGTTCGCACCACTGCGTCGTTACTTCTCGACCGACCTCGCCATCGACCTGGGCACCGCCAACACCCTGATCTACGTGCGGGGCAAAGGCATCGTGCTCGACGAGCCCTCGGTCGTCTCGATCCGCCATGAGGGCGGCCCGAGCGGCAAGAAGACCATCCAGGCCGTCGGCAAGGAAGCCAAGGCCATGCTGGGCAAAGTGCCCGGCAACATCGAGGCGATCCGCCCGATGAAGGACGGCGTGATCGCCGACTTCACCGTCACCGAGCAGATGCTCAAGCAGTTCATCAAGATGGTTCACCCGGCTTCGCTGCTGAAGCCGAGCCCGCGGATCATCATCTGCGTGCCCTGCGGCTCGACCCAGGTCGAGCGGCGCGCGATCCGCGAGTCGGCGCTGGGCGCGGGCGCCTCCGAGGTGTACCTGATCGAAGAGCCGATGGCCGCTGCGATCGGCGCCGGGTTGCCGGTGTCTGAAGCCTCGGGTTCGATGGTGGTCGACATCGGCGGCGGCACGACCGAAGTCGGCGTCATTTCGCTCGGCGGCATGGTCTACAAGGGCTCGGTGCGCGTCGGCGGCGACAAGTTCGACGAAGCGATCATCAACTACATCCGCCGCAATTACGGCATGCTGATCGGCGAACCGACCGCCGAAAGCATCAAGAAGAGCATCGGCTCGGCCTTCCCCGGCTCCGAAGTCAAGGAGATGGAGGTCAAGGGCCGCAACCTCTCCGAAGGCGTGCCGCGCAGCTTCACGATCAGCTCGAACGAGATCCTCGAAGCGCTGACCGACCCGCTGAACCAGATCGTCTCGGCGGTCAAGAACGCGCTCGAACAGACGCCGCCCGAGCTGGGCGCCGACATCGCCGAGCGCGGCATGATGCTCACCGGCGGTGGCGCGCTGCTGCGCGACCTGGACCGCCTGCTGGCCGAGGAGACCGGGCTGCCGGTGCTGGTGGCCGAAGACCCACTGACCTGCGTGGTGCGCGGCTGCGGCATGGCGCTCGAACGCATGGAGCGCCTGGGCGCGATCTTCACCTCGGAGTGAGGCCCGTCGCGCGGCCACCATGTGTCTTCGGCCGGTGACTGACAACCGCATGAACCCGCCCCAGGGCTCGCTGCCTTTGCGCCACCCGCCCGGCCCGACGGACGTTGGCGACGGCCCGATGTTCCGCCTGCCCGGTTAACCAGCGCCATGCCCCTCGGCACGCTCGACCGCACACCGCCCCCATTCTTCCGCCAGGGTCTGCCGGCGCGAACCAAGCTCGCGCTGTTCGCGGCACTGGCGATCTTCCTGATGGCCGCAGATGGCCGGGTCGGCCTGATCAAGCCGCTGCGCGCCGCCGCGGCCACTGCGCTGCTGCCGCTGGTGCGGGTGCTCACCGTACCGGTGCAGGCCTGGGGCAGCGGTGGCGACTACCTCGCCGGCCTGCAGACCGCGCTGGACAACGAGAACGCGATGCGAGCCCGCCTGGCCGCCCAGGCCGAGCGTTCGGCCCGGGCCGAGCAGCTGGCGCAGGAGAACGCCCGCCTGCGCGCGCTGCTGGAGCTGCGGCCCGCGGTCAGCGTGAAGACGCTGGCCGCCGAGGTGCTGTACGAGGCCCCCGACCCGTTTTCGCACAAGCTGTTCCTGGATCGCGGCAACCAGCACGGCGTGGTCGCGGGTGCGCCGGTGATCAACGAGACCGGCGTGCTGGGGCAGGTGACGCGCGTCTACCCGTTCTCGGCCGAGGTCACGCTTCTGGTCGACAAGGACGCCGCCATCCCGGTGGTCAACACCCGCACCCAGCACCGCAGCGCCGCCTTCGGCAATGGCGACGGCAGCACGATGGAGCTGCGCTTCGTCGGCGGCAACGACGACGTACAGGCCGGCGACGTGCTGACCACCAGCGGCACCGACGGCGTCTACCCGCCGGGCTTGCCGGTGGCCAAGGTGGCCTCGGTGGATCGACGGGCGGACTCGGCCTTTGCCCGCATCGCGCTGGTCCCGACCGCCTTGCCCGATGGCGTGCGCCATGTGCTGGTGCTGGAGCCGCTGAGCGTGCAGTTGCCGGCCCGGCCCGAACCGCCGCCGGAGCCCGAGAACGCGCGCCCGCGCCGTGGAGGCCGGCGATGATCAAGACACTCCCGGGGGCAACGCCATGATCATGCAGATGCTGTCCGCCCCCAGGTCCGCCTTCGGCGGCCCGCCCCCCGAGGGGGTCAAGGGGCTAGGGAACGGCCCGTCGCCCCTTGGGAGCGCGCCATGATCATGCCGCGCGGCGACCAGCTGCTGCTGCCGGTCAACCCGCTGTTCCTGTGGTTCACGCTGTTGCTGGCCTTCGCGCTGAACATCATGCCGATGGGCCGCAGCGCAGCCATGCCCGACCTGGTCGCGTTGACGCTGGTGTTCTGGAACGTGCACCAGCCGCGCCGCGTCGGCATCGGCTGGGCTTTCCTGTTCGGGCTGCTGATGGACGTGCACCAGGGCGCGCTGCTGGGCCAGCACGCATTGGCCTACACACTGCTGAGCTATCTGGCGATCATGATCCACCGCCGGCTGGTCTGGTTCGGCCTGCTGCAGCAGATGCTGCAGGTGCTGCCGCTGTTCTTTGCCGCGCATGCCGCTTCGCTGGCGGTGCGGCTGGTGGCCGGCGACAGTTTTCCGGGCTGGTCGTTCTTCATCGCCCCCTTCATCGAGGCCGCGCTGTGGCCGGTGGCCAGCGCGCTGATGCTGGCCCCGCAGCGCCGCCCGCCGGACCCGGACAAGAACCGGCCGCTGTGATGTCGTCGTCGGCGCCTTTGCTCACCCCTCCGTTCGGGCTGAGCTTGTCGAAGCCCTGCGGCGCGCATGCCCTTCGACGAGCTCAGGACGATCGGATCGCCCTTCGACAGGCTCAGGGCGAACGGTGGTCGGTGGCCGGGGAGTTCCAGCCCGCAGGCCAGCGCACGGCCGCTCCGAAGCGGCCGCCGCCCCCCCTCGGGGGGGCGGCGGCTGTATCCAGCCGCCGGGGGGCTCCATGACAGAGCTCAAGGATCTTGCACGCGAGCTGGACCGGTTCCGGCTGCGCATTCTGGCGGCCGCGCTGTTCGTGCTGTTCGGCTTCGGCCTGCTGGCCGCGCGCCTGGTCTACCTGCAGGTGTTGCGCCACGACGAGCTGGCCATCCAGGCCGAAGCCAACCGCACGGCCATCGTGCCGATCGTGCCGAACCGCGGCCGCATCGTCGACCGCCACGGGATCGTGCTGGCCAACAACTACACCGCCTACACGCTGGAGATCACGCCGAGCAAGGTCGACGATCTGGAGGCGACGATCAACGCCCTGGCCGAACTGGTCGAAATCCGGCCGAGCGACCGTCGGCGCTTCAAGCGCCAGCTGGAGGAAAGCAAGAGCTTCGAGTCGCTGCCGATCCGCAACCGGCTGTCGGAGACCGAGATGGCGCGCTTCATCGCGCAGCGCTTCCGCTTCCCCGGTGTCGACATCAAGGCACGGCTGTTTCGCAATTACCCGCTGGGCGAAACCGGCAGCCACCTGATCGGCTACATCGGCCGCATCAACCAGACCGAGAAGCAGGCGATGGAGGACTGGGAGGAGGAGACCCAGGCCAACTACCGCGGCACCGAGTACATCGGCAAGCTCGGCCTGGAACAGGCCTACGAAAGCGAGCTGCACGGGCGCACCGGCGTCGAGCAGATCGAGACCTCGGCCGGGGGCCGCGCGGTGCGGCGGCTCGACAGCAAGCCCTCGACGCCGGGCAACACGCTGATCCTGTCGATCGACATCAAGCTGCAGGCACTGGTCGAGCAGCTCTATGGCGACCGCCGCGGGGCGTTGGTGGCGATCGACCCGCGCAACGGCGAGGTGCTGGCCTTCGTTTCGAAGCCGACCTTCGACCCCAACCTGTTCGTCGACGGCATCGACCAGGAGAACTGGAGCGCGCTGAACGAGAACATCGACAAGCCGCTGCTGAACCGCGCGATCCGCGGCACCTATCCGCCCGGTTCGACCTTCAAGCCCTTCATGTCGATCGCCGCGTTGAATTCCGGCAAGCGCAGCGCCAGCACCGTCGTGATGGACAACCTGACCTACACCTTCGGCGGCCGCACGTTCGGCAGCCCCGAGACCGACCGCCCGGGCCCGAAAGACATGCGTGCGGCGATCGTGTCGTCGAGCAACGTGTACTTCTACAGCCTGGCCAACGAGATGGGCGTGGACCTGATCCACGACCAGCTGGCGCCCTTCGGCCTCGGCCGCAAGACCGGCATCGACATGGACGGCGAGCTGACCGGCGACCTGCCGTCGACCGACTGGAAGCGCCGCCGCTTCAAGAAGCCCGAGCAGCAGAAGTGGTATGCCGGCGAGACGATCTCGCTCGGCATCGGCCAGGGCTACAACAACTTCACGATGCTGCAGATGGCCAATGCGATGGCCGCGCTGTCGTCGGGCGGGCTGCGTTTCAAGCCCCGCCTGGTGCACGAGGTCGAAGACGCGATCACGCGCGAGAAGCGCAGCAACTCGTCGCAGGCGCTGGAGCCGATCGGGTTGAAGCCCGAACACGTGGCGGTGATCCGCGATGCGATGAACGGCGTGACGATCGCCGGCACCTCGGCCCGCGTGTTTGCCGGCGCCGGCTACCAAAGCGGCGGCAAGACCGGCACCGCGCAGGCGGTGGGCGCGCGGGCGAACGAGAAGTACAGCGCCGCCCGCATGGCCGAGCACCTGCGCGACCATTCGCTCTACATCGCCTTCGCGCCAGTGGACGAGCCGCGGGTCGCGCTGGCAGTGATCGTCGAGAACGCCGGTTGGGGCTCGGGCGCGGCCGCGCCCATTGCGCGCCGTGTGCTGGACTACCTGCTGATGGACCAATACCCCAGTGAAGAGGACATCGCGCTGGTGCGTGAAGGCAAGGGCGCGGCACCGATCGGCACGCCGCGCAAGCCGGCCGACGTGCCGCTGCCGACTGGCGTGGGCGCGTCGGTGGCGATGGGGCTGGTGGCAACGCCGGACCCGGCAGGCGGCGCGGCATCGGTGCCTGCGCCTGCGCCTGCGACTGGCGCACTCAGGGCAACGGCCAGCGCAGGGGCCAGCGCCGCCTCCGGCACACCCGGCGGCCAGGTCGTTTCGCCGCCCAAGGCCGGCGCCCCGCCCGCATCCATGCCCGCCTCGGCGGCCCGTGGCGCCTGGCCGGCCCCGCCGCGGCCGACGCCGGCCTCGGCCAGCGCGTCAGGAGGCCAGCCATGAGCGTGGTGCTGGAACGCCCGCCGCTGTGGCAGCGCATCTTGCCGGTGTTCTCCGGCTTCGACCTGCCGCTGTTGCTGGGCCTGTTCGTGCTCGGTGGGCTGGGGCTGGTGACGATGTACTCGGCCGGCTACGACCACGGCACCCGCTTCGTCGACCATGGCCGCAACATGCTGCTCGGGCTGCTGTTGCTGTTCCTGGTCGCGCAGGTGCCGCCGCAGCGCCTGATGCGCATCGCGGTGCCGCTGTACGCCGTCGGCGTCGCGCTGCTGGTGGCCACCGCCTTGTTCGGCATCACGAAGAAGGGCGCCACGCGCTGGATCAACCTGGGCATCGTGATCCAGCCCAGCGAGCTGATGAAACTCGCGATGCCGCTGATGCTGGCCTGGTGGTTCCAGAAGCGCGAAGGGCAGCTGCGCCCCCTCGACTTCGCGGTCGCCGGTGCATTGCTGCTGGTGCCTGTCGGACTGGTCGTCAAGCAGCCCGACCTGGGCACGGCCATCCTGATCCTGTCCGGCGGGCTGTATGTCATCTACTTTGCCGGCCTGAGCTGGCGTTTGATCCTGCCGGTGCTGTTGGCCGGCGTGCTGGCCATTGGTGCGCTGGTGTTGTCGGCCGACCAGATCTGCCAGGACGACGTGAAATGGCCGCTGCTGCGCGAGTACCAGAAACATCGTGTCTGCACGCTGCTCGACCCGACGACCGACCCGCTGGGCAAAGGGTTCCACATCATCCAGGGTGGCATCGCGATCGGCTCCGGCGGCCCGACCGGCAAAGGCTTCATGAAGGGCACGCAGACGCACCTGGAGTTCATCCCGGAGCGCACGACCGACTTCATCTTCGCGGCCTACGCAGAGGAGTTCGGCCTCGTCGGCACCCTGGGCCTGATCGCCTGTTTCAGCTTCGTGCTGATACGCGGCCTGCTCATCGCGGCCGAGGCCCCGACCGTCTTCACCCGGCTGCTCGGCGGCGCACTGACACTGAGCTTCTTCACCTACGCGATGGTGAACATGGGCATGGTCAGCGGCATCCTGCCCGTGGTGGGCATCCCCCTGCCGTTCATCAGCTACGGCGGCACCGCGATGGTCACGCTGGGCCTGGCGCTGGGGATGCTGATGTCGATCGCCAAGAGCCGGCGCCTGATGCAGAGCTGAACGTCAGGCTCAGCCGCCTGCGACGCCGGTGGGGCCGTCTCGCCCCTGCGTTTGCACTGGGAATCGCACCGTGAACACCGTACCCGGCCCTCCGGCGGGCGCCCCCGTCGATGGGCGCGCCTGGTCGACCGTGATGGTCGCCTGGTGCTTGTCGGCAATCTCGCGCACGATGGCCAGCCCCAGGCCGCTGCCATCCACGTTCGTGCCGAGCGCGCGGTAAAACGGCTGGAACACCAGTTCGCGCTCGGCTTCGGCGATGCCGGGGCCGTTGTCCTCCACCTGCAGCACCAACACCTGGCCGAATGGGTCGGGGGTCACCCTCACCGTGACCGTGCCGCCTTCAGGGGTGTACTGCAGCGCGTTGTCCACCAGGTTGCGGATCATCTCGCGCACGAGAATCGGTTGGCCACGCAGATACGGCGCCGTTTCGCCGGCGAGCTCGGGGCCCTCGTAGCCCAGGTCGATGCGCTTGTCCATGGCCTTGGGCACGAAGTCCTGCACGGTCTCGGTGGCCAGCCGAACCAGGCTGAAGTCCTGCGCCTTGCGCGCCAGCTCCTCGTCCTCCGCACGGGCCATCGCCAACAGCTGGTTGACCATGTGCGCCGCGCGCTGGCTGGAGCGGGCGATGTGCTGCAGCGAGCGCTTGATCGACTGTGCGTCACCGGTGCCGCCGTCGATCTCGCGCTGCGCCAGTTCAGCCTGGGTGCGCAGCCCCGCCAGCGGCGTCTTCAACTGGTGGGCAGCGTCGGCCAGGAAGTGCTTTTGTGTCGCCATCGACTGGTCGAGCCGGGTCAGCAGATCGTTGATCGCGCGCACCAGCGGCGCCACCTCTTCCGGCACGTCGTGCTGGTCGATCGGACTCAGGTCATGGGGCTGACGGCGCTGGATGCGCTGCTGCAGCTGGCTCAGCGGCGCGATGCCGCGTGCCAGCGCGAACCAGACCAGCAGCACGGCCACCGGCAGGATCACATACTGCGGCAGCAGCACGCCCTTGATGATCTCGGTGGTCAGGCGGCCGCGCTTTTCCATCGTCTCGCCGACCTGCACCAGGCCGATGCTCAAGGGTTCGCCGGGCGCCGGCACAAGGCGCAAGCTGGCCACGCGTACCGGCTCGTTCTGGACCATCTCGTCGCGAAACTGCACCTCGCCGATCGGCGGCGGAAAGGCCGGGTCGGTCTCCGGCGTCGGCAGTTCGCGGTCACCGGCCAACAGCTCCCCGTGCTCGCCCAGGACCTGGAAGTAGACGCGGTCGACGTCGTCGCTGCGCAGCAGGGCGGCCGCCGGCTCGGGCAGGCGCAAGGCCTTGTCCTGCGGCAGTTGGGCATCGGCGACCACCATCTGGCGCGCGATCATGCGCGTCAGCTGGGCCAGGTCGCGGTCGTAGGGACGGGCGGCAATGTTCTGTGCCACCAGCCAAGTCAAGGCCGCGCTCATCGGCCACAACAGCAGCAGCGGCACCAGCATCCAGTCCAGGATCTCGCCGAACAGTGACCTCTGTTCACGAGACATGGGGCCCCCACGCCCCCTTCCGGGGGCTGCCCCCCAGGGGCGCTCGCGCAGCGGACCGGCAAAGCCGGATCCGCGCACGCCACTTGGAGGGCCGGGCGCTACGCGCCGCGGCCGTTGCGCTAGCTCTGGATTTTTTCAAGGCAATAGCCGAGGCCGCGCACGGTGGCGATGCGGATCGGACCCTGCTCGATCTTCTTGCGCAGGCGGTGGATGTAGACCTCGATCGCGTTGTTGCTGACCTCTTCGCCCCATTCGCACAGGCGTGCCACCAGCTGGTCCTTGCTGACGAGCCGGCCGGCGCGCTGCAGCAGCACTTCCAGCAGGCTGATCTCGCGCGCCGACAGCTCGATCATCTGGTCGTTGATGTAGGCCACGCGGCCGGTCGCGTCGAAGCTCAATGGCCCATGCTTGATCACGCTGGACGCCGTGCCCAAGCCGCGCCGCGTCAATGCCCGCACACGCGCTTCCAGCTCTTGCAGCGAGAACGGCTTGGCCATGTAATCGTCAGCGCCCAGGTCGAGCCCCTTGACGCGTTGCTCGACCGAATCGGCCGCGGTCAGGATCAGCACCGGCATGCTCGAGCCGCGCGCGCGCAGCTTGCGCAGCACCTCCAGCCCATGCAGGCGGGGCAGGCCCAGGTCGAGGATCACCAGGTCAAACTCGTGCGAAGCCAGCGCGGCGTCGGCCTCGCTGCCGCTGGCCACATGGTCGACCGCATAGCCGGCCCCGCGCAGCGAGCGCAGCAGCCCGTCGGCCAGAACCTGGTCATCTTCCGCAATCAGGATGCGCATCGGCCTTGTCTCCTTGGCAAGCGGCTCTTCGATCGTCGATCAATGCTGATTCGTCGGCCACCTGCCGACGATTCTAGGGAGCCACCCTGTCCCCAGATTGACGGCAGACAAGGCCTGAAAATCCACTGTACAGATATCCAGCTTCTGACATAATCGGCCCACTTCGCTGACTACCGATCGACCCGAATGAGGAGGCCCGCCGCCATGGATGCACCCGTGAAAAACCTGAACACCGAGAAATCCAAGGCCCTGGCGGCCGCGCTGGCCCAGATCGAAAAGCAGTTCGGCAAGGGTTCGATCATGCGCCTGGGCGAGGGTGAGGTGATCGAAGACATCGAGGTCGTCTCCACCGGCTCGCTGGGCCTGGACATCGCCCTGGGCGTCGGCGGCCTGCCGCGCGGCCGGGTGGTCGAGATCTACGGCCCCGAATCGTCGGGCAAGACCACGCTGACGCTGCAGGTCGTGGCCGAGATGCAGAAGAAGGGCGGCGTGGCCGCCTTCATCGATGCCGAACATGCGCTGGACATCGGGTACGCGCAAAAGCTGGGCGTCAACCTGCAGGAGCTGCTGATCAGCCAGCCCGACACCGGCGAACAAGCACTCGAGATCGTCGACTCGCTGGTCCGCTCCGGCGCGGTCGACCTGGTGATCGTCGACTCGGTCGCCGCGCTGACGCCGAAGGCCGAACTCGAAGGCGAGATGGGCGACAGCCTGCCCGGCCTGCAGGCCCGCCTGATGAGCCAGGCGCTGCGCAAGCTGACCGCGACGATCAAGAAGTCGAACTGCATGGTGATCTTCATCAACCAGATCCGGATGAAGATCGGCGTGATGTTCGGCAGCCCCGAAACCACCACCGGCGGCAACGCACTGAAGTTCTATTCGTCGGTCCGCCTGGACATCCGCCGCATCGGCTCGATCAAGAAGGGCGAAGAGATCATCGGCAACGAGACCCGCGTCAAGGTCGTCAAGAACAAGGTCTCGCCGCCATTCAAGGAAGCCGAGTTCGACATCCTCTACGGCGAAGGCATCAGCCGCGAAGGCGAGATCATCGACCTCGGCGTCGCCGCCAAGATTGTCGAGAAATCCGGCTCCTGGTACGCCTACAACGGCGAGAAGATCGGCCAGGGCAAGGACAACTCGCGCGAGTTCCTGCGCGAGAACCCCGAGCTGGCGCGCGAGATCGAAAACAAGGTGCGCGAAGCGATGGGCGTGCCGCTGCTGGTCGAGGCGGCTGGCGACGCGGCCAAATAACGGCACCGCCATCCGCGTGAGGGCGGCGTGAAACGCCCGCTACTCAGCCTGAAGGCGCAGGCCTATGCGCTGCTGGCCCGCCGCGAGCACAGCCGGGCCGAGTTGCGCAACAAGCTGCTGGCCCATGCCCGCAAACGCGCGCAGGTCGAGGCGGCCGCGGCCGCACGTGAAGCCGCGCAGGGCCCGCGTGACCCGTGGGATCCGGCCGACGACGTCGCGCCGGCCGCGGAGCCCTGTGACGCCGAAGCGGCCGCTGGCGAAGTCGACGCCCTGCTCGACGAGCTCGAAGCCGCGCGCCGCCTGAGCGACGCCCGTTTCGCCGAAAGCCGCGTCCATGCCCGCGCCAAGCGTCAGGGCACGGCGCGCATCAAGCAGGAACTGGCCCGCCACGGTGTCCAGATGGACCCCGACACCGCCCGCCAGCTGCGCGAGACCGAACTGGAGCGCGCACGCGAGGTCTGGCGCCGCAAGTACGGCGGCGAGCCCGCCACCGAGCCGGCCGAACGCGCACGCCAGATGCGATTCCTGGGCGGGCGCGGCTTTGCCGGCGACGTGGTGCGCCGGGTGGTGGGTGGTCGTGAGGACGAATAGACACTCGGGCCGCTGGCGTGCAGGGCGCTACGGCCACCACGTATGTTGCGTTGCAGCACGCGTGCTACAGTGAAAAGCTGCCCGCCAGGCCCCTGATCTAGGGATGCCCTGCGGCGCACCCGCTGTTTCGCCCATGCCGCTGCCTCCCGCCGACCCCCAACGCCAGCTCAAGCACCAGCGTTCGATCCAGGTCCAGGCCTATGCGCGCAGCGATGGCTTGTGGGAGATCGACGCCCTGGTGCTCGACAGCAAGACGCGCCCGACCGGCGCCCCCGGCCGCGAGCGCCCCGCCGGCGAGCCGATCCACGATCTGCACCTGCGCCTGGTGGTCGACACGGCGTTCAACATCGTCGCCGCCGGTGCTGAATCGCTGGCCATGCCGTACCCCGGTCATTGCGACCAGCATGGCGACCGCTACACCGCGTTGACCGGCCTGAACCTGATGCGCGGCTTCAAGCGCGCAGTGCGCGAGCGCCTGGGTGGCGTGCGCGGCTGCACCCATCTGACCGAGCTGGCCGATGTGCTGCCCACCGCCGTCGTGCAGGCTTTCGCCGGTGATGTGCTGAAGGTGCACCCCGACAGCGACACCCAACCCTTCCAGCTCGACCGCTGCCACGCGCTGGCGGCCGACGGTGAAGCCGTGCGTCTTTACTACCCCCGTTGGTACCGTCAGCCCGGTGCCAACAAACTGACGCAAAATCCGACGCCGGCATCCGGACCGGCCGCCGCCGGCGGCGGCGACTGAGCGCCCAAGCGCCCACGTCGCCTCCCGCTTTCGTCCTGAACTCACGAAACCAGCCCCATGAAGATCCACGAATACCAAGGCAAGGAACTCCTGCGCCAGTTCGATGTGCCGGTGCCCCGCGGCTACCCGGCGTTCACCGTGCAGGAGGCCACCGAGGCCGCGCAAAAGCTGGGCGGTGCCGTCTGGGTCGTCAAGGCCCAGATCCACGCGGGCGGCCGCGGCAAGGGCGGCGGCGTCAAGCTGGCCAAGTCGATGGACGACGTCAAGACGCTGGCCGGCCAGATCCTGGGCATGCAGTTGAAGACACACCAGACCGGCCCCGAAGGCCAGAAGGTGCGTCGCCTGTACATCGAAGAAGGCGCGGACATCCAGAAGGAGTTCTACGTCTCGCTGGTCACCGACCGCGCCTCGCAAAAGGTCGCGCTGATCTGCTCGAGCGAAGGCGGCATGGACATCGAGGAAGTGGCCCACTCGACGCCCGAGAAGATCATCACCGAGCTGATCGACCCGCTGACCGGGTTGACCGACGACCAGGTGCGCAAGGTCGCCGCGGCTGTCGGCATGACGGGCTCTACGGTCGACCAGGCGGTCACGCTGTTCAAGAACCTGTACCGCTGCTACATGGAGACGGACGCCTCGCTGGTCGAGATCAACCCGCTCAACCGTGACAGCAAGGGCAACCTGATCGCGCTGGACGCGAAGTTCAACTTCGACGCCAACGCGCTGTTCCGTCACCCCGAGATCGTCGCCTACCGCGACCTCGACGAGGAAGACCCGGCGGAAATCGAAGCCAGCAAGTTCGACCTCGCCTACATCAGCCTGGACGGCAACATCGGCTGCCTGGTCAACGGCGCGGGCCTGGCGATGGCGACGATGGACACCATCAAGCTGTTCGGCGGCGAGCCGGCCAACTTCCTGGACGTCGGCGGTGGCGCGACGGCCGAAAAGGTCACCGAGGCCTTCAAGATCATGCTGAAGAACCCGGATGTCAAAGGCATTCTGGTCAACATCTTCGGCGGCATCATGAAGTGCGACACCATCGCCGACGGCGTGATCGCGGCGTGCAAGGCGGTGAACCTGTCGGTGCCGCTGGTGGTGCGCATGAAGGGCACCAACGAAGACCTGGGCAAGAAGATGCTGGCCGACTCGGGCCTGCCCATCATCAGCGCAGACACGATGGCCGAAGCGGCGACCAAGATCGTCGCTGCGGTGAAGTAAGCCCAGGAGCACAGCACATGTCCATCTACATCAACAAAGACACCAAGGTCATCACCCAGGGCATCACGGGGAAGACCGGCCAGTTCCACACCCGCGGCTGCCGCGACTACGCCAACGGCAAGAACTGCTTCGTCGCCGGCGTGAACCCGAAGAAGGCCGGCGAAGACTTCGAAGGCATCCCGATCTACGCGAGCGTCAAGGAAGCGGCCGGCCAGACCGGCGCGACCGTCAGCGTGATCTACGTGCCGCCCGCGGGCGCGGCGGCCGCGATCTGGGAAGCCGTCGAGGCCGACCTGGACCTGGCGATCTGCATCACCGAAGGCATCCCTGTGCGGGACATGCTGGAAGTGCGCAACAAGATGAAGGCCAAGGAGGCCGCCGGTGGCAAGAAGACGCTGCTGCTGGGCCCCAACTGCCCCGGCCTGATCACGCCGGACGAGATCAAGATCGGCATCATGCCGGGCCACATCCACCGCAAGGGCCGCATCGGCGTCGTGTCGCGCTCAGGGACCTTGACCTATGAAGCCGTGGCGCAGCTGACCGAGATCGGCCTGGGCCAATCGTCGGCGGTCGGCATCGGCGGCGACCCGATCAACGGCCTGAAGCACATCGACGTGATGAAGGCCTTCAACGACGACCCGGACACCGATGCGGTCATCATGATCGGCGAGATCGGCGGCCCGGACGAAGCCGAAGCCGCGCGCTGGTGCAAGGCCAACATGAAGAAGCCGATCGTCGGCTTCATTGCCGGCGTCACCGCGCCCCCGGGCAAGCGCATGGGCCATGCCGGTGCACTGATCAGCGGTGGCGCCGACACCGCGGACGCGAAGCTGGCGATCATGGAAGAGTGCGGCTTCACGATCACCCGCAATCCGTCGGAGATGGGCAAACTGCTCAAGGGCCTGCTCTGAGTCCGGGGCTGGTCGGCGGGCTTGCCCCGCCTGTCCGCCGCCCGATCCAACCGAAAGCCGCTGCGTGCGGCTTTGCCATTTCCAGGGCCTGGCCTGTCTGTAGTTCCACGAACGCCAGCCCTCGTGCAAACCCCTACACTGCGCCGGCGCTCACGCCACCACCGCGAGGAAGTCCCTGATGGAACAGTTCATGCAGCCCGAATTCTGGGTCGCCGTCGGCCAGATCATCATGATCGACATCCTGCTGGGCGGCGACAACGCGGTGGTGATCGCACTGGCCTGCCGCCGGCTGCCTGACTCGCAGCGCATGAAAGGCATCATTTGGGGCACGGCCGGCGCGATCGTGCTGCGGGTGATCCTGATCTTCTTCGCGCTGACGCTGTTGGCGATTCCCTACTTGAAGCTTGTCGGGGCAGCGCTGCTGGTGTGGATCGGCGTCAAGCTGCTGGCACCCGACGATGACGGCGGCCATGCCAACATCCAATCGAGCGACAAGCTGTGGGCCGCGGTGAAAACCGTGGTCGTCGCCGACCTGGTGATGAGCGTCGACAACGTCATCGCGATCGCCGGCGCGGCCCAGACCGCGGGCGGCGACCACCAGATGCCGCTGGTCATCTTCGGCCTGCTGGTCAGTATCCCGATCATCGTCTGGGGCAGCCAGCTGGTGATCAAATTGATGGACCGCTTTCCGCTCATCATCACGCTGGGCGGCATGCTGCTGGGCTGGATCGCCGGCACGATGGCCGTCTCGGACCCCGCCGTGATCGGCTACTTCCCGACCGACGCCGCCAAGTCGCCGGCCGCTGCAGCCGAGGTCAGCGCGGTCACGCGCTACGCCGCCGGTGCCATCGGCGCGCTGCTGGTGCTCGTCATCGGCAAGGTCGTCGCGCTGCGGCGCGCTCCGGCGCCCGAAGCCGGCTGAGCAACGCAGCCGATACGCCGCTGCGTGACGGCGTTGGCCGCGGCGCCTGTTGAAGGCCGCCACCCCCTAGAACCGATCGTCATGGGCGCCTGTCGCCCCTTTGGGCGTCATGCCGGTCACCAGCGCTGACAGTGCGACCAAAAAGCCTGTGATAAGGTGGTTCAACCACACACGCATTGGGGGGTTCAAGCGAATGGGTGGCAACGGGACCACGTTCTGGAGCCGGGCGTTATGGCGCCATTGGCCATGGCAGCGCGATCGTCAGCTGCCGTCGCCGTCTGCCATGGCCGATGCCAGCGAAATGCCTGGGGTGACCATCGGCGGCTACCCGCTGGTGCGCACGTTCGCCCACGGAGCCTTGGGCGAGTTGCACCTCGCGACCGATCCCGACAGCGGCGGCCCGGTGGCCATCAAGACAGTGCGGCTGCACCACGGCGAGTTGACCCGCGATCGCTTTCTGCGTGAGTCGCAGGCGGCGTCGCGCCTGCGCCACCCCGGCATCGTGCGCACCCGCGGGGCCGGCGTGGAAGGCCATGGCGACAGCGCGGTCGGCTGGATCGCCATGGAGTGGGTCCCGGGCAGCGACCTGGCGCGCTATGCAGCGGCGCCGCGGCTGCTGCCCGAGCCGTTGGTCATCGAGCTGATGGCGCAAGCCGCCGAGGCGCTGGACCATGCGCACACCCACGGGGTGGTGCACCGTGACATCAAACCCGCAAACCTGCTGTTCAGTCCCGGCCGTGCCGTGCTGAAGATCGCGGATTTCGGCTGCGCCCACTTGAGCGATGCCGAACGCAGCCGCAGCGGCGTGCTCGCCGGCACCCCCGTCTACATGGCACCCGAGCAACTGGCCGGCGCGCCGGTGGACGGCCGCTGCGACCTGTACGCACTGGGCGTGGTGCTGTTCGAGCTGCTGACCGGGCGATTGCCCTTCGAAGCCGCTTCGATGGGCGACCTTCTGCTGGCCATCACCACCCAGCCAGCCCCGCCCTTGACCACGTTGCGACCTGACCTGCCGACGGAGCTGTCGGACCTGGTGGCGCGGCTGCTGGCCAAGCGGCCCGAAGACCGGCCAGCCAATGGCGCAGCATTGGCTCGCGAACTGCGTCACGTCGGCGCAGCGCTGCGCGCGACCTTGGTTTCTCCCGGTGCGTCGGGCCCCGCCGACGCAGGCACAATGGCTGTCCCCCCGACCGCGACGCCGTCTTGAACGCGACCCCGCCCGTGAGCATGCAACTCGAGTTCTTCAGTGCGCTGGACACCGGCCGCGCGCGAAGCAACAACGAGGACGCCGTGCGGGTCGACGAGAACTTGGCCTTGGCCGTGCTGGCCGATGGCATGGGCGGCTACAACGCAGGCGAAGTCGCCAGTGCCATGGCTGTCGAATGCGTGTGGGAAGACATTGCCCGCTGGCTGTCCGAGCCCAGCGGTCCGCGCGATGAAGACGAGATCCGTCAAGCCCTGATGGCCAGCGCGCAGCATGCCAACCAGGTCGTCTACGACGCTTCACAGAGCCGGGCCGAATATGCGGGCATGGGCACGACACTGGTCAGTGCGCTGTTCAACGACGACCGGCTGTGGGTCGGCCACATCGGCGACTCGCGCGCCTACCGGCTTCGTGGCGGCAAGCTGGAGCAATTGAGCCGGGATCATTCCTTGCTGCAAGAGCAGATCGACGCCGGCCTGTTGACGCCGGAGGAGGCGGTCTACTCGATGAACCGCAACCTGGTGACACGGGCGGTGGGCGTCGAGCCGGCGGTCGAGCTGGAGGTCGTCGGGCATGAATTGCGCCCTGGCGACCTGGTGATGTTGTGCTCGGACGGCCTGTCGGACATGCTGCCCGACGCCGCCATCGCGCAGGTGATGCGTGCAAGCGACAGTTTGGAGGCCACCGCGAACGCGCTCATCGCCGCTGCCAATGCGGCGGGCGGGCGGGATAATATCTCGGTGGTCCTGGTACGCGCCAAAGGGGGAGCCGCCCACGCCGGGCGTGCATGGTGGCCGTTCCGCCGCGCCTGAGGGGGCAAGGTGGTTCACACGTAGGTCGAGCCTACGGGTTCGAACTGTGACAACAAGAGGACAGGCATGGGCAAGCTGGTCGTTTCGCTAGACAACGTCGTGATCAAGGAAGTGCCGATCACCAAAGATCGCACCACCCTCGGTCGGCGTCCGTACAACGACATCGTGATCGACAACCTCGCCGTCAGCGGCGAGCATGCGGTGATGCTGGCGGTGGGTCACGATGTGTTCATCGAAGACCTCAACAGCACCAACGGCACCTACATCAACGGCAAGGCGATCAAGAAGCAGCTGCTGGTGCACAACGACACTGTCGAGATCGGCAAGTACCGCATCAAGTACCTGGTCGACGAAGTGCCCGACTACGAAAAGACCATGGTGCTGCGCCCGGGCTTCAACCCGGCCAATCCGGTGACCATTCCGCCGCCGGTGCACGCGATGATCCCGGCCTCGATCAAGGTGCTCAACGGCGGCGCGGCCGGCCGTGAAGTGCTGCTGACCAAGGCCGTCACCACCGTTGGCAAACCCGGCGTGCAGGTGGCCTCGATCGCAAAGCGGCCGACCGGCTATGTGCTCTCGCACGTCGAAGGTGTGTCGCACCCCACCGTCAACGGCAGCCCGGTCGGTGATGGCGTGATCTCGCTGAAGAACGGCGACATCATTGACCTCGCGGGCACGCAGATGCAGTTCATCCAGGGCTGACCGGTCGACCCTGGCATCGCCACGCGTGCCCCGACGGGCGTGGCGCGAATGTGACGCTGTTCACAGCCGATCGCGCTGCACAGCTCGATCGGCGAACATGACACCCGATCTGCCCACTTGGCATCTTGCGCTGCGGCGCGGGCCGCAGCACCATCGGGCCCGATGCGTCGGCAATCCTGTCGCGCTGACCTGCGCCCCGGGGCGCCATCCATCTTGCCGCTCGTCACCTTTTCGGCGCCCGCGCTTGCCGCCGCATGAACATCCGCATTCTCGGCTGCTCGGGTTCGATCGCCCAAGGCTGCCGGACCACCAGCTTCCTGCTCGACGACGATGTGCTGATCGACGCAGGCACCGGCGTTGGCGACTTGACGCTCGACGAGCTGGCGCGCATCGACCACATCCTGCTCAGCCACTCGCACCTCGACCACGTGCTGGGGGTGCCGCTGATGGCCGACAGCGTGATGCGCCGCCGTCAGGGCAGGGCGCCGATCCAGGTCCATGCGCTGCCTGAGACCTTGCAAGTGTTGCGCCAGCACCTGTTCAACGACCGGCTGTGGCCCGATTTCACGCGCCTGCCCAGTGCCAGCCAGCCGGTGCTGCAACTGCGGCCGCTCGCCATCGGACAGACCCTCCATCTGGGCGCCGCCCAACGGGCCATTGATGTGCTGCCCGCCGCACATGCCGTGCCTGCCTGCGGCTACGCCGTCAATGCGCCCAGCGGCCGCAGCTGGGTCTATACCGGCGATACCGGCCCGAATCCGGCGCTGTGGGCGGCGCTGGCCGGGCGTTCGGTTGCGCAGCTGGTGATCGAGGTGGCCTTTGCCGAAAGCGAACGCGCCATTGCCGCCGACAGCCACCACCACTGCCCGTCGTCGCTGGCCGACGAACTGCGCCACGTGCCAGACGGCACCGACGTGCTGCTGACCCACATCAAGCCCGGCGAGCTGGACACCATCCGCGCCGAACTGGCACAACGCCTGCCCGGGCGGCGCCTGCAGGCCCTGGCCGCCGGCCAAACCCTCCACCTCGACTGACAAATTTCGTCACCCGAGGCGGGCATCGACAGAACTGGGCAGCAAAAAGCGACCAGATCCGTCAATGGCAGTGCAAAGTTCACGCCAGACAAGCCCGAAAAAGCTGGCACGCGTTTCGCAATTAGGGGGATAAGGGCGATCCAGCCCCCCAACGTTTTCTTCCCCCACCCGCTGATCAAGGAGTTTCACCATGAAGCGCGTCCAACAAGGTTTCACCCTCATCGAACTGATGATCGTCGTGGCGATCATCGGCATCCTGGCCGCGGTTGCGCTGCCGGCTTATCAGGACTACACGATCCGTGCCCGCGTCTCGGAAGGTGTTGGCATCGCCAGCGGCGCCAAGTCGACCGTCGGCGAGAACCTGGCTTCGGGCAAGACCGGCGACGATCTCTGCGCTGGCGTGAACGCAGACGGCACGACCCAAGTCGGCGGCACGATTCTCGGGTGCGCTGAAGGCGTCCTGACCGCCGAAGTCGATTCCCGCGTGTCGTCGGTTGGCACCGTCACGATCACCCTGTCGCCGAGCTCCAGCAGCGCTGGCGTGGCGTGGTCTTGCACCTCCGACTCGGATCAGTTCAAGTACGTTCCGTCCGAGTGCCGCAACGCTGCTGGCACCTGATGAAACAAGGATCCTCGGCTCTTGTCGAGGATCCCCCAGCACAAGGCCCCGCGGCTAGCCCTCGGGGCTTTGTTGTTTTTGCGACCCACACGCGCCCGCCACGTCGTCCATGATGGCCCGCCACCTGATCGCCTTTGTTCTTTTTGCGACGGCGTACGCGCTGCCAGCGCTGCCCCTGGCTTCACTCGGCACCACTTGGCATGCCCCCACCATGGGGGCGCTGATGGAATCGATGGTCCGAGTCCCCGTCGTCCTGGGCCTGGCCCTCAACCTGGGCACACAACTCGGCTTGCTGCTGATCGTCTACGCAGCAACCACCTGGCTCGCCAGCCAGTGGGCCAGCCGAACCGGCACGGCGCGACCGATCGCCTCGTGGGCGACACTCACCCTCGTATGGTTGTGGATGGTGTCCGGCAACGGCATGCTCTTCGCCCGTTCCGGCTATTCGGTTTGGTTCAGCGCGGCGCCGCATGGGGTCGCGTTCGCAGCCACCAGTACGGTGCTGGCCGGCCTGCTGGCCCTTGTTCTCGTGCGTCACCCGCCTGTGCCGCGCCAACCCAAGTTGTGGCTGGGGGGTACTGCACTGGCCGCGACGTTGGCCCTGGTCCTGACAGGCTGGTCGAATCACGACCACCCGAAGGGGCAGGGCGACCAGCGCAACATCGTGATCATCGGCGTCGATTCGCTTTCCGCTCACTTGATGCAGCGTGAGCGAGCCCACCTGCCAAACTTGAGCGCGCTGCTGTCCCAATCGACAGCCTACGAACGAGCCTACACCCCACTGGGTCGGACCTACCCGGCCTGGGCCTCCATCCTCAGCGGCCAGCCCGCCGCCGGCCACGGTGCGCTGTTCAACCTGCGCGGGATCGAGCACGCGCAGCGTCAGGATTTGCTGGGCACGACACTGAAGGCCCAGGGCTATCGCAGCGTCTATGCGATAGACGAGCGGCGCTTCAACAACATCGATGAAAGCTTCGGCTTCGACGCGGTCGTCGGCCCGCGCGCCGGCGTGCTGGACTTTGTTGTCCAACCGTTCAACGACACACCGCTGGCCAACGTGCTGCTTCAAAATCGACTCGCCAGATGGCTGTTGCCGTACTCCTACCTGAACGTCGCGTCTGCTGCCAACTATGACGCCCAGGGTTTTGTCGACGAGATCGCCGGCGCGACCGCCTCGCCGCAGCCGCTGTTTCTTGCGGTTCACTTTCTCAGCGGGCACTTCCCATTCAAGACCCGGCACGCCACGGTGAAGCATCCCGACGCCAATGCCATCCGGGCCCGTCACATCGAGGCGCTGACAACCGCCGATGTGCAAGTGGGCCGGCTGATGCAAGTGCTGGCCGCCCAAGGGCGGCTCGACGACACGATGGTGATCCTGCTGTCCGATCACGGGGAGGCGGTCGGCGACGACGAGCCGCTGCGAGAAGCCGGCGGTACGTTGGTACGCCGTGCAGGCTACGGCCATGGTGCCGACCTGCTGAGCGAGCACCAGAGCCGCATCGTGATGGCCACGCTGCACTACCGTGGAGGCCGCGTGCAGCACGCACCGTCCATCCGGTCCGAGCAGGTTTCACTGCTCGACGTGCGGGCGGCGGCGGAGCATTTCATGCGCAGCGGTGAAGTGCAGCTGCGTCCCGGTTCGGATTGCATTGTTGTCGAAACGGAGCTTCGACTTCCCAGCGCCAGCGACTATCGCCATCTGGATGCCAGGCGCGTTGCTGCGGAGGGCGCCAGTTTGTACGAAGTTGATTCGAAGGGCAGGCTGCGCCTGCGCGAAGAACACCTCGAAGGGCTGCTCGCGAAGAAGGATGTCGGCCTGCGGTGTGCTGATCGCATCACGGTGTTCAAGCCCGTCGATGGCCGTTACCGCGCCTACCGGCTGACGACCGGGCTGCCGCCAGAGGAAATGCAACCGCTGCCGGAGGACGTCGCTCGCATCGACGCCTATCGCCGCGCCCTCATGCAGCTCGGCGCCAAGGCCACAGCGCAGGCCAGTGCAAAGGCTGCCGGATGACCGGCACGCAGGATCGCCCTTCGGTTCCATCAGCGCTGCGCCCCTGGGCGGGAGCCCTGGTGTTCGCCGCGCTGGCCTATGTCAGCATCACCGGCCACAAGCCCTACCAGGATGGCCATGTGCAACAGGTCGTCGGCAACATCGCCGTGGCCGCCGCCTCGCTGATGCTGCTGCGCCTGCTGGATGGACATGCCAGCATGCGCCTGTCGATGAGGGTTCGATGGCTGGTCGGCGCCGTGGCCGTATCAATGATGGTCTCGACGTTGGCCTCACCTCGAGTGTTCATCGCCTGGGACCGACTGGAGCTCTACTACGCGCTCGCCTTGCTGGGCCTGTCAATCTACCTGCTCCATCGCGATGACGACGCCCCGGGCGCCGCACCGTACTGGCTGGCGATCGCACTCGTTCACGCTGCGGTGCTCGTCGAGGTGGTGTTCTGGCTGCTGCAACTGCAAGGCAATGGAGCCAATGCCAGCCCTCGCATGCCGTACCACGCCAACATTCGCCATTTCGGATACCTCGGCTACCTCGCAGCCGCGGCGGCTATTGCCGTTGCTCTTCGATGGCGACGTCTGGGTTTGACGGGGTTGGTGCTCGGTACCGCTGCGCTGTACGGCATCGTGCAACTCGGTTCACGTGGCGCGTTGCTGGGCTGGCTGATCTTCCTGGCAGCTGGATGCGGCTTGGCGCCCAAAGACCAACGCGGGCGGCTGCTGGCGTTCGGGGCTGCATCGACCTTGCTCGCCTTTGGCATGAGCTGGGTGCTCGGCGAACTGGGGCTGATCGGTGGCGGCAGCCTGATCGATCGCGCTCAGCACGGAGAAGTTGCCGCGGCCTCCGGCCGACTGCCGCTGTGGACGGACGTACTCAAGGCGATCGCCCTGCACCCGTGGTGGGGCTATGGCCCGGACGGGCACAGCTTCTTGAACTGTTGCGGCAGCTATGGACCTTACATCGCCCGCACCAGTCAAGCTCACAACGTCCTGCTGCAGCTGCTCGAGGAGTTCGGCTTGATCGGCACGTTGCTGATTGGCATGCTGGTGAACCATCTGGCTCGCAGCCAGGCGCGTCCTCGCGGGTGGTTCGCGCTGGCGCGCGCCGACGACGAGACACGCTGGTTGGTAGCGATGCTGATCGGCTTGCTGGCCTTCGGCCTCGTCGACGGACCCTTCTATTACCCTGTACCGCTGCTCATCTTCGCGGTCCTCAGTGGCTTGCTGATGGCATCGGCGCGACGCACGGTGAGATTCGTGCCATGAGCAGCCACGACATGACGACGCTGTCCTCCAAGCCCGGAAAGCGATCGTGGGCCTTGCTTCCAGCTTTGCCGCTGCTCGCTTTTGTGGTGCTGGTGCCTGTCGCCGTGCAGGATGCCCACCACGCCCCTCATGACGCGGCGCGAATGGCCCAACTTGCCGTCCTGCTCGTGGCGGCCGCGCAGTGGTGTGCCTACCAGTGGTCCGCGCGGTCGTGGCTCGTTCCCTCGAGACCCTGGACGCTCGCCCTGCTCGGCGTGCTGGCGATCGCCAGCGTGGCAGCGTCGGACGTGCCTGCCATGGCCGGTCGTGAGCTTGCATTGATCGTCGGCATCGCCGCGGTGATTCACCTCGGGATGAAAGGCATCTGCGCAGCCGGCCACGCATCCGCTCGAGTGGCAGTGCTGGGGGCCTGCGGTCTCTATGCCTTCGTGGTGCTGATGCTTGCCACGGCAACCGTGCTCTCGGGCCGGCCATTGATCTGGCAGGAACTGATCATCGGCTACGACAACTATCGATTCTTCAACCATGCCCAGGCCGTGGCGCTGCCTTTGCTGGCTGGCGCGGTGACCTTCCAGCGGCGCCGGGGCCTGCTGTGGTGGTGGGGCTGGATGTCGCTCGTGGTCTATGTCGTGGTCATCTTGGGAACCGGCGCGCGTGGCACCGCCGCGGCGGTCCTCGGCGCTGCGTTGCTCGGACTCCTGGCGCTCGGCCGCGCCACGGCGTGGCCAATCATCCGCACGATCCTGTTGGCCGCGCTGCTCGGCGGTGCACTCTATGCAACGCTCGCACTGCTTCCCGCACTGACCGGCGACCGCATGCCAGCTCCTGAGGCGCGCTCGGTCGCCTCGCTGGCATCCGACAGCGCGCGGCTGCAACTGTGGGGCATTGCCTGGGACCAGCTCTGCGCTTCCACGTGGCTCGGCATCGGGCCGATGCACTATGCGCACATCCCCAACCCCAAGGCCGCCCACCCGCACAACGTCTACCTTCAGGTAGCCGCCGAGTGGGGGCTGCCGATGCTGGTGTTGCTGCTCGGGTTGGCTTGGCGTGGGCTGGAACGGATGCGGCAAGCCGTGCGTTCGGTATCGATGCAGTCTGACGGCACGCAAGGCGCCACGTTGTGGATCGCCTGTGTCGCGGTGCTCATCGACGGCTTCGTCTCCGGCAACTTCGTGATGCCGGTATCGCAGATGTGGATCGCCCTGTGCGCGGCCTGGTCGTGGGCGTGGATGCGCATGCATCATGGCGGCAGTGCTGGCACAGCAGCGACGCTCACAGGCCGATGGGGACGGCGTCTGGCGGGTGTCGCGGTGTTGATGTCCCAGATCTGGCTCGTGGCCTCCGTCTTGCCCGAAGCGCTCGACCTGAGGGCGCACCTCGAACACGTGCGCAGAGATCTCGTTCACAACGAGAAGACCAACCCGCGCTTCTGGTCTCACGGCTGGTTCTGACCGCCGGGGCCGGCGAAAGGCTGGAACAATGGCGGCCCATGCCGTTCTACGTGGCCCTCGCCTTCGCCCTGATTGCGCCGACCCTGCTGGCGTACAACGCCTCGCCGTCCGCCACCTTGATGAATCAGTTGCTCGCAGTGGGCCTGTGGGGGGCGGCCATCGTGGCGGCGCCTCGCAGCCCAAGGCTCGACGGGCCGTTGGCAGGGCCCCTGCAAGGCACGCTGCTGCTGATGGGTCTGACCGCCTGTGTGGTGCATTGGCTGGACGGTCTGCCCTCGTCATTGGCCTTGTCAATGGCAGCATTGATCGGCGCCGCGCTGCTCGTGACCACATTCGCGGTCCTGCGCCCTGTGGCCGCGCCTGCCGAACACAGCGCCATGCCGGCTTTCCAGGCGGTCTTGCTGGCGGCCGGCCTAGCCAGCACAGGCATCGCAGTGATCCAGGTCTTTGCGCCCGCCCTGGCCGACGGCACCTTCATCGCCGCCTCGGGGCTGCCCGGCCGCGCCGTCGGTAACCTGCGCCAACCGAATCATCTGAGCAGCCTGCTTTTGTGGGCCTTGATTGCCTGGGTGCCGTTGGCCCAGGCGGGCCGGGTCGCGGCTTGGCAAGTTGATCGACGCGTTGCTCTGTTGCTCGGCGCTTTGCTGCTGTGGGCCGTTGTGTTGACAGCCTCGCGAACCGGCATCGTCGGCGTGATCCTGCTCGCGCTGTGGGGTTTGGTCGACAGGCGGCTCGCGCGCTGGGTCCGCGCCGCGTTGGTCAGCGCGCCGGTGGCCTATCTGCTGATCGCGTTGGCCATGGCCGGCTGGGCTCACGCGACAGGCCACACCTTCGGCGGCGAAGAGCGGCTGGCCGAGGGCGACGTGTCGTCGTCGCGCTTCGGCATCTGGGCCAATACCTTGACGCTCATTCGGCAACAGCCGTGGACCGGTGTCGGTTTCGGTGAATTCAACTTCGCCTGGACGCTGACGCCGTTCCCCGACCGCCCCGTCGCCTTTTTCGATCACACGCACAACCTGCCGCTGCAGCTGTGGGTCGAACTCGGTATCCCGCTCGGCAGCCTCGTCCTCGGCCTGCTGCTGTGGGCGCTGGTCCAGGCCGGTGTGCGGTCATGGCGGGTGCCGGGCGAAGAGGGTGCCGGCTCGCGCGCCGCCTTCATGATGGTCCTGATGATCGGCGTGCACAGCCTCTTCGAGTACCCGCTGTGGTATGCGTACTTCTTGCTGCCCACGGCGTGGGCGTGGGGCTATGCGCTGCGCACGCCCGAGCCCGCGAAACCGAAGCATGAGCTGCCCGCAACGCGGTTCGGTGCGCCCGTCGTGATGCGCCTGGCCGGCGTGCTGATGGTCGCCGGCAGCCTGTTCGCGTTGTACGACTATTGGAAGGTCGTCGCGATCTACGCCCCGACCGATGACGCTGGCCCATTGTCCGAACGGATCGAGCGGGGCCAAGGCAGTGTCTTCTTCTCGCACCATGCCGACTACGCAGCCGCGACCACCACCAACCCGCCCTCGGCGGCAATGGCCGCCTTCAACACGACGACCCATTCGCTGCTCGACACGCGCTTGATGCTCGCGTGGGCCCAGGCTCTCGCGGAGTCCGGCCACCGCGACAAGGCCAGCTACCTGGCGGCGCGCTTGCGCGAGTTCCGCAATCCCGCGTCTGCCGACTTCTTCGCTGTCTGCAACGACCCCGCCAAGATGGCCACCTCGCCGCCACCGTTCCAGTGCGTGCCGCCGCCGGCCGGGCTGACCTGGCGCGATTTCCAGACCCGCACCGAATAAGCCGCGGCGCTTCAGGGCCTGGGACCGGCCAGCGCACAATCGCTGGCTCGGCCTACCGGCCGCACTTTTCGGCCATCGTCGTCACACCGAGGTTCACATCATGAACGCCCCCGACAAACTCCCATCGCTGGACTCGGCCGCGCTCGGCCGCTTCGTCGACGCCGCCTGGCGCGAACGCATCGTGCCGCAGCTGACCGAGTACATTGCCGTGCCGGCCAAGAGCCCACTGTTCGACCCCGAGTGGCAGCAACACGGCCTGATCGACAAGGTCGTGCGCGACGCCGCCGCCTGGGTCGAAAGCCGCAAGGTTCCAGGCTTGACATTGGAGGTGATCCGCGCCGAAGGCCGCACGCCGGTGATCTTCTTCGAGGTCGAATCGACCCGCGCCGGCAGCACGCAGACCGCGCTGATGTACGGCCACCTGGACAAGCAGCCCGAGTTCAACGGCTGGCGTTCGGATCTGGGCCCGTGGACACCGAAGATCGAGGACGGCAAGCTCTATGGCCGCGGCGGCGCCGACGATGGTTATGCCATCTACGCCGCGGTCAGCGCGATCGAAGCGCTGAAGGCGCAGAACATCCCGCATCCGCGCATCGTCGGCCTGATCGAAAGCTGCGAGGAGTCCGGCTCGTTCGACCTGCCGTTCTACCTCGAAAAGCTGAAAGAACGCCTCGGCGACGTCAGCCTGGTCGTCTGCCTCGATTCAGGCGCCGGCAACTACGACCAGCTCTGGCTGACCAGCAGCCTGCGCGGCAACATCACCGGCACGCTGAAGGTGGAGATCCTGACCGAAGGCATTCACTCGGGCGATGCCAGCGGCCTGGTGCCGTCGAGCTTTCGCATCCTGCGCCAGGTGCTGGATCGGCTGGAGGATTCGAAGACCGGCAATTTGCTGCCCGGCGTCTTTCATTGCGCGATCCCAGCCGAGCGGGTTGCGCAGGCTCGCCAAACGGCTGAAACGCTGGGCGACGAGGTCTGGAAGCGCTACCCCTGGGCCTGCGGCGCCGACGGCGGTGTCGCGCTGCCAACCACCACCGACCCGGTCGAGGCGCTGCTGAACCGCACCTGGCGGCCGACGCTGTCGATCACCGGCGTCGACGGCGTGCCGCCCCTGTCGAACGCCGGCAACGTGCTGCGCCCCTACACCGCATTCAAGCTGAGCCTGCGGCTGCCGCCGCTGGTGCCGGGCCACGAAGCGGCCGTCGCGCTGAAGGCGCTGCTGGAAGACAACGCGCCTTACAACGCCAAGGTCACTTTCCAGCCCGACGGGCGGGCCGGGGACTGGGGTGCCACCGGCTGGAACGCGCCGGCCACCACACCGTGGCTGGAATCTGCGCTCGACGCCGCGTCACGCACGCACTTCGGCGAGCCGCTCGGCTACATCGGCCAGGGCGGGACGATTCCTTTGATGAACCTGCTGCAGCAGGGCTTCCCGCAGGCCCAGATGATGGTCTGCGGTGTGCTGGGCCCGAAGAGCAATGCGCACGGGCCGAACGAATTCCTGCACTTGGGCTACGGCCAGCGTCTGACGGCCTCGGTGGCCGAGGTGATGGCTGCTCATCCGTGAGGCTTCGCACAAACCCCTGCTGCACACGGGCCGCAGATCAACCTTTTGTGGGTGGCAGCCGCCACCGGCTTGCATAGAGTCGAGTGGCGAATTGCAGAGGGGTCGGGGAATGCGAAAGGGCGGGGAGTTTTCCCCGCCCTTTTTGCTTTGGGCGACTGCCAGGCCCGATGCAGGCCCTGCGTCGCCGCGGTCAGCGGCTGACGCTCAGCGCTGGGCCAGCGCCGTCGGGGCCGGGCGGCGCACGTCTTGCGGCACGCGCTGGTTGGTCTCGGTGTCGAACGGGTTCAGTTCGCCGTTGGCACGGGCGGCCAGCACTTCGGCGCGCACTTCAGCCCGGGTACGACCTTCGGCCTTGGCCACCGCGGTTTGCTCCGACTTGGGCGAGAACAGGGCCATCAGCGCCGGCGCCGAGTCGGCGTTCTGAGCGAAATACCAGGCGTGGGGATTGAACTCGGAGATGCCCTTGGCATCACGCTTGGCGACGTACTCGGCTTGCACCGCGTCGCGGGTCAGGCCATTGGCCGACGCAGCCGCGGGCATGCGCAGGTCGGTTTCGGTGTCGAAAACATTGCGTTGCGCCGACTGGGCGAACGCGCCGCTGGCGAGCGACAGGGCCACGGCGGCGAGGGCGAATTGAGCTTGCTTGGCATTCATGGTGGTGTCCTTTCAGGTCTTGGTGAGACAGGGCCTCATCGTGCGGGAGCGCTCGTGGCGCGTCCTTTCAGCCCGGTATCGGCGTGTATCGTTTCTTTGAAGCAGTCGGACGAGTCGGTGCGGCAGCAGTTGGGCGGCGCCCCTCGCGGGACTTACTTGGCCTTGACTTGAGCCAGACGGGTCTGGTCGGCGCGGACGACCGGCTTGACGTAGGCGACGGTCTCGTTGTCAAAGACGTTGACTTCACCGCTGGCGCGGGCGGCCAGGAACTCGGCGCGGACTTGCTCGCGCGTCAGCTTCGCTTCAGCGGCCGGGGCGCGCAGGTTGGTTTCGGTGTCGAACACGTTGCGCTGCTGGTCGGCGGCGAAGGCACTGCCGGCGGCGGCAAAGGCGAGGGCGGCGACGGCGATCTGGGCTTGCTTGGCGAACATGGTGGTCATCCTTTGAGTGAAACGTTGATAAAAACTTGTCCGGGCATGGCGGTGAGCACCTACTGTCGCGCTCCGTCTTGTCCAGCCTCGGTGAGTCGTTATACGGTTGCGGCTCATCGATGGATGCAACTGTAGAGATTGCTGCCCAGGCAATAAATGCCCGCTGCGTTTATTGCGTGTTAACGATTCGCGAACAATCAAACCCCGGGATTACCCGGACTCTGTGCTAGGAAACCGAGGGTGAACCCTTGTCGAGCGACCGGGCCCGGGCCTTACAGCGCCGCTTGACCGGGCTGCACGGGTCGCTCACACAGCGCGGGCCCAGTAGCCGGCATCGCCATAGCTGTGCTTGAGGAAGTCGATCCACAGCCTGACCCGCAGCGGCAGGTGGCGGGCGCTGGGGAAGACGGCGTAGATGCCGTTCGGCGGTGCCGCAAAGTCGTCGAGCACGCTGACCAGCCGGCCGCTCGCGATGTCGGCCTGCACCTCCCAGGTGCTGCGCCAGGCGATGCCCAGCCCCTCGCGGCACCACTCGTGCAGCACTTGGCCATCGCTGCAATCGAGCCGGCCACCCGGCCGCAGGTGGGTCACCTCGCCATCGACCGAGAAGGCCCAGCCACGCGACTGGCTGGCCTCGGAGCTGAGCGTCAGGCATTGGTGGCGCATCAGTTCACTGGGATGTGCCGGCGCGCCGGCGCGCTGCAGGTACCCCGGCGAGGCCACGCACAGCCGGCGGTTGTCGGCCAGCCGCACGCTGACCAAGCTCGAATCGGGCAGGTCCCCGACGCGCACCGCACAGTCGTAGCCTTCATTGACCAGGTCAACGACCCGGTCCGACAGGTTCAGCGACAGGCTGACGTCCGGATGCCGGGACAGGAACGACGGCACCAGCGGCGCCAGGTGGCGGCGGCCAAAGCCGGCTGGGCCGGTCACGCGCAAGTGGCCGCTCGCCTTCACGCCGCCGGCCGACACGCTGGCCTCGGCGTTGTTGAAGTCGGCGATCAGCCGCTGGCAGTTCTCGAGGAATGCGCTGCCCTCGTGCGTCAGGCTGATGCGCCGGGTCGTGCGCTGCAGCAGCTTCACGCCCAACCGGGCCTCGAGCGCATCCATGCGCCGGCCGATGACCGCCGGCGCGACGCCCTCGGCCAGTGCCGCGGCCGTCAGGCTGCCCTTCGCCGCCACGGCGACAAAGGTCTCGATCTGCTTCAGGCGGTCCACGTTGCGATGGTACGGTGCTCGATCTGTGCGTCAAAGTCACAAATCCATCGCGTTCGGCGTTGGTAATGGCGAGCCAGGTATCGAATAAATTCTGCCCCATGGACAAAGCCACCCCCGCGCCGCGCGCGGTGTTGTTCGACGCCTATGGCACCTTGTTCGACGTCTACAGCGTCGGTCTGGCCGCGGAACAGCTGTTCCCGGGGGCCGGCGAGCGCCTGGCCCAGATGTGGCGCGACAAGCAGATCGAATACTCCCGGCTCACCTCGATGAGCGGGCGTTACCAGCCGTTCTGGACGCTGACCCGTGCAGCGCTGCAGTTTTCGGCCGAGCGCCTGGGCCTGGCCCTGACCGCCGAGGCCGAACAGCGCCTGCTGAACGAGTACCGCCACCTCTCGGCCTTTCCCGAAAACCACGCCGTGCTGGCGGCGTTGAAGCAGCGTGGCATCCGTGCCGGCATCCTGTCGAACGGCGACCCGCCGATGTTGGCCAGCGCGGTCAAGAGCGCGGGCATGGCCGAGTTGCTCGACCCGGTGCTCAGCGTGCATGCCACGCAGCGCTTCAAGACCGACCCCGCCGCGTACGCGATCGGCCCGACCGCCCTGGGCCTGCAGGCGCGCGAGATCCTGTTCGTGTCCAGCAACGGCTGGGACGCGATTGGCGCCACCTGGTATGGCTTCACGACCTTGTGGGTGAACCGCGCCGGGCTGCCGCTCGAACGCCTGGGCACGACGCCGACACGCACCGGCACCAGCTTGCGCGACGTGCTCGACTTCTTTCCCTCCTGACCCTCTTTCGATCCATCACATAACGAGGCATTGACAATGACCAACCGCACGACGCTCCACGGCCTGCAGGTCGATACCGAACTGAAGACCTTCATCGACGAGCAGGTGCTGCCTGGCACCGGCGTCGATGCAGGCGATTTCTGGGCCGGCTTCGACCGCATCGTGCACGAGCTGGCGCCGAAGAACGCCGCGCTGCTGGCCGAGCGCGATCGCCTGCAGACGGCGATGGACGACTGGCACCGCGCCAATCCCGGCCCGCTCGACAAGAAGGCCAAGCTGAAGGCCTACCGCAAACACCTGCAGAAGATCGGCTACCTCGTTGCCGACCCGGGCGACGTGAAGGCCAAGACCAAGAACGTCGACGCCGAGCTGGCCACGCAGGCCGGCCCGCAGTTGGTGGTGCCGATCACCAATGCGCGCTATGCGCTGAACGCCGCCAACGCGCGCTGGGGTTCGCTGTACGACGCGCTGTACGGCACCGACGCCTTGCCCGAAACCGACGGCGCCGAGAAGGGCAAGGGTTACAACCCGGTGCGTGGTGCCAAGGTCATCGACTATGCGCGCCACGTGCTGGACCGCACCGCACCGCTGGCCAAGGGCACCCACGTCGACTCGACCGGCTACCGCATCGAAGGCGGTGCGCTGGTCGTCACGTTGAAGAACGGCACGACCACCGGCTTGAAGAAGGCCAAGCAGTTCGTCGGCTACCAGGGTGACGCGGCCGCACCGTCGTCGGTGCTGCTGCAGCACCACGGCCTGCACCTGGACATCCGCATCGACCGCTCGACGCCGATCGGCGCGAACGATCCGGCCGGTGTGGCTGACCTGGTGATCGAATCCGCGCTGTCGACGATTCTCGACCTCGAAGACTCGGTGGCCGTCGTCGACGCGGCTGACAAGGTGCAGGCCTATGGCAACTGGCTGGGCATCCTGAAAGGCACGCTGACCGAGACCTTCGTCAAGGGCGGTCAGCAGATGACGCGCGGGCTGAACCCCGATCGCGTCTACACCGGCCCGAAGGGCGAGGCGGTCACGCTGCACGGGCGCTCGCTGCTGTTCGTGCGCAACGTCGGCCACCTGATGACCAACCCGGCGATCCTGTGGGGCGCCGACGGCCGCGAGATTCCGGAAGGGATCATGGATGCGGTCGTCACGACCACCATCGCCCTGCACGACCTGCAGGGCCACGGCGCGAACGGTCTGCGCAACTCGCGCACCGGCAGCGTCTACATCGTCAAGCCGAAGATGCATGGCCCCGCGGAAGTGGCGTTCGCCGATGAGCTCTTCGGCCGCGTCGAGAAGTTGCTCGGGCTGCCCAAGCACACCGTCAAGCTCGGCATCATGGACGAGGAGCGCCGCACCAGCGTGAACCTGAAGGCCTGCATCGCCGCGGCGAAGTCGCGCGTGGCCTTCATCAACACCGGTTTCCTCGACCGCACCGGCGACGAGATGCATACCGCCATGCACGCCGGCCCGATGCTGCGCAAGGGCGACATGAAGACCAGCGCGTGGATCCAGGCCTACGAACGCAGCAACGTGCTGGTCGGCCTGCAGTGCGGACTGCGCGGCCGCGCTCAGATCGGCAAGGGCATGTGGGCGATGCCGGACCTGATGGCCGCGATGCTGCAGCAGAAGATCGGCCACCCGAAGGCCGGTGCCAACACCGCCTGGGTGCCCAGCCCGACGGCCGCCACGCTGCATGCGCTGCACTACCACCAGGTCGATGTGGCGCAGGTGCAGAAAGACTTGGAGAAAGCCGACAAGAAGTCGACTCGCGAGGACGTGCGCGAAGAGATCCTCAAGGGCCTGCTCAGCATCCCGGTGGTCGCCGCGCCGCAGTGGAGCGACGCCGAGAAGCAGCAGGAGCTGGACAACAACGCACAGGGCATCCTCGGCTACGTGGTGCGCTGGGTCGACCAGGGCGTCGGCTGCTCGAAGGTGCCCGACATCCACAACGTCGGCCTGATGGAAGACCGCGCGACGCTGCGCATCAGCTCGCAGCACATCGCCAACTGGTTGCACCACGGCATCGTCGACGAAGCCCAGGTGCGTGCCACGTTCGAACGCATGGCTGCGGTGGTGGACCGCCAAAACGCCGGCGATCCGGCGTACCGGCCGATGGCCGGCCGCTTCGACACGTCGATGGCGTATCAGGCCGCATGCGACCTGGTGTTCAAGGGCAAGG
>NZ_DASUNH010000156.1:0-23579 GCF_036277275.1 Ideonella sp. | reverse complement strand
CGTAGGCCGGGTTGTCGAGTCCGGCCAGTATCTCGTCATCGTCCTGCTTGTTGCGGTCCTCGCCGCCCTTGAAGACGCGCATCTGCTTCTCGCGCAGATCCATCACGCCGTGGAACACCTTGCCCATGCCGACCGGCCAGGTGAACGGCACCACACCCATGCCGAGCTCGCGCTCGATCTCGTCCATCAGCGCCAGTGGCTCCTGCACCTCGCGGTCCATCTTGTTGACGAACGTCAGGATCGGCGTGTTGCGCGCGCGGCAGACCTGCAGCAGGCGCCGCGTCTGCGGCTCCACGCCGTTGGCCGCGTCGATCACCATCAGCGCCGCGTCGACGGCGGTGAGCACGCGATAGGTGTCCTCGGAGAAATCCTGGTGGCCGGGCGTGTCGAGCAGGTTGATGACGCAGTCGCGGTACTCCATCTGCATCACCGACGACGCCACCGAGATGCCGCGCTGCTTTTCGATCTCCATCCAGTCGGACGTCGCATGGCGGCTGGCTTTGCGCGCCTTCACCGAGCCGGCGATCTGGATCGCGCCCGAGAACAGCAACAGCTTTTCCGTCAGCGTGGTCTTGCCCGCGTCGGGGTGGGAAATGATCGCGAAGGTGCGCCGGCGGCGCACATGGGGCGTGAGGTCGGAGGCCATGGCAGGTCAAGCGCGGCGCCGCGGCGCGCGGGCCGGGCGGCGAGAAGAAGAAACGGCCGAAGGTCCAGGCCGTGCAGACGTGGATTATCGGCTGCCCGCTTCCCCGGGGGCCAGCGGGCCGTCCGATGCGCCCGCAGCGGTCAGGACCTGCGTTGGCCGACCTTCGTCGGCACCGGTGGTGGCAGGTCCTTGGCCTGCAGCTCGCGCACCGCGGCCACCAGCTGGTTGTGCGCGTCGAGGAAGGCCGCGGCGATCACCTTGCCTTCGTTGCTGTTGCTCCAGCCGGCGCCGGCGGCGCCGCCCAGCTTGCCCAGCACCATGCCGCCCATGCCGAGGTCGGTCACCCGCACCGAGCCGGTCGCTGCGGCCACCTGTTCGGTGGTCTCGTTGTCGGTCAGCAGCAGGGCCACCTGCGCGTCCTTCAGCTTGACGTGTTCGGCCACGCCGACGAGCTTGTCCAGCACCGGAATCATGCCGAGGATGCCGCCGATCTCGCGGCCGGCGTCCTTCTCGGAGAAGGTCAGGCTCGGCGTCAAGGTGTACTGCGCTTCGTAGCCCTTGCCCTTGTCGACCGTGTTGCCCTGCTTGCGCAGCACGCCGGCGTCTTTCAGCTCTTGCTCCTGGATCGTTCCGCGCAGCCCGGCGGCGCGGTCGACGACGCGAAAGCAGTTGCTCTGCTGGGCCAGCAGCCGCACCAGCGGCAGCGGCGTCGGCGGCAGGTGGTAGCTGCTGGAGTAGGTGTAGCCGTGCGGGTTCTCGACCAGCGCGAGCGTGGCCACCGGCGCATCACAGCGCTGCAGTTCACGCGCCGCGTTGTGGGCACCGGTCGGGCCCGCCGAGCCGGTGACGATCGCGCCCCCTTCGCCGAGATCGGTCTTGCTCTTGCCGCAGCCGGCGAGGCTGAAGGCGGCGGCCAGCGTGGCCGCGGCGAGTGCCAAGCGCTGGGCGCCTGTGCTGGTGGTCGTTGTCATGTCCCTCCTCCTGGTCCGCGAAAGGCTGCGATGATGCCAGCACCGTGCCTGAACTCCCTGACGTTTCTGTCTACGCCGAGAGCCTGGCTGCGAAGCTAGGGGGTGGGGTGTTGCGGCGCATCCGCATCGCCAACCCGTTCCTGCTGCGCACCGCGGTGCCGCCCATCAACGCGGCGGAGGGTCGGTCGGTGCACGGCGTCGAACGGTTGGGCAAGCGGGTCGTCATCGTGTTGCAAGGCGACGTGCCCGACGAACCGTCGCAGGACTGGTTCCTGGTGCTGCACCTGATGATCGCCGGCCGCCTGCATTGGTACCCGGCCGGCGCCAAGCCGCCGGCCAAAGGGGCGCTGGCCTTCTTCGAGTTCGACGCCGGCACGCTGGTCTTCACCGAGGCCGGCACACAGCGCCGCGCATCGCTGCATCTGGTCGTCGGTCGCGAGGCATTGGCGGCCATGGACCCCGGCGGGCTGGAGGTGCTGCAGGCCAGCCAGGCCGAGTTCGACGCCCGCCTGCTGGCCGGCAAGCACACCTTGAAGCGGGCGCTGACCGCACCGCAGGCCTTCAGTGGCATCGGCAACAGCTACTCCGATGAAATCCTGCACCGCGCGCGGCTGTCGCCCGTCACGCTGACCACGGCGCTCGGCGCCGACGAGCGGGCGCGCTTGTTCAACGCGACGCGCGAGGTGCTCACCGAATGGACCGAGCGCCTGCGCGACGAGGCTGCGCGCAGTGGTGGCTGGCCGAAGAGTGTGACGGCATTCCGGTCCGAGATGGCGGTGCATGGCCGCTTCGGCCAACCGTGCCCGGTTTGCGGCGCACCGGTGCAGCGCATCGTCTATGCCAGCAACGAGACCAACTACTGCGCCCGCTGCCAAACCGGCGGCAAGCTGCTCGCCGATCGTGCGCTGTCACGGTTGCTGAAGGCCAGTTGGCCGAAGACGTTGGACGGCTAGGCTAGCGCGCGGCAGTGCGTCAAGGCACGGTGATTGCTGGACCCGGGCATGCTGGACGTCGTCGCTGCATGTCACCGTTCTTTACGTTGGCTTCACGCCTGGCCAACGCGCCGCTCGCAGCATCGAACGATCATGAACGAAGCCCTGCAATCCTCCGCGCCCAGCGGCGAGGCCGGCGCCGCGTTGGTGCCGCTGTATGTCTCCGGCGTGTTTCGCGAAGCGCCGCTTGCCTTTCGGGCGCAGCTGATCGAATGCCTGATGCGGCCCATGGGCGCCCTGGGGCTGGTGGCCGTCGCCAATGGTGTGTTCGCGGCCTTGCGCCAGCGCCACGGCTGGGATCACTTGCAGGTGACGGTGGACGACACAGCGCGCATCAACGCCGACCAGGTGTTGGAACTGTCGGCCTACCTGCAGCAGACCGCGCCGGACGTGTTCGGCCAGGTCGCCGAGCTGGTCAGCCGCCAGCCGGCGGTGGCCAGCGGCCTGAGCGCGATGCTGTTGCTGCACGTCGTGCGCTCGAGCTTCAAGCGACGCTGACGCCGCGCGCGCGTGGGCGAGGTGGCCAACCATCAGGCCGCCTGATGGTTGGCCGCGCAAATGCGATGCACGCCGGCGCCGCCACTGCCTAGCATCGGAACCATGCCTGCGGCCTGTCGCCGCTTGAAAGGAGTTCCGATGCGCCTGTCCCCATCCTTGGCCGCGTGCGGCTGCCTCATCGCGCTGATCGGCGGCGGCGCGCACGCCCAGGCTTCATCCACGCTCGACAAGGTCAAGGCCAGCGGCAGCCTGGTGCTGGCCTACCGCGAATCGTCGATCCCGTTCTCGTACCTTGGCGCCGATGCGCGACCCACGGGCTTTGGCTGGGAGGTCTGCGCCAAGGTGGTCGAGCAGGTCAAGAAGGCCACCGGCCGCGCCGACCTGCAGGTGGCGACCCAGGCCGTGACCTCGCAGAACCGCATTCCGCTGCTGCAGAACGGCACCATCGACATCGAGTGCGGCTCAACCACCAACAACAGCGAACGCGCCAAGCAGGTGGCGTTCGCGACGAACTACTTCTACACCGGCACACGCTTGCTGGTGAAGGCGGGCTCGCCGGTGCAATCGCTGGCCGACCTGAACGGCAAGAAGGTGGTCTCGACCACCGGCACCACCAACTACCAGGTGCTGCGCAAGGTCAACGCCGAACGCAAGCTCGGCTTCGAGTTGATGGCGGCCAAGGACCACGCCGAGTCCGCCCTGCTCGTGCAGCAGGGGCGGGTCGATGCGTTCGGAATGGACGACATCCTGCTCTACGGTCTTCGCGCCAGCCTGCCCAACCCGGCCGAGATGGCGGTGGTCGGCGAGGCGATCCAGGTCGAGCCCTACGCCATCATGCTGCGCAAGGACGACCCGGCCTTCAAGAAGCTGGTCGACGACACGCTGGCGGCGCTGATCAGGAGCGGCGAGTTCGAGGCGCTGTACAAGAAGTGGTTCCTGTCGCCGATCCCGCCCAAGGGCATCAACCTGAATGCGCCGATGAGCCCGCAACTGCGGGACAACCTGAAGGCGCTGTCCGACAAGCCGGCCACCTGAGCTCCGCCGTGAGCGACAGCAGCGCTGCGGCCGGCGTGGTCGGCATCCTGGGCGGCATGGGTCCGTTGGCCACCATCGACTTCATGCACAAGATGCTGCTGGCCACCCCCGCGGCCACCGACCAGGAGCATGTGCCGGTGGTCGTCAGCTCGATCCCGCAGGTGCCGGACCGCAACCAGGCCTTCCGTGGTGATGGCGAATCCCCGCTGGCGGCGTTGGTGGCCAGCGGCCGCCGCTTGGCCGGTGCCGGGGCGCAGATGGTCGTGATGCCGTGCAACACCGCGCACCTGTGGTTCGACGAACTGCAGCAGGCGCTGGAGCTGCCGATGCTGCACCTGGTCGACGCCGCGCTGCACGACGCGGTGGCACTGGCCGGCCCGTCCGCGCGCATCGGGCTGCTCGCCACCGACGCCTCGCTCGCCTCGGGGCTGTACCTCAACCGCCGGCCGCAGGGCGCGCCTGCCGTGCAGTGGCTGCTGCCGACGGCGCGCGAGATGCTGGACTGGGTCATGCCGGGCATTGCGGCGGTCAAGGCGGGTGATCTGCCGGGCGGCGCCGATCGCCTGCTCGCCGCCGCGTTGGCCTTGAAGCAGCGGGGCGCCAGCGCGCTGGTGCTGGGCTGCACCGAGATTCCGTTGGTGCTCGACGCGGCCAACGCGCCACTGCCGGTGATCGATGCAACCGCCGCGCTGGCGCAGCGGGCCGTGGCGTGGTCATTGGGCCAACGGCGGCAGGCGGCCTGATGGCGCGCCGACACGCCTGCATCGTCGGCGCCGGCATCGTTGGCTGCGCGACGGCCTATGCGCTGGCGCGCGATGGCTGGCGTGTCACCTTGATCGACGCGCTGCCGGCGGTGGGGCAGGGTGCCAGCCTGGCCAATGGCGCCCAGCTGAGCTACAGCTATGTCGAACCGCTGGCCACGCCGGCCGCGCTGCGCGCCATGCCCGGCTGGCTGATCGCGAAAGGCAGCCCCCTGCGGTGGCGCCCGCGTGCCGAGTGGGCCCATTGGCGCTGGCTGCTGGATTTCGTCCGTGCCTGCCGCCCGGTGCAGGTGCGCCGCACCACCGAGGCCTTGCTGACACTGTCGTCGCTCAGCCGCGAGACCTTGCACACCTGGTTGGCCGAGATGCCCGGCGTGGCCCAGGCGCTGCACCATGCGCGCCCGGGCAAGCTGGTGCTGTACCGCGATGCAGCCGCCCGCACCGCCTTGCAGCGTCAGCTCGTCTGGCAGCAGGCGCTGGGCTGCCGGCAGCGCTTGGTCGATCGCGACGACTGCGTGGCGCTCGAACCTGCGTTGGCTGCGTCGATGGCGGAACAAATCGCCTTTGGCGTCTGGACCGACAGCGAAGAGGTCATCGATGGGGCGAGGCTGTCGCAAGCGCTGGCCCGAGCCAGCGGCGCCGAATTGCGGCTGGGCGAACAGGTCGTTGGGTTCGACCGGCACGGGTCGCGTGTCGGCGGCTTGCGGATGGCGTCGGGGGAGTGCATCGCCGCCGACCACGTGGTGCTGGCGGCGGGCGCCGCGGCACCGGCCCTGGTTCGCCCGCTGGGCCTGCGGCTGCCGATCGAGCCGATCAAGGGCTACAGCCTGACGTTGCCGGTGGCCGACGCGGCGGCGGCGCCGCAGGTCAGCGTGACCGACGCCGCCCGCAAGATCGTCTTCGCGCGATTGGGCCCGACGCTGCGTGTGGCGGGCTTCGCCGAACTCGTCGGCTCCGACCTCAGGCTGGCGTTCGCGCGGCTGCAGATGCTGGGTGATGCCGTGCAGCAGGCGTTCCCCGGTGCCTGCGACCTCGACGGCGCGCAGCCCTGGGCCGGGCTGCGGCCCGCCACGCCCGACGGCCAGCCGCGGATCGGGCCGACGCCCTGCCCGAACCTGTGGCTCAACGTGGGCCATGGCGCCTTGGGCCTGACGCTGGCAGCCGGCAGTGCGGCCCGGCTCGCCAGCCTGATGCGTCCGGCATGCGCCCCAATCGGCCGTTAGCATGGCCAGGCGACAAGAAAGGACAACGAGATGGACGATCCCGTGGTGCAACGCCTTCAGGCGCTCGGGCTGAGCTTGCCGACGCTCACGCCGCCGCGCGGCCGGTTCCAGCCGTTCCAGCTGGCGGGCTCGATGCTGTATCTGTCCGGCAAAGGCGCACCGGCGCGGCCGGGGCACGGTCAGGTACCCAAGGTCGGCGCCGAGGTGTCGATCGAACAGGCGCAGGCGCACGCCCACGACGTTGGCCTGTACCTGCTGGCGGTGATCCAGCACGCGCTGGGTGGCTTCTCGCGGGTGCGGCAGGTGGTCAAGGTCCTCGGCATGGTCAACGCCACGCCGGATTTCACGCGCCACACCGAGGTCATCGACGCCTGCTCGGCGCTGTTCGTGCAGGCGCTGGGCGAGCGGGGCGAACATGCCCGCTCGGCCATCGGCGTCGGCTCGCTGCCGATGGGCTTCGCGGTCGAGATCGAGGCCATCGTCGCCGTCGATTGACTGGCCACCAGCGCAGTGCCGAGGCTCAGGCCGGCGGGCTCGTGACCGCGCGGAAAGCGGCGATGAAGTCGGCCACCGGCTGCGGCGAGCGCAGCCCTTGCGGCAACAGCGCCGTCACCTGCACCGGCACCTCGGGCAGCACGGTGCGCACGTGCAGCGTGTCCCGGTGGCTGGCCTGCGCGGTGAACGAGTCGATGATGGCCGGGCCGAAGCCCTGCTCGGCCAGCACCATCGCGATGTGGTGCGTCTGCACGGTGATGCCGGCCTGCGGTGCCAGGCCCAGCCGTGCCCACTGGTCGGCCAGCATCGCGCCGAGCGGATCACGTTCGTCGATGCGGATGAACGGTGCGCGAAGCACGTCCGCCAGCGCCACGGTGCTGCGCCTGTCGGCAGCGGCGCGGCCGACGCGTGACACGCAGACCAGCCGCCCGGTGGCCACGGCTTCCTGGTGCAACGCCGGGTGCGGCGAGCTGCCGTAGACGATGCCGACGTCGCCCTCTTGCAGCGCGATGGCGCGGGTGATCTCGCTCGAGTGCAGCGTGCGGATCGATACCGGCATCTCGGGGTGGCGGGCACGAAAGCGCTGCAGCGCAGCCGGCAGCGCACTCACCGCCAGCGATGGCACGACCAGGATCCGCAGCTGGCTGCCTTCACCACTGCCCAGGGCCTCGGCCAGCCGGCGCACCGATTCGAGCTGCGACATCAGGCGCTGCACCTCGGGGTACAGCGCCTGGGCTTCATGCGTCGGCACCAGCCGGTTGCGCTGCCGCGTGAAGAGCTTGAAGCCGAGCTGCAGTTCGGCATGCTGCAGCGTCTGCGTCACTGCCGGCTGCGTGACGTGCAGCAGCCGTGCCGCGGCGCTGACCGTGCCGGTCAGCATCACCGCGTTGAAGGCCTCGATGTGCTTCAGGCGCATCGACGGGGCCGGTGCGAGCGGGTCACTCCTCGAGCAGGCTGCGCAGCATCCAGGCGGTCTGCTCGTGCACGGTCAGGCGCTGCGTCAGCAGGTCGGCCGTCGGCTCGTCGCCCGCCTTGTCCGCGAGCGGAAAGATGCTGCGCGCCGTGCGGGCGACGGCCTCGTGCCCCTCGACCAGGATGCGCACCATTTCCAGCGCCTTGGGTGGTGTGGCCGGCGCGTCCTTCAGGGAGCTGAGCTGGCCGAACTGGGCATAGCTGCCCGGCGCCGGGTGGCCGAGCGAGCGGATGCGTTCGGCCACCGGGTCGACAGCGTTCCACAGTTCGGTGTACTGGGCCATGAACATCGCGTGCAGCGTGTTGAACATCGGCCCGGTCACGTTCCAGTGGAAGTTGTGCGTCGTCAGGTACAGCGTGTAGGTGTCGGCCAGCAGCTTGGCCAACCCGCCAGCGATCGCCGCACGGTCCTTGTCGCCGATGCCGATGTTGATCGCCACGCCGGTACCGGCCGGGCCTTTGCTCTTAGTTTTCGCCATCTCGTCGCTCCTGAGGGTGATGCAAGCGACGCTACTTTATGCGCTGAGTTTTTTCAGGGCTGATTCGGATGGTTTTCGGGCGTCTTACTCTTCATCCCAGAGGTCCGGGGGCGGTGCATAGGCGCCGTCGGCCAGTATCTTCAGCCATCCATGCGCCTCATAGAAGACCGCCAGGTCCAGGATCTCATAGACACCGGCGGACACTGCGCGCAACGTGATGAGGCTATGTCGATGGTGAGTCCAGTCCCCCCCTGCGACGGCCGGGGCACGGTCCTCTATGGCTTGACGGTCCCAGTCTTGAACAGTACCCACGGCCTTGGTCAAAGGGCTCTGAAGGTGGACTTCAAAAGTCGTCCCGATCAAGCAGACGGATGGAATGTCTTTCTGCGCGACGAGCTGTCGATTGACCAGATTGTCCGGAATGTTGATGTGGAGTTTCAAGACGGTGACCTCCGGGTGATGACGACTTCGCCGCTGAAGTACTTGGAGAATGTACTGGCGGGGCTGTAGTACTGCCTGCCGTGCGGATCTCGAATGGCGACGACCTCCATGCGGTGTCGTGTGGTGACCGCGTCGACGACCACAGCGTGGGAGAAACCGTTCTCCTCATTCCTGATTCTCACGATGACCGGCAGACCGTCTTGTGTGTAGCGCGCCAAATCCTTGACAGTCCGGCCCTTGAAGAGGGAGGCGCTGATTCCTTCCGATTTCAAGAGACCTTGAATTTCGTGCATCGTGATGCCGCGGGGCTCTGGCCCGATACGGTCGATCAAGACGCCCACATCGACCGTCTTTCCGTGGGTGTCGAGCACCATGACACAAGAATTGGCGCCACAGGTTGGCAACCTCCCTTGGCTGACCACCAGCCGGTCGCTGTTTCGCGGGATCGAATCGCCGGTCAACGGGTGCTTGCGCGCCTCGTCAATGCGACTGGGCATCCCGGGTGCCAAGTTGTCGGCGTTGTCGGCCGCCCCGGCGCTGCGGGACAAAGCCCCCCGCGGTGTCGGTGACAGCAGCCCCATTAACGCCCCGGCACCACCAGAGACGACGGTGTTCGTCCCGACCTGCTTCAGGCCATCAAGGAAACCGCCTTTCCAGGTTTCGCTTTCGGTCGAGGTGCGCACCGCACCATCGGCCGCGCCGGACTGGGCACCGATGATCATCTCGTTGCCGGCTTTGCTGCGCAGCGTGCCCAGCGCGGTGCTGCGCGTCGTCGCCACGGCGGCATCGTCGACCAGGCCGGTGCCCAGCGATGCCGCCCGTCCGATCGGCACCGCGCCGGTCGCGCCCGATGCCGTGCCGATCAACACCTGCCGTGCCACTTCGGTGCCGCCGGCCTGCGAGTTGACGACGGTGTAGGCCGTGCCGCTCGACACGCCCGCGGCGAGGGCCGACATCGCGGCCACCGTCAGCGGCGCCGCGGTCCCTGCGGTGCCGACCGTGACGACCACCGAGGCGGTGACCGCCGCCACCGTCGCCGCGGTGTCGCCCGCCTGGTTCTTGGTCTCGACCAACGTCTTGATGTTCTCTTCCGAGAAGCCGGCGTAGCGCGCGGCGGTCTCGATGTCGCCTTGCTTCAGCGCGGCTTCAGAGGCGTCCAGCGTGCGCTCCAGCCGCTCGCCGTCGGTCTCGAAGCTGAAGTCGGCGCGGAACAGCTGCTGCGCGAAGCCGACGCCGCTGGTGTCGCCTTCGAAGGCCTGCAGCTCCCGTGTGCGCCGGTTCTGCTCGGCGATGACGGTGGCCGGGTCGGCCTTCATGTCGATCGCACCCCGGTCGTACAGCTGGCCGACCAGCTCCTTCTCGTCGCGGCCGTCCAGGTCGTCGGTCAGGTCCGCGCGCAAGTCGCTGCCGTAGCGCTCGCGGTAGGCGGCGGCCACGGCGTCTATCTCGCTCTTGGTGTGCGCGCCGAGGATCTGCCGGACGCTGTCTTCGTCGGTCCCCGCACCATCGAGCGCCCGGTGCAGCTCGATGGCATCGTGGTCGATCTGCCAGGAGGCGGCGGCCGGGCCCTTCGCCGCCGGCGCCTGCAGCAGGTGCAGGATGCCGGCGCTGTCGTCGCCGCTCAGGTCTTCTTCCAGGCGGCTCTTCATGTCGACGCCGTAGCGTTTCTCGAAGGCCGTGCTGATGGCCTTGATCTGCTCGGGCGTCTTGCCCTGCAGCGCGCTTCTGAGCGCGTCTTCGTCGGTGCCCATGCCGTCGACGGCTTTTTGCACCTGGATCGCGCTGTCGTCGGCCTGCCAGGTGGCCTTCGCCGCCGGATCGCTGGTGGGCGCTTCCAGCAGGTGGGAAATCTCGTCCTGGTCGGTGCCGCTCAACTCGTCGTCCAGGCGGCCTTTCAGGTCGTCGCCATAGGCCACCTGGTAGGCGGTCGAGATGGCCTTCACCTGTTCGGGCGTCTTGCCGCGGAAGATGTCCAGCAGTGTCCCTTCGTCGGTGCCCCAGCCGTCCATCGCCTGTTTGGCCTTCGCCGCGTCCGCCTGCGCTTCGCCGGCCGCCGTGTTGCCACCTTGCGGCGCGAGCAGGTTCGTCAGCCGGGTGCTCTCTTCAGGGGTCAGGTAGAGCCGAGGCACCTCGTTGGGGTCGCCGCCCTGGATCTGCTTGAGCAGGTACTGGGCGGCGTCCTGCGGGTCGGCCGGCCCGCCGTAGCGCTTGGCATAGGCCTGCGCCAGGTCTTGCCGGCCTTTCGCATCGAGGCCGTCGACCAGGTCCAGCACCGTGTCGTTGGAGCGGTCGTCGATCGCCTTGTGCAGCGCCACGGCATTGGCGTCCGACGGGTTCGCCTGCAGCAGCGATTCGGCACGTTTCGCCTCGTCGCCACTGAGTTCGTCGCGCAGCACCTGGTCGAGGTCCTTGCCGTAGTTCTGCTTGAACGTCCGGCTGAGCAGGGCCAGTTCGTCGGCGCTCTTGTCCTTCAGCGTCGACCAGACCTGGTCTTCGTCGGTGCCCCAGCCGAACAGGCCGCCTTCGGTCGCGTCCCACAACCGCTTGGCGTCGGAGGTGGCCTGCTGCTCGGTGTAGCGCGGCGGCGCAGGGGGAGGCGGCGGCGGCGGTGGAGGTGGCAGGGCCGCGGCGGGGGGCGCCCAATAGGCCCCAGACGTGCCGACGTCTGAAATCTGCATGTTGTTGTTCCCTTTGGGTTTTGTGTGTGGCATGCGCAGGGACAACCCCGCCATGCATCAGAGACACCTCAACCCTATGACGGCAGGGCCCCGGGAACAACGCCGAGACTTCGTAAGCGACACATCCGCAAGTGCCGCGATGGCCGCCAGCGCGCGTTAGCTGGTCAGCCGTTTCATCCCCGACAACTCGCAGGCGTAGACCGCGTTGCGCAAGGCGGCGATCGCCTCGTAGCGGGTGAAGGTCTTGCGCCAGGCCAGCACGACGCGGCGCGTGGGCACCGGCTCGGCAAACGGGATGAACACCACATGGGTCTGCGGCTCGCGTGGCACCGACAGCGCCGGCACCACGGTGACGCCCATGCCCGAGGCGACCATGTGCTTGATCGTCTCCAGCGACGAGCCCTCGAAGCTTTTCTTGATGCCCTCGGCATCGCTCGAAAAGCGCGCGAACTCGGGGCAGACCTCGAGCACGTGGTCGCGAAAGCAATGGCCGGTGCCCAGCAGCAGCATGGTTTCGCGCTTGAGCTCTTCCGACGTGATGCGCTCGCGCGACGCCAGCGGGTGGGTCCTCGGCACGGCGGCCATGAACGGCTCGTCGTACAGCGGCGCGATCGCCAGGCCCGTGTCCGGGAAGGGCTCGGCCATGATCGCGCAGTCGAGCTCGCCGGTGCGCAGCATGTCCAGCAGCTTGACGGTGAAGTTCTCCTGCAGGATGAGCGGCATCTGCGGCGTGTGCTCGATCGCGTTCTTCACCAGCTCGGGCAGCAGGTAGGGCCCGATGGTGTAGATGATGCCCAGCCGCAGCGGGCCGGCCAGCGGGTCCTTGCCGCGCTTGGCGATCTCGCGGATGCCCTGCGCCTGCTCGATCACCTGTTGCGCCTGGCGCACGACGGCCTCGCCCAGCGGCGTCATCGTGACCTCGTTGCTGCCGCGCTCGAAGATCTTCATGTCGAGTTCTTCTTCGAGCTTCTTGATCGCCACCGACAGTGTCGGCTGCGAGACGAAGCAGGCTTCGGCCGCGCGGCCGAAATGGCGCTCGCGGGCCACGGCGACGATGTAGCGCAACTCGGTCAGGGTCATGGGCGCATTCTGCCCCCGGGCGCCGTTTTCTCAGGACCGCGGAAGCGGGCCGCTCCATCCAGGGCGCGCGCGGATCCGGCTTTGCCGGTCCGCTGCGTGGTCTGGTCGATGTCGGGGCTTCGACTGACTCAGCCCGGACGGTGCAAGGCGCCGCTCCGAGTTGGCGCCATGAAAGAGGCCACCGGCAGGTGGCCTCTTTCATTGGCGCTCTCCAAGTGGCGTGCGCGGATCCGGCTCAGCCGGTCCGCTGCGCGAGCCCCCTTGGGGGGCAGCCCCGAGAGGGGCGTGGGGGCCCAGTTACGGCCGGTTGACGGCCGTCCAGGCGGCGTGCACCGCGGCCACTTCGGCCGAGCCGGCGCCGTACAGGTCGGTCGCGGCCTTGACCGTGTCCAGGCGGGCCTTGGCGAAGGTTTCGCTGGCGGTCATGTAGGTGGCCAGCGCGCGGTACCAGATCTTGCCGGCCTTCTCGCGGCCGATGCCGTTCACCGAGCCGTTGCCGGTGGCCACGCGGGTGTTGCCGGCGACGCAGGTCTTGGACGGCGAGCCGTTGCTCGTGCCTTCGGCCAGCAGGAAGAAGAAGTGGTTGGCCACGCCCGACGAGTAGTGCACGTCGATGTTGCCGACGCCCGAGTACCAGCAATCGGCCGAGACGCCGTCGCTGCTGGGGTTGATCATGTTGCGCAGCGGCGGGTTCGACAGCTTCTCACCGATCAGGTAGTCGCCCGGGTCGTTCGCGTTGTTCGCGTAGTACTCGGCCATCGAGCCGAAGATGTCCGACGTGCCTTCGTTCAGGCCACCCGATTCACCCGAGTAGATCAGGCCGGCGGTGCGCGAGGTCACGCCGTGGGTCATTTCGTGGCCGGCCACGTCGATCGACACCAGCGGGTTGAAGAAGCTGCCGTCGCCATAGGTCATGCAGAAGCAGCTGTCGCTCCAGAATGCGTTGTCGTAGTTGTTCGCGTAGTGCACGCGCGAACGGGCGCCGCGGCCGTCGTCGGCGATGCCGTTGCGGTTGTGCACGTTCTTGAAGTAGTCCCAGGTCACGTTCTGGCCGTAGGCCGCGTCGGCGCCGACGGTCTCGTTGCTCGACTCGGCGTTGTTGCCCCAGACGTTGTTGGTGTCGGTGAAGATGGTTTCGCTGCCCGTGGTGTGCTTCATGTCCACCACGTAGTGCTTGCCGCGGGTCAGATCCTTCAGCTTGTACTTGCCGGTCGTTGCGTTGTACTTGTCGTGCAGCGTCACGTTGCCCGCGTACAGCGTGCGGCCCTGGCCGACATCGTCGCCGGTGTGGATGTCGTCCCAGCGGTCCAGCACCTTGCCGCCGGCGCCGAGGATGACGTGGTGTTCGCTCGGCGTGCCGTCGGCCTGCACGCCCTTGACGAGCGCGTCCCAGGCCAGTTGCGGGTGGGTGTCGCGTGCGTAGACGACCAGCCGCAGGCTGTCGAGCCTGCCGTCGCGATGCGGGAAGGCGGCCAGGGCCTTGGCGCCCGCGTCACGCGAGCTGAGCTGCGGCTTGACGTCCAGCGCGATGCGCGCGGTTTGCGAGATCGACAGGTCCTGGAGCTGGCCGCTGGGCGACAGGTGCACCACCAGGTCACCGCCGATCACCGGCAGGCCGCGGTACTGGCGGGTGAAGCGCACATGCTGCGAACCGTCGGCGTCGGCGACCAGGTCGCGTGCCCGGAAGCTGTCGCTGGCGGACACGTGGCCGGCGACGGCCCCCTGGCTCTTCAACTGCGACAGCGCGCGCTGCACGGCCGGGTGATCGGCGGCCGGCGTGGCGGCTTGTGCCGTCAGCGCAGCCAACGAGGCCAAAGCAGCGATCGTCGCTTGATGAATCAAGGTGAACTTGGTCATGGTGTCTCCAACGTTGGGATTGGGGGGAACCGGCATGCCCGGCGTCGCGGGCCGCAGTCTTTGCACCTGCGGCCGGGGCGGCAGCTGGACCGGGCAGGTGCTGCGCCGACTGTCGGCGTCAGCGGGGCACGCCAACCATCCCGAGAACTGGGGGGCGGGTTAACGCCTCTTCACGCGTCACCGGGCATGACGTCACCCGCCAGTTGGCGAGTGACCATGATGTCTAGTTGATGCTTGTTGATCATTGCGCCGGCCAAGCCGGTGTTGCCGAGTGCCCTGGCGCTCTTGGCGTCACGCCTTCAAGTAGTCGAGCTGATGCCCCAGCCAGCGTGTGACATGGGCCTGCGCGGCCTGCGGGTGACGGTCCAGCAGCCAGCTGGCCTGGCGGCGCGCCTGGGCCAGCAAGGGGGCGTCTTCGGCCAGATCGGCAAAACGCAGCAAGGCATCGCCGGACTGGCGCGCGCCCATGAACTCGCCCGGCCCGCGGATCTCGAGGTCGCGGCGTGCGATCTCGAAGCCGTCGTTGGTCTCGGCCATCGCGCGCAGGCGCTGCTTGCCGCTGTCCGACAGTGGCGTCGAATACATCAGCACGCAGACGCTGGCGACCTCGCCGCGGCCGACCCGGCCGCGCAGCTGGTGCAGCTGTGCGAGGCCAAAGCGTTCGGCGTGTTCGACCACCATCAGGCTCGCGTTCGGCACGTCGACGCCGACCTCGATCACCGTGGTGGCGACCAGCACCGCCAGCTCGCCGGCCTTGAAGCGCGCCATCACCGCGGCCTTCTCGGCGGGTTTGAGCCGGCCGTGGATCAGGCCGACCTCGACGCCGGACAACGCGGCGCTCAGCTGCGCGTGGGTCTCGGTCGCGTTGCGCAGCTCGGCCATCGGTTTGCCGCGCGCGGGCTTGGCCGGAGCCTCGCCGGTGTCTTCGGCGGCTTCGATCAACGGGCAGACCCAGTAGATCTGCTTGCCCTGGGCGATCTCGTCGCGGATGCGCGCGATCAGCTCGTCGCGCCGGTTGTCGGCGATCAGTTTGGTCACGATCGGCGTGCGGCCGGGCGGCAGTTCGTCGATCGTCGATACCTCCAGGTCGGCGAAGTAGGTCATCGCCAGCGTGCGTGGGATCGGCGTGGCGGTCATCATCAGCAGGTGCGGCTCCGTCTGCCGTTCGCCCGGCAGCTGCAGCTTGCGTCGCAGCGCCAGCCGCTGCGCGACCCCGAAGCGGTGCTGTTCGTCGACCACCGCCAGCCCGAGCCGCGCGAACTGCACGTCGCCCTGGATCACCGCGTGGGTGCCGACCACCAGCGCGGCCTCGCCGCTGGCCACCGCCGCCAACGCACGGTCGCGTGCCTTGCCGCGTTTGCTGCCGGTGAGCCACGCCACCTGCACGCCCAGCGGCTGCAGCCACTGCACCAGCTTGGCGAAATGTTGCTCGGCCAGGATCTCGGTCGGTGCCATCAGCGCGCATTGCCAGCCGGCGTCGATGGCCACGGCGGCCGCCAGTGCCGCGACCACCGTCTTGCCGGCGCCCACGTCGCCTTGCAGCAGGCGGTGCATCGGCCGGCCCAGGCCCAGGTCGGCGGCAATCTCGTGCGTCACGCGTTGCTGGGCACCGGTCAGGCGAAACGGCAGCGTGGCCAGCAGTTGCGCGTGCAGGCCGTCGGGCCGGGCGACGAGCACCGGCGCGGCCAGCAGTGCCCGTTCACGCCGCGATTGCGCCTGCGCCAGCTGCTGCGCCAACAGCTCTTCGAACTTCAGCCGCTGCCAGGCCGGGTGGCTGTGGTCTTCCACTGTGGCCAGCGCGGTGTTCGGTGGCGGGTGGTGCAGGAACAGCAGGGCCTCGCGCAGCGGCGGCAGACCGGCGGGCACCACGCCGGCTGGCAACACCTCGCCCAGGTTGGCGCGCAGCAGGCCCGATGCCACCGCCTTGCGCAGATAGGCTTGTGGCAGCGCGGCGGTGGTGGGGTAGACGGGCGTCAACACCGCCGCCAAGGGGGTGTCGGGCTGCACCGCCTTGAACTGTGGGTGAACCATTTCGCGGCCGAAGAAGCCGCCGCGCAGTTCGCCGCGCGCGCGGATGCGGGCGCCGGGCTGCAGCGTTTTCTGGTGCGAGGGGTAGAAGTTGACGAAGCGAAGCACCAGCGTTTCGCCGACGTCGTCGACCAGCCGCACCACCAGCTGGCGCCGCGGGCGGAGCTCGACCCGTGCGTCCTGCACCACCGCCTCGATCTGCAGCGTGTCGCCGGGTCGGGCCTGGGCCAGCGGGGTCAGCGAGGTTTCGTCTTCGTAGCGCAGCGGCAGGTGCAGCGCCAGCGCGATCGGCGTGTTCAGGCCCAGCGTTTCCAGCGCTCGTGCCGGGCCGGATTTGGCGGCGGGGCTGGTCGTCGGGCTGGGCATGCGCGGCATTGTCACTGCGGCCACCGGGCGCCCCAATGCAGCACTTACGCCACAGGCGGTGACCCCTGCTTGCGACTGCTCACGAACCCTGAGTGCCGTTGTGCCGAAATCACAGGACAATCCGTCCGCGCCGTATCTCAGCAGTTTTCACCATGCGATTTGCCCTTCGCCTGTTCGTTCTGATCGCCACCGTGCTGGGCTTGGGCGTCGCCTTCGCATGGGCCTGGGACCGCTCCGACTCCCGTGCCCAGGCCAGCCCGGCCGCCGTCCAGGCGCCGGCCGCCCCTTCCGACTGAAGACTGCACGATCCGGCCCGCCCAGCGCGGAACCGAATCGCCCCGGCGCCGCCTAAGACGGGCACGCCGCGCGCAGGGCCATGACGGCCTGGCGCTGGCGTGGAACAATCCGGCCATCGTGTTTGAAGGCCGGTGAAGCCTGCAAGCCCATGCCCGTCCAAAACCGCTGTACCTACACCCTCGCCGATTTTGATTTCACGCTGCCGCCTGAACTGATCGCGCAGCACCCGAGCCCCGAACGCAGCGCCTCGCGCCTGCTCGACGGCCGCGGTGAACGCCCGGTGGACCGGGTCTTTCGCGAACTGCCCTCGCTGCTGGCGCCGGGCGATTTGCTGGTGTTCAACGACACCCGCGTCATCAAGGCCAGGCTGCTGGGCGAGAAGCCCACCGGCGGCGCGGTCGAGGCGCTGGTCGAGCGGATCCTGCCCGACACCGCCGGCGAGCCGCCGCACCAGGTGCTGGCCCATCTGCGCGCCAGCAAGTCGCCCAAGCCGGGCAGCAGCGTGCGTTTCGGCCAGGCAGGGCCCGGCGGCGTGACCGGCTTCGATGCCGAGGTGCTGGGCCGCGCCGGGCCGGACGATTCACTGTTCCGCCTGCGTTTTCCGGCCGATCCGTTCGCGCTGCTGCAGGCCCACGGCCATGTGCCGCTGCCGCCCTACATCACCCACGCCGACGCGCCGGACGACGAGCAGCGCTACCAGACGGTGTTCGCCGACCGCCCCGGCGCGGTGGCGGCACCGACCGCGTCGCTGCATTTCGACGACGGTGTGCTGGCGGCGCTGGCGGCGCGCGGCGTATCCAACGCCCGGGTCACGCTGCACGTCGGCGCCGGCACCTTCCAGCCGGTGCGCAGCGAGAACCTGGCCGAGCACCGCATGCACAGCGAGTGGTTCGAGGTGCCCGAGGCCACGGTCCGGGCGATCAGCGAAACCAAAGCCGCCGGCCGTCGCGTCGTGGCCGCCGGCACCACGACGCTGCGGGCGCTCGAATCGGCCGCCAAGCGCACGCCAGGCCAGGGCCTGATCGCCCCACAGCGCGGTGAGACCGACATCTTCATCACGCCGGGCTTCGAGTTCGAGGTGGTCGACCGGCTGATCACCAACTTCCACCTGCCCAAGAGCACGCTGATGATGCTGGTCAGCGCATTCGCCGGCCATGAGCATGTGATGGCGCTGTACCGCCATGCGATCGAAGCGCGCTACCGCTTCTTCAGCTACGGCGACGCGATGCTGCTGGACCGCGCCCGCACCATGCCATGAAACTCGTGCCGCTGGGGCAGGTTGCTGCGCAGGTCAAAGGCGCGGCCCCCCTGCCTTTCAGCGTGCGCGACGCCCAGGGCGGCTTGCTGCTGGCCCGCGGCAACCTGATCACCGATGACGCGATGCGCCAGGCGCTGCTCGAGCGCGGCGCCTTCGTCGACCTGGACGAGGTGCATGCCGGCCAGCGCGACAACGAATTGCCACTCGGCGAGCGGCGGCTGAACCAGTGGCGCGGCCTGATGACGCGCCTGAACGTGACGCTGCAGGCCCCAGCGGCCAAGGGCCTGGAGACCAGCATCCGCGGCATCGCCATCGAGCTGGCTGCGCTGGTGCAGAGCGACCCCGACATGGCCCAAGCGCTGCTGGCGCACCCGGACCTGAGCGCCGAGCTGCCCTACAGCGTGGCCCATTCGGCCCGTGTGGCGGCGACCTGGGCCTTGCTCGCGCTGCGCCAGGACGGCGCCGAGCCGGCGACGCTGGAGGTGCCGCTGTCCGCCGCGCTGACGATGAACCTGGGCATGCTGCAACTGCAGGACCGGCTGACCCACCAGGCGGGCCCGCTGAAGCCGGCGCAGCGCGACCAGATCCAGCAGCACCCGAAGCACAGCGCAGCGATGTTGCGGTCCGCTGGTGTCACCGAGCCGCTGTGGCTGGCGATGGTCGAGCAGCACCACGAGGCCGGCGCCAGCACCGAAGCCGGCAAGGCCGGGCCGCTGCCCGAGGCGCGCCGGCTGCACATGATCGACATCTACTGCGCCTGCTTCGGCTCCCGCGCGCAGCGCCCGGCCTTGCTGCCAGACGCCGCAGTGCGGCGCCTGTACCTGCGCCATGCGAAAGACCCGATCGCGCTGGCGCTGGCCAAGGAGTTCGGGCTCTACCCGCCCGGCACGGTGGTGCGCCTGGCTTCGCTCGAGCTGGCGCTGGTGCTGCGGCGCGGCACCGCGATGAACGCGCCGATCGCGATCGCGCTGCAGAACGCCAGCGGCGAGGCGCGCCTGACGCCGGTACGGCGCGACACCAGCCAGCCCGGCCACACGGTGGTCGCAGCGGTCAACCCGTCGCTGCTGCGGGCGCGCATCCCCTGGGCGCAGCTCTTTACGCTGTTCTAGCCAGCGACAATCCGGGGCATGCTCCAGTTCGAACTCCTGGCCACCGAAGGCCACGCGCGGCGCGGCCGCCTGACGCTGAACCATGGTGTCGTGCAGACGCCGATCTTCATGCCAGTGGGTACCTACGGCACCGTCAAGGGCGTGCTGCCGCGTTCGCTGCACGACATGGGCGCGCAGATCATCCTCGGCAACACCTTCCACCTGTGGATGCGCCCCGGGTTGGACGTGATGCAGCACTTCGGCGGCCTGCATGGCTTCGAGAACTGGGCCAAGCCAATCCTGACCGACTCGGGCGGCTTCCAGGTCTGGTCGCTGGGCGAGATGCGCAAGATCAGCGAAGAGGGCGTCAAGTTCGCCTCGCCGGTCAACGGCGACAAGCTGTTCCTGACGCCCGAGATCAGCATGCAGATCCAGACCGTGCTGAACTCGGACATCGTGATGCAGTTCGACGAGTGCACGCCCTACGAGACCAAGGGCCACCTGACGACCGAAGCCGAGGCGCGGCATTCGATGGAGCTGAGCCGGCGCTGGATGAAGCGCTGCATGGTCGAGTTCGAACGCCTGCAAAACCCCAACGCGCTGTTCGGCATCGTGCAGGGCGGCATGTTCGAACACCTGCGGCAGGAGTCGCTCGAGGCGCTGGTCGAGCTCGACCTGCCCGGCTACGCGATCGGCGGCGTCTCGGTCGGCGAGCCGAAGGAAGAAATGCTGCGCATCATGGCGCACACGCCGCACCGGCTGCCGGCGCACAAGCCACGCTACCTGATGGGCGTGGGCACGCCGGAAGACCTGGTCGAGGGCGTCGCCTGCGGCGTCGACATGTTCGACTGCGTGATGCCGACCCGCAATGCACGCAACGGCCACCTGTTCACGCGCTTCGGCGACCTGAAGATTCGCAATGCGCGCCACAAGAGCGACGAGCGGCCGATCGACGAAAGCTGCCGTTGTTACGCCTGCGCCGGTGACGGTAGTGGCCAAGGCGGCTTCAGCCGCGCCTACCTGCACCACCTGGAGCGTTGCGGCGAGATGCTGGCGCCGATGCTGGCCACGATCCACAACCTGCACTACTACCTGAACCTGATGAAGGAAGTGCGCGATGCGCTGGACGCGGGCCAGTTCGCCGCTTTCCGCGCCCGCTTCGCGGCCGACCGCGCGCGCGGCGTCTGACACCGTGCTGGCCCGCGCCTTGTTCGACGATGCGGCGCGCTGGCGCGTGTGGCCGGGGCTGGCTTTGGGGCACTGCAACTTCAGCGCATTCGCCAACGGCTACCGGCCGGCCGACGCCAAGGCGGCATTGGCCGAAACCTAAAATCTCTGGCCGATTGCTGCAATCGGCCAGGTGCCGGCAACCTTCGGCAAGACCCTGCGTCACACCGTCGCGACGATGCATGGCGAACGGGGGCCGTTGCTCCCGGTGTGGAGCCGTTTGATGTCGTCACCCTTGCAGCGCCTGCTGGCGCTGGTTGCCGTTTCATTGACCGCCGGCCTGGCCGGCTGCGCCGATCTGCCGCCCGTCCGGGCCGTGCGCATTGCCACTGCCGCCACCAGCGAGGTGATGTGCAACGCGGCCTTCGTGTCGCGGCTGGACCCGCAGCGCGCCGCCGACGACGAGATGCGCCCGGCCGGCGGCATGGGGCTGATCGCCTGGGGCTTGCGCAGCGAGGTCGACGCCGAACGCCATGAGGTGCGCACCACCTTCGCCGGCCAGGCGCTGGGCCGGGCGACATGGCGCGAAGGTGGTGGCTGCACGGTGGTGCACGGTGACGCGCCGCTGCCCCCGCTGGCCCGGACGGCCCGGGTGGCGCAGCCCGACCCGTTCCCCGGCCTCGCCGTGCCGGCACCGGTGCCGGCACGCGATCCGCGCCTCGCGGCCGCCGTCGACGCGGCCTTCCAGGAGACGGCCGGCGCCACGCCCCGCCGGACCCAGGCGGTGCTGGTGGTGCAGCATGGGCGCATCCTGGCCGAGCGTTATGCCGACGACATCCGGGCCGACACGCCGCTGGCGGGCCACTCGATCAGCAAGTCGGTCGTCCATGCGCTGGTCGGCGTGCTGGTACGCCAGGGCCGGCTGAACCCGGACGCCCCGCTGCAGCTGCCGGCATGGCAAACGCCCGGCGATCCACGCGCCACGATCACGCCGAATCTGCTGCTGGCCAATGCCAGCGGCCTGCCGTGGGACGAGGCCAACCGCGGCTGGGACGGCGCGACCCGCATGTGGCATGTCGAGCCCGACCCGGCGGCGTTTGCGATGCGCGTGCCCGCCGAGACCGACCCCGGCACCTTCTTCGCCTACAGCAACGCCGGCTGGACGGTGCTGTCGCGCGTGCTGCGCGACCTGAACGGCGGCAGCGCCGAAGGCTTCAACGCCTTTGCCGAGCGTGAGCTGATGGCACCGCTGGGCATGCGCGACACGGTGCTGACGATCGATGCGACCGGCACACCGATGGGCGCCAACCTGTTCTTCGCGAGCGCACGCGACTGGGCCCGCTTCGGCCTGCTGTATCTGAACGATGGGGTGGTGAACGGCCGGCGCCTGTTGCCCGAAGGCTGGGTGCACGAGGCCCGTACACCGACGCTGGACGCCGGCTACGGCCGCGGCTTCTGGCTCAACCACCGCCACGACCGGCATCCGCTGCCCGGCCACTGGGGCCTGCCCGGCGCGCCGTCCGAAGCCTTCTTCGCCCGCGGCTACCTGGGCCAGTTCATCGTCATCGTGCCGAGCCTGGACCTGGTGATCGTGCGGCTCGGTGTCAGCTACCGCCAAGGGGGTGACGTCGAGACCGTCGGCAGGCTGGTCGGCGAGGTGGTGGCGGTCTTGCGCGGCGCGGCGATCCAACCCTCGAAGTGAGACGCCAACCTACCCGGGTGCAACAAGGCCCTGCCCAACTGCAACGCAAGAGCCCCATGCCGTAACGCAAGGTAACTGAGATTGTTGGCCACAGTTGGCCGCCCCTAACATTCCTGCGTAACGTACAGCTGACGACCCGACGCCGGGTTCGGCAGCGACGATCCGGGACGCGAAGTACCACCCTCGAGCGAGGCGCGTGGCAGGTCACCGGCAAGCAGAGATCGAGGCTTCTTTCAGGGGGGAGTGATGTTCATGCATCGCGGGGGAGGCGGCAACGTCCGTCATTGGCTGGGTGCGCGCGGCGCACTCGTGCAAGGGCTTCAACGGGCGCAGGGTGGTCAACGGTGGTTGCTGTTGACGCTGGCCTTGCTGCTGAGCCCGCTGGCCATGGCGCAAGTAAGTTATGTGTACGACGAGATCGGGCGGCTGGTGCAGACGGTGGCGCCTGACGGCGCGAGCGTCCAGTACAGCTACGACCCGGCCGGCAACATCAACGGCGTGCGGCGCACGGCCGCCGATGCCTTGAGCCTGGTGGAGTTCACGCCGAATGCGGGCCCCGTGGGCACGTCGGTGACCTTGTACGGTTCGAACTTCACCGCACCGAACACCGTGGTGAAGTTCAATGGCAAGGTGGCGACGGTGAAGCCGGGCGCCACGGCCAACGTGATGACGGTGAAGGTCCCGAGCGGTGCGACCACCGGCAAGATCTCGGTGAGCAACGCCAGCGGCAACGTCTCGAGCGCGACGAACTTCGTCGTGGGCGTGGGCGTGCCGATGCCGACCATCACCGGCTTTACGCCGGACATCGGGAAGACGGGCGATCTGGTCAGCATTTCCGGAACGAACTACCAGGCAGCGGCCACGGACAACAAGATTGCCTTCGGCCAGGCGTATGCGCGCACGCTCACCGATGCGGACAGCCCGTCGCCGACGCTGCTGAAGACGAACGTGCCGGCGGGTGTGCCGTCCGGCCAGATCAGCGTGACGACGAAATACGGCAAGGCCGTCAGCGCGACCGATTTCTACGCTGTGCCCGCCGGGTACGCGGCGACGGACTTCGAGGTGAAGACGCGCCTGACCGTGGGCGGCCCGATGCGGCCGATCACGATCTCGACGCCGGGCAAGAAGGCGCTCGTGATCTTTGACGCACCGGCGGGGCAGTACCTCAACCTCGTCACCCGCAGCGGCACCTTCCCCGGCGCCGTCACTGCCGAGGTGTACCGGCCCGACGGGACGAAGGTGGAAAGCCTGTCCACGGCCAAGGACGGCGTCGAAGACTTCGTCAACATCATCGGAAGCAACGGCGGCACCTACACGATGGTGTTGCGGCCGACCGGCACCGAGACCGGTACGGTCAATGTCAACCTCGTCCAGAGCGTGCGCGGGACGATCGGCATCGATACTGCGGAGCCCAAGACCGTGAAGTTGGGCGTTGGGCAGAACGGGCGCTACACCTTCAGCGGCTCGGCGGGGCAGGTGCTGCACCTGCTGGTGTCGAAGAACCTGATGGACGACGGCAACAGCGGCACCACGGACTACACGTTC
>NZ_DASUNH010000155.1:0-12314 GCF_036277275.1 Ideonella sp. | reverse complement strand
TCAGCGGTGAATCGAGCGCCAGGGTCGGCACCGACAACCTCCCAGAGTTGACCAGCGCCCGCGCAAACGCGTGCTCGCGCGCCAGGCCCAGCACGGCATTGCGGAACAGCTTCGAGGTCGCGCTCTTGGGCGTGATGAAGTCGGTCGAGCGGGTCGAGTTCAGGATGTTTTCGTCCGCCGCCGCGCCGCGTTCGCTGGCATAGCTGTCGAGCAATGTCTCGGGCGCCACGCCGGTCACCACCGCGTGCAGCTTCCAGCCCAGGTTGTCGGCGTCCTGGATGCCCGAGTTGGCGCCACGCGCGCCGAACGGCGAGACCTGGTGCGCCGCAACGCCGATGAACAGCACGCGGCCATGGCGGAACTGCGGCATGCGCCGGCACTGGAAGGTGTAGACACTGACCCATTCAAGTTCGAACTCGGGGTGAGCCGGCGACGGGCCGCCCCTAGCCGGCTCGTCCCCCTCGGGGGGCGGCGCCTGGACAGCAGGCGCCTGGGGGCCTCGGTTCGCGAGCATGGCCTGGATGCGTGGGATCACCTTCTCGGGCTTTTTCTCTTCTTCGGGGTCCGCGTTCCAGCCAAGCTGGAAGTCGATGCGCCAGACCTTGTCGGCCTGCCGGTGCAACAACACGCTTTGCCCACGGTGGAACGGTGGGTCGAACCAGAACCACCGTTCCGCGGGGAAGTCGGCCTGCATCACCACATCGGCGATCAGGAAGCGGTCATGAAAGACCTGGCCCTCGATCTCCAACCCGAGCTGGCGGCGGATCGGGCTGCGCGCCCCATCGGCCACGACGAGCCAGTCGGTTTCGAGCGCGAAGCTGCCGTCGGCTGTTTCCACCTGCAGCGTCGCACCGGCACCATCGGGCTCGACCTTCGCCACCTTGTGCTTCCAGCGCAGATCGAGGTTCGGCAGCTGTTCGGCCCGGCGAACCAGGAACTCTTCGAGGTAGTACTGCTGCAGGTTGATCATGCCGGGCCGCTCGTGGCCAGCTTCAGGCTGCAGGTTGAAGTGAAAGACCTCGTCGGTGTCGAAGAAGGTGCGGCCGACGTTCCACGTCACGCCCTTGTCGACCAGCCGCTGGCCGCAGCCCAGGCGGTCCAGCACCTCGAGCGTGCGTTTGGCATAGCAGACACCACGCGAGCCGAGGCTCACGGTGTCGTCGTCGTCCAGCAGCAGCACCGGCAGCCCACGTTGGGCGAGATCGATCGCCGCGGTCAGCCCGACCGGGCCGGCGCCGACCACCACCACCGGGTGCCGGCGTGGTGACGTCTCGCCCAGCTCGGACGGGCGTCGGTACTCGAACTTCGGGTAGGTGTAGGTCGAGAGCATGGCCTCAACCTTCCAGCGTCTCCCACATCTTCCGGTCGCGCTCGGCCGTCCAGATGCGTGGGTCGGCATGCTGGGTCGCTTCGTCGTAGCAGCGGGTCACGTCGAACGGCAGGCAGTGGTCGAAGATCACCCAGTGGCCGTACTTCGGCTTCAACGCGGCGTAGGTGGTCTTGTAGACGGCGTTCAGCTCTTGCCCGGCCGCCACGCCGGCCTTCACGCTGGCCCACATGTCGCTGACGAAGGCACGGGTGCCGGCCAGGCCGGCGGCCACGGCTTCGGGGGTCGTCAGCGCCGCGCCACGGCCCGGCACCAGTGCGCGCGGCTGCAGCGCGGCGATGTTGTCCAGCGTCTTCGGCCAGTCCTGGAAGTAGGCATCGCCGGCATACGGCGTGGCGTCGAACTCGACCAAGTCACCGGAGAACAGGATCTTCTGCTGCGGCAGCCAGGCCACGGTATCGCCCTTGGTGTGGCCGCGGCCGAGCTGGATCAGCTGCACCTCCAGCTGGCCCAGCCAGATCGACATGCGGCCGCTGAACGTGATGGTCGGCCAGGTCAGCCCCGCCGGCACCGACTCGACATTGCGGAACAGCCTGGGGAAGCGACCGATCTCGCTGGCCTTGTCCTGCTCGCCGCGCTCGACGATCAGGTCGTAGGTGTCGCGGCTGGCGATGATGTGCTCGGGCGCGTAGCCCGAAGCGCCCAGCACCCGCACCGCGTGGTAGTGGCTCAGCACCACGTACTTGATGGGCTTGTCGGTCACCTCGCGGATGCGGCGGATCACGTCTTGCGCCATCACCGGCGTGGCTTGGGTGTCGATCACCATCACCGCATCGTCACCGACGATCACCCCGGTGTTCGGGTCACCCTCGGCCGTGTAAGCGTAGGCGTTGTCCGAGAGCTTGGTGAAGCTGACCTGCTTTTCTTCCAGGTCGGCTTGCGAGGCAAAGGCTTTGGTGTTCATGGCGATGGCGACGGCGGTGCAGCGGTTGGGGCGATCGGAAATCTTAAGCCCCCGGCCTCCCAGACGTGCCAGGAAGCGGGCGGCGGCTCCCCGGCGAGCCCTCGCCGGCCGGCAGGGCCCGTGGCGCGGGTCGGGATTTCGAGGTGATGACCGTCGGTTCACCGTGCGAGACTGGCGGCAGCACCATGCTTGGCGCCACCCATTCCCCGCTGGTCAAGAGAATCCTGCTGCTGGTGGGCGGGCTTGGTGTCGCGGTGTCGCTGCTGTGGGGGGGCATTGCCAGCGAGGCCGATCGCGCCCGCTCGTTGCAGGCCGCCACCGAATCGGCTCACTCGGCCATCGAGGCCAGCGCCGAGCCGATCGCGCTGGCCGCCTGGCTGCTGGACCAGCGCCTGCTCGCGGCCCACACCCGGGGCCTGATCCAGAACCGCGCGATCGTGCACGCCCGCGTCGTGTCGACCGATGGCCTGACCTTGGCCGAAGCCGGCACCACGCCGCCGGCCGGCAGCCAGCAGCGCAGCGTCACGCTGCACTCGCCCGATGGCAAGTCGCGCATCGGTGAGCTGCAGGTGAGCGAATCGCTGGCCGAGATCGAGGCCGAGGTCGGCCGCCGTTCGACCTGGCTGTTCGTCGGCGAGATGGTCAAGGTGCTGCTGCTGATGGCCGTGGTGCTGGTGGCGATGCACGCGCTGGTCACCCGGCGGTTGATGAGCCTGTCGCGCCAGCTGCAGGCCGTCCCGGCCGACGGAACGCCGCCCGCGATCACCGTCCCGACCAGTCGCATCGCCGGGCGCGACGAACTGGTGCTGCTGGCCGAGGCCCTGAGCCAGCACCTGCAGGACCGCGAGGCCGTGCGCCGCCTGGCGCGCGAGCGCGACTCGGCCGAAGCGGCGAGCCAGGCCAAGTCCGACTTTCTTTCGCGCATGAGCCACGAGCTGCGCACGCCGCTGAATGGCATCCTCGGGTTTGCACAGGCGTTTCGCCGCCACCCCACCGTGGCCAACGACGAGACGCTGTTGCGCTACGCCCGGTTGATGCTGCGCTCGGGGTGGCACCTGAAATCGCTGATCGACGATGTGCTCGACCTGTCGCGCATCGAATCCGGCACCGCGCGCATCGCGATCGGCCCGGTCGATGTCGGCAACACCGTCGAAGCCGCGGCCGCGATGCTGCGGGCCGAGGCCGATGCGCGCCAGATCTCGCTTGACACCGGCGTGCCCTTCGGCCTGCCTGCCGTGATGGCCGACCCGCTGCGGCTGCAGCAGGTGCTGATCAACCTGATCAGCAACGGCATCAAGTACAACCGCGAAGGCGGCCGGCTGTCGGTAATGGCCGGCACCGGTGGCGATGCGCGGGTCTGGGTCCGCGTCAGCGACACCGGCCTGGGCATGAGCGCCGAGCAGCTGTCGATGCTGTTCCAGCCGTTCAACCGCCTGGGCCGCGAGCACACCGGGGCGGCCGGCACCGGCATCGGCCTGGTGATCACCCGCCGGCTGATCGAGATGATGGGCGGCCAGCTCCAGGTCGACAGCACGGCGGGCGTTGGCTCGCAGTTCACCGTCTGGCTGCCGGCCAGCACCGAGCCTGTCGAGGCCTCGCCGACGCGGCCGGCCAAGCTGGCACCGAGCGAAGGCCAACGTCGCACCGTGCTGTACGTCGAGGACGACCCGGTCAATGTCGAAGTGATGCGCGCGCTGTTGCAGGCCCGGCCGCTGATCACGCTCGAGATCGCACCCGACCTGGCCGCGGCCAGCCAGCAGATCGCCCGCGTGACGCCCGACCTGGTGCTGCTGGACATGAACCTGCCCGACGGCGAAGGCCTGGTCCTGCTGCAGGCCCTGCGCGAGGACCCGGTGCACCACGACCTGCCGGTGGTGGTGGTCTCGGCCGATGCGATGGACGCCAGCGTCGGCCGCGCGATGCAGGCCGGTGCGCAGGCCTACCTGTCGAAGCCCTACAACTTCGACGCGGCGCTGAAAGAGGTCGACAAGCTGCTCGCCTGAGCCGCTGCTCGTCTCAGGCTCTCAGCCCTGGCCACGTGGCAGCGTCAGCGTGAAACTCGTCCGGCCGTCCGCCGACCGGGCCTCGACGCTGCCGCCATGGGCCCGTGCAATCTGCTCGACGATGTACAGGCCCAGGCCCAGGCCGGTGCGGTGTTCACGCGGGCGCGCGCTGCCGCGGAAGGGATCGAAGATGTGCGGCAACAGCTCGGGCGGGATGCTGCCGGCGTTGTGGACGCCGACGCTCACGCTATGCGCCGCGCGGCCGTCCAGCCGCAGCACGACCGGCTGGCCCGGCAGGCCATGCACCAGCGCGTTGCCAACGAGGTTGGACAGCGCCTGGGCCAGGCGGTCTTCGTCCCAGACGCCGGTCAGTTCACCCTCTTGCACCAGCCGCAGCTCGCACTCCGCGTGAGCGGTGCGCTGCTCGTCGATCACCCGCTGCGCCACGCGGCCCAGCTCGGCCGGCTCGCAGTGCACCGGGATGCCGCCGGCCAGGCGCGCGCGCGCCAGGTCCAGCACGTCACCGATCATGCGGCTCATCGACCGGCCGCTGGCCACGATGCGGCCGGCCGATCGTCGCACCGCGTCGCTCTCGGCTTGCCGGTCGATCAGCATCGCCGCGGTCACCATGGCGTTCAGCGGGTCGCGCAGGTCGTGCGCGAGCACCGCGGCGAAGATCTCGTTCAAGCGCAGCGTCTCGGTTCGCTCGTGCAGCTCCTCGGCCAGTTGCCGCCGGCTGCGGTACAGATCGAAGAAGACCTGCGCCTTGTTCTGCAGGATCCGCGGCTCGATCGGCTTGAACAGAAAGTCCACCGCGCCGGCGTCGTAGCCCTTGAACAGGCGCTGGGTCTCGCGCGCACCGGCCGTCACGAAGATCAGCGGCACATGGCGGGTGCGCTCGCTGCTGCGCATCAGCTCGGCCAGCTCGAAGCCGTCCATCTCGGGCATCTGCACATCGAGCAAGGCCAGCGCCACGTCATGCACCAGCAGCAGCTCCAGCGCCTCGCGGCCGGAGCGGGCGGTGAGCACCTCGACCTCGTCGCTGCGCAGCAGGGCCGACATGGTCAGCAGGTTGTCGTCCAGGTCGTCGACCAGCAGGCACTTCACGGGTGCCGCCTTCACGGGGGTTGTCACAGGCGTTGTCATCGAAGCGATTCCCTGGCCATGTCTCGCAGCAGCATGCCGATGTCGTCCAGACCCAGCACACGTGCCTGCGGGCAGCGCTGGATCGCGTGAAGCGGCATCGCCGGCGTGGCCGCATCGGAGGGCCGCTGCACCAGCGTGGCCCCGCCGGCCTGGTGGACCGCCAGCAACCCGTTGGCGCCGTCTTCGCTGGCACCGCTGAGGACGATGCCGAGCAGGCACTGGCCGTAGACGTCTGCGGCCGATTCGAACAGCACGTCGATCGCCGGACGCGAAAAGTGCACCGGCGGGTCGGCCGACAAGGCGAGCTGCGGGCCCGGGTCCAGCAGCAGGTGGTAGTCGGGCGGCGCAAAGTACACCGTGCCGGGCTCGACCGTCTCCTTGTCCTGCGCTTCCTGCACCCGCAGTGCGCACTTGCGCTGGAAGATCTCGCTCAGCAGGCTGGGTTGCGTGGGCGGCAGGTGCACGACCACGAAAACCGCCAGGCGCGCCCCGGCCGGCAGCGCCGGCAGCAGCTGGGTCAGCGCGTCGATGCCACCGGCCGAGGCGCCGATCACGATCGCCTCGATGCGCGGTCGAGCACCCGTCGAGCCGAGCGCCTTCATGCGCCGCCCCGCTTCTGGTACAGCCGCAGCTGCGGCACCAGCTCGGTGAAGGCCTCTTGGTGGTCCGTGAATCGCAGCGACTCTTTCGCGCCGACGCCTAGGAAACCCTGTCGACACAACGCGTCGCGGAACAGGCCGATGGCCCGGTTCTGCAGCGCGCGATTGAAGTAGATCAGCACGTTGCGGCATGACACCAGTTGAACCTCCGCGAACACGCTGTCGGTGGCCAGGCTGTGGTCGGAGAAGACGATGTGCTTCTTCAGCCGCTTGTCGAACACCGCGTTGCCATAGGCAGCGGTGTAGTGCTCGGACAGCGAGCTGTGCGCACCCGAGAGACGGTGGTTGTCGCTGAAGCCGGCAATGCGCTCGGCGGCATAGACGCCAGTTTCGGCGGCCTGCAACGAATGCGCGTTGATGTCGGTCGCGTAGATCAGCGTGCGATCCAGCAGCCCTTCTTCGCGCAACAGGATGGCCATCGACCAGGCCTCTTCGCCGGTGCTGCAGCCGGCGATCCAGACCTTCAGCGAAGGGTACGTGCGCAACAGCGGCACGACCGAATCGCGCAGGGCCTTGAAATACGGCGGGTCGCGGAACATCTCGCTGACCTGCACCGTCAGGTAGTCCAGCAGCTGCGGAAAGACGGCCACGTCATGCAACAGCTGGTCCTGCAGCTGCGACAAGGTATGGCAACCGAACCGCGCCATCGCGGCACGCAGCCGGCGCTTCAACGACGACGGCGCGTACTCGCGAAAGTCGTAGTGGTAGCGCAGATAGACGGCCTCGACGAACAGCCGCAGCTCGATGTCGAAGGTCTTGTCCGGCACATGGTCGCCGTCGGCCGTCGCCTGCAGGTGGTGGCTCACTTGGGCATCCATACGCGGATCAGCGACAGCAGCTTCTCCACGTCCAAGGGCTTGGCGATGTAGTCGTTGGCGCCGGCGGCCAGGCACTTCTCCTGGTCGTCCTTCATTGCCTTGGCGGTCAGCGCAATGATCGGCAGCTTGCCCAGCTCGGGCCGCTTGCGGATCTCGCGCATCGCCGTCAAGCCGTCCATCTCCGGCATCATCACGTCCATCAACACCAGGTGGATGGGCTCGGCCTTCGGGCCGGCCGGCAGCGCCAGCCGGTCCAGCGCCTCGCGGCCGTTGCGCGCGATCTCGACCTTGATGCCCTTGGGCTCGAGCACCGCCGACAGGGCAAAGATGTTGCGCACGTCGTCTTCGACCACCAGCACGCGGCGGCCTTCGAGCGCGGTTTCGCGGTTGCGCGCGGCCTTGAGCATGCGCTGGCGCTCGGCCGGCAGGCTGGCCTCGACCTGGTGCAGGAACAGCGTCACCTCGTCCAGCAGGCGTTCGGGCGAACGCGCGTCCTTCACGATGATGGCCTTCGAGAAGCGGCGCAGCTGCTGCTCCTGCTCCGCCGTCAACGACCCGCCGGTGTAGACGATGACCGGCGGGAACGGCACGCCCTCGTGATCGGCCATCTTCTGCAGCAGCTCGTAGCCGCTCACGTCGGGCAGGTTCAGGTCGAGCACCATGCAGTCGAAGGTGGTGCCCCCCAGTTCGCGCAGCGCCTCGGCCGCGCTGGCGACGCCGACGATCTGCACCTCTTCGCTGGCGAGCAGCTGGCCCACGCTCTCGCGCTGGCGCGCATCGTCCTCGACCACCAGCACCCGCCGCAGGCCCTGGGTGAAGCGGGCCTCCAGCCGCTGCAATGCGTGCACCAGCTCTTCGCGCTGGACCGGCTTCAACGCGTAGCTCACTGCGCCCATCTCCATCGCTTCGTGCGAATAGTCGGCCACCGAAGTCACGTGGACCGGGATGTGGCGCGTCGCCGAGTTGCGCTTCAACTGGTCCAGCACGCCCATGCCGGAATGGTCGGGCAAATTGACATCGAGCAGGATCGCGTTGGGCAGATAGCGCTCGGCCGCCGCCAGCCCGTCGCCCGCGGTGTGTGTGAGCACGCACTGGAAACCCTGTTCGCGGATCAGGTCGCGCAGGATCTCGGCAAAGTGCAGGTCGTCTTCGATCACGAGGATCAGCCGCGCCTGCGCGTTCAGCTGGTCGCGGTCGTCGGCCAGCCTCGGCGGTCGTGGGCGGGCCGGCGACGTCACGTGGGGCGCGGCCGCAGTGCGTGGCCGCGCCTCGATCGCGGGCGGCGCGGCCGGGTTGGATGCCGAGGCGTCCAGCGGTTCCCGGACCACGCTGTCGCGCGGCAGTGTCAGCGTGAACACACTGCCTTGGCCGGGTGTGCTCTGCACTGTGATGTCGCCGCCCAGCAGCCGCGCCAGGTCCCGCGCGATGGACAGGCCCAGGCCGGTGCCGCCGTATTTGCGGTGGGTGCTGCCGTCGGCCTGGCGGAAGGCTTCGAAGATGATCTCGCGCTGGTGTTCGCCGATGCCGATGCCGCTGTCGCGCACGCTGAAGGCCAGCGTGTCGCCACCGTCCAGCGCCGACACGCGCAAGGCCACCTCGCCCTTCTCGGTGAACTTGATCGCGTTGGACAGCAGGTTCTTCAGGATCTGGCCGCAGCGAACCTCGTCGGTCACCGTCGTTTCGGGCACGTCGGGCTCGAGCGCGACGCTGAACCCCAGGCCCTTGTCGCGTGCCAGCGGCTCGAACGCCGCGGCCAGGCCGTCGACCAGGCGCTGCACCCCGATGCGCTCGAGGTGAACCTCGACCTTGCCCGCCTCGATCTTCGACAGGTCGAGGATGTCGTTGATCAGCGTCAGCAGGTCGTTGCCCGCCGACGCGATGGTCTGCGCGAACTTGACCTGCTCCTCGGTCAGGTTGCCAGGCTTGTTGTCGGCCAGCAGCTTGGCCAGGATCAGCGTCGAGTTCAGCGGCGTGCGCAGCTCGTGGCTCATGTTGGCCAGGAATTCGCTCTTGTACTGGTTGGCCCGCTCCAGCTCGTCGGCGCGCTCGGTCAGCTTGCCCTGGGCCTGGCTCAGCTCGGCCTTCTGTCGTTCCAGCAGCTGGGCCTGCTCTTCCAGCTGGGCGTTGGTCTGCTCGAGTTCGGCCTGCTGGTTCTCCAACCGCGCCTGCGACTCGCGCAGTGCGCGGCCCTGCTCTTCGAGCTCCTCATTGCTGACGCGCAACTCCTCTTGCTGCGACTGCAGCTCCTCGGCCTGACGCTGGGTCTCGGCCAGCAGCTCTTCCATCCGCGTGCGGTCTTTCGATGCGCGAGTGGCCATCGCCAGGGTTTCGGAGATGCGGTCGAGCAGCTCGCGAAACTCGGGCCGCACCGGCTTGAAGAAGCCGAGCTCGAGCACGCAATGCACCATGCCGTCGACAGCCGCCGGCTGCAACAGCAGCTCACACGGCGCGGCGCCGCCGACGCTCGAATGCACGTTCAGATAACCGGCCGGCACGTCCTGCACATGCATTGCGCGCCGGTCGCGCACCGCCTGGCCGAGCAGGCCCTGGCCGGGGGACACCACCTCGCGGTCCATCAGCGAGCTGATCGCGAAGCTGGCCATGCGGCGCAGCTGGCCATTGCGCTCGACCACATAGATCGCCCCGACCTGGGCATCCATGAAATCGGCCAGGAAAGCCAGCACCTGCTGGCCCATGTGGTCGAGCCGAAGATCGCCCTGGAGGCTTTCGCTGACCCCCGCCAGGCCGGATTTCAACCAGGCCTCGATCTCGCGGGCACGGTAGTCGCGCGATGTGATCACCGCGGCGGAGATGATCAGGATCAGCAGCAGCGTCGCGCCGCCCCAGGTGACCAGCCGGCTGATCAGCACCGCCTCGTTCCACGCATCGCGCCGGCTGCGGAAGGCCTTGCGCTCGTCGGCTTCGAGTTCGGCCGCCGCCACACGCACCCGGTCCATCAGCTCGCGGCCACGGTCGGTGCGCAGCATCGCCAGCGCGGCTTCGCCCTTGCCGTCGCGCTTGAGGGCGACCGACTCGCGCAGTTCCTCCAGCTTCTCGTTGACCAGGCGTTCGAGCGTATCGATCCCCACCCGCCGATGTGCGCTGGCCAGGTCCAACTGGCGCAGCGTGCGGAACTGGCTGGCCACCTGAGCACGCGCGTTTTCGTAAGGCTGCAGGTACTGCTCGGCACCGGTCAGCAGGTAGCCGCGCTGGCCGGTTTCGGCGTCCTTCAGTGTCGAGCTGATCGCCTGCACCTGCTGGATCATTTCGAGCGCGTTCGAGACGGCGTCCGCGGCGTCCGAGCGGCTTCGATCCGCCTGGTACGAGAACAGCGCGATCAACAGCACCGCCAGGATCGCGATGCCGAAGCCGATCACGGTCAAGGGGGGCAGCAGACCGCCCCAGCCGCTGGGCAGGGTGATGGCGCGTGCAGCGCGGGCAATCAAACGATGGGGCATGGAACAACGGCAGGGATCGATGGGTGGCGCATCTGCGGCGCCACCGGGAACAGCTGGCTGAATCGGAGCGGCAGCATCCCACAATGTTCCGCGCCTGGCGCGGGCGGCCCGCAGTTTTCGGGGCAACAGCGGCATGCAAGCCACAGGCACGCGGATTGCCACTCGCGGCCATGCCTCTTGATGAACGCACCATGCCGATCTCGTCTTGGCCGTCTGACGCCGCCCGCAACCCCGTCAAGATCCTGGTGGTCGACGACATCGACGCCAACCTGGTGGCCATGCGGGCACTGTTGTCCAGTGACGAGCTGACGGTGGTCACGGCCGGCTCGGGCGCCGAGGCACTCGAAATGCTGCTCGTGCACGATGTGGCGCTGGCCTTGCTGGATGTGCAGATGCCGAGCATGGACGGCTACGCGCTGGCCGAACTGATGCGCGGCAGCGAGCGCACCCACCACGTGCCGATCATCTTCCTGACCGCCGTCGCGCAAGAGGCCCGCAGCAGCTTCCGCGGCTACGAAAGCGGCGCCGTCGACTTCCTCTACAAGCCGTTGGACGAGCGCGTGCTGCGCAGCAAGGTCGCGGTGTTCGTCGAGCTGCACCGGCAACGCCGAACGATCGCCGCGCATGCCGACGAGCTGGCGCGGCTGGCCCATGCCAATGCCTTGATGATCACGGCCCTGTCGCATGACCTGCAGGAGCCGCTGACCGCCCTGGCGCTGAACACCGAGCTGGTCCTGCAGCGAAGCGAATCGCCGGCGCTGCGCGAGGCGGCGATGCGGCAGAAGTCGGCCACTGCATTGCTGCGGCGCCAGGTGTCACACCTGATCAGCCTAGCCAAGACACCAGGGGGCGAGCTGAAGGTCTGCGCCGGCACGACCGACCTGGCATTGCTGGCGCGTGAACGCTGGCAATCCGGCCGCGACAGCTCGCTGCCGCTCAGCGCCGGCGGGTTGAAGACCGAAGGCGACACCGTCGGCCAATGGGACGCGCGGCTGCTGGCCACGGCGATCGACCAGTTGCTGCTGCAGGCGGAAACGCACTGCAACGCGGCGCCGATCAACATGCTGGTCGACGGCACGGCGCGCGGCGCCGTCGTGCTGCGTGTCAGCTTCGACAGGCCCTTGAACGACATCGCGGCCGCGCACTTGCTGGGCCCGGCTCTGCCGCTCGGCGACTTGCCACCGCCGGTCGGTGCCGGGCTGCGCGAGATCGAGCGCATTGCCCGTGCCCATGGTGGCTCGCTCGTCGCCAGCACCAGGACCCGCGATGGCACCTGCTTCGAGCTGATGCTGCCGCGGGGTGAAGGCAGCAGCGTCACCGCAGCGGCGTCACCCCGAAGCGACTGAGGGCAAGGCTTCAGGCGACGGTTTTTGCGATAGTGCCGGTATGGCATTCACCACCCACTTTGTTTCCCCCGAGCCGACCCGGGCCGAGGTGGAGGCCTTGCCCGGCCCCACGGTGCTCGAGTTCGGCACCGGTTGGTGCGGCTACTGCCTGCGCGCGCAGCCGCTGCTGGCCACTGCGATGGCGCCACACACCAGTGTGCGGCATCTGAAGGTCGAAGACGGGTCCGGCCGGCCGCTGGGGCGCTCGTTCCGCGTCAAGTTGTGGCCCACCCTCGTCCTTCTTCGCGATGGCCAGGAGGTCGCCCGGTTGGTGCGACCGCAATCCGAACAGGAAGTCGCGCAGGCGCTGGCCACTCTGGTCGCTCCCAGCGCGGCGGCCGGCAGCCACTGACGGCTGCCTGGCCCGCGCAGCCATCTACTGCACCCGGATCGGCCGGCCGAAGGCGCGCCTGACTTCGCCGAGAAAACGATCGCGGCCAACATCGCCCTTGTCGGCCAGGCTCAGGATGTGGTTGTTGAGCTGCAGCCGGTCGTCTTCGGTGAACTGCCGCGCGGCCACCATGATGACCGGGATGTGCGCGGTCGATTGGTTG
>NZ_DASUNH010000154.1:0-12558 GCF_036277275.1 Ideonella sp. | reverse complement strand
AGGATCTTGCGCTCGTCGGCATCGATGGTGCCGTCACCGCGCAGCGGCACCGACAGCAGCAGGTTGCCATTCTTCGAGACGATGTCGCACAGGCGGTGGATGACCGTGCTGGCGGGCTTGTACTGGTGGTTGTCGAAGATGCCGCGGCTGTAGTGCCAGTCGCCCAGGCAGGTGTCGGTCTGCCAGGGCAGGGGCTCGATGTTCTCGCGAAAGCCCCGCTCCACGTCCTCGACGAGGCCGGGCCTCCATTCGTCGGGCATGACCTTGCCATTGAGCACGGCCTCCAGCTTGCCGCCGTTCCAGGCCATGCTGGCGTTGTAGAAGTGGGCGGCGATGTCCAGACCGACCTGGCCCAGCGGCAAGGTCGTGTTGTCCATGTAGACGAGGTCGGGCTTGTAGCTGTCGATCAGGTCGCGGCAGCGCAGGAACCAGCTGCGCGTGAAGGCCGGGTTATGCAGCGGCGGCTTCTCGTCCCAGTGGGCCGTCTGGCTCTGCTGCCAGGCCTCGACGCTGCGGATGGTCTTGAAGCCATCGGGCATCACGATGTTGCGGCCGGTGTAGAGATCCTGCGGGTCCAGCCCTTCCCACCACTTGCCCTTGCCGTCGGCCTTGGTCAGGCGGTAGGCGTCGTAGCGCTGGCCGGCATGGGGGCCTTCGGGGTCGTAGCCGTAGGCCGGTTGGAACCAGTGCCAGGCGTGGGCGCTGTGGTTGCTGACGCCGAAGCGCAGCCCGCGCGCGCGTGCCGCCTTGGCCCAGCCGCCGACGATGTCCTTCTTCGGCCCCACGCGCATGGTGTTCCAGGCGTGGTACTTGGAGTTGTAGGCGTCGAGGTTGTCGTGGTGATTGGCCATCGCCACGAAGTACTTGGCGCCGGCCTTGACGTACAGGTCCAGCAGCGCGTCGGGGTTCCAGTTCTCGGCCTTCCAGAGGTTCTGGATCTCCATGAAGCCGAACTTCGTCGGGTGGCCGTAGGTCTTGACGTGGTGGTCGTACTGCCAGTTGCCCTGGATGTACATGCGGCGGGCGTACCAGTCGCCCATCTCGGGTTGGCACTGCGCGCCCCAGTGCGCCCAGATGCCGAACTTGGCGTCGCGGAACCACTCGGGCGTGCGGTAGCCGTCGACGAGCGAGTCCCAGGTGGCGGCGAAGGGCGAAGGCGCGGCTTCGGCGCGCTGCAACGAGGCCGCGGCGGCGGCCGTGCCAAGGAAGCTTCTGCGGGACAGCTTGATTTGGGAGGGTGTCATCGTCTTGGTCAGGAGAGGGGCAGCTGCTGCGTCGCGCCGACGATGGCGGCGATCCCGGCTGGGAAGGATCGTCGTCGGCTCACTGAAAGCCGTGGTGCGCTCCCGCACCACGCGGTCACGGTTGCTAAAGGATGGTGCGGGTGCGCACCACGTCGGCGTAGTAGCGGGCCGACAGCTTGGGCGTGCGTTCGAGCGTCTCGTAATCGCAGTGGACGATGCCGAACCGGCGGCCGTAGCCGTCTTCCCACTCGTAGTTGTCGACGAAGGACCACAGGAAGTAGCCGTCGACCGGAATGCCATCGGCGATCGCGCGGTGCAGTTCGCGCAGGTGGTTGCGCAGGAAGTCGCGCCGGTGCAGGTCGACCACCTCGCCGCCGACCACGCGCTCTTCGTCGTAGCCGCAGCCGTTCTCGGTGACGTAGATCGAGCGATGGCCATAGAGCTCGTGGCACATGCGTGCGGCCCAGTAGATGGCCTGCGGCACCAGGTTCAGCCAGGGGCTGTCGGCCCGCGGGTAGCTGGCGGGCAGCGCCAGCGCCTCGTAGGGCTCACCGCCTTCGCCGGAACGAACGTAGGTGGCGGTGTAGATGTTCAGCCCGAGGAAGTCGGTGGGCTGGCTGATCAGGTCGAAATCGCCTGGCTGCACCTGGGGTGCGTCGACACCTGTGCGGGCGAGGTAGGCGGGCGAGTAGCCGCCGCCGTGGATGGCGCCGAGGATGTGCTCGTTCTTGTCCAGGAACCAGGCCTGGGCCGCTGCGATGTCGTCCGGGGTTTCGGTGACGGGCACGCTGACGTCGCAGTTGTCGGTCAGGCCCACGCGAGTGCCCGGGCCGCCGAATTCGCGCACCGCACGCACCGCATGGCCGTGGGCCAGCAGGGCATGGTGGCAGGTCTGGTTCACCACGGCCTTGCCTTCCCGGCGGCCCGGGGCCTTGCTGCCCAGGCCATACGCCAGCAGCGTGAAGCAACGGATCTCGTTGAGCGTGATCCAGTTCTTGACCAGCGCGCCGAATTCCTTGACCACCGTGTCGGCATAGCGCGCGAAGGCATTCACGGTCACGCGTGATGTCCAGCCGCCACGGTCTTCCAGCGCCTGCGGAAGGTCCCAATGAAACAGCGTCACCCACGGCGTGATGCCATGGCGCGCCATGCTGGCCAGCAGGCGCCGATAGAAGTTGATGCCGTTCTTGTTGACCGGCCCATCGCCTTGCGGGTAGATGCGCGGCCAGGCGATGGACAGGCGGTAGTGCTTGACGCCCAGCGACGCCATCAGCGCAAAGTCGTCGTCGAAGCGGTTGTAGTGGTCACAGGCGACATCGAGCGTGTCGCCGCCGGCCACCTTGCCGGGGACGCGGCAGAAGCGATCCCAGATCGATTCGCCCTTCCCGTCGGTGAAGGCGGCGCCCTCGATCTGCGCGGCCGCGGCGGCCACGCCGAAGACGAAGGAGGGCGGGAAGGGGCTGGAGTAGGTCAGCGTGCTCATTGGGGGTACTTCAAAAGCCGTTGCAGGGTGGGATCCATCGCGCGCTGCCAGATGGCGTAGCCTTTCTCGCTCAGGTGCAGCAGGTCGAACAGGACGTCCTTGGACAGCGTGCCGTCCGGGTTCATCAGTTCGGCATTGATGTCGAGGAAGTGCACGCTGCGCCCGTCGGCGTAGCGGGCGATGAGCTTGTTCACGCGGTTGTTGATGCCCCGCAGGAAGTCGTCCGGCTTTTCGCCGCGCGGGAAGATGGCCAGCAGCAGCACCTTCGTCTTCGGCGACCGCCGGCGAATCTCGTCGATGAGGCGCTTGATGCCGGCGGCGGTGGTCTCGGGAGCCTCGGCGCGATGGCCGGTGTTGTTGGTGCCGATCATCAGCACAGCCACTTTGGGCGTTATGCCGTCGATTTCGCCGTTCTGCAGACGCCACAGGACGTTCTCGGTGCGGTCGCCACCGAAGCCGAGCGCCAACGCATGCAGCGGGGCGTAGTGCTGCCGCCAGACCTCGCGGCCCTCGTTCTCCCAGCCCTGGGTGATGGAGTCGCCGATGAACACGACTTCCGGCGGCGTGCCGGCCGCGACGAGCTGGCGCTTGTCCTCCAGCTTCTGCCGGTGGCGCGGCAGCCACCATTCGACAGCCCAGGACTCGCCAAGCATCGCGGGCGTGACGGATTCGGTCCGGTAGTCGGGGCAGGGCAGGCTCGGGCGAAAGCCGCGGACGATCCGCACATTGGCCACGCTGACCTGGCCGCTGCCGGTGCCTTCGAGCGAGAAGGGCAGGTTCACCTGGGAGAAGTCGGCGTCTTCGCGGGCGAAGCAGCTCATCGACAAGGCGACGTGTTGCCAGCCCTTGCCGGCCCAGGCACGAGCCGGCTGCATCAGGTTCACGGCCCGTTCGCAGCCGTTGCCACAACTCAGCTTGACGCGCACGCTGCCCTTGGCCAGCTCTGCCACGTCGAGATCGAACTCCAGCGTGCCTTGCTGGTAGGGACGCAGGTCCAGCGGCGTGCGGCTCTCGAAACGCAGGCTGACCTGCCAGAGTTCATGCCAATCGAACAGCACCGACTCGCGCTGGCCGGCGTGGCTTGCGGTGCTGGCACCGACGCGGCCGTTGCGGGCGTACTCGGCACTCGGCGGCGGGACGACCACACTGTCGCCCGTCAGCTCGACCTGCTTTTCCCAATGGCCGACCAGGGTACGCCAGATCGCCCCGGGCGAAGGCAGGATGACCAGGTCGGTGGTCGTCTGCGCGAAGGCACTGGTGGCAGCCACCAGCATGGCCACCGACATGGTGGAATGAAACAGCTTCATCAAATTCAACAGTTAGACGATCGATGCGTGGGCGGTCACTGGTAGCGCCCCATCCTGACCTTCAGCACGCGCGGTCGCGCGGTGAAGTTCAGGCCCCAATCGACCTGGTCGCCGTTCCAGCGGCGCTCCATCACCCACTTGCCGTTTGCGTCGAAGCTGCCTTCTTCGGCGCTGATGATCTGGGCCCGGCCGCTGGCCTCGGTGTCGTCCAGGCGCACGCGCGCCTGCTGTCCGACGAGCACGAACTCGTCCTCGGCGATCTGGGCGATCGCCACGCCGCCCACCGCGGTCGCGGCATGCGGCGGCGATTCCTTCTTGTTGCCGGGCCATTCCCGTTCGCCGAACTGCCACTGGCCGAAGGTGACGTGGGCCTTCCAGCCCTTCATCGCCACATGCTGGTCAGCGTGGTCCTCGGGTTCGGCCACGCCGTGGGTGCGGCCCTCGAAGGCCCATTGCGCCCATTGGCGCTGCATAGGCCGGAAGGCCGCATACACCTGGGCGAAGGGCTCGACCATGGCCTTGTCGCTGCGCTTGGCGCCGAGTGGAAAATTGGCGTAGTCGAAGTAGTCGATGCCGAACGGCGCAACGCCGATCGCCCCGCGGCCGAGGATCAGGTAGATGTAGCGCGCGTAGGCTTCGGCATTGCCGAGTTCGGGCACCCACAGCGCGTTGTCGGGGCGCTGGAATTTCTCGAGGTGGGCCTTCACCTTGGCCCACTCGGGGTGGTAGATGTCCGGCCCGACGATGTCGACGTGCGGCGCGGCGGCCTTGTAGATGTCGATCACGTCGTAGGTGGGGCCGCCGCTGGCGAAATTGCTCTTCCACGGCGCGATCGGCTCCAGCGGGTCGCGCAGCGCGTTGTTCACGTACAGCGGCAGGTCGTATTCGGCGCGCCCCGCCTTGGCGATCTCTTCGATGTAGCGCGCAATCGCCCAGGCGTGGAAGTATTCGTCCGCGTAGTCGCCATAGACGGCGCGCCAGGCCCCGTTGGGTGCACCGGGGACAGGCGGCTTCTTGCGCGCCAGGACGGCCGGCGGAACGTCTCGCTCGAAGGCGGCCTGGGCCTTGGGCCCGAAGTCGCGCGCGAGCCCGAACGTGCCTACCTCGTTCTCGACCTGCACCATCAGCACCGTGCGGTGCTGCTCGTCGATCTTCTTCAGGTGACGCATGAGCGCGGTGAAGGCGCGCTTGTCCGCCTCCAGCGTCTGGTCGCCGAACGGCGAGAGGCAGTAGCTGTCCTTGCCGTCCTTGTCGAGCATGCGCGGGAAGCGCTGGTTGTCCAGCTTGACCCAGGCCGGGGTGTACTGCGGGCTGGTGTTCTTCCACGTGCCGAACCAGAGCAAGACCACGCGCAGCTTGCGCTCGCGCGCCTGCTTGACCAGCGTGTCGACGAAGCCGAAGTCGAAGCGGCCCTCCGTCGGCTCGACCTGTTCCCACGCGATCGGTACTTCGACGGTGTTGGCATGGATGTCCTTCACCGCGGCCCACACCTTCTCCAGCGCCTTGGGGTAGTTGCTGGAGTTGTGCGACTGTGCGCCCAGGATCAGGAACGGGGCGCCGTCCACCATCAAGGCATGGCGGCCGTCGCGCTGGACAAGCTGCGGACGCTCCACCGGGCCGGCCATCGCCGCGGTGGCCAGCGGAAGCAGCAGGGCGGGCAGCAGGGTCCTGGTCAGGCGGCGCGAAAGAATTCTCAGCATGGGCGATTCGGGGTGAGGCAGCGCCGGCGGCCAACGGCCGGCGCTGCGGTTGCGGTCAGAACGATCAGAACGAGTAGTTCACCGAGACGCGGTAGCTGCGGCCGGGCTCGAACCAGGCACGGCCCATGTCGCCGATGTGCTGCTGCTGGGTCTGGCGATGCACCACGTCGGTCAGGTTGGTCACGCTGAAGCTCAACGCGAAGTTCTGGTCGACCGTGTAGTTCACCCCCAAATCCCACTGGCCCACGGCCTCGGCCCAGGTGGGCAGGCCCCAGCTGACGTCCTGCGGGAAGGTGCCGTCGGGGTTCATGCGGGCGGGGTCGGCGCTGGTCGCATCGTTGCCGCGCGTGCCATTGACGTCCACGCCCTGCAGGTAACGGCCGCGCCAGTTGTAGGCCAGGCGGGACGACACCGGGCCGCGGTCGTACATGAATGCGACGTTGAATGCGTCACGCGACAGGTACTGGATCGGCAGGTTGTCGAAAGGCACGCCGTTGGTGTCGCAGCCGTACAGGCTCAGGCTGCCGTTGTTGAACGAGCCATTCGGCGGGCAGTAGGCCCGGGTGAACGGCTTGTACAACTTCTGGCGGCTGTCGATGTACGTGTAGTTGGCCGAAATGCCGAAGCCCTTGGCCCAATCCGGCAGCAGCTGGTCCAGGATCGGCAACTGGTCGAAGTAGGTTGAGCCTGCGATCTCGAGGCCGCTCACGCTGCCCTTGGCGACGTTGTCCGGGCCCGTGATCAGGAAGTCCTGCGAGTTGCCGGCCCGGCTCTGGAACGAGCGCAGGTAGGCGGACTTCATGATGATGTCCTTCACCTCCTTGTGGAACACCGCCGCCGTCAACGATTGGCCATGACGCGGATACCACTCGAGCGTCACGTCGTAGTTGTCCGAGGTGATGGGCTTGAGGTGGACGTTCCCGGTGTTCGAGCCCGTGTAGGTGATGTTGGTGACGTTGCGTTGGTCGTCGTAGGTGACGTTCTGATTCAGCTGGATGTACTCCGCCAACTGGTCGAAGCCGGGGCGGTACATCGAGCGCGACAAGGCCAGGCGGCCCTGCAGCTTGTCCGTGAAGTTCATCTTCAGGTTCAGGCTGGGCAGCACATGGATGCGGTCCTGCTCGGCGTCGATCGGCTCGAGGATGGTGTCGAAGCGGGGCACCTCCGGCGGCGCGTTGTCGTAGTTCGGCTCGAACTTGACATAGCCGTGCGCAACCGAATGGGTGCGAACGACGCGCAGGCCCAGGTTGCCGTCGACCGGGTACTTCCAGTCGTCGAAGCCGAAGCGCAGCGAGCCGTAGATGGCCTGCGTGTCCTCGCTCTGCCGGCTCACGTTGGCCGGGTCGTTGTCATAGACCAGCGGCCTCCAGTCGCTGCCCTCGGTCGAGCAGTCCTTGTCGAGGTTGTACAGCGCCTTGCCGTCTTCGCACTGCGCGATCAGCAGCTGGGTCAGGTTGCGGTAGCCGTCGGGGTAGTTCTTCGCCATCGCCAGCGTGGGCACCACGAGCGACGGCGGCCTGCCTGCCATGCCGTTGAAGAAGTTGTCGAACGAATGCACGCGGGTGTTGCCGGCGTAGCGCGGATCGCTCATGTAGCCCAGCGAGCCACGGCTCTGCCAGCCCTGGCCATCGTCGATGCCCGGAAGCTGCCCGGGCACGCTGGTCTGCTTGACGTTCCACGGCTGGGCGATCGAGTACCAGCCGGTTCCGCTGGCGTTGATGTGGTCGGCCTCACGGCCGGTCAGCCGCAGGCCGAAGCGGAAGTCACGCAGCACGGGATCATCGAACTTGAATTTCGCGTCGCCACGCCAGGCGTAGAGATCGGCCTCGGCCTTGCTGCGCGCCGGCATGATGAAATTCCAGTAGTAGTTGGCCGGATTGGCCAGGAACTCTGTCGCCGTCTGGTCGAAGCTGATCTTGGCCGGAGATCCGCTGACATCCAGGCCCATGCTGGGCACGAAGGTGCCGAGCGTCACCACGCCGTTGCTGGCGTTGTGCTTCGCATGGACCCATTGCAGGTCCTGCTGCACCGACCACTGGTCGTCGATCGTCCACTTGAAATTCCACGCGATTTCGCGCGTCTGCGACGTGTTCTCGTGGTACCCCGTATCGGTCTGGAAGCCGAGGCCGCCCGCGGCGAAGTTGTTGGCGCCGAGGCCGCCCTCGGGATAGGTGTAGGTGCCGGACTGGAAGACACCTTTGCTGTCGTACACCGCGTTGTCGATCTTCGAGCGGTACGAGTTCTCAACGCCGCTGAAAAGTGCGTTCTCGACCCCTTGTTCCCTGAAGCCGGAATGAAAGTAGGTCAGGGACGATTCCATCCCGTTCTTCTTCCACTGCAAGGCGCCGTAGACGCCGGCGCGCTCGTTGTCGCTCTCGTTGGTGCGCCACGACGCCGACTTGGGCACCCACACGGTCTCGCCGGGCACGAGGTCCGTGCGCGGGAAGTAGGCATCCAGCTGGATCGAGTCGTTGTGGGTGCGCGTGCGGTTGTACGACACGTCGATCAGCGCACCCCAGTGGCCCGACTCTTCCTCCCACCGGGTGGAGTAGAGCGCCGAAACTCCTGGCGACAGAGTGTTCCCGCGTTCCCCGTAGTTGGCAGAGAGCGTCACCGAGCGGCGCGTGCCCTTGTGATCGAAGGGCAGGGCGGTGCGCAGGTCGACCTGGCCGCTGACGCCGCCTTCGATGAGTTCGGCCGGCGGGTTCTTGTGCACCATCACCGCCGACATCAGCTCTGGCGGCACGTCGGCCCAGGTGAGTTCGCGACCCGGCCAGCCGGCCGAGAACATCTCGCGGCCGTTCAGGGTCGACGAGCCCCACGACAGGCCGCGGATCGAGATGCCCGAGCCCTCCACCGAGAAGTGCTCGGGGTCGCCGCGCGAACGGTTGCGGTCCATGGTGATGCCGACCACGCGCTGCAGGACCTCGGTGATCGACTTGTCCGGCAGCTTGCCCGCTTCGTCGGCGACGACCGAGTCGACGATGTCGTCGGATTCCTGCTTGATCTTCTGCGCCGACTCCAGCGCCTTGCGCTGGCCGGACACGACGATGACCTGCGGCTGGTCCGCGTCTTCCTTGTCTGCGGCCGCACCAGGCGCGGCCTTGTCCTGCGCCAGCACGAGGCCACCGAACAGCAATGTGACTTGCGCAGTCGCCAGCGACAACGCCGTCTTCTTGAATCGAGTTTGTCCCCTCATCTTCAACCTCTGAAAATGGTGTGTGTGTACGCGGCCGGCCTTGCCGGCCGCGTGTCGGATCAGTGCGGGTGTCGGCTTACTGGAAGGTGATGGGCCCCAACAACGTGAGCTCGGTGCCATAGGTCGGGTAGTCCGCCGACGTGCTCGACACCGTGGTGTTCATGCCCTTGCCCGCCGCACCGAACTCCATGGTCCGGATGGGGTAGCCGGCCAGTTCGCCCATCGCGTCCAGCCCCGTCAGCTCGCAAGCCTCGGAGACGGTGAAACCGGACAACAACAGTGCATACGACGTGGCCTCGGCCTGGGGCGGCGTGATGACGCTGCTGAGCTTGACGTTGCAGCTGTTGCCGTCGGCCTTCGTGGCCGTGTGGCCGAGGACCAGCGTCACCGAGACCTGTGCCTTGTCTTCCGGCCTGGCGTCCGGCGCCGTCGCGCCGCTGTTGAACCATTCGGCGTTCTGGGCGAGCCTGAGCTTCAGGGTCGTTTCATCCGTGATCTGAATCCCGCCGCCCGGCGCGGCGATGTTCATGCCCCAGTAGCCGCTGATCCAGGTGTCGCTGTTCGGGTGGTCCGGGTCGAGCGGCTGGATCCGGTAGAAGAACGTGAAGCCGCTGTCATTGACGACGGTGCGCCCGCACCACTCGGGGTCGCTGCACCACCAGCCGTCCTTGTTGCTGCCGGCCGACGTGTTGATGCTGCCGTTCTCCAACGTCGCCGAGCCGTCGGCCATGTAGCCCGTCAGGAAGATCAGCGGGTCCACCGCGATCACGCCGGGCACGGCCGCCGGTGCGTAGGTGTCGTCGCCAGGCTGCTGGGCGATGACCAGGCACGCCCCCTTGGCCAACACACGCAGCTTGCCTTCCTCCACCGTGCACACCGCGGGCGTTTCGGAGGAGAAGCTCACCGGCAGCCCTGATGCAGCGGTGGCCGACAGCTGCAACGGTGCATCGTCCAGGCGCATGAAGTCTGGCGGGCTGAACTGGATCGTCTGTTCTTGTTTGATGATGTTGAACAGCTGCTGCGACTTGGCCGCCGCGAACCCCTCGCCGCCAGCCTGTTCGGCTGTGATCGAGCATTCGCCGGCAGCCACAGGGACCAGCGTCTCGCCCTCGACCGTGCAGACGGTCGGTGTGTTCGACGTGAACACCACGGCCAGGCCCGAACTCGCGGTAGCTTCCAGCGGAGCCGACAGCCCCACGTACCGCACGCCCGGGTAGGGAAAGTCGACGGACTGCGCCTGGCCGGATGCTCCGCTGCCTCCGCCGCCGCAGGCGGTCAGCGCGGCCAAGGAGCAGGCGAAGGCCAGCGCCGACAGTCGACGGGCTGACCGGGGCCAGTCAGCCGTGTGTGCATCGACACAATTGGACAACGTTGTCAATTTGTGCTGTCTCCTCATCTCACTACCTTCTCGCAACAGGTGTTTGGGGTTCACCCCGGGGCGGGGCGTTTGGACGCGGCGCTCGCGCCGCACGGATGGAATGGCCCGATCGGCTCAGGAATCTCGCAAGCGCCGGGCAGGGTTCTCCAGACGCTCCTGCCGGCCCGAACGCGACGTGTTGTCAGCGTTGTGCCCCTGCACGCGATTCGCACGTTCAGCGAGGCAATGCCGGGGCAGGGTGGCGGTGCTCAAGGCGGTATGACCAGTTTGGTCATGCCAGTGTCGCAAATGACCTTGTTTGGTCTTACCAGTGTTAACCCGCGTTTGTACGGTTTCACTCGTAAAAGCGGAGATCTGTGACGCGTTGAAACCCGTATCCTCACGCCCCACACAATCGGTCTGACCACCACACGAAACACGCGAGACAAGGCCATACACAAGGTCGTGATCGTGTCGTTCATGTACTGGCTGCGCGGCTTTCAAGAGAAATCTCCTGTGGTTCCAGTTGCAGTCATGAGGTGGCCGGGGATCACAAGGCCGAAGAAAAGAGAACCTCGCGCGGCGGTGCGACACGTTGTCGCCTAACGCAAGGTTTGAACGAACTCGCAGATGCGCACCTGCACCAACGCCGGTACCACGCGGCCGTCAGCCGAGCACACGTCGATGCGGTGCAGCGCGCTCAAGCCTTCAATCCTCGGTAGACGAAGTCGCGAAACCGCACCTCACCTTCACCGGCGCAGAACAGCGCGATGCGCAGGCTCAGGAAACCGCCGAACACGTTGTGGTGGAAGCCCGAGGTCTCCATCTGCCACGGGTGGGCTGTCCAGGTCTGGCCGTCGGTGGATTGCTCGAACTTCACGACGTGCTCGCGGTTGGTGACGCGCAGGTGCAGCCGACCCCCTGAGGACATCGGTTCGCGCATCCACGTCTGCTCCTGCCCGTAGCCATAGGTCAGCCGCTGGCGGGCGCTGAAGCCGATGCCGGCGAAGCAGCGCTGGTCGTAGAAAAGCGCCAGGCCGGCGTGGGCCTGGCCCGACACCTCCAGCGTGACCTCGGCCTGATAGGCGCGGTCGCCGGTGATGCAGGTCAGCGGCGAGCAGTCGGCGAGCGACGTGCCCTTGCCGCGCATCACCAGGCTTCGGTTCTCGTGGCGCAGGCGCGCGGCCTCGTCAGGGCCGGGCGAGAAGAAGCTCCAGCGCAGGCCGAGCGCGCTCTTCGCGAAGTCGTCCGACAGCGCGAGGCCGGTGGGGGTCGCCCGCCCACCCCTGGGCTTGCGCGTCGGCGCGGCCAGCGTGCCGCCACGAGCGCGGAACCACCCGTCGGCCGTCCACTCGACAGGCTCCAGCAGGGTCTGGCGGCCCAGCGTGCGAAAGCCGTTCTCGTAGCCGTGGTAGACCATCCACCAGTCACCGGCCGGGCCTTCGACCAGGCTGGCATGGCCGCGCGACCACCAGGGCTCGTCGGCGCTCCAGGTGCGCACCACCGGGTTGCGCGGGTCGTCCGCCCAGGGGCCGTGGATCGACTTCGAGCGCGCCACCGTGACCATGTGGCTGGTGGGCGGCCCCGAGGTGCCGCCCACCGCGGAGATCAGGTAGAACCACTCGCCGCGGCGAAGGATCTTCGGGCCCTCGGGCGCGAACATCTCCACCACCCAGTCATCGGGGTAGCGCCAGGGCGAATGCGCATGCTCCAGCGGGCCGTCGGTGGAGAGCCCGTCGTCGGCGAGCCGCACGCGACGGATGCCGTTGACGAAGAGGTAGCGGTTTCCGTCCTCGCCGACCGCATGGCCCGGATCGATGCAGCCGGGCAGATTCAGGTCGATCGGCTCGCTCCACGGCCCGCGGATATCGTCGGCATGAATCACGTAGATCGCCGAGCCGTCGTCGCCCATCGCCGGAATGTAGAGGTAATAGCGACCGCGGTGCTTCACCAGATCCATAGCCCATACATCGCCGATGGGCTTGGTAAGCGCCGCGCAGATCGGCGTCCAGTTCACCAGGTCCTTCGAGTGCCAGATCACCGCGCCGGGGTAGGACAGGAAGGACGAAAAGGTCATGTAGTAGTCGGCACCGTCCTTCAGGATGGTCGGGTCCGGGTGGTCGCCGGGAACGATCGGGTTGCGGTAGTGGCCATCGCCGAGGTCGGCGCGACGTTGGCCTTCAATGCCGACGCCGAAGCGCCGCTCCTGTGATTCCGGAGGCAGACAGTGGGTCGTGCCCGTGGAGGCGTCGCTCGCGATGATGGCGG
>NZ_DASUNH010000153.1:0-5991 GCF_036277275.1 Ideonella sp. | reverse complement strand
CGCACGATGTAGCTGCGCGCGCCCATGCTGCCCGGGATGATCCCCAGCTCGCCCTTCTTCGCGCTCACCGCGCCCTTGCGGGTCACGAACACGTCCTGGCCGAAGTGGGTTTCCTTCTGCACATAGTTGTGGTGGCAGTTCACCGCCTCGATGTGGCTCTGGAAGTTCTTGTGCAGCACGGTCTTCGCGGCTTCGATCACGCGGCGCATCATCACCTCGCGGTTCAGCTTCGCGAACTTCTGCGCCCAGCTCACCGCGCGCACGTAGTCGCCGAAGTAACGCGCGCCTTCTTCGAAGTACGCCAAGTCACGGTCCGGCAGGTTCGCGTTGTTGCGGATCGCATCCTGCTTGGCCAGCTCGATGAACATCGTGCCGATCGCGTTGCCGACGCCGCGTGACCCCGAGTGCAGCATGAACCACACGGCACCTTCCTCATCGAGACAGACCTCGATGAAGTGGTTGCCGGTGCCCAGCGTACCCAGATGGTTGCGGTGGTTGGTCTTCTCCAGCTTCGGGTAGTCGCGGCACAGCTCGGTGAACTCGGGCTCCAACTCGGCCCACGCGGTGTCCACCGCGCCGGGGATCTTTCCCCACGCGCCCGGATCACGCGCACCCGGCGCACGGCCGTGCGGCACGGCACGCTCGATCGCCGAACGCAGCGGGCCCAGGTTGTCCGGCAGGTCCTCCGCGCGTAGCGTGGTCTTGCACGCGATCATCCCGCAGCCGATGTCCACACCGACCGCCGCCGGGATGATGGCCTTGACGGTCGGGATCACCGAGCCGACGGTCGCGCCGATACCCAGGTGCACGTCCGGCATCGCCGCGATGTGCTTGAAGACGATCGGCAAGCGCGCAGCATTCGCCAGCTGGCGCTTCGCCTCGTCTTCGACGGGCACGCCGCGGGTCCACATCTTCACCGGCACGCCGCCAGCGACTTCTTCAATGTTGTAGTTCTTCTGTTCCATGGTGTTCTGTTCTTTCAACTGATCTGGTGGACGCGACGGGATTCGAACCCGTATCAATGCAGCAACCAGGGATTGCTCGCGCTCCGCGCTCGGCCTTCGGCCCACGCCATTGGCGCGTCCAAAGCTGCGCTTTGAGCGATCCCCTGGCCCAGTCGGCGATTGGAAACGCGCGCCAGTGACGACCCGTCATCGGAGCCGGCACCTGCATCCTCAACCGTACTCGCCAACCGACTTGACCCGCTGCACCTGGTGTTACCCAGGCTGCCGGCAATATCAACATTTTTGGCAGTGGCGCTCCCTTCTGTGCCAGCGCGCCCTTTGTCCTTGCTTGTTTGGAGATGCCTCGCTGCGACAAGTTCTGATGAAACGTTTCGTGCTCTATCCACTGAGCTACGGTCCCCCTGATGTGGGACCGGCGGGAATCGAACCCGCGACCACGAGCACCCAAAGCTGTAGTTCCATCTGCATTCGCAGCGCGACATCAAAAATACGGCGCGACAAGAGGACGCAAGACAACTGCCGGTCCGGTTGCCCGGTTGGGGGTTTGAACCCCACGGCTCCAATGTAGTCCTGCTGGCATTCGCGCTTCAAACTCTCCTGCTTCAACGGCTCTCGGTTGGCGACAAGGATTGGCGTGAGACTTGAGCATTGGGATAAATGGAGTCCCACGCCACATTCGCCAACCGACAGCCGTCGATTCAACTACTTGGATGGGTGCCGCAGACGACAAGAGACACAAGAGCGGCCGCCGGTTGCCCGGCTGCGGGCTTGCGTGCCCGCTTGGCCATGTGGTGCTGTACTCCTGTGCGCATTCGCCTGCGGCACCGTCCTCACCTCCCAGTGACTTGGTTGACTTTCTTCATTCTTCTATTGCACTCCCAGCGAGATCTTCTCGATCTCGCCGACCCAGTGTTCGGCACTGGTCTTGCCGTCGACGAACTGGCCCACCATCCCGAACACCGCATCCGAGAAGCCACCGACATTCATGATGTCGTGGCGCTCTGCCGCTTGCGTCGTCGCGTACGGCTGGATGTCGATGCACACGAGCTTGGCTTGCGGGCAACGGTTCTTCAACGTCTCCCACTCGCGCAGCGTCTGCGTCGCTCCGTGGCGGCGCGCGTCGACCCACGACTCGTTGTCCGAGACGAGGATCACCACGTCCACCATCGCGCGTTCCTGGTTCAGCAGTGCCAGCGGCGCGCTGCAGTTCGTCCCGCCGCCTCCGATGGACGCCAGCGCTTTCGCGTTGGTCATCACAGAGTCGCGAGCATTCAGCTGCAGCTTCACCACGCCTTGCTCGAACGGCAGCACACGTGCTGCACGGTTCTTGCGCAGCACGGCCGCCGCCACCAGCGCCGCCACGTCGATACAGCGCACCGTCGACGTCGCCGAGCCGCGGTGACCCGTCACGGCCGAGCTCATCGAGCCCGACACGTCCGGACACACCACCACGCGGCCGTCGAACGCCGGCACGTTGATCAGCGCAGCTTCCATCGCGTCCTGCAAGGCATCGCGCACCACGGCGGGCAATGCATCACCGGTCGCATGGAACGCCGACATCAGCTGGTACGGCAGCACACGCGCCTTCGCCACGGTCTGCGGGTCACGCAGCTTCGCTGCGATCACCTCGGCCATGCCGTCGACACCGAACACACCGTGACGAGCAAAGGTGTTCAGGTTCTGTCGCACCATCTGCCACGAACCAGCGCGGGCGATCTGTGCCCAGTGGGCGGTCACCAGCGGCAGTGCAGTCAGCATCTGGAACGGCACGTCCGGCACATCCATCGTGGTCGCGCCCAGGGCCAGGCCACGCTTGAAGCGCTCGAACGCTTGCGTCAACGGCGGCAGCTCGCTTTCAGCGAACGGCTTGCCCAGCAGCCAGGCGAACCAGGCCGCACGCCAGGCTTCAGCCGGCTTCGGGTGAACCATCTTCACGACGTCGGCCAGCGACGGCGTGTTGCCCACGGAAGCCGCCAGCAGCTGCTTTTCGCTCGCGTTCAGCAGCCAGTGCTGCACCAGCTTCTTCGGACGCGTTCCCAGCGACTTGCGGCCGACCGCACCACTGCGCACGATCTGCACGAAGTTGCGCAGCATCTTGCCGTTGTCGACCACACGGCCGAACACGTCGTTCAGCAGACCGACATCGCGCACCGCCAGTGAAGCCGCCAGCAGCGCCGGCATGTCCTTCATGTGGCCGGCCGAACGGGCGTACACCGCCGTCTTCGCGACAAAGGCCAGCTCGACCTGGTTCGCCAGCGCCAGCACGCTGTCGAGCTGGTTCTGCGCGTCGGCATAGAAGGTGCGGTTCAGGCAACCGGTCGCCGCCAATTGCGCCAGCTGGTGGCGCGGGCTCAACGCATAGGCCGGTGCGCCTTGGTGGTTCTCGGCCTGCGGCTGCGGCAGCAGCGCGCCCTTGCTCGAATGAAACAACTGGGTGTTGACCATGAGTGTTCTCCTCGTCCTCTTTGCATTCAACTTTTGTGCTTCAGATGTTGCAACGGGCGTGCCAGGCCGTGCCCTACCACCTCTGGAGCATCTCAAGCCATTGATATACAAAGATATTTTTCTCAAACGCCGGAGACGGAGTGAAGCCACGAGTCCAATCAATCTGGAGAATTGCTAGCATTGCAGCTAGTCATCTATCTATTGATCCATGACCAAGAAGACCGTCGTGATTGGCTTTCTCGGCACCCAGCTCGATGGCGGCCAGGGCGCCGGCCGTTGGGAGAAGTGGCGGCCCACCGTCTCGCTGGCGCAGCACGACGACTTGCTGGTGCATCGGCTCGAACTGATCTACACCCCGCAGCACCGTGCGCTGGCCGAGCGCGTGGCGCTGGACATCACCATGGCGTCGCCCGACACTGAGGTGAAGCCGATCGAGATGGAGATCGCCGATCCGTGGGACTTCGGCGAGGTCTACGCAGCGCTGTACGACTGGGCACGCAGCTACCGTTTCAATCCGGACCGCGAGCAGTACTGGGCCCACATCACCACCGGCACGCACGTCGCGCAGATCTGCATGTTCCTGCTGGTCGAGTCGCGCTCGATACCGGGCGTGCTGCTGCAGACCTCACCGCCGAAACGCCAGACACAGGGCAACCCGGGCAGCTACGCGCTGATCGACCTCGACCTGTCGCGCTACGACGCGCTGGCGCGCCGCTTCGAAGCAGAGAAGCAAGAGGCGGTCGACTTCCTCAAGAGCGGCATTGCGACGCGCAACAAGCGCTTCAACGCCTTGATCGACGAGATCGAGCGTGTCGCGGTGCGCTCGCGCGCGCCGATCCTGCTGACCGGTCCGACGGGCGCCGGTAAATCGCACCTCGCGCGCCGCATGTTCGAACTGAAGAAGGCGCGGCACCAGATGGCTGGCGAGTTCGTCGAGGTCAACTGCGCGACGCTGCAAGGTGACGGCGCCGCCTCTACGCTGTTCGGCCACAAGAAGGGTTCGTTCACCGGTGCGGCCGCCGACCGGGCCGGCCTGCTGCGCACCGCGCATGAAGGCGTGCTGTTCCTCGACGAGATCGGTGAGCTGGGCCTCGACGAGCAGGCGATGCTGCTGAAGGCGGTGGAGGAGAAGCGCTTCTTCCCGATGGGCAGCGACCGCGAGGTGACGAGCGACTTCCAGCTGATCGCCGGCACCAACCGTGATCTGCGCATCGACGTGGCCGCTGGGCGTTTTCGCGAAGATCTCTACGCTCGGATCAACCTCTGGTCGTACACGCTGCCGGGGCTCGCGCAACGCCCTGAAGACCTGGAGCCGAACATCGAGCACCTGCTGGCGCGCGCCGCGGCCGAGTCGGGCCGTGCCGTGCGTTTCAACGCCGAAGCGAAGGCGCAATACTTGCGTTTCGCCCAGTCGCCCGAAGCGGTGTGGGCCGGCAACTTTCGCGACCTGATGGCCAGCGTCACCCGCCTGGCCACGTTGGCCGATGGTGGGCGTATCAACACCGCGCTGGTCGATGCCGAGCTGCAGCGCTTGCGCTGGCATTGGCAACATGCCGGTGCGGATGCGGCGACTGTCGGCACCGTCCAGCTCGACACGCTGATCGATGCCGAAGCACTCGACGCGATGGACCTCTTCGATCGCCTGCAGCTGGAATCCGTGGTGCGCATCTGCCGCGAATCGAAGACGCTCTCCGACGCCGGCCGCAGGCTGTTCCATCGATCACGCACGCAGCGCAGCGTGGTGAACGACGCCGATCGCTTGCGCAAGTACCTGCAAAAGCACGGGCTCAGCTGGGACGCGGTCTGCACGAATTGAGTACACGTAGGCGCCGGAACAACATTTCGTTCGAGCAGGTGCTTGACGATGGAGTGAAGAGTCTTTACAGTTCAATCCTGTTGCAGTTGCCGAAAAGCAATCGCGCACCGAACAAACACCGAATTCATTCACACACACCGAGATTCATCGTGAACACCTTTGGCCGCATCCACCACCACGCTCTGCCCCTGACGGGCAGTCGTGTGGCCGTGCGCGCCATGAATGTGTTTGCTGGCAAGGGTTGCCCTGGCAAGCGAGCCATTGCGATGAATCAGGGACGGCCGTCCAACCAGAACCTGCAAGCCCAGGCTTGCCTTGGTTACGAGGATTGGCTGTCACCACCGGGCGAGGGAGGCGCGTAGGCGCACACACCCTTCCACTCGAACACACGTCGAGGCCCGGATTCCAGCAAGGATCCGGGCCTTTTTTGTTTCTCTGCACGCCTTTCAAGGTTCGCATAACCGGTGACCGATGGGTCACCCCCGATACGCAACGGCGTATCGGCCTGCTCTTTAACAAGTTGCCGCGAGGACTGCTGCTCTTTTGAAAGCAGCGAGTCCTCGCAAATTCAAGCGGATGTAGCTCAGTGGTAGAGCGCGACCATGCCACGGTCGAGGCCCCGGGTTCGATCCCCGGTTTCCGCTCCAAATCTCATGGCGGGTGTGCTTCGGCACCACGGTCATGCATGCGCCCCACAAAGTGCAGGGGCGACTGGGATGTGCGCCGCGGGGACGCCCGCGTCGTGCAGCGAGTCAGCGCTTTGGT
>NZ_DASUNH010000152.1:0-45982 GCF_036277275.1 Ideonella sp. | reverse complement strand
GTCCAGCGCCGCCCGGGTGGAAGCCAGCACGTCACGGCGGTCGTCGCGGAAGACGTTCTGCTTGAGTTCGAAATACTGGCCAGTGGCCGGCATGAACTGCCACATGCCGGCGGCGCGCGCGCTCGACACGGCCTGCGGGTTGAAGGCGCTCTCGATGAAGGGCAGCAGCGCCAGCTCGGTGGGCATGCCGCGCTTGTCCAGCTCTTCGACCACGTGGAAGAGGTAGCGGCTGCCGCGCTCGGTCATGCGCTGCACGTAGTCGGGCCGGTCGGCGTACCAGCGCTCGCGGCCACGCACCAGCTCGTTGTCGAGGTCGGGCATGCCGAAGCCCATGCGCACCCGCGCCCACAGATCGATGCGGGCCGTGTCGTCGAACAGGTCGACTGGGCGCTCCGGCTGCACCGGGTCGATCGGATTGGCGATGAAGCTCTCGGCCTCCGCGGGTGCGTCCGGCTGCGCGGCGGCTTCGGCGGCGACGGGATTGTCAGTGCCGGCGGCCGGCGTGGTGGTGGCGTCGGCGGCTGGCGTCGCCAACGGCAGCGCGTCGACCACGGCGGCAGGTTCGGTCGGCGTCGCGCAGCCGGTGAACCACGGCGTCAGGACGAGGGCCAGCCAGAAGGCGGCCAGCGCCGGGCGGCGCGCGGCGGCGTTCGAATTTTTCATCGGTTCTTGTTCTTCCATTGGCGCAGGGCAGTGAGGGCCTCGACGAGGTCTTTGCTGCCAGCGCCGTGGGCATGTGCTGCGTCGGCCGGAGCCGGTTCGCCACAACACATGACGGGGTTGATCGGCTGCCCCGGGCCCACGATGGAGCGCGAGGTGGAGCGGCCCGCCGCGCGCAGCGCATCGCAACGGGCGACGTGTTGAGTCACGGCGGGGGCGGCAGGTTCCGCGGCTTGCGCAAACCAGCTTCGTGAGAGATCGGCGACACGGGTCTTGCCGGGGCGCCGCTCTGCTCGAGCGAGGCCTCAACTGCGGCCCGGTCGCCAATGCGAACGCTGCGGTGGTGCGTCACTAGAATGCCCGTGAGTGCGAGCCCGAGCCGGCCCGGCGCGCCGAGCACCGGCGCCGCGTCACCCGGATCGACCACGAGGGCTTGACGGCCGTCGTGAAGCATCCAGATGTTGTTGTCGGCAGAGGCGGGTGGGGCGACGAGATTCATGACGCAAAACGAGTCAATTATAGAGTTGGGGCTCTGGTTGACGACCCCCCCGGGCCGCTACCTGCTGGCCTGGGAACAAGAGCGCCTGGACTACGCAGTGACCGATATTTTCGGCTTCCACGCGCTGCAGCTGGGGCTGCCCGAGGTCGACACGCTGCGCAACAACCGCATGCCGCATCGCTGGATCGCCAGCGACAGCCTGATGCTGCCGCCGGCCATCGACATGCCGCCTTCGGTCGACGAGCAGGGCGCGCCGCTGTCGATTGGCCCGGCGCCGGTGGCCTTGCATTGCGAGTCCGAAGCCTTGCCGTTTCCCGATCAGGCGCTGGACCTGGTGGTGATGCCCCATACGCTGGAGCTGGCGGTCGACCCGCACCGCGCGTTGGCCGAAGTGGCGCGCGTGCTGCGGCCCGAGGGCAAGGTGGTGATCGTCGGGCTGAACCCGGCGAGCCTGTGGGGGGCGCGCCAACGCCTGGGCCATGCGAGGTTGAAGCTGGCCGGGGGGCCGCGCAGCCTGTTTCTGCCGCGCGCAGGTGAGTTCATCGGCTACTGGCGCCTGCGCGACTGGCTGCGCCTGCTGGATTTCGAGATCGAGAGCGGCCGCTTTGGCTGCTGGCGTCCCCCGATGGCGTCGCAGCGCTGGCTCGACCGCTTTGGCTGGATGGACCGCATCGGCGCGCACTGGTGGCCGGTGTTCGGTGCGGTCTATTGCGTGGTGGCGGTCAAGCGGGTGCGCGGCATGCGCCTGATCGGCTTGGCCCGCGGTGAGCGCGTCGGCCCGAAGGCGGCGCCGGCGCCCGTGGCGCTGAACCACAAGATTCATCGTGAAAAAGAAGGAACGAAGTGACTGAGGATTCGACCGTGGTGACGATCTATACCGACGGGGCTTGCAAGGGCAACCCCGGTCCGGGCGGCTGGGGGGCCTGGCTGAGCGCCGGTGGCCACGAGAAAGAACTGTTCGGCGGGGAGACCATGACCACCAACAACCGGATGGAGCTGACCGCGGTGATCGAAGCACTGGCCACACTGAAGCGGCGCTGCAAGGTGGCGATCTACACCGACAGTGAATACGTCAAGAACGGCATGACGACCTGGATCCACAACTGGAAAAAGCGCGGCTGGCGCACGGCCGACAACAAGCCGGTGAAGAACGCCGAGCTGTGGCAAAAGCTCGATGGCCTCGTGCAGCAGCACCAGGTCGGCTGGCACTGGGTCAAGGGCCACGCGGGCGACCCGGGCAACGAGCGCGCGGATGCGCTGGCCAACAAGGGGGTGCTGGCGGCGACGATCAAGTAGTCGGGCGCCGACGCGCGGGCTCGGTCACGACTTGGCTTGCAGGCCAAGCCGCTTCGCCAGCCGCACGGGCCCAAGCCGCAGGGTCTGCGCCCGCGGGCTCAGCCCCCGATGTAGTGCATTTCGACCCGGCGCTCGCTGCTGCTGGGCGCCGAGGCAGAGCCGCGGATCTCCGAGTAGCGGTCGGTGCGCTCGGCCCAGATGTGGGCAACGGTCGACATGATGTCGGCGTCGCTGACGCCGCCGCGCAGCAGCGCGCGCAGATCGTGGCCGTGGGTGCCGAACAGGCACAGGAAGAGCTGGCCTTCGGTGGACAGCCGTGCGCGGTTGCAGTCGCGGCAAAAGGCCTTGGTGACACTGGAGATCAGGCCGATCTCGCCTCGCCCATCGGCATAGGCCCAGCGCTCGGCGGTCTCACCGGCTACGCCGCTGGTCACCGGCAGCAGCGGCCATTCGCGCTGCAGGCGTTGCAAGAGTTCGGACGAAGGCAACACGTCGTCCAACCGCCAGCCGTTCGTCGCGCCCACATCCATGAACTCGATGAAACGCAGCGAGACGGTGGCTCCGTAGTGATCGCGGAAATGCCGCGCCATCGGCAGCACCTGGTCATCGTTGACACCGCGCTTGACGACCATGTTGACCTTGATCGGGCCGAGGCCAACCTCGAGCGCCTTGTCGATGCCGGCCAGCACGTCGGCAACGGGGAAGCCGACATCGTTCATGCGCTGGAAGATCGCGTCGTCCAGCGCGTCCAGGCTCACCGTGAGGCGGTTCAATCCGGCGGTCTTCAGGGCAGCGGCCTTGCGGGTCAGCAGCGAGCCGTTGGTCGTCAGCGTAAGGTCCAGCGCCTGGCCATCGGGTGTGCGCAGCGCCGCCAGCATCTCGACCAGGTTTTCCAGGTGCTTGCGCAACAGGGGCTCGCCGCCGGTCAGGCGGATCTTGCGGGCCCCCAACTGGCCGAAAAGGCCCGCCAGTCGGGTGATCTCCTCGAAACTCAGCAGTTCGGCGTGCGGCAGGAAGTTGTAGCGGGTGTCGAAGACTTCCTTGGGCATGCAGTAGCTGCAGCGGAAGTTGCACCGGTCGGTCACCGAGATGCGCAGGTCACGCAAAGGGCGGCCGAGCGTATCGGCCAGCAGGCCTTCAGGCAGCGCGGACCCGGCGCGTATCGTCGGAGCCGACACCGCGCGGCGCCAGTCGGTCAGCGGAATGACTCGTTCACCCATATGACCATTGTGCCGCTCGGGAAGAAGACCTGGGTTGACGGCGGCCAAGTGGGCCGCTTCGAGCCTGAATCAGCCGAAGCGCGTCAGGACCCGGGGCGCGGCAACTCGCCGCTGCTGACCTGCGGGGCGCGGCGGGCGCCGTTGAAGCGCTTGGCCCAGTAGTCGACGCGCATGTCTTCCACCCGCACTTCGCCGCCGGCACGGGGCGAGTGGATGAACTTGCCGTCGCCCACGTAGATGCCCACGTGCGAGAAAGTGCGGCGCAGCGTGTTGAAGAACACCAGGTCGCCGGGCTTCAGCTCGTCCTTGCTGATGCTGAAGAAGCCCGGGGCGCGGGCCTGCTCGTGGGCCCGGCGAGGCAGCACCAGGCCGATGCTGTTCTCGAACACATAGCGGGTGAAACCCGAGCAATCGAAGCCGTTCTCCGCCGAAGTGCCGCCCCGGCGGTAACGCACGCCGATGAAGTTCATCGCGCCCATCACCAGATCGGTGGTCTTTTCGCGCACCTGGCCCAGCAGGCTGGGGTCGGCCGGTGGCGGCGAGGCGACGATGGTGCCATTTGGCTGAATCAGGCCGCGGTCCTGCAGCAGCTGGATCACCGGGTCGTGCGCTGCGCCGGCAGGAGCGGCCTGGCACCAGGCGGCGGCCAACGCCAACGCGCCAGCCAGCATCCAGCTTCGGGGGGCCATGCCGGCCGGAAGCCGGCCAAGCGAGGGAAAAGAGGACCTCAGCACGGGCCGCAGGATACGGGCCACGAACTAGGGGTGTCAAGCGGGTTAGCCGCGGAAAAGCCAGTGTTTTCAAACACTTGCAGATGAGAGTTGGCGAATTCGCCAGGGAGAACCCTGGGTTTCGACGGGGCTGGACGTGACCAGCCTTGAGCATTGCGCCACCGCGCGCGTGGGTACCGCGAGCCACAATGCGTGTTTTTGTCCGGGTTCGAGGCGGCTCATGCGTGTCGCGACCCAGCGGCAGAAACCGACGGGCCACCAGCCTGGCGGATTTCCCAAGTGGTCTGATGGAGACTGGATTGCCAATGAAAAAGACATGGATGGTGATGGCGGCCTGCAGCGCGGTTGGCGCGTGCTGGCCTGGGGCGTACGCAGCAGAGGCGGCCCAGATGGTCGGCCCGGCTTTTCCGGACTTCCAGACCGCCGCCCAGGTGCGCCAGGCCTGTGACGCTGGGTTGCGTGCGGCCAAGGCCCGTGTGACGGCACTCGAAAAGGAACCGGCGTCGCCTGGTTGGATCGGGGACTACGACGCCTTTTACAGCGCGACCGAAGACGCCTATGGCCCGATCGGCTTCATCAGCAACGTGCATCCGGACCCGAAGGTGCGCGACGCCGCCGAGGCGTGCGACCTGCGCTGGCAGGATTTTTTCACCAACGCCAGCCAGAACGCCAAGCTGTACCGTGCGGCCAAGGCATCGGTGCCGGTCGACGACATCGACCGCGAAACGCTGCGCCTGGCGCTGGAAACCTTCGAAGACTCGGGTGTCGGCCTGCCGCCGGCGCAGCGCGCCAAGGCGAAGCAACTCTCCAACCGCATCAGCCTGCTGGGCCAGCAGTTCGAGAAGAACGTGCGCGACAGCAAGACCAAGGTCGAATTCACGGACGAAGACCTGGCCGGCGTGCCTGAAGGGGTGCTGAAAGCCGCCAAGCGTGATGCCAAGGGCCGCGCGTTGCTGGGCCTGGACTACCCGACCTACTACCCGGTGATGGAGCGGGCCGAGAAGGCCGCGACGCGCGAAAAGATGTGGCGCGCCAAGATGAACGAAGGCGGCCCGGCCAACCTGAAGCTGCTGGCCGAGATTGCCAAGCTGCGTCGGGACTACGCCAAGCTGTTCGGCTATGACAGCTATGCCGACTTCACGCTGCGTCGTCGCATGGCCAAGAACACGGCCAACACCACCCGCTTCCTCGACGAGGTCAAGCAGGCGGTGACCGACGGCGAACGCCGCGACATTGCCGATTTGCGCGAAGCCAAGGCCAAGCACCTGGGCCAGCCGCTGGACAAGACCACGGTGACCCGCTGGGACGTGGCCTTCTACACCGAGCGCTTGCGCAAGGAGCGGTTCACGGTCGACGAAGAATCGTTCCGCCCGTACTTCCCGCCGCAAGAGAGCCTGCAGTTCGTGATGCGCATCGCCGAGACGATGTTCGGCGTCAAGTACACGCCAGTGCCCGCCAAGCTGTGGCACCCCGAGGCGCAGGCCTATGCCGTCAGCGACGCAGCGACCGGCAAGCCCATCTCGAGCCTGATGGTCGATCTGTACCCGCGTGAGGGCAAGTACAACCACGCCGCGGTGTGGTCGTACCGTGGTGGCTCGACCAAGACCGGTCGCGTGCCGCAGGCGGCGATGGTGGTCAACTTCGACCGCAAGGGATTGACGATCGAAGAGTTGGACACATTGCTGCACGAGTTCGGCCACGCGCTGCACAGCAACTTGTCGAACACGCGCTACGCGCTGAACTCCGGCACCAGCACGCAACAAGACTTCGTCGAAGCGCCGTCGCAGATGCTCGAAGACTGGGTCTTCGACCGCAAGGTGCTCAAGCTGTTCCAGGACGTCTGCCCGACCTGCAAGCCGGTGCCTGACGAACTGATCGACAAGGCCCGCGCGGCCCGCGAGTTCACCAAGGGCAGCATGACGGCCCGCCAGCACCTGTATGCCAGCTTCGACCTGGCGCTGCACACGGCAGGCGCACCCGAGCCCATGGCGCTGTGGGCCAAGATGGAGGGCGACACGCCGCTGGGCTACGCGCCGGGCACGATGTTCCCGGCCGGTTTCGCCCACGTGGCGGGCGGCTACGGCGCCGGCTACTACGGCTACCTGTGGAGCCTGGTCGTCGCGATGGACTTGCGAACCGCCTTTTCGGCGGATCGGCTGGATCCGGCCGTGGGCAAGCGCTACCGCGAGACGGTGTTGAGCCAGGGCGGCCAGCGCCCACCCGAGTTGTTGGTGAAGGACTTCCTTGGCCGCGACATGAGCCCGAAGGCGTTCTTCGACTACCTGGCGAAATAAGGCCCCCACGCCCCCTCTCGGGGGCTGCCCCCCGAGGGGGCTCGCGCAGCGGACCGGCAGAGCCGGCTCCGCGCACGCCGCTGGAAAGAGGCGGCGCTGCGCGCGCCTGGGGCGGTCTGAGGATCAGAGAACGTCGGAGGCGTAGTCCGCCAGGCGCGAGCGTTCGCCGCGTGCCAGCGTGATGTGGCCCGAGTGCGGCCAACCCTTGAAGCGGTCCACCGCGAAGGTCAGGCCGGAGCTGCCTTCGGTCAGGTAAGGCGTGTCGATCTGCGCCAGGTTGCCCAGGCAGACGATCTTGGTGCCGGGGCCGGCGCGGGTGATCAAGGTCTTCATCTGCTTGGGCGTCAGGTTCTGCGCCTCGTCGATGATGACGAACTTGTTCAGGAAGGTGCGGCCGCGCATGAAGTTCAGGCTCTTGATCTTGATCTTCGAGCGCACCAGGTCGTTGGTGGCCGCACGGCCCCATTCGCCGGCCGAGTTGTCGCTCTTGGCGAGAACTTCGAGGTTGTCGTCCAGCGCGCCCATCCACGGGCCCATCTTTTCTTCCTCGTTGCCGGGCAGGAAGCCGATGTCTTCGCCCACCGGCACGGTGACGCGGGTCACGATGATCTCGGTGTAGCGGCGGTCTTCCATCACTTGGCTCAGCCCGGCGGCCAGCGTCATCAGCGTCTTGCCGGTGCCGGCGGTGCCGGTCAGCGTGATGAAGTCGCAGTCCGGGTCCATCAGCAGGTTGAGCGCGAAGTTCTGCTCGCGGTTGCGCGCCGTCACGCCCCAGACGGCGTTCTTGCCGTGGGTGTAGTCGCGCAGCGTCTTCAGCACGGCGGTCTTGCCGGTGATTTCGGTCACCCGGGCGAACAGCGGGGCCTCGCCGGGCGATTCGAGGTAGACGAACTGGTTGACCATCAACGCCGGCACCAACGGGCCGCTGATGCGGTAGTAGGTGTGGCCGCCTTGGCTCCAGCTTTCCATGGTCTTGCCATGACGCTCCCAGAAGTCGGCCGGCAGCGGCAGCACGCCGGTGTAGAGCAGGTCACCATCTTCCAGCGTCTTGTCGTTGAAATAGTCCTCGGCGGCCAGGCCCAGCGCCCGAGCCTTGACGCGCATGTTGATGTCTTTCGACACCAGCACCACTTCGCGGCTCGGGAACTGCTCGCGCAGCGACTGCACGACACCGAGGATCTGGTTGTCCGCCTTGCCCTGCGGCAGACCGGCGGGCAGCTTGACGTCCAGCAGCGTGGTCTGGAAGAAGAGCTTGCCGCCAGCTTCGCGGTGGCCGGTTTTCGCCAGCGTGATGCCTTCGGCCGGATCGAACTTGCCGGATTGGCCGTCGGTGGCCAATGCATCCAGTTCGCGGCTGACCTGGCGCACGTTGCGCGAGACCTCGCTCATGCCTTTCTTGTGGCCGTCGAGCTCTTCGAGCGTGATCATCGGCAGGTAGATGTCGTGTTCTTCGAAGCGGAAGAGCGACATCGGGTCGTGCATCAGCACGTTCGTATCAAGCACGAACAACTTCGCTGGGCCGGTGCTGCGCGGTTTTCGCGGTTTGGGCTCCGCCGCGGGGGCCTTGCGAGCGGCCAGCGCGGGCGTGGTCGCCTTGGCCTTGACCGGGGTGGGGGGGGCCGCCACGCCGTTGGCGCTGTCGTTTCGCAGCGCAAGGCGGGCGCTCTCGTCATCGGCGCTGGTGGCGCCGGCCTGGGCTCGGTGACGCGCCAGTTTCGGCGCGGCTTGGGTTTCGTAGGCGGTGGCGGGAAGGATGGCGGCGCGGGTGGCTGGTGGCTTCGGCAAGGGCATGGAGGGCAGGGCTCAGTGGCCTCGATAGCTGCGGTGCGCTGGGGACCGTGCACGGTGGTGCGCGGCTGCCGGAGACAAAAAAGCCGCACAGACGTCTGTGCGGCTTTGTCGGTGAATGCTCGGCATCACGGTCTCGGGCATGAATCCATTATGCACATCCCGGATGACCTGTCAGCCTGGCGTCACCAGGCGTGGTTTCCAGGCGTGAAAACACCCGGCATTGCCGGGTGTTTCGCCCAGGCGATCCGCAGGATCGTTCGGGCAAAACTGGATCGGCAACCTGGCGACCGGTTCGCCCAGGCGATCCGCAAATCGTTCTGACGAAAAGGCCCGCTCCAACGACAAAGGCCGGCAGAGCCGGCCTTTGTTGCAGTGCAGCGGGGACTGAAGATTCGCTCAGGCGGCCTTCTTCAGGTCTTTCACGGCCTTCAGGACTTCGTCCACGTGGCCGGCGACCTTGATGCCGCGCCATTCGGCTCGCAGCACGCCGGTGGCGTCGATCAGGAACGTCGAACGCTCGATGCCCTTGACCTTCTTGCCGTACATGATCTTGTTCTTCACCACGCCGAACATGTGGCACAGCTTTTCTTCGGTGTCGGCAATGAGCTCGAACGGCAGTTCAAGGTTTTGCTTGAACTTGTCGTGCGAAGCCATGTTGTCGCGGGACACGCCGAACACCACCGCGCCGGCCTTCACGAATTCTTTGTGCTGATCGCGGAACTGCATCGCCTCGGTGGTGCAGCCGGGTGTATTGTCCTTCGGGTAGAAGTACAGCACGATGGCTTGACCCTTGAAGGCCTGGTGGGTGAACTTCACGCCTCCGGTGGCTTGCGCTTCAAGTTCCGGCAGGGGTTTGTTGAGGGCTGGCGTCATGAGGGTGGTGTCTTATGCGGGCGCCCCTGGGAGGCATAGCCCGTGATTATAAATTGAAGTGTGAGGTTTTCCTCGCGTCCGGGCTTACCCCGGTCGGCTAGGAAACGGCCGGCTGTGCCTTGTCCATCACGAAGGCGCCCAATACCTTGCGGCCCTCGTGCACCAGCACGTTGAAGGTGCGGCACGCGGCGGCCGTGTCCATGGTTTCGACGCCGATGCGGCGCTCGATCAGCGCCCGGTAGAGCGCAGGCGAGATGAAGCGATGTCGCTCGCCGCTGCCGAAGATCACCAGTTCCGGCACAAAGCCGACGATGGCTTCGAAATGAGCTGGTTGCAGCGCGGCAGCGTTATCGACCGGCCAGGCCTGTACCTCGCCGCGCCATGGCACCAGCACGCTGGATTCGAACGCGGTGCCATGCACCCAGATGCGGCCCGCCTCCAGCTTCGAAATGGCGTTCACGCCATCGAGGTGATCCGGTTGGAATTTCATCGTGCTCCCTGGCCCTGAACGCGGGGCGCGAACGCACCCGATGCCGCGAAAAGCCTATGGTTAAATTGTACGTTTTGCGGCGCAGCATGGCCTGTCGGGGTCGAGGCGCCGCATATGCCGCCGAGGAGTTTCCGGTTTGAAGCCCATTGCCAAGTCCAGCAAGCTCGCCAACGTCGGCTACGACATCCGTGGCCCCGTGCTGGACAAAGCACGCCAGATGGAGGACGAGGGCCACAAGATCATCAAGCTGAACATCGGCAACGTGGCTGCATTCGGCCTGGAACCGCCGGACGAGATCGTGCAAGACATGATCCGTAACCTTCCACATGCGGCCGGTTACACCGATTCCAAGGGCTTGTTCGCACCGCGAAAAGCCGTGGTGCATTACTGCCAGGAAAAGCACATCGCCGGCGTGACGGTGGACGACGTCTACCTCGGCAACGGCGCGTCCGAGCTGATCGCGATGAGCATGAATGCGTTGCTGGACGCCGGCGACGAGGTGCTGATCCCGTCGCCCGACTACCCGCTGTACACCGCGGTGGTGGCCTTGTCCGGCGGCACACCGGTGCACTACCACTGCGACGAGGGCTCGGGCTGGATGCCCGACCTGGCCGACATGCGCGCCAAGGTGACGCCGCGCACCAAGGCCATCGTCATCATCAACCCGAACAACCCGACCGGTGCGCTGTACCCGGTGGAGGTGTTGCAGGGCATCGTCGAGATCGCGCGCCAGCACCAACTGATCATCTTTGCCGACGAGATCTACGACAAGACGCTGTACGACGGCTTGACCCACACCAGCATCGCCTCGCTGGCCGACGACGTGCTGTGCCTGACCTTCAATGGCTTGTCGAAAAACTACCGCTCCTGCGGCTACCGCGCCGGCTGGATGGTGGTCTCGGGCGACAAGCGCCACGCCACCGACTACATCGAAGGCCTGAACATGCTGGCCTCGATGCGCCTGTGCGCCAACACGCCCGGCCAGCTGGCCATCCAGACGGCACTCGGCGGCTACCAAAGCATCAAGGACCTGGTCGCCCCCGGCGGGCGCCTGGCGCGCCAGCGTGATCTGGCCTATTCGCTGCTTACCCAGATTCCCGGCGTCAGCGTCGTCAAACCGTCCGCTGCGCTGTACATGTTCCCCCGCCTGGACCCGAAGGTCTACCCGATCGAGGACGACCAGCAGTTCGCCTATGAGCTGCTGGCCGAGGAAAAGGTGCTGATCGTGCAGGGAACCGGCTTCAACTGGTCGGCGCCCGATCACTTCCGTCTGGTGTTCCTGCCGAACACCGATGACCTCACCGAGGCCGTGGGCCGCATTGCCCATTTTCTCGACCACTATCGCAAGCGTCATTCGACCTAAGGCATTTCATGACAACACGCAGTGTTGCGGCGCAGACTCATGTCGCACAGCGACGTGAGTTCGAAGCCAAACCCATTCAAGTTGGCCTCATGGGCCTGGGCACCGTCGGCAGCGGCGTGTTCCATGTGCTCCAGCGCAACCAGGAAGAGATTCGTCGCCGGGCCGGCCGCGGCATTGAACTGGCTGTCGTTTCGCGCCGTGACCTCGAGCGTGCGCGCGCCATCGTCGGCTCCCAGGCCGAGATCGTGGCCGATGCGCGCGAGATCATTGCCAACCCCGACATCGACATCGTCGTCGAGCTGATCGGCGGCACAGGTATCGCCAAGACGCTGGTGATGGAGGCCATTGCCGCCGGCAAGCATGTGGTGACGGCCAACAAGGCACTGATCGCGATGCACGGCACCGAGGTGTTCGCCGCGGCGCATGCCAAGGGCGTGATGGTCGGCTTCGAGGCTGCGGTGGCGGGGGGCATCCCGATCATCAAGGCGCTGCGTGAAGGCCTGACAGCCAACCGCATCGAGTGGATCGCCGGCATCATCAACGGCACGACGAATTTCATCCTCAGCGAGATGCGCGACAAGGGGCTGGATTTCGCCACCGTGCTGAAAGAAGCCCAGCGCCTGGGCTATGCCGAGGCCGACCCGACCTTCGACATCGAAGGCGTCGACGCCGCGCACAAGGCGACCATCATGAGCGCGATCGCATTCGGTGTGCCGGTGCAGTTCAGCAAGGCCCATGTCGAAGGCATCACCCAGCTGTCGGCGATCGACATCAAATACGCCGAGCAGCTGGGCTACCGGATCAAATTACTGGGCATCACCAAACGCAGAGAGCACGGCATCGAGCTGCGCGTGCACCCGACGCTGGTGCCAGCCAAGCGCCTGATCGCCAACGTCGAAGGCGCGATGAACGCGGTGGTGGTGCAGGGCGACGCTGTCGGCACCACGCTGTACTACGGCAAGGGCGCCGGGTCGGAGCCAACTGCCTCGGCAGTCGTGGCCGACCTGGTCGACATCACCCGCCTGCACACCGCTGATCCGGACCATCGCGTGCCGCACCTGGCCTTCCAGCCTGATGCGATGGCCGACACGCCGATCCTGCCGATGTCGCAGGTGGTGACCGCCTTCTACCTGCGCCTGCGGGTGGCCGACGAGGCCGGCGTGCTGTCGAAGATCACGACGATCCTCGCCGAGCACGACATCTCGATCGATGCGGTACTGCAGCGCGAGTCGGCCGAAGGCGAGAAGTCGACCGACCTGATCATCCTGACCCACGACACGGTCGAGGGCCGGATGCGTGATGCGCAGGCGAAGATGCAGGCACTGAAGACCGTGCTGGCGCCGATCGTTTCGATCCGCAAGGAGGAGCTGGCCTGATGCAGTACCTCAGCACCCGCGGCGATCCCACGCCCAAGCGTTTCTGCGAGATCCTGCTCGAAGGCCTGGCGCCGGACGGCGGCCTGTACCTGCCGGCCGAGTATCCGAAGGTCGACGACGAGACGCTCTCGAAGTGGCGCGGCCTGTCGTACGCCGACCTGGCCTTCGAGATCCTGTCGCTCTACATCGACGACATCCCGGCCGCCGACCTGAAGGCGCTGACTGCCAAGACCTACACCAAGGCGGTGTTCGGCACCGACGCGATCGTGCCGGTGCGCCAGCTTGGCGGCTCGGGCCTGTTCATCGAAGCCCTGTCCAACGGCCCGACGCTGGCCTTCAAGGACATGGCGATGCAACTGCTCGGCAACCTGTTCGAGTACGAACTGGGCCGGCGCGGCGAGCAGCTGAACATCCTCGGCGCCACTTCGGGCGACACCGGCAGCGCGGCCGAATACGCGATGCGCGGCAAGCGCGGCGTGCGTGTCTTCATGCTCAGCCCGCATGGCCGCATGAGCCCGTTCCAGCAGGCGCAGATGTTCAGCCTGCAGGACGAGAACATCCACAACATCGCGGTCGAAGGCGTGTTCGACGATGCGCAGGACATCGTCAAGGCGGTGTCGAACGACCTGGTGTTCAAGCGCGCGCAGAAGATCGGCACGGTCAATTCGATCAACTGGGCGCGGCTGCTGGCGCAGGTCGTTTACTACTTCGCCGGCTACTTCCAGGCGACGAAGTCGAACGCTGAGCAGGTCAGCTTCACCGTTCCGTCTGGCAACTTCGGCAACGTCTGCGCCGGCCACGTGGCGCGCATGATGGGCTTGCCGATCAAGCACCTGGTGGTCGCGACGAACGAGAACGACGTGCTCGACGAGTTCTTCCGCACCGGCACTTACCGCGTGCGCAAGGGCGCCGAGACGCACGAGACCTCCAGCCCGTCGATGGACATCTCGAAGGCCTCGAACTTCGAGCGCTTCGTGTTCGACCTGCTGGGCCGCGACGGCGCCCGCACCCGCGAGCTGTTCAGCACGCAGATCGAGCGCCAGGGAGCTTTCAGCCTGTCGGCCGACGAGTTCGCGCGCATTGCCCGCTTCGGCTTCCAGTCTGGCCGCAGCACCCACGCCGACCGGGTCGCCACGATCCGCTCGACCTGGGAGAACCACGGCTCGATGATCGACACCCACACCGCCGACGGCGTGAAGGTGGCGGCCGAGCGGGTCGAAGCCGGCGTGCCGATGATCGTGCTGGAAACGGCGCTGCCGGCGAAGTTTGCAGAGACCATCCGCGAGGCGTTGGGCCGCGAGCCCGAGCGGCCGGCGGGGCTCGCAGGCATCGAAGCACTGCCCAAGCGCTTCACCGTGATGCCACCGGATGTTGCCCGCGTAAAAACCTACATCGCCCAGCACACCGGCCTGGCGGCGTGACACGCTGCGCGGCTTGCATGTACGCTGCGGATTGCCATGGCTGACCCCACCAACCCTTCGCCCAAACCACCGCTGATGCCGCTCGACGAGGCGCTTGCCCGCCTCACCGAAGTGGCCAGCGCGCGTCGCATCGCTGAGTCGCAAGACGTGCCCACGGCCCAGGCCCTGGGCCGCGTGCTGGCCGCGCCGGTGGTCTCGTCGCTCGACGTGCCGCCGGCCGACAACAGCTCGATGGACGGCTACGCGTTGCGCTTTGCCGATCTGGCGCCTGAGGTCATCCTGCCGGTCAGCCAGCGCATCGCCGCCGGTGCTGTCGGCACGGTGCTGGAGCCGGCCACCGCCGCCCGCATCTTCACTGGCGCGCCCATTCCGCCGGGGGCCGACACGGTGGTGATGCAGGAGCAGTGCGAGCCGCTGGCCGTCGATGCGCCGGAAGAGCGGGCGCGCATCCGCGTCACCGGCCCGGTCGAGCCTGGGCAGTGGATTCGCCGCCGCGGCGAGGACGTCGAGCGCGGCAGCACCGTGTTGAAAGCCGGCACCCGGCTGACGCCGCAGGCGTTGGGGCTGGCGGCGTCGGTCGGCGCTGCCACGCTGCAGGTGCTGCGCCGACCGCGTGTCGCCTTGTTTTCCACCGGTGACGAACTGGTGATGCCGGGTGATCCGCTGCCGCCGGGCGCGATCTACAACTCCAATCGCTTCACGCTGCGCGCGCTGCTCGAGGCGGCCGGCTGCGAGGTCGACGACATCGGCATCGTGCCGGACAACCTGGAAGCCACGCGCCAGGCGCTGCGCCGTGCTGCCCAGGGCAATGACTTGATCATCACGTCGGGTGGCGTTTCGGTCGGCGAAGAGGATCATCTGAAACCCGCAGTGCAGGCCGAAGGCCGGCTCGACCTGTGGCAGATGGCCATCAAGCCGGGCAAGCCGCTGGCGTTCGGTGCGGTGCACCGCGAAAAGGGCGAAGCGCTCTTCATCGGCTTGCCGGGCAACCCGGTGTCCAGTTTCGTCACCTTCCTGCTCGCCGTGGCGCCGGTGCTGCGCGCGTTGCAGGGGTTGCCGGCGCCGCTGCCGCGGGCCTTGCCCTTGCCGGCCGGCTTCGACTGGCCCAAACCCGACAAGCGGCGCGAGTTCCTTCGTGTGAGGCTGAACGAACAGGGCGCCCTGGAGCTGTTCGCCAACCAAAGCTCGGGCGTCTTGACGTCCGCCGTCTGGGCGGACGGGCTGGTCGACAACCCGCCCGGCCAGACGATCGCCAAGGGCGACACGGTGCGTTTTCTTCCACTGACCTGGCTGGTGGGGGCCTGAGGGCACGCGATGAAGGTTCGTTTGCGCTTTTTCGCTTCGCTGCGCGAAGCCCTCGGTCCGCAGGACCAGCTCGAGCTGCCCGAAGGCAGCCGAGTTGCCGACGTTCGCGACCAGCTGATTGCCCGCGGCGCGCCCTTCGACAGCAGCCTGGCGCGCCACAAGGCGCTGCGCGCGGCGCTGAACCAGACGCTGTGCGATGAGTCCGCCGTGCTGGCGGACGGCGACGAACTCGCGTTCTTCCCACCGGTCACCGGCGGCTGAGCATCAGGCGATGGATACCCCGCGCGTCAGCATCCAGACCGCCGACTTCGATGCCGGTGCCGAGATGGCCGCCCTGCGCGCTGGAGACCTGGGCGTCGGCGCGGTGGCCAGCTTCGTCGGCACGGTGCGGGATCGCCATGGGGGGCAAGGCACGCCAGGCGACATCCAGTCGATGGAGCTGGAGCACTACCCCGGCATGACCGAGCGTGCCATCGAGGCGATGATCGACGCCGCGATGGCGCGCTTTTCGATCCAATCGGCACGGGTCATCCACCGTGTCGGCCTGCTGCAGCCGGGTGACCAGATCGTGCTGGTGGCCGTCACCTCGGCCCACCGCGGCGAGGCATTCCAGGCTTGCGAGTTCCTGATGGACTACCTGAAGACCCAGGCCCCGTTCTGGAAGAAAGAGACCACGCCTGAGGGCGCGCGCTGGGTCGACGCCCGGGTCAGCGACGATGCCGCACTGGCACGGTGGGGCTGCTTCGCGAGCAACGCAGGCACCTGAGCAGATGCAGGCCGGCTGGATGCAGGCGCTGGCGGTGGCCCTGGGCGGGGCCATTGGCTCGCTGCTTCGGTGGCGGATCAGCCTGTGGCTGAACCCGTTGGCCTTTCCGTTCGCCCTGGGCACTTTGGCGGTCAACTGTGTCGGCGGGCTGCTGATCGGCTTCGGGCTGGTGGCCTTCGAGCGCCATTCGAACGAGACCGTCCGCCTGCTGCTGATCACCGGCGGCCTCGGTGGGCTGACCACCTTCTCCGCCTATTCGGCCGAATCGCTGGCCTTGCTGGTGCGCGGCGAGCCCGGCGTTGCGCTCGCGCACACCCTGGCCCATGTGCTGGGTGCGCTGGTTTTCGCGGGCCTGGGCTGGTGGGCGGGTCGCTCGCTGTGGGCGTGAACGAGCACCGCTGCATCGTCCCATCGAGTTAGGGCCCCCGTGATTGGCGGCCCGGTTTGGGCCTACCATCGCGGGCAAATGTTGCCGTTCGACGTCAAGGCCCTGCGCAATGCGCTGGGCCGATTCACCACCGGCGTGACCATCGCCACCTGCCGCGATGCGCAGGGCCAAGCCATCGGCCTGACCGCCAATTCCTTCAACTCGTTGTCGCTGGACCCACCGCTGGTACTCTGGTCGTTGCGATGCGCCAGCCCGGCGCTGCCTGCCTTCCAGCAGGCCAGTCACTTCGCGATCAACGTTCTGGCCGAGGCGCAGGTCAACCTGTCGCGCCGGTTTGCCAGTGCCGTGCCCGATCGATTCGCCGAGGGCCAATGGTCGGACGGCGCCGGCGGTGCACCGGTGCTGACGGGCTGCGCGGCGGTTTTGGAGTGCGCGTTGCGCAGCCAGCAGACGGTAGGTGACCACGTGCTGTTCATCGGCCAGGTCGAGCGCATACATGAAGCTGCCTTGCCGCCACTGGTCTTCCAGGCCGGACACTACCGGCTGCTTGGTGAAATCCTTTGAGAAGGTCTTGACCTGAGGACTTCGATGACCGCCTCGACGCCAACCACTCCCCACATCGCCGGCGACCCGGCGTGGTTGACCCCACGCCAGCGCGAGCTGGTGGCGCTGGCGGCCGAACTCGGCCGCACCCGCTTCGCGCCACGCGCGGCCGAGCATGATCGCGAAGCCAGCTTCCCGACCGAGAACTATCGCGACTTGCGCGACAGCGGCTTGCTGGCGCTTTGCGTGCCCAGCGAACGCGGCGGCCTGGGCGCCGATTTCACTGCCTTCATGCTGGTGGCTGCCGAAATTGGCCGCCATTGCGGTGCGACGGCGTTGTCGTTCAATATGCACGTCTGTGCCACGCTTTGGGTCGGCCCCGTGGCCGAAGCGCTGGGCATGAGCGCTGCGGAGCGGGCCGACCAGGAGGCGCACCGCGCGGTTCACTACGACCGCGTTGTGCGTCACGGCAAGGTCTATTCGCAGCCGTTCTCCGAGGGCGGTGCCGCGTCGGCCGGCAAGGCGCCCTGGGGCACGCTGGCCAAGAAGGTGGAAGGCGGTTACCTCGTCACCGGCCGCAAGCTTTTCGCCACGTTGGCGGGCGTGGCCGACTACTACGGCGTGTTGTGCACGCTGGACACGCCAGGCGCCTCGCAGGCCGATGCGCTGTACCTGGCCATTCCAGCCGATTCCGCGGGTGTGACCGTCAGTGGCGATTGGGACCCGCTGGGCATGCGTGCCACCGTGTCGCGCAACCTGGAGATGAAGGACGTCTTCGTGCGCGACAACGCACGCCTGCTGCCCGAAGGCCGCTACTTCGAAGCCAGCCAGCGCTGCCCGCACATGTTTGCCACGCTGGCCGCGCCGTACATGGGCATTGCGCAGGCAGCCTACGACTTCACCGTGCAGTACCTGCGGGCCGAGCTGCCGGGCATGCCGCCGGTGCCGCGCCGCATGTACCCCACCAAGCAGCAGGCCGTGGCGCAGATGCGCATCATGCTCGAGCAGGCGAGGGCGTTGTTCCTGCAAACGGCCCGCGACGCCCGCCCCGATCCGGACGCCGACACCCGCATGCGCCTGCTCGCCGGCCACTACACCATCATGGAAAGCGCCAACGCGGTCTGTACGCTGGCCATCCGGACCTGCGGCGGCGCATCGATGCTGAAGTCATTGCCTTTGGAGCGGCTGTACCGCGACTCACGCTGTGGCTCGTTGATGCTGCCGTGGACGGCCGAGCTGTGCCTGGACCAACTGGGCCGCGACTGCCTGTACGACCCGGGCGAGGGCGACGAGGCGATCGAGCAGGTTTGACGTGATGGTGAGCCAGCGCCAGCCTTGACTTGGCGCAACCGCGCGGTGGCGCGGGTGCGCGCTAATCGGGCTTGAAAGGTACGCGTTTTGCCCCATGTCAGGTGGCAACGGAGGTTCCCCACCATGCGTCTGGACAAGCTCACCACCGCCTTCCAGCAAGCCCTGGCCGATGCCCAAAGCCTTGCGGTTGCGCGCGACAACCCTTACATCGAACCGGCTCACCTGCTGGCCGCGATGCTGACCCAGCCTGACGGCCCGAAGGCCTTGCTGGACCGCTCAGGCGCCAACACGGCGGCCCTGAAAACCGCGATGGACACGGCCATCAATGGCCTGCCGAGCGTGCAGGGCGGCGGCCCGGTTCAACCCGGTCGTGATCTGGTCCAGCTGCTTCAGGCGGCTGATAAAGAGGCCACCAAACGGGGTGACCAGTTCATCGCGAGCGAGATGTTCCTGCTTGCGGTGGCCGACGCCAAGAGCGACATCGGCGGCATCGTCCGTGGCCACGGTTTGACCCGCAAGTCGCTCGAAGCTGCGATCACCGCGGTTCGCGGCGGCCAGCCGGTCGACTCGGCCGAGGCCGAGGGCCAGCGCGAGGCGCTGAAGAAGTACACGCTGGATCTGACCGAGCGCGCCCGCCAAGGCAAGCTCGACCCTGTGATCGGCCGCGACGACGAGATTCGCCGTGCGATCCAGGTGCTGCAGCGCCGCTCGAAGAACAACCCTGTGCTGATCGGTGAGCCGGGTGTCGGCAAGACGGCGATCGTCGAAGGCCTGGCGCAGCGCATCATCAATGGCGAAGTGCCCGACACGCTGAAGAACAAGCGGGTACTGGTGCTGGACATGGCGGGCCTGCTGGCCGGTGCCAAGTACCGCGGCGAGTTCGAAGAGCGGTTGAAGGCGGTGTTGAAGGAAGTGGCGGCCGACGAGGGCCGAATCATCCTCTTCATCGACGAGTTGCACACGATGGTCGGTGCCGGCAAGGCCGAGGGCGCCATCGATGCCGGCAACATGCTCAAGCCGGCGTTGGCGCGCGGCGAGTTGCACTGCATCGGCGCGACCACGTTGGACGAATACCGCAAGTACGTCGAGAAAGACGCCGCGCTGGAGCGCCGCTTCCAGAAGGTGCTGGTCGACGAGCCCAGCGTCGAGGCGACCATCGCCATCCTGCGTGGCCTGCAGGAAAAGTACGAGGTCCACCACGGTGTCGAGATCACCGACCCGGCCATCATCGCCGCGGCCGAGCTGAGCCACCGCTACATCACCGACCGGTTCCTGCCCGACAAGGCGATCGACCTGATCGACGAGGCGGCGGCCAAGATCAAGATCGAGATTGACTCCAAGCCCGAGGTGATGGACCGGCTGGACCGCCGGATGATCCAGCTGAAGATCGAGCGCGAGGCGATGAAGAAGGAGCACGACGAGGGCTCGCAGCGCCGCCTTGGCCTGATCGAAGAAGAGATCGGCAAGCTGCAACGCGAGTACGCCGACCTCGAGGAGATCTGGAAGGCCGAGAAGGCGGCAGCCCAGGGCTCGGCCCAGGTCAAGGAAGAGATCGACAAGATCAAGTTCCACGTCGAAGAGCTCAAGCGCAAGGGCGACTTCAACAAGGTCGCCGAGTTGCAGTACGGCAAGTTGCCCGAGCTGGAAAAGAAGCTGACGGACGCGCAGGCCAAGGAGGCCGGCAAGGCCAAGGGTGGCCAGGGCCCGCAGCTGCTGCGCACGATGGTCGGTGCCGAAGAGATCGCCGAGGTGGTTTCACGTTCTACCGGCATCCCCGTCAGCAAGCTGATGCAGGGTGAGCGCGACAAACTGCTGCAGATGGAAGCCAAGCTGCACGAGCGCGTGGTCGGCCAGGACGAGGCCATCGTCGCGGTGGCCGACGCCATCCGCCGCTCCCGCGCCGGCCTGTCGGACCCGAACCGCCCGCTCGGCTCGTTCCTGTTCCTTGGCCCCACGGGCGTCGGCAAGACCGAGCTCTGCAAGGCCTTGGCTGGCTTCCTGTTCGACAGCGAAGACCACATGATCCGCGTCGACATGAGCGAGTTCATGGAAAAGCACAGCGTGAGCCGCTTGATCGGCGCGCCGCCTGGCTACGTGGGCTACGAAGAGGGCGGGGCGCTGACCGAAGCCGTGCGTCGCAAGCCCTACAGCGTGCTGCTGCTCGACGAAGTCGAGAAGGCGCACCCTGATGTGTTCAATGTGTTGCTGCAGGTGCTCGACGACGGCCGACTGACCGACGGCCAGGGCCGCACGGTGGACTTCAAGAACACCGTCATCGTGATGACCAGCAACCTCGGCTCGCAGATGATCATGCAGATGGTCGGCAAGCCCAGCGACGACATTCGCGATGCCGTGCTGGTCGAGGTCAAGCAGCACTTCCGCCCCGAGTTCCTGAACCGCATCGACGAGATGGTGGTGTTCCACGCGCTGGACCGCGAGCACATCGAGTCCATCGCCAGGATCCAGCTGAAGATACTGGAAACGCGCCTGGCGAAGATGGACATGAAGCTCGACGTGTCGCCGGATGCGCTGGCCGAAATCGCCAAGGTTGGCTTCGACCCGGTGTTCGGCGCGCGGCCCCTGAAGCGCGCGATCCAGCAGCAGATCGAGAACCCAGTGGCGCGGCTGATCCTCGAAGGCAATTTCAGCGCGAAGGACGTGATCCCGGTTCGCTACGAGGGTGGCGAATTCAGCTTCGATCGCGTCGTCCACTGAGCGCAAGCGCAAAACGACGGCCCGGCAGGAGCGATCCCGCCGGGCCGCCTGCGTTGGAATTCAGGGCGCCGTGCCGGTGATCTGAACCCGCACCGGGTCACCGCTCTGAACGGCCAGCCCGCCGTCCAGGCAATTCCAGTGGGTCGCGCTGCCGAAATGCGCGGCGACGCTCTGCCCGCTGCGCTGGTTGTCGCATTGCACGGTGACAGCGCCCAAGTCGCTCGTGCGACCGCCGACGGTCTGCACGCTGAACTGCTGCAAGTGGACCAGCCATCGGCCCGTCCCGGGGTCGTAGGCCTGCTGCAGATCGATCACGTAGCCGGCTCCACGGCTATTGATGTTCGTCGCCAGACCGGTAAAGGGTGTCGGGCCAGGGTAGTGCTGGAGCTCCGCGCCACGGCTGTCGTAGCGCACCAGCCGGTTCGAGCCGTCGATGGCGTTGCCGGCAACCCACAGATCACCGCGACCGTCGACAGCCGGCGCGACGTTCGGGCCGTAGCCGGAAATCGGGATGCGCGATCGCACGCGGCCGTCGAGCTTGACCTGGTAAACGGTCGGATCGCCGTAGCCGGTCAGCCAGAGGGTCTGTGTCGATGCCTGGAAGTCCAGCCGCACGACGTTGCGCACCGGTGATGCGAACTTTCGGTTCAGCGCACCCGAAGCGACGTCGTATTCGTAGATCTCCTGCCGAAAGTAGCCCGAGGTCCACAGCCGTACCCCGTCCGTCGCCACGCCGGTGGGGAAGAAAGTGCCGCGCACCGGCGGCTCCTCGGGAATGCGCTTGACCAGCTTGCCCTGCTGGTCGTAGATGTATATGCGTCCGGTGTTGTCGCGCGGCCGGCCGTCGATGACGTAGTCGTTGCAGTCGGCCACGTAGTAGTGCTGGCCATCGTAGGCCAGGCCGCGCACCGACGAACCTTCCGCGGAGACCTGGTGGCCCCACGAGGTCACCTCGCCGGGCGTCACGGTGTCCGCCTGGGCTGCCCACGAGCATGTCAGCAGCGCGGCACCCGCCACGCGGCTCCATGGGATGGAGTGCATACCGAATCCTCCTTTGGCGAAGCACCCCAGGGAGCTGGGGTGGCCACCGCAATCTAGGCATTCGGTCGCCCACGGCAATTGCGCTGGCGCAACCGTGATCCCACAGGAGCCGATGCCATCGAGTTCTAAGGGCGCCGTGTTCAACGCGATGGCCTACTCGGGTGACTGAACAGCGACGGCTCCTAGAATGGGCGCTCCCTGGCAGCGGCCCTGAGCCTCCCAACGCGATGCAAGACAAGACACTGGCCGCCCCCGTCGTGGTGGTGGGGGCCGGCCTGGCGGGCCTGACCGTGGCCTTGCACCTGGCGTCGCAAGGACAGCCGGTCGTGGTGCTCGCCAAGCGCAACCTTGGTGAGGGCGCCACGGCGTGGGCGCAGGGCGGCATCGTCGGCGTGCTGGGTTCGGACGACAGCGTGGAATCGCATGTGCGCGACACGCAGGACGCCGGCGCCGGCCTGGTTGACGAGCAGGCTGCACGCTTCATCGCCGAGCACAGCGCCGACGCGATCGAGTGGCTGGTGGCGCAGGGCGTGCCGTTCTCGCCGGATCCCACGGGCCCGATGGGCTTGCACCTGACGCGCGAGGGTGGCCATGCGGTCCGCCGCATCGCGCACGCGGCGGACGCGACCGGCCGCGCCATCCACGAGGCCCTGCTGGCACGTGCCAAGGATGAGCCGCGCATCACACTGCGCGAGCGCTGGATGGCGGTGGACCTGATCACCGAGCGCCACCTGAAGCGTGAAGACGCACCGCCGCGCTGCCACGGTGTGTACGCGCTCGACATCGACAGCCAGCGCGTCGAGACCTTGCCGGCCCGGGCCGTGGTGCTGGCCACCGGCGGTGTCGGCAAGACCTACCGTTACACGACGAACCCCGACACCGCCACCGGCGACGGCATTGCGATGGCCTGGCGCGCCGGCTGCCGGGTGGCGAACATGGAGTTCATCCAGTTCCACCCGACCTGCCTGTACCACCCGCAAGAGCGCAGCTTCCTGATCACCGAGGCGATGCGCGGCGAGGGGGCCGTCCTGCGCTTGCCGGCCAACGGCCACGCGACGCCGGAAGAGCCCTGGGGCCCGCGCTTCATGCCGGCGCACGACGAGCGCGCCGAGCTGGCGCCGCGTGACATCGTCGCCCGAGCCATCGACTTCGAGATGAAGAAGCATGGCGTCGACCATGTGTGGCTCGATGCCACGCACCTGGGCGAAGCCTTCCTGAAGGAGCACTTCCCGACCATCCACGCGCGTTGCCTGACGCTGGGCATCGACATCGCGCGTCAGCCCATCCCGGTGGTGCCGGCGGCGCACTACACCTGCGGCGGCGTGGTGACCGACCTCGAAGGCCGCAGCGACCTGCCGGGGCTCTACGCGGTGGGTGAGGCCACCTACACCGGGCTGCATGGCGCCAACCGGCTGGCCAGCAACTCGTTGCTCGAATGCGTGGTGATCGGCCGCACCTGCGCCGGCTCGATCCTGCGCAGCGAAACACAGGCCGTTCCACCCGTGCCGGCGTGGGACGAAAGCCTGGTCGAAAGCGCCGACGAGCAGGTCGTGATCTCGCACAACTGGGACGAGCTGCGCCTGCTGATGTGGAACTACGTCGGCATCGTGCGAACGACCAAGCGGCTGGAGCGCGCGCTGCATCGCATCGAACTGCTGCGCAGCGAGATCGACGACTACTACGCCAACTTCCGCGTTACTCGTGACTTGCTGGAGCTGCGCAACCTCGTCGAGTGTGCCGAGCTGATCGTGCGCTCGGCGCTGGTGCGGCACGAGAGCCGGGGCCTGCACTACAGCCGCGACTTTCCGTTGACTTTGCCCGTGAGCTTCCCCACGGTGTTGACGCGCCCCGCACGCAGCAGCCCGCATTGAGGCTTGCCGACGGCCGCCACATCGGCTACATACTGAGAGTGGGGCTCGTCTCCGACGGGCCAGGGGGCACCGCCCATGAGTCAAGCGCAGCGTGCGCCGCTCGTCACCGTCAAGGATCTGGTCGTCATCGGCCAACCTTTGCCCTTCCACGTGCACGACGAGTTCGGCCGCCGTCTGCTGGCGGCCGGCCAGGTGATCGTCGGCGACACCCAGTTGGCGATGCTGCTCGAACGCGGCGCCTGGGTCGACGGTGAACAGGCCGCCACCGTGCGGCGCGAGCGCCAGGCAGCCCGCGCAGGTGGGGGTGACCCGCTGATGTCGACCTACCGCGAACCTTCGCTGTTCGACCGCTGGGAGAAGCTGGTCTGGGAGCTGGACGCCCTGCTGCGGAAGGTCCACGCCGGCATGCCCTGCGCCGCGGAGCTGGAGGCGCTCGGGCGCAGCGTGCTGAGCCAGATCGAGCGCGACGTCGACATCGCACTGTTCGTCACCATCCGTCCGTCCGAACAACGGTTTGCCCTGTATGCCCTCACCCATGCGCTGCACGCCGCCACCCTGGCCGTGGTGTTGGGTCGCCAGCTCGCCTGGTCGGTGGAGCAGCAATTGTTGCTGGTGCTGGGGGCGTTGACGATGAACGTCTCGATCCAGGAACTGCAGGCGCATATGGCGGTTCAACCGGACCCGCCAACGGGGCGCCAGAAACAGACCATTCGCGCGCACCCGGAAGCGTCGGCAGCGCTGCTGCAGGCGGCCGGAGTCGACGATGTCGACTGGCTGACCATCGTGCGCGAGCACCACGAGCGGTCAGACGGCACCGGCTACCCGCAAGGCACCGCAGCCACGAGCGAGATGTCGCACGCGTTGCGCGTGGTCGATGTCTTCACCGCCAAGATCAGCGCTCGGGCGTTTCGCCCGGCGGTGCCCATTCAAGCAGCGGTGCGGCAGCTGTTCCAGGACGAACAGGGCAGCCCGATTGCCACCGGCATGATCAAGGCGATAGGGCTGTACCCACCGGGTGATCTGGTGGTGTTGAAGAACGGCGAGATTGGCGTCGTGGCCCGCCGCGGCGCCAGCGCCACCACACCGATCGTAGCCAGCTTGACCAACACCGCGGGCCAGCCGGTGGCCGGCACCTCGCTTCGTGACACCGCCAAGCCCGAGTTCGCCATCACCGGCGCGGCCGGCGAGCGCAAAGGCTTGTCGCGTGTGCTGCCGGAGCGGGTCTACGGCCTGGTGCGTTAGGGGCTGTCTACCGGCGTGCGCGCATTGCGTTGCGCGCCTGGACGAAGCCGAAGGCGAATTCCACTGCTTCCTGCACCGCCCGCTCCGACTCGGCACGTTCATGCTCGGTCTGGAAGAACGCGAAGTCGACGTCGTGGCGGATGTAGCGTGGCGGCAGCCGATTCAACGCGACACAGGCGATATCCGCCAGGGTGTCGCTGTTGGCCTGCAGGTGAGGGTAGTTGCTCGCCTGCTCTTGCACGGCAGAGAACACGACGTTCTCGTAGAAGTTGTGGATCGAAGCGGAGTCCATGCGTCGTGTGGGTTGAGCCAGGGTCGAACAAGTTGGCAGTGTCACCTGGGCGGCTGGCGTTGGTCCATCGGGATAGCGTGATATTTCAGGCGTCCAGTCGATCGAGCACGCGCATCGAGTAGTCGATCGCGATCACATCCTTGGTCAGCTTGCCGATCGAAATGCGGTCGACGCCGGTGGCGGCGATCTCGCGCAGGCCTTCGAGCGTGATGCCGCCCGAGGCTTCGAGCAGCGCGCGGTTGGCTGCCAGGGCGACCGCGTCTTTCATCAGTGCCGGACTGAAGTTGTCCAGCAAGACACTGGTCGCGCCGTTGTCGAGCGCTTCCTGCAACTGAGCCAGCGACTCGACCTCGATCTGGATCTCGACGCCGGCATTCAGCTCGCGGGCATTGCGCAGCACCTGCCCAATGCCGCCGGCCGCGGCGATGTGGTTCTCCTTGATCAGGATACCGTGCCACAGCGCGAGCCGCTGGTTCTGGCCGCCGCCCGCTCGCACCGCGTATTTCTGCGCCTGGCGCAGGCCGGGGATGGTCTTGCGCGTGTCCAGCACCGCACAGCCGCGTGGGTTTGGCGACGCGCCTTGGATCGCATCGACGTGGCGACGGGTGATCGTGGCCGTGGCGGACAGCAGCTGAAGAAAGTTCAACGCCGGTCGCTCGGCCGACAGCAGCGCGCGGGCGTCGGCTTCGATCTCGCAGACTGCCGTGTCGGCGCTCATCATCGCGCCCTCGTCGTAGTGCCAATCGACGCGGCCCTGGGCGTCGAGTGCGTGCAGGCAGGCATCGAACCAGTCGCGGCCGCACAGCACGGCCCCTTCGCGCACGGTCACGCGGGCATGCACGCGGCGGCCGGCGGGTACGAGCAAGCCTGTCCAATCGGCGCGGCCGATGTCTTCGAACAGCGCATCACGAACATTGCGCGCGCGCGCTTCTTCCAGTGTTTCGTCGTGGTCGAACATGGGTGAGGGGATAAGAATCAGGCGGCGCCGATGCCGCGCACCATGCCCTGAACCCGTGGCGCCAGTGCGCTCGGGTTCTTGGCGACGAAGTCGAGCATTCGGTCGATGCAGCGCACCGCAGCCCGGCCGACAACGGGGTCGACGTGGATTTCGCCGCTGCCTTGCTCGAGGCAGTCGATCACGCCTTGCAGGCCGTTCATCGCCATCCACGGGCAATGCGCGCAGCTCTTGCAGGTGGCCGAGTTGCCGGCGGTCGGCGCTTCGATCAATGTCTTGCCCGGAGCCAGCTGCCGCATGCGGTGCATGATCTGGTTGTCCGTCGCGACGATGTATTCCTTCGCCGCGCCATCGACCACCGCCTTCAGCATCTGCGAAGTCGAGCCCACCACGTCGGCCAGGTTGACCACCGCCTCGGGCGACTCGGGGTGCACCAGCACCATGGCGCCGGGATGTTCGGCCTTCAGCAGTTCCAGCTCGGTGGCTCGGAACTCGTCATGCACGATGCAGGCGCCGTTCCACAGCAGCATGTCGGCGCCGGTGTGCTCCTGGATGTAGCGGCCCAGGTGTTTGTCGGGCGCCCACAGCACCTTCTGGCCCTGGTCCTTCAGGTGCTGCACGATGGCCAGTGCGCAGGAACTGGTCACCATCCAGTCGGCACGAGCCTTCACCGCGGCGCTGGTATTGGCATAGACGACGACCTGACGGTCCGGGTGCGCGTCGCAGAAGGCGGCGAAGTCGTCCGGCGGGCAACCCAGGTCGAGCGAACAGGTCGCGTCCAGGTCGGGCATCAGCACGCGCTTGTCGGGCGACAGGATCTTGGCGGATTCGCCCATGAAGCGCACGCCGGCGACGACCAGCGTCTGGCTCGCATGGTCGCGGCCGAAGCGGGCCATCTCGAGCGAGTCGGCGACGCAGCCGCCGGTTTCGAGTGCCAGGTCCTGCAGGTCGTCTTCGACGTAGTAGTGGGCGACCAGCACCGCGTTCTTCGCTTTCAGCAGCGCGGCGGCGCGGGCTTTCAGCTCTTCTCGCTGCAATCGCGTCAAGGGTGGCGGCACCTTGGCCCAGGCATGCGCGGTGCAGGTGGCACCGGTTGCATCTTGCCGGGTGTAGTCGTAGACGGCTTCTGTCATGGGCAAATTCTAGGTGGGGGCCTGAAACCGACCCGCAAGAGGGTCAAGAGGCGTCAAGCCTCGGCGAAGAAACGGCTTGGTGGCATGCCGACGGCGCGCGTCACCATCGCGCTGAAGGCGCTCGGGCTGGCGTAGCCCAGCTCGGCCGCGATCAGGTTCATCGGCAGCTTGCGCGCCGCCATGGCCAGCGCCTTGGCCAGCAGCAGTTGCTGGCGCCACTGCCCGTAGCTGGTGCCCAGCTCTTCGCTGAACCAGCGCGACAGGGTGCGCGCACTGGTTGCGGCTTCGGCGGCCCAGCCTTCGATGTCGGCGTGGCGCAGCGGCTCGTCCAGCATCGCATCGCAGACGCGCCGCAGGCGGCCCTCGCGCGGCAAGGGTAGGCCCAGCTGCACGCTGCGCGCGCGGCGCAGTTCATCGAGGATCAGCGTGTTGATGCCTTGTTCACGGGTGCGATCGGGTTCGTCGACGGCTTCACCGTCCGGCGCGGTGGCCAGCTGAATCACCAGTTCGCGCAGCAAGGGCGTGACGTCGAGCACGCGGCATTCGCTCCAGTCGCTGCTTGCCGCCAACTGCTGAACCGCACCCTCATGCAGGTACACCGTGCGCAGGTCGGCTTGCTCGACAGCGGTCACGGCATGCACCACGCCGGGCGGGATCCACACTGCCCGCGAAGGCGGCACAAGATAGCTGCTGTCCGATCCATCGCCTTGCGCCGAGACCCGTACCGCCCCGCTCATCGAGAACACCAGCTGTGCCCAGCTGTGCCAATGTGGTTGGATGTCCATGTGGTGCGCCATGTGGCGGGCCTTGCCACGCAACGGCCTGGTCGCCGTGGGCGCATAACGCATTGGGTCCAGCGGCGGAACGCTGGTGCGGCTGCGGGCGGCGACGGGTTGGGAGCGCTTTGGCATGAATTCGATAGAACTTGTCAATCTATCGTAACCCGGACGGCTCGTGCCTGCCTACAGTGGGCCCATGAATTCAGTCACCGTCCCTCTGCCAGCCGCGGCCGCAGCGCGCCGCGACTACACCACCATCGGCCTGATCGGCCTGGCGCACGGCTGCTCGCACTTCTTCCACATGCTGCTGCCGCCGCTGTTTCCGGCCTTCATCCGCGAGTTCGGCCTGAGTTATTCCGAGCTGGGGCTGCTCGTCACGACCTTCTTCGTGATCTCGGGCATTGGACAGGCGCTGGCAGGTTTCCTGGTCGACAAGACGGGCGCGCGGCCGGTGTTGTTTGCCGCGTTCGGGTGCTTCATCCTTGCGTCGCTGGCCGCCGCGTTGGCGAACGGCTTTGGCGGGCTGATGCTGGCGGCCGCGCTGGCCGGCCTGGGCAACTCGCCATTCCATCCAGTCGACTTCACGATCCTGAACAAGCGTGTGTCTCAGCCTCGGTTGGGCCACGCCTTCTCGGTGCACGGCATCTCGGGCAACCTGGGCTGGGCCTTGGCACCGGTGTTCCTGATCGGCATCAGCGGAGCCGCCGGCAACTGGCGCATGGCCTACGTCGGCAGTGCGCTGGTGGCCTTGGTGATCTTGCTGCTGCTGGTGTTCAAGCGTGACGCGATCGACGATCGACAGGGCAGCTGGGCCCATGAGCGCGCCGGTGCCGCGACCACCCCGGCACCGGATGAACACCCGATGGCATTTCTGCGCTTGCCCTCGGTGTGGCTTTGCTTTTCGTTCTTCTTCTTTTCTACCGCGGCGCTGAGCGCGATCCAGAGCTTTGCCAGCCCGGCGTTGCAGAAGATGTTCGGCCTGCCCGAGACCCTGACGGCCTTCGTCGTGACCGGCTACATGCTGTGCGGTGCGGCCGGGATGGTGGTGGGCGGCTTCTGGGTCGCGCGCTCGGCTTCGCTGGAGCGCAACATCGGCTTCGCGATGGCCGGCTCGGCCGCCTTGCTGCTGCTGGCCGGCTCGGGGTGGCTGCCGGGGCTCGCCACCGCCGGCATCGCGGCGCTGGCCGGTTTCGGCACCGGGCTGGCTGGACCGTCGCGCGACATGCTGATCAAGCGTGCCGCACCCCCGGGCGCCACGGGCCGTGTCTACGGCACCGTGTATTCAGGCCTGGACGTGGGTTTCGCGCTCGCCGCGCCGGTCTTCGGCGCGATGCTGGACCATGGCCGTGCGAACGACGTGTTCTACGGTGCCGCGGTGGCGTTGATGCTGGGGATCGGCGCTGCGAGCATGGTCGGCCTCGCGCGCCGGCGCACCTTGGCAACCGCTTGACCGCGGGGCTGCGCGCTACAGTCGCGCGCATGCCTGACTCCACCTCTTCGCGCCTCGCTGGCCATGCGCTGGTCGAGGCGCTCGTTGCCCAGGGTGTCGACACCGTTTTCGGCGTGCCGGGCGAAAGCTATCTGGCCGTGCTCGACGGCTTTCACGAGCACCGTGGGCAGATCCGTTTCATTGCCTGCCGGCAAGAGGGCGGCGCCGCTTTCATGGCCGATGCGCATGCGCGGCTCACCGGCCGGCCCGGCATCTGCTGCGTGACCCGCGGCCCGGGCGCGACCAATGCGGCCATTGGTGTGCACACGGCCTTCCAGGACAGCGTGCCGCTGATCCTGCTGGTGGGGCAGGTGGCGTCGGATCAGCGCGACCGCGAGGCCTTCCAGGAGCTGGACTATCGCCACGTCTTCGGCCCCGGCACACTCGGCATGGCCAAGTGGGTGGCCGAGGTGCACGACGCGAACCGCCTGCCCGAGTACATCGCGCGCGCCTTTCACGTCGCGATGCAGGGCCGTCCTGGCCCGGTGGTGCTGGCATTGCCGGAAGACCTGCTGACCACCCCGACCGCGGCGCCCGTGCTGCCGCGCGTGGAGCCGGCCGAAGCCTGGCCGGCGCCAGGCGCCCTGCGCGACCTGCGCACCAAGCTGCTGGCCGCCAAGCGGCCGTTCATGATCGTCGGCGGTCATGGCTGGACGCGCGACAGCGCGCTGGCGCTGCAGCGGTTTGCCGAGAACTGGCAACTGCCGGTGGGCTGCGCGTTCCGCTACCAGGACACCTTCGACAACCGCCACCCGCAGTACGCGGGCGATGTCGGCATCGCGATCAACGCGGCGCTGGCCAAACGCATCCGTGACGAGTCTGATCTGGTCATCGCCGTCGGCATGCGCCTGGGCGAGATGACAACCAGCGGCTACACGCTGCTGACCCCGCCGCGGCCACGCCAAGTGCTGGCCCACCTGCACCCGGGCCCTGAAGAGCTGGGCCGCGTGTACACACCGGACATCGCGCTGCAGGCGTCGCTCAGCTGCGCAGGCAAGGCGCTGGAAACGTTGGCGGCGCCACCCGAGTTGCCGTGGGGCGAGTGGACGGCGTCGGCCCACGGCGACTACGAAGCCAACCGCGAACACCCGGCGGTCGAACCGTTGGACATGGCGGTGGTGATCAAGACCATCGAGCGGTTGGCTCCGGCCGACACCGTCTACACCAACGGTGCCGGCAACTACGCCGGCTGGCTACACCGCTACCTGCGCTACCGTGGGCTGGTGCTGGCCGGCAAGACACAGCTGGCGCCGACCGCCGGCTCGATGGGCTATGGCCTACCGGCCGCGGTGGCTGCGAGCCTGACTCAACCGCACCGGTGGGCCATCAATCTGGCTGGCGATGGCGACTTCCTGATGAACGGGCAGGAGTTGGCAACTGCCAGCGCGCATGGTGCGAACAAGCTGATCAGCATCGTGGTCGACAACGCGACCTACGGCACCATCCGCATGCACCAGGAGCGTGAGTACCCTGGGCGCGTCAGCGGCACGTACCTGGCGAACCCGGACTTCGCCGCGCTGGCCCGAGCCTACGGCTGGCAGGCCGCGACCGTGGCGCGCACTGAAGACTTCGAGCCAGCCTTTGCGGCCGCGCTGGAAGCCGACCGCCCCAGCCTGCTGCACCTGAAGCTGGACCCGGATGTCAGCCACACCCGCGGCACGCTGACCAGCATCCGCGAGGCGGCGTTGGCGCGGCAAAGTGCCGGCGGTTGAACGTTTTCTCAGGGGCGACAGGCGTCGCCGATCGACCCGCGAATCTAAACTCGCCGCGCCCACCTGCTACCAGCAGCGGCCGGTGCGCACGAACTATCCCGAGTGCTGCAATTCCTGTTCAGGGACCACCTTTTCCATGCGTTCTTCCAAGATCCTGTTGACGGCCGTCATGGCCACCGCCTTCCTTGCCGGCTGTGCGGGCACGAATTTCAAGCGGCCCGATGCGCAAGCCTTCCAGTTGGGCAAGTCGACGACCGCGGACATCTCGCGCGTCATGGGCGCGCCGGGGCAGACCGGCGAGATGATGAAGAACAACGAGAAGGTGAAGTCCTCGCGCTATGCGTATGCAGAAGGTGCCGGCGCCGGTCGCTACCCTGGAGTCACGCCAGCGCGCGCGATGGTGTTCACGACCTTCAATGACGTGCTGGTCGGGCAAGAGTTTGTCAGCTCGTTCCCGGAAGACGCGACCGAGTTCGACGACGCGAAGGTGCCTGGCATCGTCAAGGGCAAGACCACCCGGGCCGAGGTGATTGCCCTGCTGGGCAAGCCCAACGGCGAGGCGATCTACCCGCTGATCAAGAGCAAGGATCAAAACGCCATGGTGTACAGCTACACCCACGTGAAGGGCAGCGTCTTCAACATGAAGCTCTACAGCAAGAGCGCCGTGATCTCGCTTGACTCTGCCAACGTCGTGACGGACGTCGAATTCGCTTCGACCGGCGAGAAGTAAACCAAAGCTCACCAGGGCACGGCCATTTGCGCTTCTTGCGCAAACCGCCGTGCCGCCGGTGTTCAGCCCTTGCGGCTGCCCACCAGCAGCACCACGCCGGCCAGCACCACGGCCACGGCGGCCCATTCGAAGCCCGTCACCGCCTCGCCGGCGATCGCCACGCCGAGCAGCATTGCGATCACCGGGTTGACGAAGGCATAGCTCGAGGCGAGTCCCGCCGAGGCTTGCGCCAGCAACACCATGTAGGCGTTGAAGGCAATCAGCGAGCCGAACACGACCAGGTAGAACCAGGCGGCCACGGCCACGGGTTGCGGCGGCCACACCGGCGCCTCGCCCGTCATGGCGGCCAGCAGCATCAGCACCACGCCGCCGCACAGCATCTCGCTGGCGAAGCCCATCGCGCCGGGAGCCAGCGGCAGGGTGCGTTGGCTCAATACGCTGCCGATCGACCAACTGATACAGGCCACCGTGACGGCGATCAGGCCATGCGTCGAGGCCTGGAAGCTCGCACCTTGCGTGAGCATCAGCACGCCGACCAGACCAACCGCGATGCCAGCGCTCTCCATCCGGCCCGGCTTGACGCCGTAGCACAGGTTGACCAGCGCGATGATCAGCGGCAGCACCGCGATGAAGGCCACCACCACGCCCGAGCCGACCGAAGTCTCGGCCACCGCCGTGCCGCCCATGCCGCCGCCCAGCATCAACGTGCCGCAGATCAGTGCATTGCGCCATTCGGTGCGGGTGGGCATCGGCGTGCCACGCCATCGCATCCAGACCAGCAGCAGCGCTCCGGCAGCGACGAAGCGAGTGCCCATCTGGAAGAAAGGCGGGAAGCTGAGCAGTGCGTATTTGATCGCCAGATAGGTGGAGCCCCACACCAGCCAGGTGGCGGCGAGGCAGGCGATCAGAAGCGGCGACAGCCCAAACACGGGCGGGCGGGTGGCAACGGTGGTCGTCATGAGCATGGATGTTAGGCAAGCCGCTGCGTTGTTTCCATACTTCACGCAAGGTGATGATGCGGGTTTGCCTTTGATTTCAAAGTCATCGTGGTGATACGCTTTGGTCATGCCGCCTCCGATCGACTTTGACAGCTACGACGCCCGCATCCTGGCTGAATTGCAGGCCGATGCCCGCCTTTCGATGACCGAGCTGGGGCGCCGGGTGCATCTGTCGCAGCCGGCCGTGACCGAGCGCGTGCGCAAGCTTGAAGCCGCCGGTGTCATCACCGGCTATCGCGCCACGGTGAACCTGAAGGCGCTGGGCTACGGGATCCGGGCGGTCATTCGGGTCGGGCGCACGGAATTCGATCGCATCGTCAAGCTGGTGCAGGACACGCCCGAGGTCGTCAATGCCTACAACGTGACCGGCGAGGACAGCTGGGTGCTGGACATCGCGGTGACCGACGTCGCCCACCTGGACGCGGTGGTTTCGCGCTTTTGCGAGTTGTCGGTCACCAGCACGTCGATCATCCTGAAGGCTGTGCGCGAGCACCAGCCGGTGGCGCCGGCGCGCAGCGAGAATCCATTGGCTTGAGGCTTGCTTGAACCATGTCCATGGACAAACCAATCTCCACCTGCGACCTGTGCGACCGTTTCCGCGATTCAGACGACAGCGCCTTTCGCGTGCTGCGCGGCGTCTTCCGCTCATACGGTGGCCGTGCGGCCTTTCACGGCCCGGTGCGAACGCTGCGCTGCTTCGAAACCAACGCGAAGCTGCGTGAACTGGTACAGACCCCTGGCGAAGGGCGGGTGATCGTGGTCGATGGCGGGGCGTCGCTGCAGCGCGCTTTGCTGGGCGGCAACCTGGCCAACTTCGCCGCCCGCCATGGCTGGGCGGGTGTGCTGATCAACGGCGTGGTCCGTGATCTGGCGGAACTGCGCGCCGCTGACGTGGGCATCTTCGCGCTGGGCCACTGCCCGATGCCGTCGCACAAGCGCGACGAAGGCCAGCTCGATGAACCGGTGCGCGTGCAGGGCGAATGGATCCGTCCGGGCGAGTGGCTCTATGCCGACGAAGACGGCGTGGTGGTTTACCCGACGGCACTGTGACCTTGAAGGCTACAATGCGCAGCTTCGTCGGGGTGTAGCGCAGCCTGGTAGCGCAACTGCTTTGGGAGCAGTGGGTCGGACGTTCGAATCGTCTCACCCCGACCATTCAAGTCAGACCGCACGCGTTCCCCGCGTTCGCTTGGCGCCCGGACGAACAAATCCGCATTCGTCTGGCCGCGTTCGTACGATACTGGTCTCTCGGCGTTGGAATGCCTTGGCGGCGTTCTGCCCAGCCTCAGGAGACCACGCATGAACGTTGCTCGCCTGCTTCGCCCGTTTCTGGCGCCGTTGTCGGCAGGTGCTGTCGGCTTGGTACCCATCCCGGCATGCGCGCACGAATCTGCCAACGTTCTGCGTCTGGCCAGTCTCGAATGGTTGCCTTATGTCGGCCCCGGCCTGGCGCAAGATGGGCTGTCCGGCGCGGTGGCGATGGCCGTGGCCAAGCAGTTTGGATACAAGGCAAAAGTTGAATACTTCCCGTGGACCCGCGCCATGCAAGTGGGCAGGGAAGACGAGAGTTTCTCCGGCTACTTTCCTGCCTACTACACCGAAGAACGGGCGCGGCAGTGCCATTTCTCGGCCCCGATGGGGCACAGCACCGTGGGCCTGGCCTACCTCAAAGACAAACCCTTGAGATGGCACACCGTGAACGATTTGGCCGGCATGAAAATCGGCGTCGTTGCCGGCTATTCGAACGGGGCGGAGTTTGATGCCTTGGTCAAGCAGGGCAAGCTGACAATAGATGCATCGCCCGGTGACTTATTTAATCTGAAGAAACTGCTGGCCAGCCGCGTGCAGGCGGCCGTGATCGACCGAGCGGTCTTGCGCTATCTGTTGCTAACGGAATCGACCTTGAAGAAGGAGCGCGATCAGATCGCGTTTCACGAAAACATTCTCGCTGAATTGTCGCTGCACGTTTGTTTTCAACGCACGCCGGCCGGCCTGAAGCTTCAGCAGAAGTTCGACTCCGCGTTGCGTGAAGTCGACGTGAGAAAGATAGAAATCGCCTACTTCCAACAATTGGAAAACGACGAAAAACTGAAGGCGAAATGACGGCGTGAGACGGTGACATTGGTCAATCCTCTGGTGATCACCTCCTCGATCGATACGGTTTCAATTTTCAGAAGCGGCTCAATCTGATGTATTCAAGACTGAGAGCGGTCATTGTTCTGACGGTTGTTGTCGGACTCTTGATCCCGGTCTCCGTCAGCAGCTATCTCACACTGGGTCAGCGGCAACGGGCGTCGACGGAGCGAATGCTGTCGGACCACCAACGCCTGACGGAAATACTCGCACTCGGCGTGCAGGAGCCACTTTGGAATTTGAATCCAGACGCCGGGCTTCCACTTTTTGAGTCGTTGCTGGGCGACAAGCGCATCGTCAGCATCACGGTGCGCGACAACAAGGGCCGCGAGTTCTTGTCGAGGCAATACCCGGAGCGGCGCCGAGGTGGTGAAGGGGGCCAATTGACTCTGGAACGCGATGTGGTCAGCCAAGGTGGCGAGGTCATTGGTCGCGTCGGCCTGGAGATGGACAAAGGGCAACTCTACAGCGAGGTGGCCGGCGACCGGTTGCTGTTTGCGTGGACGGTGGTCGGACAGCTGTTGCTCAGCCTGATCCTGATCGTCACGCTGCTGCAGCGTCGGGTACTGGAGCCCATCAAACGTTTGATGCGCGAATCGGCGCGCTTGGCCGCTCGTGACCTGACCACGCCGTTTGTCTGGGAGCAGAACGACGAGTTGGGCAGCCTGGGCGTCAGCCTGGAGCACACACGCCGCGCGCTGCAGGCATTGTTCAGCGAGATAGAGGCGAAGAATTTGATGCTTGAAAAGGACATCAAGCAGCGCACATTGACTGAACAGGAGCTCCAACGGCATCGCGACCATCTGGAAGAGCTGGTCCGCGAGCGCACCTGCGAGCTGCAGGCAGCGAAAGAACGTGCCGATATTGCCAACAAAGCCAAAAGCACCTTTTTGTCGAGCATGACGCACGAACTGCGCACGCCGCTGAACGCGATACTCGGTTATGCGCAGATTCTCCAACACGAAAAGGGCTTGAGTGAGCGACAAGCGGTTGGGCTTCACACGATTCAGCAAAGCGGCGAACACTTGCTGACGCTGATCACGGATTTGCTTGATTTGGCAAAAATAGAATCCGGAAAATTCGAACTTTTGCCCGAGCCGGTCGAAGTGCGGCCTTTCCTGAACGGCATTGTCGACATCATGCGCGTGCGCGCTGAGCAAAAGAACCTGCAGCTGATCTTCGAGCCCGCCGGCAGTCTGCCTCAGACGGTGGTATTGGATGGAAATCGCTTGCGGCAGGTGCTTTTCAACCTCCTTGGCAATGCGATCAAGTTCACCGACGCAGGCTACATCAGGATGAGGGTGTCATGCGAGCATGCAAGCGCCTTTGAAGCGCGATTGACTTTCGAGATCGAAGATACCGGAGTCGGCATCGTCAAGAGCCAACTGGAACGCATCTTCAAGCCGTTCGAGCAGGTCGGTGACACGCACCGAAAACTTGGTGGAACCGGGTTGGGGCTGTCGATAAGCCGACAGCTGGTGTGCCTGATGGGCAGCGATATTCAAGTTTCCAGCCAATTCGGCGCTGGCAGCAGATTCAGCTTTGGCATCGTCGTGCCCGTCAGCACCGGTGATATTTTGTCCGTCGGCGCGATGCGCGTTGCCGTCGGTTATCGCGGAGGCCGAAAAAAGGCCCTGATTGTCGATGACATAGTCGCCAACCGCGAAATGCTGAGGGATTTGCTGAGCGGGCGAGGGTTTGACGTCCATTTGGCAAGCAATGGCCAGGAGGGTGTCGAACAGGCGGTCAAGAACCGTCCCGATGTCATCCTCATGGATGTTGTCATGCCGGTCATGGATGGTGTGGAGGCCACGCGCCTCATTCGCCAAACCTCAGGGATCGACAAAGTCACTGTCATCGCCATCTCGGCCACTGTCGCCGATGATGACCAAGAGGCCATGAGGCGTGCAGGTGCCGACGAATTCATGAGCAAGCCGGTCAATCAAGGCGTGTTGCTCGAGAAAATTGGTGAGCATTTGGGGCTGACATGGGTCTACGAAACACTGCCGAGTGGTGAAGGGGCGACCGGTGGGACAGCGACCCAGCAATTGGCGGCGCCGCCTGCGAGTGAGATCAGTGCCCTCTACCAACTGGCGCTGGAAGGCAACATGCGCGACATCCGGCAGCGCGCTGACCACATCGAGGCGATCGATCAGAAATACAAGCCGTTTGCCGACAGGCTGAGGATTCTGGCGAAATCCTATCAGTCGAAGGCCATACTTGAAATGGTCAACGAGTATTCTGAAGGGAAGGCGGATCGATGAAGAATAAGCCGCCCGAACCCGCTGAAGTACCGACGATCCTGATCGTCGACGATACACCGGCAAATGTCGCCGTGCTGGCCGACTATCTTGAAGACCATGGGCTGCGTATCGTGGTGGCGCAAGACGGCCAAGAGGGTTTGAGTCGGGCGGAGTTCGTCAAGCCGGACCTCATCTTGCTGGATATCATGATGCCGGGCATGGATGGTTTCGAAACCTGCCGTCTTCTGAAGGAGAATCCGGCAATTCTGGATATTCCGGTCATTTTCATGACGGCACTGACGGACACCAGCAACGTGGTGAAAGGTTTCCAATTGGGCGCCGTCGATTATGTGACCAAGCCCATACAAATCGAGGAGGTGATGGCCCGTATCGGCACTCATTTGTCCTTGCGTGCGATGCACAAGCAGTTGAGCGCCAAGAATCTGATGTTGGGGCAAGAGGTTGAAACTCGCCAGCTGGCCGAAGAGGCACTGAGGGCAGTGAGCGTCGAACAGCGTTCGCTGATCGCCAAGTTGCAGCAGGCGCATGAGCAGCTGCTGCAATCCGAAAAGATGGCATCGGTAGGCCAACTGGCTGCCGGCATTGCCCATGAGATCAACAACCCAATTGGTTTTTTGAACTCCAATATTGGCACGTTGCAGGATTATATCGATACGTTGTTCGAGGCCCTTGATTCTTGTGGCGATGCGATGGCCAGGGCCACCAACCGCGAAGAGGTGGTGGCTCGCTTCGAGGAGGTGAAAGCCAACGCTGAAATCGATTTTCTGAAAAATGACATCGTTGACCTGATGAGGGAGTCAAAAGAGGGCTTGAAGCGGGTCAAGGACATCGTTCAAGCGCTCAAGGATTTTTCCCATGTGGGGGAGGCCAATTGGCTCGAGGCGGATTTGCACAAAGGGCTCGAAAGCACGCTGAATATCGTCAACAACGAGATCAAATACAAGGCCACCGTGGTCAGGGAATACGGCGATTTACCGCCGGTGCGGTGCCTGGCTTCGCAGCTGAACCAGGTGTTCATGAACCTGTTGGTGAATGCGGCGCAGGCCATCATCGAGGCCGGCACCATCACGATACGCACCGGCAATGGCACCAATGGCTGGGTATGGGTGGAGATCTGCGATACAGGCTCAGGCATCCCACCCGACATCATGAATCGAATTTTCGATCCGTTCTTCACCACCAAGCCGGTGGGCAGCGGCACTGGCCTGGGGCTGTCGCTGTCCTATGGGATCGTGCACAAGCACGGTGGGCGCATTGAGGTGCAAAGCGAAGTGAACAAGGGAAGCTGCTTCACCGTCCACCTGCCCGTCAACCCTGATCTGGCCACCGGTCCTGGGTAGCCGGCGGCAGCCCCCACGCAAGCGGCGTCATTTTCCGGTGGGGCAAAGGTCGGCGGCAAACCACAGTTCCTTGCGCGCCAATGGGGTTTCAGGCGGCAGGATGGGGTTCAAAAGAACGATGGTCGTGCGTTGTTCCAATCTGGCGTCGGCAATGTTCTGTGCGTATTGCATGCAAAACAGCTTGTCGAAGCTACCGTCGGCGAGAGCACGCTCGAGCCCGTTGCGGATCGTTTCCGCCAATGCCACGTCTTTCTTGTTGACGAAGTAGTAGAACGCGGTCGGGTAGCGAATCAGCAGATGCTGGTCGATGACGATGCCGTCCTTTCGATGCTGTTCCTCTTCGGCCCAGATCTCGACGATGGAGCGCGGAAAGTAGTCGAAGCGCCCCAGCGGCAGCATGCGGAACAGGCTTTCGTACAGCGGCACACCAATCACCTCGATGCCGTTGCCGCGCAGGATGTCCGTATCGGGCCAATCGTGCCCTTGGCCGGCAACGAAGCGTCGAAGATCCGGCAACTCGCGCACTTCGCTGAACATCTCGGATCGGTCCTCGCGCACCAGCGGCAGTCGCCAGCCGATCAAGCCCTTGTATATCGGGATGCGGATCGGCAACAGCTCGCTTTCGCGCTTGATCGAGGTCATGCCCCATGCCACGCGGATCGTGTTGCCCTGGGCCAGCTCGACGAATGCGCGCCCCTGGAGCATCGGTGTGTCGGATACCTGCAGCACATACTTCGCGGTGCCGGACTTGTCCAAGGCCAGTTGCAGCAGCTTCAGCGGATAGATATCTCGTGCATCGCCAGGTGTTCCTGACCGCGCGTAGGTGACTGTCTCGGCGGCGGCCACCAAGCTGGCTGCACTCAGGCACAGCAGCAAGAGCCATTGGCGCCGCCGAAGCGCCCAAGGGGTGCAGGTGCCTCCAGCGGGCCGTCGAGCGCGCGATGCCGAGCAGTCCTTGGCAAGCGTGTCTTGCAAGCCATTTGCCCTCGACTCCGGCTTGGATGCTGGCCGCATGTTCCAACTGTCCCCTGTGCGGTCGACAGTCTGCGCCCGGACTGCCTGCGTCGTCAAAATTCGGCTGTGTCAGCGGCGAGGGCGTGCCGCGGTCATCGGCGTTCTCGTGTGTGCGCCGGCGGCATCCGAAACGTGCGGCAGCGCGTATCGTGGGGCAACCGAATCCGCTGCCGACTGCCATGATGCTTCGCTCCCGCCCTGTCGTTCGTTGGGTGGCCGCCTTGGCGGGCGTGCCCTTGCTCCTGTACCTGTTGGCCCTGACATGGCTTTGGTTCAGGCAGGAGCGCTTGCTGTTCTACCCGGAACCTTGGCCGAGTGAAGACCCGCCGGCGCTGAAGGCGCCCGACGTGCGCAGCCTGTGGGTCGAGGTGCCCGGCGCGAAGCTGCATGCACTGCACCTGCGGCAAACCAATGCCCGGGGCTTGGTGTTCTTCCTGCACGGCAACGGCGGCAATCTCGCCAGCTGGTTCGTGAACACCGATTTCTACCGCCGGGCCGGCTACGACCTGTTCATGCTGGACTACCGCGGCTATGGCCGCAGCAGCGGGCAGATTGCCAGCGAGGCCCAGCTGATGGGCGACGTGCGCACCGCTTGGCAGCAGGTGTCGCCCCAGTATGCCGGCCGTCCGGTGGTGGCCTACGGTCGCTCGCTGGGCACTGGCCTGGCCGCGCAACTGGCAGCCGAGGTGAACCCCGCGCTGACGGTGCTGGTGTCGCCGTATCGCAGCATGGCCGCGCTGGCCGACGAGCACTACCCGATGGTGCCGGCCGCCTTGCTGCGCTATCCGCTGCGCACGGATGAAGCGGTGGGGCGCATTCGTGGCCCCGTCTGGCTCGTGCATGGCGGGCGCGACAGCCTGATCCCGCCAGCCCACAGCGAGGCGCTGCAGGCGCTCGCCGGGGCGCAGCGAGTGCGTCTGTTGCGCGTGCCAGAAGCCGGGCACAACGACGTGCATCAGTTTCCCGCCTATCTGGATGGGTTGAGCTCCGAACTGGCCCGGCTCTGACCTGCCGCCCAAGACCCTGCGCGAAGCAGGGGGCCCGAATCCAGCCGGGGGCGCCGGTCGTAAGCCGTTGAGTGGCGCGCCCGTCGGCGTGCCTGCCGGGTTGTGCGCCCTGCCACCACAGGCGATGGCCTGACCCGGCCAAGGAGCTTGCCGTGATCGCTGCTGTTGCCTCTGCCCGTCCGCTGGCTGCCGTGCAGTGCCGTGCGCTGGCGGCATTGGTGCGCGTGGGCGACGGCTTGCGGGTCCCCCAAGAGAGGGGGCATCTGCCGCAAATCGACTGGCGTAAACCCGCTTTTGCCGGTAGCGCCGACGTGGCGCAATGGGCCGGCGCGAACGCCAGGAGAAGCCATGTCACCCCTTGTTTGCCCATCCGTCGGTTCCCTGCCGCGCCGGCCGGCTTCGCGTTGCGGAGCACGGCCGTGAAGACCACCACCAGCGGCGCACCTGCCGCTCGCTCGTCGGCGCCCCCTCTGGCTGACGCCGGGTTGTCTGTCGATCCGTTCGAGACGCTTCTCGACGCCGACGAGGAGCCGCTGCTGCCCACCGACGAATCTGCTGTCGAGCAGGTCGGCACCGAATCGCGCACCGCACTCGTCGCGCTCGACGACGCGGCGCTGGGTATCTTGATCACCCGCATCGGCCAGCACGAGGACAAGGCCCTGGCGGCGCTGTACGACGCCACGGCCTCGCGCGTTTTCGGTCTGGTGGGTCGCATCGTCGTCGACAACGCATTGGCCGAGGAGGTGGTCGAAGACACCTACTGGCAGGTCTGGCGGCAAGCCGTTCGCTTTGACGCGGCGCGCGGCCGGCCGCTGACCTGGCTGCTCGCCATGGCCCGCTCACGCGCCATCGACGCGCTGCGCCGGCGCGAACGCCGTGCCCTGGTCCCACTCGAAGACGAAGCTCAGGCGGCACTGTGCGATGAAGACAGCGCCGGCCCGCCCGATCTGCTGGCCGCCACGCGTGGCGAGCATCTGCTGCATCGTGCGTTGGCAACGCTCGAGGCCCAACCGCGGCAGTTGATCGCGCTGGCGTTCTTTCGCGGCCTGACCCATGAAGAGATCGCCGCCTGCACGGGCCTGCCATTAGGAACGGTGAAATCGCAGATCCGCCGCTCGCTGCAGGCGTTGAAGCAGTGGCTGGCCGAGGCGGGCTGCCCCGACTTGCCGCTGTGAGATGTCGAACTCGAAGAAAGAAGACGGTCATGACCCTCGACAACTTTGATGAGCCCCCGGGCTCGGCGGCCCCGATCCGGCCCGCACCTGATCCGCTGGCCGACGAGCCGACGGTCTTGCTGCAAGGGGCACTCGCCGAGGCCTGGCCCGAGGCGAGCGTGGCCGGCGGTTTGCGTGACCGGCTGGCCCGTCGCGCCGCGCACAGCGCCCAACGCATGGGCGCGATGGTCAACGTGCGCCGGCAAGAGCGCGTGCTGCTGGCGCAGAGCGCCCAATGCACCGTGCAGCGCATCTATCGGCGTGACGATGCCACCGAGTTGCGGCCTGGTGAGCCTTGGCAGGTTCGCACCATCGAACTCGCGCCGCAGGCCGCCTGGCGACTGCCCGAAGGTGAACCCGGCCTTGGGCGCGATTGGTTGCTGGTCCGTGGTCGTGCCCAACTGCAGACCGAGGGTGAAGCCGGGGTCGTGCTGCAACCGCTCGACTACCACGTGCAAGGGCTGCCCGCGAGCCGCAAAGCTGCAGAGGTGCAAGCCGGCGATGAGGGGGCCGTGCTGCTGCTGAGGGAACGCGTGTTGGGGGCTGGCGAGCATTCGGCTGAGCCCCGCTCGACGACGTCGCGAGAAACGCCCGATGCGTGGGAAGACTACGCGCCGCTCGTCAAGCGCCGCGTGCTGTGGCGGCAGGGCCCGATGGCGGCGATGCTCTGGCTGGCCTCACCCGGCGCCACCGTGCCGCAGCACCGGCACGGACACGACGAGGAGTGCCTGATGCTGCGCGGTGACCTGTTCCAGGACGACTACCTGCTGCGCGAGGGCGACTATCAATTGGCCCCCTGCGGCAGCGCGCACGAGTCGGTCAACACCGACACCGGCGCGCTGATCTACGCCCACGGCGACCTGGAGATGCAGATCACCGGCGATTGAGGGCAGGGCGCCGGACGCAGGGGCCTACACCGGCAGCACCGTCGTCGCCTTCACGCTGCTGAGGACGAAGCTCGTCTTGCAGTCCTGCACGCTCGGGTGCCGCAGCAGCGTGTCCATCACGAAGCGGGAGTAGTGGTCCATCCCGGACACGACGACGCGCAGCAGGTAGTCCATCTCACCGGCCATGGAGACGCATTCGACGACCTCTGGCCAAGCCTGGACGGCCGCAGCGAAATCGTCCATCGGGCTGCGCTTGTCGCCGCCGCTGTGCTTTTCCATTCGCACGCTGATGTAGGCCGTGAGTGTCAGGCCGATGCGCTCGGCCCGCACGAGCGCCACGTAGCCGGCGATCACGCCGGCCTCCTCCAGCCGCTTGACCCGGCGCAACACGGCCGACGACGACAGGTGCACCTGCGCCGCGAGCTGCTCGTAGCTCATCCGGCCGTCGCTCTGCAGCGCCGCGAGGATGCGGCGATCGACGGGGTCGAGCTCCAGGTCTGCTGCCATCCGACCGATTGTGCAGAAGACCGCCAGCTCAGGACAAGCCGGTCACCGGGATGGCAGCGCCGTGGATGGCACGTGCCCCGGGCGACGACAGGAACTCGATCACATGCGCCAGATCCTGCGTCGATACCCACTGGCTGGAGTCCGCGTCCGGCATGGCCTTCCGGTTCTCCGGGGTGTCGAGCGTGGTCGGCATGACGCAGTTGACGTTGATGCCGTTCGCCTTCAACTCGCCCGACATCGCCTCGGTCAGCCGCATGACCACCGATTTCGACGCGGTGTAGGCGCCCATCAGCGCGGCACCCTGTTGCGCACTGAACGAGGCCACGTTGACGATCTTGCCGCTGCTGCGCGCCAGCATCTGCGGCACGACGGCGCGCGCCATGTGCAGCACCGTGCGCGCGTTCAGATTGAACAGGAAGTCCCAGCTGCCGTCGGACGTCTCGTGGACGGCCTCACCCATGCGGAACCCGCCTGCGATGTTGCACAACACGTCGATGCGGCGGAAGCGGGCGATCGCCTGGGCCACCGCGGCATTCGCTTCGTCCTGCTTCAGCAGGTTGGCGCCCAACAGCAGCAGGCCATCACCTTCTTCGCCGTAGGCAGCGGCGAGGGCCTCGGCTTGCAAGTCGACCAGGACGAGTCGATCGCCCGCCGCCTGGAAGCGCTGCGCCACGGCCCGGCCGAGGTTGCCCGCCGCGCCTGTGACCAGAACCACCCGTTGGCCGTCGCTCATGTCGTGCTCCCCATGCTCTTCGTACGCTTGGCAGCATGGTACGAGCCATCGCCCCGCGTGATCACCTCGTCGGTCGGCAGCACGTCGCCTGGCTGATACACGGGGCCAGAGCCCAACTTCTCGTACAGCGGGTCGAAGTCGATGCTGGCGAGTGCCAGCAGGTCTTCGAACGCATTGATGACGAAGTAGCTTTCCTGGAAATCGTCGATCCGGTAGTGGGTCCGCATCACGCGTTCGAGGTCGAAGCCGATCCGGTTCGGCGACGGGCTGTCGAGTGCAAAGAGGGTCTCGGTGCTCGACGAGGCGATCCCGGCGCCGAAGATGCGCAGGCCGTCGTGCTGCCTGATGAGCCCGAACTCGATCGAATACCAGTACAGGCGTGCCAGGTTCGTCAGCTTGCCCAGCCGCTTGGCGCGCATGCCGCCTTCGCCGTAGGCCTGCGCGAAGTCGGCGATCACCGGGTTCATCAGCATCGGCACATGGCCGAACACGTCATGGAAGACGTCGGGCTCTTCCAGGTAGTCCAGCTCGTGCGGCTTGCGGATGAACTGGCCGGACGGAAAGCGCCGGTTCGCCAGGTGCTCGAAGAATACGTCGTCGGGCACCATGCCGGGCACGGCGACGATCTCGAAGCCGGTGCGCTTCTTCAGCACGTCGGACAGTTCGCCGAAGTGCGGGATCCGGTGGGGGCCGATCGGCAGGTCCTTCATGGCCTGCGCGAATTGGTCGCAGGCGCGGCCCTGCAGCAGCTGGGCCTGCCGTTCGAACAGGGTCTTCCAGACGCCGTGCTCTTCGCCCGTGTAGCTCTCCCAGTCCTGGTCGATGGTCCAGTCCGGCCGTGCCGGCCGGCCGGCTTCGCCCGCGACCACGCCATGCTTGCCGCTCGCCGCGGTCAGGATGCCTGCCGGCCTGTCCAGTAGCTCTTGCATTTGAAAATCTCCGTCGAAAGATTGCCGTCGAGTCAGGCCGGGCGGGTCGACATGGACTCGAAAACCTGGTCCGCCACGCGCGCCAGTTCGATGTCCTTGGTCGAAAGCCCCTGGATGTCGTGCGTCGTGAGCGTGATCACGACGCGGCTGTAGACGTTCGACCACTCCGGGTGATGGTCGTGCCGCTCCGCCGCCAGCGCGACCTGCGTCATGAAGCCGAAGGCCTGGCGGAAGTTCGCAAACTGGAACTCGCGGGTGATCGTGCCCCCGCGCTGCGGATCGTGCCGCCAGGCCGGCAAGGCCTGCGGCAACTGGCTGATGGCTTGGGTGTCGAGCTTGTTGCTCATGCGGCGCCTCCTTCGTACTGCGCTGACCATCGCGCTGGCGTTGGTGGCACTGTAGAGACTAGCGTGCGCAGGTTTGCTGCGTATCGCACCGCAAAGGGGAGCTTGGCGCAGGAATGCTGCGTGAGGCGGGGCGTGCGGGCGGACGCAGGGCTTCCGGGAGCCCGGTTGCCGGGAACGACGATTTGTTCTGATGGCCTGCCCGGAGGGACTCGAACCCCCGACCTGCTGCTTAGAAGGCAGCTGCTCTATCCAGTTGAGCTACGGGCAGCGCGGGGCGAATTCTAGGCTGCCGCTTGGCGGTACTCAGCGCCGCTCGTATTGTC
>NZ_DASUNH010000151.1:0-73688 GCF_036277275.1 Ideonella sp. | reverse complement strand
GCGTGCGCGGCGTGCATGCGCTGCGCGTGGTCGATGCCGGCGCGATGCCGACCATCACGAGCGGCAACACCTGCAGCCCGACCTTGATGATGGCCGAGCGGGCAGCGGGCTGGATCCGGGCCGCGGCGACGCCTCGCGGCTCGACGACCACCTGAGCGGGCGGCCGGGCGCCGGCGATTCACAGCGCGCGGCCTATTTCGGCTTCGGCCATTCGTTCTGAGTGGTCCTGCCGCGTCGAGGTCGGTGTGTTCGAGGGGATCGACTCGATCGAAGGGTATTCCAACTTGAACGGGGAGGCGGTGCTGCCCGCCTCCCCGTTCGCGCCGCGCCCGCGTCGAAGCACGGTATGCCGTCCTGACCATGGAGCGGCGCAGCTCAAGCTCAGGGCATGTCGACCTGCTGCTTGATCCACGTGGCGTACGAGCCGACGCGCGCGAAGTAGCCCGGCACGTCGCCGCAGACGCGCGGCCCACCGCTGACCACGCCGATCTGCACCGTCTTGCCTGCGTCGTTCCGGCCGACCAGCGGACCGCCCGAGTCGCCGTAGCAGGCGCTCTTGCCCGGCGCGGTGAGGTCACCGGCACAGACGTTGTTGTTGGTCAGCTTGCCGCCGTAGAAGCTCAGCGCATTGCACTCGGCGATCGTGTTGCGGATGAGCGGAGCCTGGTACAGCACTTCCGGGCCATCCTGGTTCCACTCGAGCGCCCCCCAGCCCATGACGGTCGTGCGATCGTTGTCCGGCGAGACGTTGTCGTCCACCGAAGTGGAAGAAGCGTAGGTCACCGGCTTGATGTCGGTCACGTTTTCGGCGAGCCGCAGCACGGCCACGTCGGCTTGCAGGAAGGGCGTGGCGCCGAAGTTCGGGTGCACGGTGACGCGGGTCACGTTGATGCGACGGCCGCCTTGGATGAGGCTTTGCGTGCCGACCAACACCTGGATGCTGCCGGGCTGCGCACCCTGGACGCAATGCGCAGCCGTCAACACGTTGTTGTCGTCGATCAACGAACCGCCGCAGAAATGCGCGTCGTAGTTGTTGGAGTTGCTTTTGCTGACCAGCGACACCATGAACGGCCACTTGCCCGGCTTGGCGGGCTTGCCGTCAACGACCATCGGCGCTTCGGTGCCGGGCAGTTGCTGCGGTTGCGGCACGGTGGCCAGCAGCGCTTCCACACGAGCACGCTCAGGGTTGGCGGCTCGCGCCGCTTCCTGTGCGGTGGCCGAGGTGGCGATGAGCGTGGTTGCGATGCCCAGCGCCGCCATGGCAGCAGCCTGGCCTGTGCGGGCGACGCGCGCCCGCTTGGCGATTTGAATCATGAATCCTCCTAGCTCTTCAGGACATTGAATGGGTGATGCCGCGGCAACATGCAATGTATGGACCGCGCGTCAGCAGCGAAAGTAGGTCGGCTCAGGATTTGAAGCTTATTGACCGTTGCGCCCGAGTTGCTTCCAGGCGAAACGCCGCTTGACCGCGCGGTCGACAGGTCCACGTAACAGATTGGTCGAACGTCTCAGCAAACGTTCGAGGACCGAGCGCCGTCACACCGTGGCGGGCTGGCTATTGGTGGGACAGGACACTGGACGCCGTCATCAAGCATCGGCTCCATGGAGCGCATCAGGGTGGTGAGGCAGGGCCGGCGCGGGGTTGCTGCGTTGTTCCAGGCGCACGACGCGGCCGCGCCAAACAGAAGGGGCCGTCTCCATGCAATTCCAGAAGAAGCCGCCAGCGTCGTGTTCCTGCAGCTGATCGTAGACAGCGCTGGGATCCTGGTCGTGGATGAGTTCCATCGATTGACCGACCTGCAGAAGGCGGTAGGTATTCAGCACGAGGCTGTGATGGCACCGAGGAGGAATCTCGCGAAGGTCAATCTTCGTGCCATAAGTGGTGAGCGTCATTTCCTACTCCGATGTGGCTCCCGGGCTGGACCGGCTGGTTCGATGTTCGATCGTTTGTTCGGCGATGCCCTTGACCGTACGCAACGCGTCGCCGAAAAGAGGCGACAGACTGCCCAAGACCTGCTCGTCGATCGCGGAGTGGTGTCGACTCCGTTCTATACGAACCTACGTTCACTGGAGACACTGGTGCATCTCTTCAACATGCACCGATGTCCAAGATCGTCCTGCCGGGTATCTACCCACCAATTTCTCAGGGTCGTCGCAATTTTCAAGACAGCAACCGATACGCCGGCCCTCGTGGCGAACCGGGCTGCGACAGCCGGAGTCGGCGACTGGTTCTGCTATTGACATTCGGCACCGTCGGCGATCTGCAGCCCTTCCTCACACTGGCAGCGGCCTTGCGCGATCGTGGCCATCGCACCCTGTTGGTCATCCCGCGCATTCACGAGCAGTTGGTGCGGGACACCGGCCTGGCCTATGTGCCTTTCGGTACACGGGAACAGGCGCAAGCGGTCCTCGATGACCCCGAACTGTGGAATGAACGCAAGGGGTTCGGAGTGGTCTGGCGCGGGCTGCTGCCCAGTCTGGATGTCATCTGCGAGTTGCTCATCTCGCACGCGCAAGCCCAACCTTGCATCGTGTTGAGCCACCCATTCCTGGTGCCCGTGGCCGCATTGGCACGCGAGCGACAGCCTGATCTCCACGTCGTCGGCACCTACCTCGCGCCATCGAATCTGCGCACCATCCACGATCCGCTGACGATCGGCTCGTTGCACATTCCGGGCTGGGTGCCGCTATCGATCAGGCGCACGCTGTGGCGTGCCGTCGACCGCTTCTTCATCGACCCGGACCTCCTGCCCGGTCTGAACGCCTCTCGCGCGGCCCAGGGGCTGAAGCCGGTGACGAACTTCATTCAGCACATGCAGGCTGCGAGCGATGCGTCGGTCGGACTGTTCCCTGCCTGGTTCGCCAACCGCCAGCCCGACTGGCCGCCGGAGTTCGTGCAAGGCCACTTCCCGCTCAGGCACGCGTCGCCGCCGCCGCCTCTGCCTGCCGATCTGGAAGCTTTCCTCGCAGCGGGCGATCCACCCATCGCTTTCACGCCGGGAACGGGACACAAGCACGCCGCAAGCTATTTCTCGAACGCGCTGAATGCCCTGCGTGCGCTGGGCCGGCGCGGCTTGTTCATCACCACTTACCCTGAGCAGGTGCCAAACCCGCTGCCGCCCGAGGTGCGGTGGCAGTCCCATGCACCTTTCGAGTCCCTGCTGCCACGCTTGGCGATGCTGGTCCACCACGGAGGCATCGGTACGACGGCCGAAGCGCTTCGCGCAGGCATCCCGCAGTTGATCCTGCCCTTCGCCTTCGACCAGTTCGACAACGGCCGAAGGGTCGAACGGCTCGGCGCAGGCAAGGTCATGCCCGCGGCACGAGCGAATGCACGCCGACTTCGTCAACAGATCGCCAGGCTGCTGGGCGGCGCCGCGGCCCCAGGTCGAACCGTTCGGCCGGCGTGCCCGGATGTGGACCAAGGCTTGGCGCAACTTGTCGACAGCGTCGAACGTGCGATGAGCGTGAGGTGATCTCGACACTCGCTCTGTCACGAGTGTTTGGGCGATGGGGCACTTTTGTCAGATCTGGAACTCGCCTCGTCTTGTTCTGGAGGCAACGCATCGGGGCTCCGTCGTGTTAACCGGCCTGGGCACCGATGGTTCCACGGTCAGTTTCGCTGTCCGCGGCGACGCTGCCGTCGATCAAGGCTCTTTCGGCCCGTCGCCGGTCACTCCGCCGCCGTGCCCTGCTGCAGGGCGCGCAGCACGTCGAGTGCCTGCGGAGCTTGTTCTTCGGGCACGAAGATGTGGTCGTGGAAGGCGCCCGCGACCACATTGCAGCTGATCCCCGCCATGCCCAGGGCACCGGAAAACGCTGCCGTCAGCCCGACCGCCTGAAGGTCGGAGTGCACCGTCAGCGTGATCCAGGCGGCGCGAAACAAGACAGCCAGGCCGCACTGTTCGGCCTGCGCTGCCGGCACGACGACGGTGAGCCCTTCGGATTCGCGCACCGTGACCACCGGGGTCAACGCGCTCGTATCGGCGTCGGATGGAACGACGCAGTAGGCGTAGACGCCGTCATGAAGCATCGGCTCCATGGAGCGCAGCAGGGTGGTGAGGCTGGAGATGGCTTGGTTCATGTGGACCGAAGGCGGTGGCGCGAATGATCGCACTGCAGGGATCCAGCGAGAACCTGGCCAGCTGGGTGCGGGGAGTCGACGGCGAGGTGTCGCGGACCGATGGACAGCGTTCTCGACCGGACATCCCCTCGCTTGCGCAGGTGTTCACGATGCACGGGGCGACGGCTTGCGCCATATCAATTGGCCGGCCGCGCCATGGTGCGTCAATCAAGCACGCGGCGCAAACAAGGAAGCAACTCATATGGACCGGACCGAAGCATCCCCGGATGGAGGTACCAGGCCCGCTGAACATGCGCGGATGCGGTTGCCCGACTTCTTCGACCGGGTGCCGAAGCTGATGCTTCGCGACCCGATGGCTGAACTGCTGGGCTGCGCCGAAGGCGGCATCTTCGAGTACGGCTATGGCGATGTCGTGCGCCTGACCGGGCATTCGTGCCCAACCGTGGCGACGGCCTATTGGCTCACCGTGCGCGCGTTGCGGATGCTGTACCCGGACGAGTTGCCCATGCGCGGCGGTATCGAGGTCCAGTTCCGCGACAGTGCACGCGCCGGCGACGTCGGCGTCATCGCCACCGTGGTGCAGATGCTCACCGGCGCGGCCGGCAGCTCGGGCTTCAAGGGCCTGGGCGGCCGCTTCGCCAGGGCTGGACTTCTGCGCATGGTGCCCGAGCTTCCGTTGTCGTTGCGCTACCGCCGGCTGGACACCGGCGTCGCGGTCGACGCCGCGGCAGACCTGTCGCTCGTGCCGGCCAGCCCAGCCTTGCTGCGTCTGACGGAGCGCAGCGCGCGGCAGAATCTCGACCCTGAAGCGATGACTGAACTGGGCCGGCTCTGGCAGGAACGGGTTCGCCACCTGCTGCTGGAGTTGGGCGACGACCCGGCCGTCTTCACGGTTCGACCGGTGCCGCGCACCGTGCGGGCATCCAGCTTCGGCCCGCAGCGCACCGCCAACGGCGGACGATGACCAATCGGCCGCCCGGATGACAAAGCCGCAGGCGTCGCCGGCCGCGTGGGCCAGCGCGCTGCCGAGACCCTATTCGAAGGCCAGCACCCGACCCTGGTTGTCGTAGGCCGCCAGGTTGCCCACCAGGCCGTGGCGCACCGCGTGGACCATCGATTCGAGGGCCGAGTCGATCTCGGCGGTGCCGGCCGGATCGTCGGTGCGGCCATCGATGCCGGCAACGAAGACGACATCCCACGGCGGGCCGGCCACACGGGACTCGGCGACCAGGCTGGCAAAGTCCGGCAGTTCATCCGGTGCCTTGTCGACGCACATCAGTGGCGTCAGGGTTCCGCCAGCGCCGGCCGCGTGCCTGGCGCGTTGCTCGGAGCTGGCGTCGTCCGGCAGGCCGGCGGTGGCGAAGACGAACAGCAGCCGCTGCGGTTGTGCCATGCCGCGTGCTGCCTGCAACAGCTGTTGGAAATGAGATAGGGCGTTCATAGGGTGAAGAGCATCGCTGGCACGGCGCCCTCCGCCTTTGCGCGCGGTCAAGGTCGGACCGCCCGGGCGAGCTCAGCGATGGACCGTGAGGTCGTGCGATGCCGACGGTGCGTAGGAATCGTCGATTTCGTTGAACAGCGGTGTCTCGTCGGCCAGCGTGAATGGCCCGTCGCCGCTGTGCTCGGCTTCGGAGGCGGGAATGAAAAGACCACTCTTGACATCGAAGACATGGACTTCGCCGTCCTCGATCACGTAGTGCCAGCCATGCAGCGCCAGCTCGCGCCGCTCGACGCGGCGCCGCACCATCGGGTAGTCCATCAGCCGCTCCAGCTGCAGCACGATGGCGCGCTGCTCCGTTCGGCGCAGCACCTCGGGCCGCAGGCCATCCTGAGGGTCGTCGGCCTCGGGGGCGAACAGGCGCACCGGCAGCACCGCCTCACGCGCGAGGTCGAGCCAGGCCCCCAGGTTCACCGCTTCGGGCGACAGGTCTTCATACAACGCCTTGATGGCGCCGCAATGGCTGTGGCCGCAGACGACGATGTGGCGCACCTGCAGGTTCAGCACCGCGAACTCGATCGCCGCGGCCGTGCCGTGGTAGCCGCCGCTCCAACGGGCCGTGCCTTCGGGCGCGGCGCGGGTCAGCCAGCCGGCAGCGCCGGATTCGGAGTCGTTCGTGTCGAGCCGGCCGCAGCAGGGCGGCACCAGCGCGCCGACGTTGCGCACCATGAACAGCTCGCCCGGCCCGGCGCCGGTGAGCAGGTAGGGCACCAGGCGCGAGTCCGAGCAGCCGATGAACAGCGTGCTCGGGTGCTGGCCGTCGTCGACCAGCTCGCGAAAGCGCGCCTGGTAGCGTGGAAACGCGTCGTCGCGAAACCGGCGCAGGCGCTGCAGCAGCTCGTCGGGCATGAGCGTGTCAGCTCATTGGGCGAGCGTGGCCGCCTCGGCGTCCAGCCGCACGCCTTCGAGCACTGCCTCTTCGGCCAGCGTCTGCAGGTAGTGGCGCACCGCGTTGGCCCAGGCCTGCTGGCGCAGCGTCTGGGCGACGGCGGCACGCACGTCTTCGAACGCCGGCGCCGCACCGGCGTCGCGCGCCTGCACCTCGACCACGTGCAGCCCGAAGCGCGAGTGAACGAGCAAGGGCAGCACACCGATCGTGTCCTGGCCGAAGACGGCGCGCGCGAACTCTTCGGCGCAGTCCTGCTGCGACAGCCAGCCCAGCTCGCCGCCTTGGGCGCCGGTGGGGCAGTTCGACCATTGGCGGGCCGCATCGCCGAACGCCGGGCTGCCGGGAACGGCGCAGCGCAGCTCCAGCAGCAGCGCCTCGGCGCGCCGGCGCAGTGCGGCCACGTCGACACCCGGCGTGACCGCGAACAGGATGTGGCGCAGCTGCAGCCGCTCTTGCCGTGCATAACGCTCAGGCCGGGCGTCGAAGGCGCGGCGGCAGGCTTCGTCGGTCGGCTCATCGAGCACCACCGCACGGTCCAGCAGCCGCTCGATCGCGTCGGGCACCGAGACCGTCTCGAGGCCGGCGCGCTGTGCGGCCTGGCGCAGCAGCTCGGTGCAGGCGCGCTGGCGCAGCGTGTCGTCGTCCAGTACCTCGTCGGGCTGGTGCAACGGCACGCCGTTGACCTTGGCGGGGGCGATCAGGGTGGTGGTCATGGGGCGCTTTCTCAGGCGTTGCGGGGGCGGTGCACCGGCTGGGCGGCATCGGCCGCTCGCGCGGGGGCGGGCCGCGTTGCCGCCGGCCGGCTGGCCAGTTGGCGCTGCGGGGCCAGGTGACCGGCTGGCAGGTTCAGCCGGCGGCTGCGCACCATCTGGTACGGCCGGAAGGCGTAGGTGACACTGGCGAAGCCGCTCCACACATGCACCAGCCGGGTGAAGGGGAAGATCAGGAAGATCGACATGCCCAGCACCATGTGCGCCTTGAAGACCCAGCTGGCACCGGCCAGCAGCTCGACACCGCCGTCGCGGAAGGTGACGATGCGCTGTGCCCATTCGGCCAGGCGGATCATCATGCCGCCGTCCAGATGCTGGGCCGACAGCGGGATCGTCGCCAGGCCCAACGCGAACTGCAGCCACAGCAGCACCAGCAATGCGATGTCGCTGGTTTTCGAGGTGGCGCGGATGCGCTCGTCGAACAACCGGCGGTGCAGCAACAGCGAGACGCCGGCAAAGCCGAGCAGCCCGAACAGGCCGCCGGAGACCATCGCCACCAGCTGCTTGTTGCCAGCGCTGATGAACGGCTCGTAGAGGAAGTGCGGCGTCAGCATGCCCACGCTGTGGCCGGCGAACAGGAACAGCACGCCGAGGTGGAACAGATTGCTGCCCCAGCGCAGGCTGCCGGTGCGCAGCAGCTGCGACGAGTCGCTCTTCCAGGTGTACTGGTCGCGGTCGAAGCGGATCAGGCTGCCGATCAGGAAGACCGACAGGCAGATGTACGGGTAGTAGCCGAACAGGAAGGTGTCGATCCAGGTCATGACAGCTCCCCGCTCGCCGAGTACGTCGAGCGACCCTCCGAGAGGGTCGGGCCTTGCTTGGGGCGACCCGGCGCGGCGGGCCGATGTGCGGCGATGAGCGTCATGTGTGTGCTCCTTGGGCTGGTTGGCGAGCGGTGTTGTTGGTATTGCTGTGATTGCGAACGATGTGGATCGGCTGCGGCGCACCAGGCTTGGCCTGGCCGGCGGTCGAGCAGCCGTCGAAGGCGGGCGGCTCGGCCCAGGCTTCGTCCAGGGCCGCGTCGGCGACCACGGGTACGGCCTGCACCTTCTGGCCCGACAGCTCCAGCACCGCGGCGATCACCGAGGCGTAGGGGCTCTCGCGCTCCAGCAGGGCGCTGAACACGGCGGCCAGGATGTGTGCCATCTCGCCGAGGAACTCGCGCGCCAGCTTGTCGGGTTGCGTCGAGGCGAACTCCAGCACGATCGGCAGGTGATCCGGCAGCTCCTTGCCTTGCAGCCGCAGGCCGGCGCGCTCATAGGTCTGCTGCAGGTCGACCAGTGCCGGGCCGCGCTCGCGCGAGTCGCCATGCACATGCTCGAACAGGTGCAGCGACGTGGCGCGGCCACGGTCGAAGGTGTCGACATAGCGCGCTTCCACTTCATACGGGTCGCCCGCGCCGATCCAGCGCGTCAGCGCCTGCAGCTCGGCCAGCCGCGTGCGCGACAGGCCGTCGGTGCGCGACAGCGCATCGGCCAGCTCGGGCATCGCGGCGCGCAACTCGGCGTTCGGGTAGCCGAGCAGGGCCGACAGCACGCGCAGGGCCAGGGACTTGGGGGTGTTCTTCATGCCATGCTCCTTCAGACCGTGGCCTTGATCGGCACCGTGCGGCGCTTCTTGCCGCCGAACAGCGAGGTTTCGCTGCTGCCGTCCGAGCAGCCGTTGCCGAACGAGAAGCCGCAACCGCCGCGCATGTCGAAGGTGTTCTCGGCGTACTCGCGGTGCGTGCTCGGGATCACGAAGCGGTCTTCGTAGTTCGCGATCGCCATCACCTGGTACATGTCTTCGACCTCGAGCTGGGTCATCGCCACGCGTTGCAGCAGGGCCAGGTTCTCGACCCCGTCGACGTGCTTGCCGCGCTGGTAGGCGCGCATCGCGAGCATGCGTTCGAGGGCGCGCACGACCGGCTCGGTGTCACCCGCGGTCAGCAGGTTGGCCAGGTACTGCACCGGGATGCGCAGCTGGCGCACGTCCGGGATCTCGCCGTTCACGCCGATGTCGCCGGCGTTGGCCGCGGCGGTGATCGGCGACAGTGGCGGCACGTACCAGACCATCGGCAGCGTGCGGTACTCGGGGTGCAGCGGCAGCGCGATCTTCCATTCCATCGCCATCTTCCAGACCGGGCTCTTCTTCGCCGCGGCCAGCCAGGCCTCGGGGATGCCGTCGGCACGGGCCTGCTCGATCACCTTCGGATCGTTCGGGTCGAGGAAGATGTCGCACTGGGCCTGGTACAGGTCGCGGTCACGCTCGGTGCTCGCGGCTTGCTGGATGCGGTCGGCGTCGTACAGCATCACGCCGAGGTAGCGGATGCGGCCGACGCAGGTCTCGGAACACACGGTCGGCTGGCCCGCCTCGATGCGCGGGTAGCAGAAGATGCACTTCTCGGCCTTGCCGCTTTGCCAGTTGTAGTAGATCTTCTTGTATGGGCAGCCCGACACGCACATGCGCCAGCCGCGGCACTTGTCCTGGTCGATCAGCACGATGCCGTCTTCCTCGCGCTTGTAGATCGAGCCCGAGGGGCACGACGCGACGCACGCCGGATTCAGGCAGTGCTCGCACAGCCTGGGCAGGTACATCATGAAGGTGTTCTCGAACTGGCCGTAGATGTCCTTCTGGATCGCGTCGAAGTTCTTGTCCTTCGAGCGCTTGGCGAATTCACCGCCGAGGATCTCTTCCCAGTTCGGGCCCCACTCGATCTTCTCCATCCGCTTGCCGGTGATCAGGCTGCGCGGCCGGGCGGTCGGCGCGGCCTTGCTCTCGGGCGCCGATTGCAGGTGGTCGTAGTCGAAGGTGAAAGGCTCGTAGTAGTCGTCGATCTGCGGCAGGTTCGGGTTGGCGAAGATGCGCATCAGCAGCTTCCACTTGCCGCCTTGCTTGGGCTCGATCGAGCCGTCGGCATTGCGGATCCAGCCGCCGTTCCACTTGTCCTGGTTCTCCCAGTCCTTCGGGTAGCCGATGCCGGGCTTGGTCTCGACGTTGTTGAACCAGGCGTATTCCATGCCCGGCCGGTTGGTCCAGACGTTCTTGCAGGTGACGGAGCAGGTGTGGCAACCGATGCACTTGTCCAGGTTCAGCACCATGCCGATTTGCGCGCGGACTTTCATGCCTGTTCTCCCGGGTTGGTGCCTTCGTCGTCGAGCCAGTCGACCTTGTTCATCTTGCGCACCACGACGAACTCGTCGCGGTTGGTGCCGATGGTTCCGTAGTAATTGAAGCCGTAGCTCAGCTGCGCGTAGCCGCCGATCATGTGGGTGGGCTTGGTCACGATGCGTGTCACCGAGTTGTGGATGCCGCCGCGCTGGCCGGTGATCTCGCTGCCCGGTGTGTTGATGATCTTTTCCTGCGCGTGGTACATCAGCGTCATGCCGCGGTTCACGCGCTGGCTTACCACTGCGCGGGCCGCGATCGCGCCGTTGGCGTTGAACAGCTCGATCCAGTCGTTGTCGACGATGCCGGCTTCCTTCGCGTCGTCCTCGCTCAGCCAGACCACCGGGCCGCCGCGGTTGAGCGTCAGCATCATCAGGTTGTCGCTGTAGGTCGAATGGATGCCCCACTTCTGGTGCGGCGTGATGAAGTTCAGCGCCACTTCCTTGTGACCGTTGGGCTTGACACCGCTGGCACCGGCAATGGCCTTCATGTCCACCGGCGGGCGGTAGCTGGTGAACTCTTCACCGAAGGCGCGCATCCAGGCGTGGTCCTGGTAGAACTGCTGGCGGCCGGTGAGGGTGCGCCAGGGGATCAGCTCGTGCACGTTGGTGTAGCCGGCGTTGTACGAGACCTTCTCGCTCTCCAGGCCGCTCCAGGTGGGTGAGCTGATGATCTTGCGCGGCTGGGCCTGCACGTCGCGGAAGCGGATCTTCTCGTCTTCGCGGTGCAGCGCCAGGTGGGCGTGCTCGCGGCCGGTGAACTTGCTCAGCGCTTCCCAGGCCTTCACGGCCACATGGCCGTTGGTCTCGGGCGCCAGCATCAGGATCACCTCGGTGGCGTCGATGTCGGTCTCGATCTTCGGCATGCCCTTGGTCGGCCCTTCGGTGTGCACCTTGCCGTTCAACTCGGCCAGCTGGCGTACCTCTTCGACGGTGTTCCAGCCGATGCCCTTGCCGCCGTTGCCGAGCTTTTCCATCAACGGGCCCAAGGCTGTGAAGCGGGCGAAGGTGGCCGGGTAGTCGCGCTCGACCACGGTGATCTGCGGCGCCGTCTTGCCGGGGATCAGGTCGACCTCGCCGCGTTTCCAGTCCTTCACGTCGAAGGCCTGTGCCAGCTCGCCCGGGCTGTCGTGCATCAACGGGGTCAGCACCACTTCTTTTTCCACGCCGAGATGACCGACGCAGACTTCGGAGAAGGTCTTCGCGAAGCCCTTGTAGATCTCCCAGTCGCTGCGCGCTTCCCAGGCTGGGTCCACCGCGGTGGACAGCGGGTGGATGAACGGGTGCATGTCGCTGGTGTTGAGGTCGTTCTTCTCGTACCAGGTGGCGGTGGGCAGCACGATGTCCGAATAGAGGCAGGTCGTGCTCATGCGGAAGTCGAGCGTGACGATCAGGTCCAGCTTGCCTTCGGGCGCCTTGTCGTGCCAACGCACCTCTTGCGGCTTCGCATCGTCCGGTCCCAAGTCCTTTCCTTGCACGCCGTGCGAGGTGCCGAGGAAGTGCTTCAGGAAGTACTCGTGGCCCTTGCCCGACGAGCCGAGGATGTTCGAGCGCCAGACGAACATGTTGCGCGGCCAGTTGTCCGGGTGGTCCGGGTCTTCGCAGCTCATCTGCAGCGAGCCGTCTTTCAAGCCGGCCACGACATGGGCCTTGACGTCGCCGGCGCGCGACCCATCGCGCGCCACCTGCAGCGGGTTGGCCTTCAGCTGCGGGGCCGAGGGCAGCCAGCCCATGCGTTCGGCGCGCACGTTGTAGTCGATCAGGCTGCCGCCGAATTCAGCCTTGTCGGCCAGCGGCGAGAGGATCTCGTCGACCCCCAGCCGCTCGTAGCGCCACTGGTCGGTGTGGGCGTAGAAGAAGCTGGTGCTGTTCATCTGGCGCGGCGGGCGCGTCCAGTCGAGCGCGAAGGCCAGCGCCGTCCAGCCGGTTTGCGGGCGCAGCTTTTCCTGGCCGACGTAGTGTGCCCAGCCGCCGCCGCTCTGCCCGACGCAACCGCACAGCATCAGCATGTTGATGATGCCGCGGTAGTTCATGTCGCAGTGGTACCAGTGATTCATCGCCGCGCCGATGATCACCATCGACTTGCCCTTGGTCTTGTCGGCGTTGTCGGCGAACTGGCGCGCCACGGTGATGACCTGGTCGCGCGGCACGCCGGTGATCTTTTCCTGCCAGGCCGGGGTGTAGGCGGCATCGTCGTCGTAGCTCTGCGCGCCGTCGCCGTGGCCGCGCTCGATGCCGTAGTGCGCGGCCATCAGGTCGAACACCGTGGCGACCAGCGCTTCGCGGTACTCGCCGTCCTTGCCCAGGCGGATGCGCTGCACCGGGACCTTGCGCACCAGCACGTCGCCGCCCTGGGCGTTGGCGGTGAAGTGCGGCGTCTCGATGCCGGCGAAATAGGGGAACGCGACCTCGGTGACCTCGTGGCCCTGGTCGTTCTCGGCGGCCGACAGCCGCAGCGTCACGTCTTCACCGTGGCGGGCTTCCTTGTTCTCGAGGTTCCACTTGCCGGCATCAGGTGTGCCCTCGGCGCCCCAGCGGAAGCCGACCGAGCCGTGCGGTGCGACCACGCGGCCGTCCTGGTCGAAGGCCAGGGTCTTCCACTCGGGGTTGTTCTGCTGGCCGAGGCGGCCGTTGAAGTCGCTGGCGCGCAGGTAGCGCTGGCTGGCCATCACCTTGCGCCCATCAGGCAGCGTGCGCGGCTCCAGCATCACCAGCATCGGCAGGTCGGTGTAGCGGCGCGCGTAGTCGTCGAAGTAGGCGCTGCGGACCTTGAAGCCATCGGCACGGTTTCCGCTGAAGTAGAACTCCTTCAGGATCACATGGCCCATCGCCATGGCCAGCGCGGCGTCGGTACCCTGCTTGGGGTGCATCCACAGGTCGGCGAGCTTGCTGACCTCGGCGTAGTCGGGCGTCACCGCCACGGTCTTCGCGCCCTTGTAGCGCACCTCGGTGAAGAAGTGGGCGTCCGGCGTGCGGGTCTGGGGCACGTTGGAGCCCCAGGCGATGATGAAGGTCGAGTTGTACCAATCGGCCGATTCGGGCACGTCGGTCTGCTCGCCCCAGATCTGCGGGCTGGACGGCGGCAGGTCGCAGTACCAGTCGTAGAAGCTCATGCACACGCCGCCGATCAGCGACAGGTAGCGCGAGCCGGCGGCGTACGAGACCATCGACATCGCCGGGATCGGCGAGAAGCCGATGATGCGGTCGGGCCCGTGCTTCTTGATCGTGTAGACGTTGGCCGAGGCGATCAGCTCGTTGACCTCGTCCCAGCTCGAGCGCACGAAGCCGCCCAAGCCGCGTTGGCGAACCCAGTCTTCGCGCTGGGTGGCGTTTTCGACCACCATTGCCCATGCGTCGACCGGCGTCTTGGCGACCGCGCGCGCGGCACGCCAGTGCTGCAGCAGCCGGCCGCGCACCATCGGGTACTTCACCCGGTTGGCGCTGTACAGGTACCACGAGTACGAAGCGCCGCGGGCGCAGCCGCGCGGCTCGTGGTTGGGCAGGTCAGGGCGGGTTCGCGGGTAGTCCGTCTGCTGGGTTTCCCAGGTGACGATGCCGCCCTTGACATAGATCTTCCAAGAGCACGAGCCCGTGCAGTTGGTGCCGTGGGTCGAGCGCACGATCTTGTCGTGCTGCCAGCGGCTGCGGTAGGCGTCTTCCCAGGTCCGGTCTTCGCCGGTGGTCACACCGTGACCGTCGGCGAAGTCTTCGCGGGGCTGCGAGAAGTGGGTCAGTCGATCGAGGAAGTGGCTCATCGAGGGCTCCGGTTTGTCGGAGTGGAGTTTTGGGGGCTCTCGCCAATGGCGTACGACGGCCGCGCAGCGCTGCGTGACAGTGCGTGAACGCGGCGTATCAATTCGGTGACACGGCCCCGTTGGCGGGGCCGCTGCGGCGCGGCATCAGCAGGGCATCGGGGCATTGCGACGGCTGTAGAACCACCAGGTGACGGCGATGCAGGTCATGTAGAAGCCGATGAAGCAGTACAGCGCGGCATCGGTGCCACCGGTCAGCGCGATCGAGGTGCCGTAGCTCTTCGGGATGAAGAAGCCGCCGTAGGCGCCGATCGCCGAGCTGAAGCCCAGCACCGCCGCGGCTTCCTTGTTGGCGTCCTTCACCGCCTGTTCCTTGGCTGCCGGCCCCTTGTTCTTGGCATCTGCCAGCCGCTCGTTCAGGAAAATGACCGGGATCATGCGGAAGGTCGAGCCGTTGCCGATGCCCGACGTCGCGAAGAGGAACAGGAAGGCAACGAGGAAGCCGGTGAAGTTGCCGCCCTGGCCCTGCGAGGGCAGGAACTGCAGCACCGCCAGCACGCCTGCAGCCATCGCGACGAAGTTCCAGAAAGTCACGCGGGCGCCGCCGACCTTGTCCGACAGCCAGCCGCCGATCGGCCGCACCAGTGCGCCGACCAAGGGGCCCAGCCAGGCGTACTGCAGGGCGTTGATACCGGGAAACTGGCTCTTGATCAGCAGCGGGAAGCCGGCCGAGTAGCCGATGAAGCTGCCGAAGGTGCCGAGGTAGAGCCAGCACATCAGCCAGTTGTGCTTGCGCTTGAAGATCACCGCCTGGTCGGCGAACGAGGCCTTGGCGTCGGCCAGGTCGTTCATGCCGAACCACGCGGCCAGCGCGCTGGCGATGATGAACGGCACCCAGATGTAGCCGGCGTTCTGCAGCCACAGCACCATCGCCCCACCGGCCTTGACGACACCCTGCGGCGGGCCGCCCAGGTCACCGAACACATTGGCACCGATGACCATCGGCACGACCACCTGCACCAGCGAGACGCCGAGGTTGCCCAGGCCGGCGTTCAGGCCCAGCGCCGTGCCCTTCTTGTCCTTCGGGAAGAAGAAGCTGATGTTGCTCATGCTGGAGGCGAAGTTGCCGCCGCCGAAGCCGCACAGCAGCGCCAGCACGATGAACACCTCGTACGGCGTGTCGGGGTTCTGCACCGCCAGGCCGATGCCCAGCGCCGGCAGCAGCAGCGAGGCGGTCGAGATCGCCGTCCAGCGCCGGCCGCCGAACAGCGGCACCGCGAACGAGTAGAAGATGCGCAGCGTCGCGCCGCACAGCGCGGGCAGCGAAGCGAGCCAGAACAGCTGGTTGGTCGAGAAGCGGAAGCCCACCTGCGGCAGGTTGACGACCACCACCGACCAGACCATCCACACCGCGAACGCGAGCGTCAGCGCGGGGATGGAGATCCAGAGGTTGCGTTGCGCGATGGTCGCGCCCTTGGTGCGCCAGAAACCCTGGTCTTCAGGGTTCCATTGCGCGATCAGCGAGGAAGAAGCCATCAGGTGCTCCTTGTTGAGTGTTGGGGGATCAGGCCGCCGAGGCGTCAGCCGCAGGGGAGCCCATCAGCGTGGTGCGGCGAACTTCGGTGAAGTACATCCAGATCAGCGAGACCCAGACCACGCCGTACAGCAGCATGAAGGCCGACGAGCGCACGCCGGTCAGGTCGAGCAGGGCGCCGAACAGGATCGGCAGCACGAAGCCGCCCAGGCCGCCGGCCAGGCCGACGATGCCGCTGATGGCGCCGATGTTCTTCGGGTAGTCGTCGCTGATGTACTTGAAGACGCTGGCCTTGCCGAAGGCCCAGGCCACGCCCAGCACGGCCATCAGCGCGGTGAAGGTGTAGACGTTCAGGCCGATGTGGAAGGTCTGTGGGCCGTTGACGGTGAAGATCGTGAAATCGGTCTGCGGGTAGCTCAGCAGGAACAGGCAGATCCAGCTGACCCACATGACCCACCAGGTGACGCTGTGCGCGCCGTACTTGTCCGACAGCCAGCCGCCGATCGCGCGCAGCACGCCGCCGGGCAGCGAGAAGCAGGCGGCCAGCAGCGCCGCGATTCGGATGTCGAGCCCGTATTCACCGACGTAGTACTGCACCATCCACAGCGACAGGCCGACGTAGCCGCCGAAAACGATGCTGTAGTACTGGCAGTACTTCAGCACCTTCGGGTCCTTCAGCGCCTTCAACTGGTCGACGAAGCTGACGTTGTTCGGCACCAGGTGCTGCGGGTCGCTGTGGCTGAACATCCAGAACAGCACGACGGTGCCCAGCATCACCGCGGCGTACACCTGCGGCACCATCGTCCAGCCGAAGGCGACGACCAGTGCCGGGGCGACGAACTTGTTGACCGCGGCGCCCGAGTTGCCGGCGCCGTAGACGCCCATAGCGAAGCCTTGCCGCGCCTTCGGGAACCAGCGCGCCACGTACGGCGTGCCGACCGAGAACGAGCCACCGGCCAGGCCGACGAACAGGCCGATGACGAGGAAGTGCCAATAGGCAGTGGCATAGGACATCAGCCAGATCGCCGGCACCGTCAACGCCATCAGCAGCGCCATCACGATGCGGCCGCCGAAGCGATCGGTCCAGATGCCCAGCGGCACACGCACCAGTGACCCGGAAAGCACCGGCATCGCCGTCAGCAGGCCGAACTCGGTGGCGTTGAGATTCAGCGCCTTCTTGATCGGGATGCCGACCACGCCGAACATCATCCAGACCATGAAGCAGACGGTGAACGCGAGCGTGCTGACGATCAGCACTGACAGCGCCTGACGGCTGCGGTTGGGCTGCATTGCAGTGGCATTCGGCGGGGACGACTGTGTGGCACGTGTGGCGGCTATGGCCATGGCACAACTCCTTTTTCCTGTACTGAACTTTCGGCGCAGTGCCGGGCCGCGAACATCCTTCCGTGGAACGCCGTGCGCACGGCAGAAGAACGATGCGGATCCAGCGCGGCATCGTTCGAATGGACGATGCCGGCGGGCCTGGCGGGCAGCATCGGTGCTCGCCGGCAACCGGCGGCGAACCGACGGTGACGACGGGTGACACTGTGTGAATGCCGCGTATCAGGGCCGCTGCGAGAGCGACAGCGGCCGGGCGCCAACCTCGCACGTCCACGGCCTCCGGGCCGCGTCGAAAAGGGGGCGCGCTATTCGGTGCCGAGATGCTCGGTCGCGTAGACGGCGGCCTGCACGCGCGAGCTGAGGCCCAGCTTGCGCAGGATGTGCTGCACGTGGATCTTCACCGTCGTTTCGGCGATGTCCAGCGCACGCGCAATTTCCTTGTTGCTGGCGCCGCGGGCGATGTGGCGCACGATCTCTCGCTCGCGCGGCGACAGGCCCGGCCGCTCGGGGGGCGCACCGATGTCCACGGTGCCGCTGCCGCGGCCCTTGCCTGCGTCGCACAAGGCGGTCACCAGCTTGCCGGTCAACTCCGGGCTGACCACGGTGTCGCCCCGCGAGCAGCGCACGATGGCATCGAGCAGGGCGGGGCCATCGATCGTCTTCAGCACATAGCCCTGCGCGCCATTCTTCAAGGCGGTGGACAGGTCGTTCTCGTCTTCGCTCACGGTGAGCATCAGGACCCGCGAACCGGGCGAAGTGGCCCTGAGTTCCTGCACCACATCGATCCCCCGCACGCCCGGCAGGTGGTTGTCCAGCAGCACGAGATCGGGCTGCAGTGCCGCGGCCGCGCGCTTGGCCTCACCGGCGTCACCAGCCTCGCCCACCACCTGGACCTGCGGGTACTGGCCCAACAGCGCGATCAGGCCGCGCCGGAACAAGGTGTGGTCGTCAACGACCAGCAAGCGAATGGGCGTGCTCATGGGGTTCCTTTTCGGTGCGATCGGGCAGGCACAGCGTCACCACCGTGCCACCGCCGAGGGACGACTTCACGCTGACTTCCGCGCCGATGCCGGCGGCCCGTTCCTGCATGATGCGCAGCCCCACGTGGCTTTCGCCGGGCTGCGCGGAAGGATCGAAGCCGCGGCCGTCGTCGGCAACCTCGAAGCGCCACTGCGGGGTTTGCCGCACCGTCAGCCGTACCTCGCTGGCGCCGGCATGTTTGCGCACGTTCGACAGGGCCTCCTGCAGCACATGCAGCACCTGCACCTGCTGATCGGCCGGCAACGGCAAGCCATGGCCCTGGATGTCCAGCCGCACCGGCAGGCCCGTTTGATGTTCGAACTTCTGCACCGTGCTGCGCAGCGCGGGCTCGATGTCTTCGCTGTTGGTGCGGGTGCGGAAGTGCAACAGCAGTTCACGGACATCGCCATAGCTCTCGCGCACGCCGGTGTCGATCTCGCCGAGCGTGGCCTGGGTCGCGGCCATGTCGCCGCGCCGAAGAGCCTCGCGCAGCAGGCCGACCTGGATCTTCAGAAAGGCCAGCGACTGGGCGATGGAGTCGTGCAACTCCTGCGCGATCAGCGTGCGTTCGGCGGCGACGGCGGTCTCTCGCTCGGCGGCGGCGACGCGCAGGCTCTCGATGCCACCGGCCAGATGCCCGGCCAAGGTCTCGATCAAGGCATGCTCGTCGGCGTCAGCCACATGGGCGCCGCGAAAGAACAAGTCCACTTCGCCAAGCACGCGTTGGTGCAGTCGCACCGGCACGGTCAGCAGCGTTTCGAAGCCGGCACGGCTGCAGTGCCCGGCACCATCGGCCAGCGCCTGCCCCATCACGACCCGGGTTTGCGCGGTGGCTGCCGGTTGGCCGCAGTGACAGTTGCCGGTCGGCAGGCAGCGGCCCTGCGCGGCCAGCGTGGGCGGCAGCCCCTGTTGGGCCAGCAAGAGGTAGCGCCGGTTCGATTCGTCCGACCAGCGCACCGCCACGGCGTCGGCGCCGGCGACGCGGCGTACATGGCCGGCGAAGTCACGGGCCAGCTCGTCCAGCGTGTCGGCGCGGGCGACCAGCTCGCTCACCTCGTACAGCGAGCGCAACCGGGCATGTTCGACTTCGAGCCTGGCGGTCTTCTCTTCAACCTTGTGCTCGAGATCGCGGTACAGCGTCGCCAGGCGTTCGGCCATGGTGTTGAAGCCAGTGGCAAGCTGGCGGAACTCGTCGGCCGCGTCGATCTCCACGCGGGCACCGAAGTCGCCGGCATGGATGGCAGCCAGGCCGTCACCCAGCCGGCGCAGTGGGTCCAGCACCATCAGGTGACTGGCATACAGCAGCAGCACCGCGCTGGTGACCGCGAGCACGACCATCGCCATCTGGACGCCGCGCAGCAGCGCAGTCCAGTACGACATGCGCTGCTCGATCGTCGACACGAAATGGTCGACGCGCTCGACCAGGTCGTCGACATCCGGGATGGGAACCTGCGCGCCGGCCAGCCAGCGCCCACGCAGTGCCGACCAAGCCTGACGCACGTCCTCGTAGGCCGCGTGGGCCTCTTCGCTCCAGGGGATGAACAGGGGCCGCGACGGGTCGCCGCTGCGCAGCAGGTCCAGCGTGGCGTCCATCTGTTGCACCGGCGTGGCGAGTGCCTGCGTCGTGCCGCTGTCGGCGCGCAACGCCAGGCGGTAGCTCATCATGCGCAAGCGGCCCGCTTCGTTGACGGCGGCCGCACCGCCTTCGAGCTGCCAGGTCACCCACAGCGTCAGCGCGATCGATGCCAGGGCCACGAGCAGGAACGACGCACCGGTGGCCACCAGCTTGAAGGCAAGGGTCTGACGGGGCCGCATGCTGTCACTCTAGGCGGGGGACTCCCGTGGCGGCTTGACGGCGGTCAAGAAGACGCCTCACCCATGCCGAAGCGGCGCTACGGCATGGCGAGCCGGTGCAGCGTGGTCGCGTCGCGGACGAAGATGCGCGCGCCCTTGACGTCGATCGCGCCCATCTCACGCAGGCGGCGCAGGGTGCGCGAGAAAGTCTCCGGCGAAGTGCCGATCTGCGAGGCCACCGTGCTCTTGCGCTGGGCCAGCACGACCGTGGTGCCGTCGGCCGTGGCGGGCAGTGCGTCGAGCAGCCAAGTGGCGCAGCGGGCGAGCGCGTCCTTGGTCAGCAACTGCTGTGCATTCTGGGCCGACTCGCGCACATGGCGGGCCAACAGGCTCAGCAGCACCCGGGCCACCGACGGCCGGCGCCGGCACAGCGCCTCGACCTCGGCAATCGGGAAGGCATACAGCATGCTGTCGACATCAGCCACGCACCGCTCGACGATGGCCAGGCCCAGCCAGGCGTTCGCCACGTCCAGCCACTGGCCGTGCTGGAATGAGCGCAGAGGCTGCCGATGCCCTTCGCCGCCGACGCCGCCCATCGTCATGCAGCCGCGGGCGACCAACCACATCGCATGGCTGGGCGCCTTCTCGTCGAAGGGGCTGCGCCCGGCCGCCACCCAGTGCCCCTGACCCAGCACCGCCAGGGCACGTGCATCGGCCGGCGATGGTGGCGTGGGCAGGCAGGCCTGCTGCAAGAGGGTCGCGAGGGCGTCGATCTCCGTACCGGCGGCGCTCGGCGCCAGGCCGGACGGCGTGCGAAGGGTGAGGGCGATGTCCATGGCGGTCGGTGCTGACGTTGCGGTCAACCCACTGTCCATGCCCGAGGCAGGCGAGGTTTTGAGCTTGGTCAAGGGTCGATCGAGGCTGGGATTGATCGAAATCAGTCGTCTCGCGTGCCCGACCTTGCGGCGGTTGGCCGGAATCGTTTACGCCACGGCCACCCATGGTTCACACGACGTTGCCTTCCGTTGCGCGGCGTTGGTCCGGCGTTGTCAGTGGCCTTGCACATTGGCCACATCGACACCACCTTCCGACAAGGGGAACACGATGAACGCCTGTCAAGCCACTCCTTCGCAAACTGGCGCCGATCATCTGTTGCGCTTTCGCTCGCTGTTCGATGAAGGCCGCGGTTTCGCCTTCCCGTGCGATGCCGAGGGCCACGTCGATCTGAGCGCGCTCAGCCCGAGGGCGCTGAACAACTACCTGTTCGCGCGCACGCTGATCGGACGCGACTTCAGCACGCCGGCGGTCGAACCGGTCATGCATTGAGCCGGATGCCGGCTACGCAGCCATCAAGCGGCTGCGCAGGGATGGCGTGATCCACATGTCGCCGTCGCGGCCGGCGATCAGGCCTTCAACGCCCGCCGTGTGGCGAATCAGCTCGCGGCCCTGGTCGGTGCCGAGCACCATCGCAGCCGCGCCAAGCCCGTTCAGCGCGGCAAGTTCGCCGCCCACCAGTGTCACGCCGCGCGGGCCGTTGGCGGGATAGCCGGTCTTCGGATCGAGCACGTGGTGATAGTGCCGGCCGTCGCGAACGAAGCAGCGCTCGTAGTCACCTGACGAGGCGACGAAGCCGTGCCGCAGGTCGAGTGTGCCCAGCAACTTCGCCGGTGCACGCGGATCGCGAATGCCGACCCGCCAGGGCAACGCCGCGGGGCGGCTGATGGCCACCACGTCGCCGCCCCCGTTGATCAGCGCGGTGTCCAGCCCGTGCTGTTTCAGCGTGTCGATGCCGGCCGCCAGGATGTACAGCTTGGCAATGCCGCCGGCGTCGACACGCATGCCGGGGCGGGTCAGCTGGGCCGTGCCGGCACGGGCATCGAGCACGAGGCGGCGGTAGTCCACGTTCGGCAAGTGCCGGGCGATGTAGGCCGGCGTCGGCATGTGCGGGTTCTGCGGATCGAAGTGCCAATGCCCCACCGATCCGATGGTGACGTCGAAGGCCCCGTCGCTGCGCCGGGAGATGGCCTGCGCCATCTGCAGCACCTGCATCAGCTCCGGCGGCACGGGCACCGGCATCAAGCCCGCCGCCAGGCCGATGGCCGCCACGCGGCTGGTGGGCTCGTAGTGGCTCATGACCGAACTCAGGCGGTCCATGCGATCGAAGGCGGCGTCCAGCGCCGGCCTCAGCAGCGCCGCCTCCTGCGACTCGGCGGCGATGTCCACCTGGGTGCCCATCAGCAGGCGCGAGTCGCGAAGGCGTACCGGGCCGCCGGACGCGGCGTGTGCCACCGGCCAGGCGGTAAGGCAGGCACCCAACGCGGCCGCCTGGACGAGGCGCCGCCGGCCCGCGTCGACGCGGTTGGTGGCCTGATGGCGAGAGGCTCCGTTCATGATGTGCACCAGCGCGGACGTTCTAGCGCGAGGTGTCGACCATGTAGTCGACAGCCAGCTTGACATCCGCATCGGGCAACGCGACGTTGCCGCCGCGGGCCGGCATCTGGCCCTTGCTGCCGGTGAAACCTTCGAGCGCGTGCTTGTACAGCACGTCGTTGCCTTGCGCGATGCGCGGGGCCCAGTCGGCCTTGTCACCCGGCTTCGGCGCACCGGCCACGCCGGCCGCGTGGCACATGGCGCAGGTCTTGTTGAAGACGGATTTTCCCGCTGCGTTGTCTGCCGCCGGGGCTGCGACGGGGGCGGGCGTGGCGGCCACTTGCGGCGTCGGCGCAGGCGCCGGAGCGTCTTGCTTGCTGCATGCAAAGAGCAGGGCCGTGGCACACAGGGTCGATGTGAGGGTGAGGTATTTCATGGCGACGTTGGATCAGGTAGGGAGTGCGCCAATTGGACCCTTTGCAATGCACCTTTTGCTTGACGCAGCGCAAGCCCTTCTTGCGAACACACATCGATCATTCGGCCAGCCAAAGAAGGTGCACAGCGGCCCACGCGGCTTGCGTGCACAACGTCTCGTAGTGACTGAACCGATCGAGGAACCCTCCATGAAAGAAGGCCTGAACAAAACGTCCGATCCCGACACCGGTATGGGGCGTCGCCGATTCCTGAACTCCGCCGCCGCTGCGGGCCTGGCGGGCGTGGGCATGGCCGCCTGCTCCGAAAAGCCGGCCACCGCCGTGGCGGGTGCGAGTGCCGCGAGCGGCAGCGCGACCGCTCACGCCCAAGGCGGCAGCTCGGTGCACCTGAAGCCGGGTGAGCTGGACACCTACTACGGCCTGTGGAGTGGTGGCCACACCGGCGACATGCGCGTGCTGGGCCTGCCATCCGGTCGCGAACTCACCCGCATCCCGTGCTTCGTGCCGGATGCCCTGGTGGGCTGGGGCGTGACCAACGAATCGAAAGACGTGATGGGCCGCAAGGCCGACGGCAGCCTGCGCTACACGGTGGCCGACACGCACCATACGCACGCCTCGTACAAGGACGGCAACTACGACGGCCGCTACGCCTGGATCAACGACAAGATCAACAGCCGCATCGCGCGCATCCGACTCGACTATTTCGTTTGCGACAAGATCACCGAGCTGCCCAACGTGCAGGGCTTCCACGGCATCTTCCCCGACAAGCGAGACCCGGTCGACCCGGCGATCAACTACACGACGCGTGTGTTCTGCGGCGCCGAGTTCCACATCCCGTTGCCCAACAACGGCGGCGACATCGACAAGATCGACAAGTACCGCACGCTGTTCAGCTGCGTCGATGCCGAATCGATGGAAGTGCGCTGGCAGGTGCTGATCGACGGCAACTGCGACCTGACTGCGACCTCTTACGACGGCAAGCTGGCGGCAACCAACCAGTACAACGTCGAGAACGGCGCGAAGTACGAGGACATGATGTCCGCCGAGCGCGACGCCTGCCTGTTCTTCAACGTCGCGCGCATCGAGGCGGCGGTGAAGGCCGGCAAGTTCAAGACCTACGGCGACTCGAAGGTGCCGGTGGTCGATGGCACCCGCGCTTCCAATGCCGACGCGAAGACTGCGCTGACCGCCTATGTGAGCGTGCCCAAGAATCCGCACGGCGTGAACGCCAGCCCGGACGGCAAGTACTTCATCTGCGCCGGCAAGCTGTCGCCCACCTGCACGGTGATCGAGCTGAACAAGGTGCTCGATTGGTTCGACGGCAAGCTCGAGAAGCTCGACCAGGCCATCGTCGCCGAAGTCGAAGTCGGCCTGGGCCCGCTACACACGGCCTTCGACGGCCGTGGCAACGCCTACACCACGCTGTTCCTCGACAGCGCGGTGGTCAAGTGGAACGTCGAGGCGGCGATCAAGTTCCACGCTGGCGACAAGAACGCCAAGTACGTGGTCGACCGGCTCGACCTGCAGTACCAGCCGGGCCACGTCAATGCATCGCAGTCGGAGACCATTGCGGCCGACGGCAAGTGGTTGTGCGTGGGCTGCAAGTTCTCGAAAGACCGCTTCCTGCCCGTCGGCCCGCTGCACCCGGAAAACGAACAGCTGATCGACATCTCGGGCGAGAAGATGGTGTTGATGGCGGATCATCCGGTGCGTGGCGAGCCGCACGACTTCATCATCTTCAAGCGCGAGCTCTTGCACCCGAAGCAGGTCTATGCGCTCGACGACTTCCCGAACGCGATCAAGGACCCGAAGGAAAGCGGCGTCGTGCGCAACGGGCGCAAGGTCACCGTCAAGCTGACCTCGCAGGCTCCGGCGTTCAGCATGCGCGAGTTCACGGTGAAGAAGGGCGACGAGGTCACGCTGATCCTGACGAACCTGGACAAGGTGGAAGACCTGACGCACGGCTTCGCGATCCCGAAGTACAACGTCAACTTCATCGTCAACCCGCAAGAGACGAAGTCGGTGACCTTCATCGCCGACAAGCCGGGTGTGTTCTGGGCCTACTGCACCCACTTCTGCCACGCGCTCCACCTCGAGATGCGCAGCCGCATGATCGTCGAGGCCTGACTTCCATCCGCGCGTCGCGCCCGGCGCGGCGCGCGGGTGAGAACCACACCATGAACCTGTTCGCCCTTGTGCTGCGCCTGTGCGTGGCGGCCGCTGCATTGCTTGCATCGCCGTCGCTCTGGGCCACCGCCTACGAAGCTGCGCTGCCGACCGAGATTCACAGCGCGAAGAAGCTGTGCGACTTCGCGCCGTGCGCCGACGTGTTCCCTGGCGCGACCTCGTTTTCCGAGCGCAAGGGCCAACCCCCATATGTTGAAGCGTATGCCGACGAGCAAGGCAAACCCAAGCTGCTCGGCTACGTGATGCTGTCGACCGACATCACCGACACGCCGGCCTATTCCGGCAAGCCGGTGGTGACGCTGATCGGCATGGATTTGAAAGGCCGCTTCGTCGGCGTCAAGGTGCTCAAGCACTCCGAGCCGATCCTGCTGCTGGGCATTCCGGAAACCGCGCTGACGAAGTTCAACGACCAGTACCTGGGAAAGTTCGTCGGCGACAAGATCGAGATCGGCCATTCGCGGCCCGACGAGGGGATCATCGGCCTCGATGCGATCTCCGGCGCGACCGTGACGGTGATCGCGCAGAACCAGGTGATGATGACCTCGGGCGGCGCGGTGGCGCGCCAGACCGGCATCCTCGCGCCGACGATCCGCCCGCAAGCGAAGTTCATCCGCACGGGCCAGACGGCCGACTGGGCCACGCTGGTCAAGGAAGGCAGCGTGCAACGCCTGGTCGTGCAGCCCGAACAGGTCGGGTTGGACCGTTCCGGCACGCCGTTCATCGAGCTGTGGTTCGGCTACCTCAACCAGCCCGACATCGGCCGTTCGCTGCTCGGCGAGGCCGGTTGGAACGGCCTGATGGCGCAACTGAAGCCGGGCGAGCATGCGCTGTTCGTCATCCGCACCCAGGGCGCCGAATCATTCAAGGGCTCAGGCTTCGTGCGCGGCGGCATCTACGACCGCGTGCAGCTGCGCCAGGGGCTGGACACTTTCACTTTCCGCGACCTCGACTACCTGAACCTCTACGGCCTGGAAGCAGCCGGCGCACCGGCCTTCAACGAATCGGCGATCTTCATCGTCCGCTCGCCGGCATTCTCGGCCGCGTTCCCATGGAAGCTGAGCTTGCTGGGCAACCGGGTGGATCGCGCCACCGGCACGCGCAGCTTCGCCAACTTCGACGCCGAATACTGGCTGCCGGCCGCCACGCTGGAAGGCGGCCGCCCGGTGATCGAGAAGCCCGACGCGGCCTGGTTGAAGGTGTGGAAGGCACGCGTCGTCGAGATCGTGCTGTTCGTCATGCTCCTGGTCGGCGTGGCGGTGGTCTATGCGCTGCGCGAGCAACTCACCCGGCGCTCGACGCGCAAGAACAAGTGGCCGGTCAATGCGTTCAAGTATTCGGCCTGGCTGCTCAGCATCGGCTTCGTCGGCTTCGGGCTGATGGCCCAACCGTCGATCACCCAGGTGCTGACCTGGTTCCACGCGCTGCTGTTCCACTGGACCTGGGAGCTGTTCCTCAGCGACCCGTTCGTGTTCCTGTTCTGGGTCTTCATCGCGATCACGGTCTTCGTCTGGGGCCGCGGCCTGTTCTGCGGCTGGCTGTGCCCGTTCGGCTCGTTGTCGGAGCTGCTGTTCAAGATCGGCGGGTGGGTCGGCCTGAAGCGCTTCCAGCGCGCGTTGCCGAAGGCGCTGCACGACAAGCTGAAGTGGATCAAGTACGGCGTGTTCTTCGGCCTGCTGGTGGTGTCGATGTTCTCGATGGGGTGGGCCGAGATGCTGGCCGAGGTGGAGCCGTTCAAGACCACCTTCCTGGTCGGCTGGTTCGAACGCTCGTGGCCCTACACGCTGTTCGCCGGCTGGTTGCTGGGTCTGTCGATCTTCGTCGAGCGGCCGTTCTGCAAATACCTGTGCCCGCTCGGCGCATCGCTGGCGATGCCGTCGACCTTCCGCTGGTTCGGGTTGCGGCGCAAGCAGGAATGCAGCACCTGCAAGGCCTGCGCGGTCGGCTGCGGCTCGCTCGCGATCGATGCCGATGGCCGCATCGACCACCGTGAATGCCTGCATTGCCTGGACTGCATGATCCTCTACACCGACACCCACGCCTGCCCGCCGCTGGCCAAGGAGCGCAAGCAGCGCGAGCGCCAGGGCCTGCCGCTGACGCCCATCGGCCGCGACGGCTACTTCATCCCGATCCACCCCGTTCCGGCCGACAAGCCCTGAACATCATGGTCGACCCACGCATGCCCACCGACCCCGTCGAGCCTTCTTACGCCGCGGGCCAACCCGGCGTCTGCGGCTGGCTCTGCGCCGAAGCCTGGGACCATGTCTGGCCCTGGCGTCGTGGCGCGCCACAACCCAGCCGTGCATTGCAGGCCGCCGGTGTCTCGCTGGCGCTGGCCGCGACGATCGTCTGGGGCCTGGCGGCTTTGGGCGAGCTGCGCGCCGGCGCCGTGATCGGCTGGTGGTTCGGCTGGAGCCTTTACGAGGTGATCATCCGCCTGGGTGCCAAGCGCTACGTGAAAGACGGGCCCTGGTGGGGCAGGCGCTACCGCGTGGCCAGCGTGATGGACATGCTGTGCTACGTCGGCTTCAAGAACCTGCTGATCGGCGCGGCGTTGTTCCTGATGCTCAAGGCCCTGGGCTGGCTGGCCGAATGAGGGCGACGCCATGAGGTGGCTCGCCTTCCTGCTGTGCCTGTTGCCGCTGTGGTCGCAGGCGGCGACCTGGACGGTCCGGCCCGGCGATGCGATCCAGCCGGTGCTCGACCGCGCCGCCGCGGGGGACATGGTCGAGGTGCAGCGCGGCCACTACGTCGGCAACCTGCACATCGACAAGCCGCTGACGTTGCGCGGGCTGCGGCGGCCCACGATCAGCGGTGGCCTCAAAGGCGACACCATCCGCGTCACCTCGCCCGACGTGACGATCGAAGGCCTGATCGTGCGTGATTCCGGCGACAGCCTGCTGGAACAGAACGCCGGTATCTACCTGCGGCCCGGATCGCACCGCGCGGTCGTGAGGCGCTGCGACCTGGTCTACAACCTGTTCGGGCTGTGGATCGAGAAGGCCAACGACGTGCGCATCGAGCACAACCTGATCGTCGGCAAACGCGAGTACGGATCTTCTCAGCGCGGCAACGGCGTGCAGCTCTACAACACGACCGGCGCGCGGATCATCGGCAACCACATCAGCTTCGTGCGCGACGCCCTCTACGTGGACGTCTCGCACCAGGCCATCTTTCGCGGCAACCGGCTGCACCACAGCCGCTATGGCACCCACTACATGAACTCATACCACAACCTGTGGGAAGACAACGACAGCTACCGCAACCGCGGTGGCCTGGCGTTGATGGAGGTGCGCGACCAGGTGGTGCGCAACAACCGCGCCTGGGGCAACAGCGACCACGGCATCATGCTGCGCACGCTGCAGGACTCGGTGATCGAGAACAACGTGGTGGCCGGCAACGCGCGCGGCTTCTTCATCTACGACGTCGAATACGCGACGATCAAGGGCAACCTGGTGGTCGACAACGCCGTCGGCGTGCATCTCTCGGCCGGCTCGACGCGCAACCAGGTCGAAGGCAACGACTTCGTCGGCAACCGCGAACAGGTGCGCTACGTGGGCGCGCGCGATGAGACCTGGGGCGCCGAGCGCGGCAACCACTGGGGCAACTACCTCGGCTGGGACCGCGACGGCGATGGCCGTGGCGACGTGCGCTACGAGGCCAACGACATCGTCGACCGCCTGGTCTGGAAGCACCCCTCGGCCAAGCTGCTGCTGGCCAGCCCCGCCGTGCAGGCCCTGCGCCTGGTGGGCCAGCAGTTCCCGGTGCTGCGCGTGCCCAGCGTCGTCGACCCGAAACCGCAGATGCGGCCCGCCCACCCGAACTGGAGCGAATGGAATGGAAAGCAATACCCGGCCGGGCGCTGACCCGTCGGCCTGCGCCATCACGCTGCGCGGGGTGGTCAAGCACTATGGCGAGGTGCGCGCCGTCGATGGCGTCGATCTGGACATCCGGCGCGGCGAGGTTTTCGGCCTGATCGGCCGCAACGGCGCCGGCAAGAGCACCTTGTTCAAGATGATGCTCGGGCTGGTGAAGGCCGACGCGGGCACCTTGCTGATCCAGGGTTCGCCGGTGAACGAGCGCAGCTTTCGCAGCGTGCGGCGCGGCATCGGCTACCTGCCCGAGAACGTGGTGCTCTACGACAACCTGAGCGGCCTGGAGACGATGCGCTACTTCGCCCGCCTGAAGGGCGTGGCGCTCACCGAGTGCGAAGCGGTGCTCGACCGTGTGGGCCTGGGCACCGCGGCGAAGCGCGCGGTGCGCGAGTACAGCAAGGGCATGCGCCAACGCCTGGGCTTTGCGCAGGCCTTGCTTGGCTCGCCCCGCGTGCTGTTCCTGGACGAACCGACGACCGGGCTGGACCCGGAAGCGACGCGGGCGTTCTACCAAACGCTGCGCCAGCTGCGCGACGACGGCGTGACGATGATCATCACCTCGCACATCCTGGCCGAGCTGCAGGAGCGGGTCGACCGGCTGGCCATCCTGTCGGCGGGGCGTATCCAGGCCCTGGGCAGCGTTCAGGAGCTGCGCGAGCACATGGCCTTGCCGCTGAGGCTGGAGGTGCTGGCCAGCGAGCCGGGGGCCGATGCGGTGGCGGCGGCCCTGGCGCTGCTGCCGGTGCAAGACCTGCACCGCCAGGGCCTGCGCTCACACGCGAGCTGCCCGCGCGACGCGAAGATGCCGGTGCTGTCTGCGCTGGCGGCGCTCAACGGCGCGGTGCGTGATGTCGTGGTCCACGAGCCATCGCTCGAGGACGTCTTCTTCGGCTTTGCAGATTGACCATGATGGAACTGCGTCAGGTGTTCGCCGTCGCGATGAAGGAGTTGCGCGACCGTTTGCGCAACCGCTGGGTCGTGGCCGTGGCGCTGGTGTTCGCTGCGCTGGCCCTGGTCATCGCCTACTTCGGCGGGGCCCAGCAAGGGGCGGTGGGCCTGCGCTCGATCGAGTTCACGATCGCCAGCCTGGTGAGCCTGGTGATCTACCTGATCCCGCTGATCGCGCTGTTGCTGGGCTTCGATGCGATCGTCGGCGAGCGCGAACGCGGTTCGCTCGAACTGGTGCTGACGCTGCCGATCACGCGGCTCGAGCTGTTGCTGGGCAAGTACCTCGGGCTTGCGGCGGCGCTCACCTTGTCGACATTGGTCGGCTTCGGGCTGGTCGCCGTGCTGCTGGTGGTGCAGACGGGCACGGCCGGGCTCGAACCCTATCTCGGCTTCATGTTCAGCTCGGTGCTGCTGGGGCTGGCTTTCTTGAGCCTGGCGGTGATGCTGTCGGTGCTGGCGTCGGATCGGGCGCGTGCCTCGGGCCTGGCGATCGCGCTGTGGTTCTTCTTCGTGCTGGTGTTCGACCTGCTGCTGCTGGGCCTGCTGGTCGCCACCGGCGGCGAAACCGGCGGCGCGTGGTTCCCATACCTGCTGCTGCTGAACCCGGCGGACGTGTTCCGCATCCTGAATGTGTTCTCACTCGACGAGGTGCGCAACCTCTACGGCCTGAGCAGCATCGTGCCGTCGGCCCTGGCCAAGCCCTGGCTGATGGGCCTGGTGATGCTCGGCTGGATCGTTGCGCCGCTCGGCATCGCGACCTGGAGATTTCGACCATGAACCGCCGCCGCCTGTTGTTGCTGGCCGCCTGCGCCCCCCCCGTTGCCGTGTTGATCGGCTGCGGTCGATCCGCATCCGATGAAGCCGTGCTGCCGGTGGAGATCGACGAGAGCACGACGTGTGACCTGGACGGCATGCTGCTGGCCGACTACCCCGGGCCCAAGGCCCAGGTGCACTATGCCGGGGTGGCGACGCCGACCTACTTCTGCGACACGGTCGAGATGTTCGCCGAGCTGCTGCGCCCGGAGCAGGTGAGGGCGGTGCGCATGGTTTTCGTGCAGGACATGGCCAAGGCCGATTGGGAGCACCCGCATGGCCATTGGTTCGACGCCAAGACCGGCTACTACGTTGTCGGCAGCAAGCGCCACGGCTCGATGGGGCCGACGATCGCGAGCTTCGCCGCCGAAGCCGATGCCAAGACCTTCGCGACGGCGAATGGCGGCAAGGTGCTGGCTTTCGCGCAGGTCACAGCCGAGATGGCGGACCTGGGTGGCGGCGCCTTGCACGACTCGCGCATGTAGCCGGCCGACATCTTGTCAACGGGCCGCGGCAGTCTGGCCGCTTGGGACAACCGGCCCGGCGCCTGGCCGGTGATTCCACAGCAGCACCAGGTTGAGTGCCAGCGAACCGACAATCGAGTAGCCGACGCGGCGCGGCTCGATGGTCACCAGCGCGGCCAACAGGATGGCGGCATCGATCACCATCTGCACCGCACCGGCGCGCCAGCCACAGCGACGCTGCAGGCTCAAGGCCAACACGTTGACGCCGCCCAGGCTGGCCCGGTGGCGGAACAGCACGATCAGGCCGACGCCGATCAGCGTGCCACCGGCGATCGCCGCGTACAGCGGGTGCACCGCGCGCAGGCTCAGCAGCCGGGCCACCAGTTCGACACCCACCGACAAAGCGCTCACGGCGGCCAGCGTGCGCAGCGTGAAGCGCAGCCCCAGTTCGCGCCAGGCCAGCAGGTAGAAGGGCAGGTTGACGACGAACAGCGCCGCGCCGAGCGGCAGGCCGGTCGCGTAGCTCAGCAGGAAGGCGATGCCGGGCGTGCCGCCGGTCAACAGGCCGGCGCTGCCGATCAACGACAGGCCGAGCGAGACCAGCAGGATGGCCGTGGCCAGCGCTTGCAGGTCATCGACCAGCGGATGGGGTGGGGTGCGGGTGGGCATGGCTACCCGGCAGTGTCGCGCCCGGCCGGCATGAGCCGGGTTGAGATGGCGCAACGGGCGCGCCGGTCGCTCTTGGCCCAGGGGAGCGACTCCGCATGACTTTGCGATGGGTCAAAGCCATGAATCCAGCGGGTTAGGAAAATGCGAATCATTCCTATTCACTTGAGAGTCACCGATGGGTTCCCCTTTGATTCGCGCCGCGCTCGTGGCTGTTGTCGTGTCGGGTGTCTGCGCGCCGGCGGCGGCGCTCGAATACCCGATCGGCACGCCGCGCAACGTGGCGGGCATGGAGATCGGCGCGGTCTACCTGCAACCGGTCGAGATGGAGCCGGACGGCCACATGCGCAGGGCGGCCGACTCCGACATTCACATCGAGGCCGATATCCATGCGCTCGACCACAACCCGCATGGCTACGCCGAAGGCGCTTGGGTGCCGTTCCTGCACATCCGCTACGAGATCCGCAAGCAGGGCGGCGGCGAGCCGATCGTCGGCGACTTCATGCCGATGGTGGCCAGCGACGGCCCGCACTACGGCGACAACGTCAAGCTGCAGGGCGCCGGCCGCTACCGCGTGAAGTACACGGTCTATCCGCCGGGCGCGACAGAGAACCCGATCGGCCATCACTTCGGCCGCCACACCGACCGCGCCACCGGCGTGCGCCCATGGTTCAAGCCCTTCGACGTCGAGTGGGAGTTCACCTTCGCCGGCGTTGGCAAGAAGGGTGGGTATTGATGAGTGCACGCAGACTGCTGACGCTGGCCGCCGCGCTGGCCACGGGCGCCAGCGGCCCCGCGCACGCGGCGCTCGACGAGGCGGCGCTGCTGGCGCAGTTGAAGACCATGGCCCAGCGCCTGCAGCAACTCGAAGAGCGCAACGCGGCGCTGGAGCGGCGGCTGGAGGCGACGGCCGCGGTGGCCGTCGCTCCCGACACCGATGAGCGGCTGCAAAAGCTCGAGCGGGCGCAGGCCGACGCCGACCGGGCGCTCGGCAGCGAGCGCCTGAGCGACGCCGAGCCGGAGTTGGTCACGCGGCTGAAGGCAGTCGAGTACCAGGCGCTGTCGATGCAGAAGCAGACACGGCAGATCGAGGCGCTGGAAGGCATCACCGTCAGCGCTGCGGTGGCCTCGATGCTGCAGCATGCCGGCAAAGACGGTGGCGCCGAAGGCCAGGCGCAGACCCGGTTGAACTACCGCGGCGATGTCGCGCTCACGCTGCCCGGCGGTGGATTCGGCAACGCCGAAGGCCAGATCTTCACGCAGTTGAGGTTCGGCCAGGGCAGCGGCGTGGCGCTGCGGACCACCTTCACCGCCACACCCAACACCACCACCTTCGAGGTCGGCGGCGTGGCCGATCCGGACTCATCGTTCGCAGTGCTGGGCCAGCTCTGGTACCAACTCAGCGTGCCCCTGCCGCTCGACGGCTTCAAGCCGCACTCCAAGCGCCAGCTGCAGCTCAACGCCGGCAAGATCGACCCCTTCGTCTTTTTCGACCAGAACAGCATCGCCGACGACGAGACCACACGCTTCGTCAACAACGTCTTCGTGCACAACCCCCTGCTCGATTCCGGCGGCGACGCGGGCATGGACGCCTACGGCTTCACCCCTGGGCTGCGTCTGGCCTACCTGGACGCCAGCGACCCCGGCCGGCCGTGGGCCGCTTCGGTCGGCGTCTTCGGCTCGGGCCCAGCCAGCAATTTCTCGGGCTCGCTCGGCCGGCCCTTCGCGATCGCGCAGGTCGAGGTGGCGCCGCGGCTGCTCGGTGGTCTGGCGGGCAACTACCGGCTCTACGCCTGGCACAACGGCCGCGCCGGCGCGATCGACGGCCGCGAAGAGGCTCACGCCGGCTGGGGCCTGTCCGTCGACCAGCGGGTCACCGAGTCGACACGGCTGTTCGGCCGCTACGGCCAGCGCTTGCGCGGTCACGGTGGCTTCGACCGTGCGTTGACACTCGGTGCCGAGGTGGCCGGCGAACTCTGGCAGCGTGCCGCGGACGCTTTCGGCCTGGCCGCGGCCTGGTTGCCGGCCAGCGCGGCCTGGCGCGAGGCAACCGCCGACGGCACGTTGATCGGCGCCCGCGCCAGCGGCGCCGAGCGGGTGGTCGAGCTGTACTACCGATGGCGCCTGGGCGCGCAGCTGGAGCTGTCACCCGACCTGCAATGGATCGGACGTCCCGCTGCCCATCCGCAGGCGTCGTCGTTCTGGGCCGTCGGGCTGCGCGCCCGTCTGGGATTCTGATGCATGGACCTTCGACCGAGCCAGGCAAGGAAGCCACGCATCGCGTGATCGCTCTCGTGCCGGCAGCCCCCGGCGAGCCGGCCGCCACCGCGCCGAGGCCCTGGGCCGCGCGCCTGGGCGATGCGATGCAGCGCCGGCGGGGTTTGATCCAGGGCATCCAGTGGGCGATGGTCGGGTTCTACGTGGTCCTCGTCGTGCTGCCGGCCTGCCTGCCGCTGCCGCCCGCCGGCGCCAGCATCGTCGACAACCTGACGCTGTTCGCCCAGTTCGTCTTCTGGGGCCTCTGGTGGCCGCTGGTGATCGCCGCCACGATGCTGCTCGGCCGCGTCTGGTGCGGCGTGTTCTGCCCCGAGGGCGCGTTGACCGAGTGGGCCAGCCGCCACGGCCGCGGCGGCACCATCCCGCGCTGGGTGCGCTGGCGGGGCTGGCCGACGCTGGCCTTCATCGCCACCACGGTCTATGGGCAGCTGATCAGTGTCTACGACTACCCGCAGGCGACGCTGCTGATCCTGGGCGGCTCGACGCTCGCCGCCATGCTGGTGGGTTACCTGTACGGCCAGGGCAAGCGGGTGTGGTGCCGCTATCTGTGCCCGGTGAGCGGCGTGTTCGCGCTGCTGGCCAAGGTGGCACCGCTGCACTTTCGCGCCGACGAGGTGGCCTGGCGACGCCACCAGGGCGCGGTGCCGCGGGTGGACTGCGGGCCGCTGCTGAACCTGCGCCATCTCGACAGCGCTTCGGCCTGTCATTCCTGCGGCCGCTGCAGCGGCCACCGCGGGGCGATCGAACTGGCGATCCGTTCGCCGAACGCCGAGATCCTGGGGCCTGCACGGCCTGGCGACGAGACGTCGGCCGGCCTGCTGGTGTTCGGCCTGCTCGGTGTCGCGGTCGGGGCCTTCCAATGGAGCTTGTCATCGGCCTTCGTCACGACCAAGCAAGCGGCGGCCGAGTGGCTGGTCGCACACGACCACTACGCGCTGCTGGCCGACAACGCGCCCTGGTGGCTGCTGACCCACCAGCCCGCGGCGAGCGATGTGTTCAGCTGGCTCGACGGGGTGGCCATCCTGGCCTACATCGGCGGCTACGCGCTGTTGGTCGGTGGGTTGGTATGGCTGGCCTTGGGTGCTGCCGTGCGTGTGCTCGGTGACGGCGTCATCACGCGCCACCGGCTGGCGATGGCGCTGGTGCCGTTGGCCGGCGCTGGCCTGGTGCTCGGGCTGTCGATGACGACCGCGAACCATCTGCGCGCCGAAGGGGTGCCGCTTGTCGGGCTCGGCCCGTTGCGTGCGCTGGTGCTCGGGGGCGCAGCGTGCTGGTCGCTGGTGCTCGGGACTCGTCTGCTGGCAGGCGCCGCTGCGGGTGCCGCTCGCAGGGCTGTCGCGCTGACCTGCTACAGCTTGCCGGTGGCGCTGATGAGCGTGATCTGGGTGTGGATGCTGTTCGGGGTGTGATTGCCCCTCGTTCGACCACAACAGTTCGGTCTGAGCTTGTCGAAGCTGCATGCGCTCGCCACCAGGCCCTTCGACAAGCTCAGGGCGAACGGGAGGGGCTCGCTCCGGGGCGAACGGACGGGAAGCCCTGCAACGCTGACGAAGACGATCAGCGCAGCGTCAGTTCCAGCCCCAGCGTGCGGACTTCGTCCAGCAGCGGTTCGGGCCAGGTCCAGTCATCGGGCCAGCGAGCGTTGGCCGCGCCATCGACGCCACGCAGGCGTTGCAGCACCCAGCGCTGTGCGCCGGCTGCGCGCAGGGCCCAGGCCGTGTCCATCAAGGCTTCATCGTCGATCAGCGCAGGGTGGTAGGTGGTGCGCAGCTCGTGGGCGATGCCGCTGGCCAGCACCGTGTCCAGTGCCCGCCAAGCAGCACGGCCGCTGCCGCGCCGGTCGGTGAGTTGGTCGTACCCGGCGGCGTGGGTCTTCACGTCCAATCCCACCCAGTCGAGCATGGGCAGCAGCGCGCCCAGGCGCGCGGGGTAGATGCCGGCACTGTGCAGGCCGGTTTCGAAACCCACCGCCCGCACTTCATGCAGCGCAGCGGGCAGCTCCGGGTCCAGCGTCGGTTCGCCGCCGCTGAAAACCACGCCGTCGAGCAGCCCGACACGGCGTTGCAGCGTCTGGCGCACCGATGGCCAGCCAATGTCGCTACAGCCGGTGCGGACCTGCAACTCGGGGTTGTGGCAGTAGCCGCAGCGCCACGGGCAGCCGCGGAGGAACACCACGGCACACAGCCGGCCCGGCCAGTCGCTGGTGCTCAGCGGCGTGAAACCGCCGATCTCAATCACGACTAGTGTCCTGTCCCGCAGGTAGCTGTCATTGCGACGGGCCGCAATGGGGATGATCGCGAGGCGCCGAGCCGGGCAGATACCGGGCGGTATCTGCCCGGCTTGGCAACGCTGCGAGCGCCCCATTTCGGCCCGCCCTTCGGGTTCGACCAGATGGCGCGCTGGCACGCCCGGCCATCAGGGCAGATACGCTCGGTATCTGCCCAGCCGTCCGGCCGCACCATCATCACCATCTGGTCGAATCTCAATGGCAGTTATCTGTGGGACAGGACACTAACGGGCGAGGGGTCGGCGGGCGGTTCGACGAAGTAGCGCCGCTCGGCGAACTCGCCTTGCTTGCCGGTGTTGAACGAGGCCATGGGCCGGTGATAGCCCATCACGCGGGTCCAGACCTCGCAGCGTTGGCGTTCGTGCTCGGCCAGTGTGAAGGGTTCGGACAGGAAAGCGGCAGAGGTCATCGGGGTCTCCTTGTGGGTGGGTGGGTGGGTGGGTGGGTGAAAGGGATCAGTGCGCCGGGGCCGGCGCTTCGGCCTGTCGGCGCTTGCGGGCCAGCGCGGCTTCGTCGCACTGCGGGCAGAAAACATGCTCGCCGGCCAGGTAGCCATGCGTCGGGCAGATCGAGAAGGTCGGCGTGACGGTGATGTAGGGCAAGCGGAAGCGGCCGAGCGCGCGCCGCACCAGCGCCTTGCACGCGTCAGCAGAAGAGACACGCTCGCCCAGGTACAGGTGCAGCACCGTGCCGCCGGTGTACTTGCGTTGCAGCGCTTCTTGCCGCTGCAGCGCCTCGAACGGGTCGGTCGTGAAGGCGACCGGCAGCTGCGACGAGTTGGTGTAGTAGGGCTGCGCCGGCGTGCCGGCCTGCAGGATGTGCGGGAAACGCTTGCGGTCTTCCTTCGCGAAGCGGTAGGTGGTGCCCTCGGCCGGCGTGGCCTCCAGGTTGTAGAGGTGGCCGGTCTCCTCCTGCAGCCTGACGATGCGTTCGCGGATGTGGTCGAGGTAGCGCAGCGCGAAGGCCTCGCCCCATTCGGTGGTGATGTCTTCGGTGCCGGCGCTGAAGTTGCGGATCATCTCGTTGATGCCGTTCACGCCCAGCGTCGAGAAGTGGTTGCGAAGCGTGCCGAGGTAGCGCTTGGTGTACGGGAACAGGCCGTTGTCGATGTGGCCCTGGATCACCTTGCGCTTGATCTCCAGGCTGTTCCGCGCGAGGTCGATCAGGGTGTCGGTGCGGCGCAGCAGCGCGGCCTCGTCGCCGGCGTGCAGGTAGCCCAGCCGTGCGCAGTTCAGCGTCACCACGCCGAGCGAGCCGGTCTGCTCGGCCGAGCCGAACAGGCCGTTGCCGCGCTTGAGCAACTCGCGCAGGTCCAGCTGCAGCCGGCAGCACATCGAGCGCACCATGTGCGGCTCGAGGTCGGAGTTGAGGAAGTTCTGGAAGTAGGGCAGGCCGTACTTCGCGGTCATCTCGAACAGGCGATCGGTGTTCGGATGCTCCCAGTCGAAATCGCGGGTGATGTTGTAGGTCGGTATCGGGAAGGTGAACGCGCGGCCCTTGGCATCGCCTTGCATCATCACGTCGATGTAGGCCTGGTTGATCAGGTCCATCTCGGCCTGCAGGTCGCCGTAGCTGAACGGCATTTCGCGGCCACCGATCACCGGCACTTGCTCGCGCAGGTCTTCGGGGCAGGTCCAGTCGAAGGTCAGGTTGGTGAACGGTGTCTGCGTGCCCCAGCGCGAAGGCACGTTCAGGTTGTGGATCAGCTCCTGCATGCACTGGCGCACCTGCAGGAAGCTCAGCCCGTCCTTGCGCACGAACGGCGCCAGGTAGGTGTCGAACGAGCTGAAGGCCTGCGCCCCCGCCCATTCGTTCTGCAGCGTGCCGAGAAAGTTGACGATCTGACCGACCGCGCTCGACAGGTGTTGCGGCGGCCCCGACTCCACCTTGCCGGGCACGCCGTTCAGGCCTTCGTGCAGCAGCGTGCGCAGCGACCAGCCGGCGCAATAGCCCGAGAGCATGTCGAGGTCATGGATGTGGAAATCCGCCTCGCGGTGCGCGAGCCCGATCTCGGGTGGGTACACATGGTCGAGCCAGTAATTCGCGATCACCTTGCCGGCCACGTTCAGGATCAGCCCACCGAGCGAGTAGCCCTGGTTGGCGTTGGCCTGCACGCGCCAGTCCTGGCGCGCCAGGTATTCGTTGACCGAACGCTCGACGTTCACCGCAACCGCGCGGTCCTGTCGCAGGCTGCGCCGCTGCTCGCGGTAGACGATGTAGGCGCGCGCGGTGTCGAAGTGGCCGGCGTGCTGCAGCACGCGCTCGACCAGATCTTGAATGGTCTCGACATCGGTCACGCGCCCCTGCAACTGGGCGATGACGAGCAAGGTCAGCTCGGCCGCGCGAGCCTCGTCGAACTCGGCGGTCGCGGCACCGGCGCGCGCCAGGGCTCGCTCGATCTTCTGCGCATCGAAGCCCGTCGTTCGGCCCTCGCGTTTGATCACCGCAATGGGCAGGACGCAGGCGAGCGGAGGATGGGGGCTGGCGGGGGTGGAGGGCATGTCGAGCACTAGATGTGGTGTATCAATCTGGTGCGGACACTATAGGTAGCGCATCCTCGGGGCGCCAGCCTTCCACCTTGATCAGGATCAGAGGTGCTGCGCGTTTCGCTCAGGGCGAGGACAGCCAGCCCAACGGGTGCTTGGTCATGGCGACCGAGGCGATCCAGCCGAACGTCAGCAACGCGGCGATCCACGCCGTGGCGCGCACGGCGGTGGAGCGGCCTGGTTTCAGCGCCAGCATGCCGAGCCCGATGTAGACCAGCAGCCCGATGATCTTGGCCAGCAGCCACGGCGCATGGGCCGGGTTCAGCCGCAGCAGCCAGGCCAGCATGAGGGCCGACAGCAGCAGCACGGAATCGACGATGTGCGGCAAGGTCTTGGCCAATCGGCCCTGCACCCAGCCGGCTCCCAGCAGCGACGCAAGGCCACGGCTGAAGAAGCCTGCGAACGACAGCGCGACGGCGGTCTGGTGGATTGTCTTGATGAGCGCGTAGTCCATCTCAACCGCGTTTGCCGTCCACGCGCGCCCTTGTCAACACCGGCCAGTACGTCACCGCATACCAGCCGAAACCGGCCGACCAGCACGCGGCCGACACCAGCACGGCCGCCAGCGCGGCCTCGGGCGCCAGCAGCGGAACGAACACACGCACCACCGCGGCGAGCGCGACCAGCAGATAACAGGCCGTCTCGTGCCGGCCGGCGCGCAGCAGACGGCCGGTGTGGCCCAGCGCAGTGCGCGTCATCATGCCGATGATCAGGCCACCGATCGCACCGACCGTCAGCGCGTGGATGGCCAGCGAAGGCGCGAGCCAGCCGGCTTCGGCGGCAGCGCGCAAGGCCAGGTGGACGGGGATCCACGCATAGGCCAGGTGCAGCACCCAGACCAGCGGCGTGCGCCAGGTGACCCAGGGCTGCCACAGCCACCAGCGCAGCAGATGCGCCGCTCCACACAGCGCCGCCAGCAGCAGCATCGGCAGGCCGTGCAACTGCAAGGCGTCGGCGGCCCACAGCAACAACACCGAGCCCAGCGACAGCTTTTCGACCCACGGGTGGCGCGTGGCCGCTGCGCCGGGAATGCCGTTGTTGGTGAACATCGGGATCACCCGGCCGCCCATCACCGCCATGATGAACAGCACCACGTCCAGCGCCAGCTGGATGCCGACCCACGGCGGTGCGGCCACGATACCCAGCTGGGCCAGGTGGAACAGCATCTGCGCCGCGGACATCAGCAGCAGCAGGCCGATGAAGAAGTAGTTGCGCCGGTTGCGCGAAGCGATGAACGGCACCGCCAGCGCGATGGCGGCGGACAGCGGAAAGGCGGCGTTGACCAGCGCGGCGGTGAGTCCGAAGGGCGTCAGCACCAGCACCCGCCCGGCGACCCACAACGCTGCCAACGCGGCCAGCAATGCGCCGGTCGGCGTGGGCCGGTTCGACCAATTGCGACCCGCGGTGAAGAGGAAGCCGACGACCACGGCGAGCGTGAAGCCGAACAGCATCTCGTGTGCATGCCAGATCGGCCCTCGCAGGTAGGGGTGGCCCAGCCAACCGGCGGACTGCAGCGCCCACAGCACGATCGACAGCGCGGCGAAGCTGCTGGCCAGCAGGTAGAAGGGCCGGAAGCCGAGCTGCCAGAGCGCGAAACCCGTCGCGCCGCCGGGGCGGCGTGGCGGCTCCATGATTTGAACGAAGCCGGTCATCGGGGCTTCTCCTTCAGAGGGGTGACAACAGGGCCGCGGTGCAGCCAGCGCCACGCGGCGATGCCGCCGACTACCGTGGCGGCGAACCAGACGAGCGTCAACGCGTTCATCGAGGCGCCCGCCGCCCGCAGGGTCGTGTCGAAGGCGCCGGGGCCCAGCCGCAGCGCGAGCGACAGGTGAAGCGCCAGCAACGGCACATAGAAGGGCCGGCCGAACAGCAGCTTGACGCGGGCAACGGCCGGCAGGATCACCGGCGCGTGGCCCATGACCATGCTGATGACGAACCCCAGGCCCAGTGCGTGCCATGCGATGTCTCGCGTGGGGGCGCCGAGCACCATCGCTGCCCATGCAACGCCAGCCACGGCCAGCCAGAGGTAGCCGCCCAGCAGGCAAGCGGCCATGTAGCGGGGCAGGCCCGCGGCGAAAACGGTGCGACGGGCGATGTCGAAAACGACGAGCCAGGTGGCCAGCAGCGTCAGCGCGGTGCCGAACAACACACCGCCGCCCACCGGCGAAACCGCCGAAGCCGCCGCGCCGGCCAGCAGCAGCGCCACGGCGGCGAAGAACGACGGTTGCGCGGCCGGGTGACGGCGCATCAACCTCGTCATCTCCAGCCGCTCCGCCGCAATGGTCAGCACCAGGAAACTGAACCACCAGGACAGCGTGGCCGGGCTGGTCGCATCGAATGCGAAATGAAGGTTGCCGATCAGCCACGCCAACGCAGCCACCAGCAGCAACACGGTGTGCGCCGCGCGCTGGCGACGCACGATGACGACGTTGACGGCGACGAAGAGCGACGCGGCCGCCACGAGAAGCGCACTCGCCAGCATGGCGTACCCTGCGATGAAGCACAAGCCGGCCGCGCCGGACAGCAGCGGCGCCAGGAACGCCATCGGCCGCTTCACCGCCACTGCACGCTCGATGCCGATCACCGTGCCGAGGAAGCCGCAGATCATCAGGCCGGCGTGCCACAGCAGCGCGTGGTTCAGCCAGACCGCACCGTCGATGGAGGAGGGTGCAACGCCAAGGCGCGCAAGCCCACCCAGCACCCCGCTGACCAGCGAGATCGCCACCACGCCCAGCAGCAGCGGCTTTGCCCAGGATGCCGGCCCGTGCGGACAGGCGGTGTTGTTCACCACTGCATGAAGCGCCGCGCGCGTTCACTCATCCGCTCGGGCGTCCACGCCGGCTCCCAGACCAGTTCGACGTCGATCGCCATGCCGCGTTCGGCGATGCTGGCCAGCTCGGCCTCGACCTCCTCGATGATCAGCCCGGCGACCGGGCAGGCGGCCGACGTCATCGTCAACAACACGTGCAGCCTGTCGGCCGACACCGTGACGCCGATCACCAGCCCGACATCGACGATGCTCAGCGCCACCTCGGGATCGACGACACGCGTCAGCGCTTCGATGATCGGCTGGCGCAGTGTCTCGGGGCCGGCATAGGGGAACGGGGCGGCGGGGCTCATGATCGTGGAAGCACCGGGCGCGCGCCCGGTCGCCGGTCGATGAACAGGATGTTCGCGAGCGCCTGCCGGTTGTGTGCCAGATCGGCCAGCGTGTAGCGGTCGAGCACGGCATAGAAGGCCTCGACCGCCTCGTGCAGCACCGGGCGCAGCCGGCAGACCGGCTCGATGCAGCAGCGACCCGCGGCGGGTTCCTCGCCAAAACACTCGGCCGGCGTATCGATCCCTTCGGTCTGCCGAATGACCTGGCCGAGCACCACGTCTTGCGGCGCCAGCGCCAGGTCGAGCCCACCGCCTTTGCCGCGTACGTTGGCCAGCAACCCGGCCTTGCCGAGGAAGTGGACCACCTTGGTCAGGTGGTTCTCCTTCACGCCGAAGGCGTCGGCAATCTCGGCGATCGTGCTGCGTCGCCCCGGCTGGGCAGCCAGGTAGATCAGCACGCGCAGGCTGTAGTCGGTGAAGGCGGTGAGCTTCATGGTGGCGCTTCAGGTACGTTGTGCCAAAGGCACCGCAGCCGGCGACTGGTCCGCTGCCGGCCGGCGCAGCAGTTTGATCGCATACAGCGCCAGCATGACAGCGCCCGCGGCGAACACGATGTCACCCGGCACGCGCAGCCAGACCAGCGTCTCCATCAGGCCGGAATGGATCACCTCGGACGAGCGGGCGAACCACAGGCCCTTGTCGATGCTGGCCCATGCCTGGTAGATGCCGGCCGGCAGCAGCGACATGAACACCATCATCGCCAGCCCGATGTTCAGGCCCCAGAACGCGGGCTTGAGCAGGCTGTCGACGTGCAGGTGCCGGGCATACAGGCCGCGCAGGCAGAACAGCATCAGCCCGATGCCCAGCATGCCGTAGACGCCGAACAGCGCTGCGTGGCCGTGGGCCGCCGTCATGTTCAGGCCTTGCACGTAGTACAGCGACGCCGGCGGGTTGATGGCGAAGCCCAGCAGGCCGGCGCCGACAGTGTTCCAGAAGCCCACCGCAACGAAGCTGAGGATGACCCACTTGTAGGCACCCAGCCACGGCAGCGACTTGGACTGGCGGTAGGTCTGCAGGGCCTCCAGGCCGATCAGCGTCAGCGGCACCACTTCGAGCGCCGAGAAGACGGCACCGACGGCGATGATCGACGTGGGCGTGCCGGTGAAATACAGGTGGTGCAGCGTGCCGAGGATGCCGCCGAACAGGAAGACGATGGTCTCGGCGACGATCGCGCGGTTGGCGCTCTCGGCGCGCACCAGGCCCAGGCGCGTGAAGATCAGCGCGACGACCGCGGTGGCGAACACTTCGAAGAAGCCTTCGACCCACAGGTGCACCAGCCACCAGCGCCAGTACTCGATCATCGAGTAGTGGGTGTGCTGGCCCCAGGTCAGCGAGCTGGCATAGAAGCCGCCGATGCAGGTGGCCGACAGGAACACCATCGCGATCAGGCCGCGCGTCTCCGAGGGCTTGGTCAGCGCCGGCCACAGCGCGCGGCCGAGCAGGAAGACCCAGAACAGCAGGCCGACGAACAGCAGCAGTTGCCAGACGCGGCCCATGCTGGTGAACTCGAGACCCTGGTTGCCGATCCAGAAGCTGAAGTCGACGCCGCGGTGCTGCAGCGTGCCGAGCCAGCCGGTGACGGTGGAGCCGACGACGATCGCGATCAGCGCCCAGAACAGCACGTCGACACCGAGCTTCTGCAACTTCGGTTCACGGCCCGACAGCAGCGGTGCGATGTACAGCCCGGTGGCGAGCCACGCGGTGGCGATCCAGAAGATGCCGACCTGCGTGTGGATCGTGCGGCTGACGGTGTAGGGCAGCACTTCGGCCAGCGGAATGCCGAAGAAGGCCTGGCCCTCGACGGCATAGTGCGCGGTGATCGCGCCCATGCCGATCTGCAGCAGCATCAGGCCGACCACGGCGAAGAAGTACTTGCGCGTGGCCTTCATCGAAGGGGTGGCCACGGCGCCGATCAGCGGGTCGGCCTTGGGCGGCTGCGCCGGCGCATCGTGCCTTTGCCCGCCGTGGAACCACAGCATCGCGGCAATGCCTGCCAGCAGCAGCACGATGCTGACCATCGACCAGACCGCGGCCGAGCTCGTCATCGTGTTGCCGACCAGCGGTTCGTGCGGCCAGTTGCTGGTGTACGACAGGTTCTGTTCGCCCGGCCGGTCCGTCGTGGCGGCCCAGGCGGTCCAGAAGAAGAATGCGCTGAGCGCCTGCCGATCGGCCAGCGTAGGCAGGGAGCCTTCGGTCATCGCGTACTGGTCGCGCAACTCGGCCAGCGATGCGTCGTCGCCGAACAGGCCTTCGATGTGGCGGGCGACCTGCTTGATGGCCTGCGCGCGGTCGGCCGACACCTTGATGACACCGGTGGTCTCGTCATAGGTGTTGCGCCGCATCTCGTCTTTCAGCGCAGCGGCGATCGCGCCATGGTCGGCCGGCGTCAGGCTGGCGGCAACTTTGTTCAGCTGCTGCAGGCGAATGTCTTGCAGCGCCACGGCCTCGCGGTGCAGCCAATCCGCCGACCAGTCGGGCGCGACATAGCTGCCGTGGCCCCAGACGGTGCCGAGTTGCTGGCCACCGGCCGAGAGCCAGGCTTGCTGGCCATGCTGGATCTGTTCGCCGGTGAACAGGGTTTCGCCGTCGGTGCTGACGACGGCTTGGGGGATCGGCGGCGCGCTGAGGTAGATCTGGTAACCCAGATAGCCCAGTGCGCCGAACGACAGCACGAAGATGAGGCCGAGCCAGCGCCACAGCCTGGGAGCGGTGTTCATGAGGGGTGTCCGAAAAGTTGAGATGAGGCTAGCAGGCTGCTGAAATACTGTTTGACGTCGCCTGCGTTGCGGGCATCGACCGCACAGAACGCGTTGCAGTCTTTTTTGGGATTGGGCAAAGGGTCAGGCACCCTGTGAAGTCGGCGAAACCGGTGGTCGAAGAAGGTATTTCAGCAGCCTGCTAGGCGCAACCGCAGCCGCCGCAGCAGCCGCCTTCGACATTGGCGTTCGCATCGGCGATCTTCGTGATGCGAACACGCCAGAGATCTGGCCCGGCTTCGAGGTAGTCCCAGCCGAAGCGGCCCGGAATGCGGGCCTGGAACTGGTGGTACAGCGGCCGTGGGTCGTGGTCGTTCACCAGGTCCATCGCCTGGCCGGTGGACAACTCGCGAAAGGTCGAGAAGATCAAGGGATGCCGTTCGAGCGGCGCGATGGTGCGAACGTCGACAGTGGCGTGGGCTTGGGCAGTGCGCATGGGGCCGTCCTTTTGAAGATGCATTTCTAATGCACCTATGCTAGGGAGGTCGCCCGCGGGGGACATTGATCCAGATCAATCCTGCCGGCCGAGGCGTTGGCCATCTCCCATCGAACCCACGATCCCATGGCCGAAAGCACTCATCTTCGACGGCGGGGCGGGCGCGCGCAGTTTGGCCAGACGCGGGCGACCTGGGATTGATGCACCGCAAGTGGCGAGCGATCGTGCGGGCAGGAGCGCCTTCACACGCTGCTGAACGTGGCGAGGCGGTTGCGGCCCCTGTCCTTTGCCAGGTACAGCGCCCTGTCTGCGTCGCGGGTCAGCGCATGATCGATGTCGCCGTCCTCTGAGGTTCGGGCCGTCGCCAACCCGACGCTGATGGTGACCACCGGGCCGGTGGGCGAGTCGCCATGCGGGATGGCGGCGCAGGCGATGGCCGCCATGCAGCGCTGCGCGATGGTCACGGCCTCTTGCTCGGTGGTGTGCGGCAGCAGCAACGCAAACTCCTCGCCGCCATAGCGGGCAGCCAGATCGACGGCGCGTTGGGCGCAGCTCTTGAGCGCGTTGGCCACCAGCCGCAGGCATTGGTCGCCGGCCGGGTGGCCGTGCAGGTCGTTGAAACGCTTGAAGTGATCGACGTCGATCATCAGCAGCGCCATCGGCGTCTTGTTGCGCCGAGCCCTGCGGCACTCGTCGCGCAGGCGGCGGTCGAACTGCCGCCGGTTCGCAATGCCGGTCAGGGCATCGGTGTCCGACAGCATCGCCAGGTGATCGTTGGCCTGGCGAAGTGCCTGTGCATAGGCGTCACGCTGAGTGACCAGGCTCTGCAGTTCGCGCTCGCGCAGCACGAGCTCGGTGACATCGGTGCTGAAGGCCAGCAGGCTGCCGTCCGGCAGGCGTTTTTCGACGATGCGGCGCCATCGCCCGCCCGGCAGTTCGCGCTGCACCGCGGATTGCGGAATCGCGTGCGACAGCAGGCGCTGGCGGATCCATTCGTCTTCGCGGCCGATCGCCTCGGGCACAAGCCCTTCGCCAACGGCTCGTCTCAACAAGGCCTCGAACGTGATGCCGGGCTCGAGAAGGTGCGCGATCGGGCCATAGAGTTCCCTGAAGTCCTGGTTGCAGATCACCAGGCGGTCGTCGGCGTCGTACAGCACGATGCCGGCCTGAAGGGCGTTCAGCACCGTCCGCTGCAGTGCCTCGGAACGTTCGAGGGCCCGTTTCTTCTGGCCCAGCTGGGTGGCCAGGCGGCGCGACATCGCCCCCATGGCCAGCGGGTAGAGCACCAGCAGCGGCAGGCAGGCGACCAGCGTGGTGACAGAGGGCGCGAGCTCGAGATGTGTGCCCCATACCGCCCAACCCATGGCGATGCCCCCGGCCATGGCCTGCGCACCTCGCGCCAACAGCCGGGCGCCCCCCACGGCCACGCTGCTCACCGCCATCATGGTGGCGACAAGCGCCGTGGGCAAGAGATTGAAGCCGATCGCCGGCAACCAGGTGCCGCCGAGCAGGGCGTCGATCAGGAGGTTTCGCCGTTCCGCGGCGGCGGGTGATTCGTGGCGACGGGCAGACACATGGGCCAGATGCGGCCAGATCAGCGCGTGCACGAGCAGCCCGTAGGCCCAACCCCAGGGTTCACCTCGCTGCAGCAGGGCTGCGCCGATCGTCAAGCCCCCAAGGCCCAGCCCGAGTGCCCGCGGCCAGCGCGTGTTTGCTGCAAGTTGACTGTCGGTCAGCCATCCGCGCATCGTGGAGCCCCGTTGTGCGGGGAGTGTTTCGACGGCACATTGGGACCGATCTTGCCGAGTTGCGGAAGATCAAAAGTAGCCAGAACCGCGATTCCGTGACCCGAACCTGGCGACGGTCACCCCTGCACCGGGGCGTTGGGGTCGGGCCGCTGGCCCGAAGCTTGTTCGGCCGCCTCTGCTTCCCATTCCCGCCAATCGTCGCCGAACAGCTCGACCGGGTGTTGGGTGCGCTCCGTCCCGTTGCCGCAGATCATGTCGCCAGCGGCGCAGTAGCGGTCACAGCCCCAGCAATTGCGCTCGGGATGACTGGGGCGGATGGGAAAGCGCTTGGCCATGTGGGCAATGCGAAGGCGTGGGTCAGCGCGAGGCGTGGCGGCCGCGGTTCAGCGCGACAGGGTTGGCTGTTGCGCGGCTGGCGTGGTGCTGGCGCAGGCGGGTCTCGATGAAGAGATCCTTCTCTGCCCACTGTTCGTCGATCCACGCGCGCACACGCCGGCGGTAGGCCTTGTCGCGCACCGGGTCGCCCCCGATCACCCCAGATGGAACCGGCCGGCGCCGAACATAGACACAGACTGCGCCGGACCGACCGCACAGCAGCTGCCAGAAGCTCGGTGCGCCGTCGGGGTAGACGATCGTGACGTCGAGCAGGGCGTCGAACTGCGCGCCCATTGTCGCCAGTGCCATCCCCAGGCCGCCGGCCTTGGGTGTCAGCAGGTATTGATAAGGGCTGCGCTGCGCCGCGTGTTTGGCATGGGTGAAGCGGGTGCCTTCCGCGAAGTTGATCACCGTGGTGGGAATGCGCCTGAACTTTTCGCAGGCCTGCCGGGTGGTCGCCAGATCGTCTCGGCCGCTGCCATGGCCCCTGCCACGTCGCATGAACGGAAAGTCCAATGCCCACCAGGCCAGCCCGATCACCGGAACCCAGATCAGCTCGCGCTTGAGGAAGAACTTCAGGAACGGGATGCGGCGATGGAAGACGCGCTGCAGCACCAGGATGTCGACCCAGCTCTGGTGGTTGCTGGAGACGAGGTACCAGCCGCGCGGGTTCAACCCGTTCAGGCCGCAGACCTCCCACGGGTTGGACGCCGAGGTCGCGAGCCAGGCGTTGTTCGCCGCCACCCAGCACGAGGCCAGGCCATTCAAGGCCTGGTCGCAAGCCGAGCGCAACACGCCGGCCGGCAGCACCAGTTTCGCCAGCGCGGGCGGCAGCATCAAGGCGAAGACGATCACCGTGTTGGCGGCCAGCAGCAGGCCGGTCAGGCCGCCGCGCAACCACGCCACGATCATCGTGTGGGCGCCGCCATCGGGCGACGCGGCCACAGCGGGCCGATCGCATCGAGCGTGTTCTTCAGCACCAGGCCGAGCTCGGTATCGCCTTCCATCACCAGCGCCCGCTCGAAGAACAGGCGGTCCGGGTCGTCATCGCCCCGCAGCAACCGCAGGTAGCTGGACCCGGGCGCGGTGATGCGCAGGGCCGGCTCGGCCCGGGCCGGTGCCGGCACGAAGCCGGCCGGGCCGAGCTGCAGGCGCACGCGAAGACCGAAGTCGGTGACGCGCAATTCGACGCAGCGACCGGCCAGTGCCTGGCGGGCATCGGCCGGCAGGCGGTCCAGCAGCACGTGGTCGAGTGCGCGCGCCAGCACGAAGGAGGGCGGTTGCACCGGCAGCCGCTCGACCAGTGCGCACACGCGCCGGTGCAACGGCGCCAGCACCGGCGGCAGGCCGGGCGGCAGCGCGAATTCGGCGGTCGGGTCGCTCATGCACCACTCCAGGCCATGCCCGGCATGCGCCGGGCGAAGCCGTCGCTGTAGGGCCCTGGCACGCCCAGGTCGCGCCACACGTCGGCGCAGCCGGCGGCGGGGCGGTCGCCGTTCATCACGGCATCGAAGTCGCGCAGCACCTGTGCGAAGCCGCTGGCGCAGGGCGACAGCCGCAGCCGCGACACCCCAGCGGCGCGCAGCGCCGCCGCGTCGCCGAGCAGGTTCTGCACCGCGGCGGATTGGGTCTGGGTGCCGTTGAGCACGAGAAAGGGCTGGCCTTCGGTCGACGACAGCAACAGCCCGTCCGGATCCGACAGGCAGGGGTAGCCGCAGTCGTCCTTTCCGACGCGGTGGTGGCGCGCGGTGAAGCAGCGCGCCGAGAAGGCCAGCGGCAGGCGGCCGAAGGCCCAGGCTTCGGTCACGATCGGCTCGCCCTGCGGCGTGTGCACCGGATCGGCCGGCGGGTTGATCAGCGCCAGCGCATCGAGCGCCAGCTCCACCGGCGCCACCCAGCGCGACGCGCCCAGGTCGGCGTGCTCGAGCAAGGCCTCGCGGCTGTAGATGTTCAGGTGCGGGCCCAGCACCAACGGCACGCGCCCGGCCAGCAGCTGCAGCGCCGATGCGTCACCGGCCTCGACCGCAAACCCCTGCTGCTCGCCCTGGCGTTCGAGCAACCGCAGGTCGGCCTCGCTTTCTATCAGCGTTTGGGCAACGAGCACCACCTCCTTGCCGGCGGCCTGCAGTTCGCGCCCAAGTGCGAGCCAGTCGTCCAGCCGCAGCTCGCGGCGGCGCGCACACACCGCTTCACCGAGCACGATGGTGTCGGCGGCGCTGTCGGCCAGATCGGCGTAGAAGTGGAGCAAGGTCTCGCGAGACCAGTGGTAGAGCACCGGCCCGACGGTCATGGCCATGCGGGGCGGTGCGGTGTCGTTCGTGGGATGCGTGGTCATCGGGTGGGTCAGCGCCAGGGCCGGTTGTAGGCGCCCAGCGTGTGCTGCTGGCCTTCGGCATGGCTGGCCAGTGCGGCCGTCCATTCCGGCTGGACGCTGTAGCGGGCGGACGATGCGGCCTGGTCGATCGCCGCGCGCCAGACACGCGTGACCTGCTCGACATAGGCTGCGCTGCGCTGCCGTCCTTCGATCTTGATGGCCTTCACGCCCATCGAGATCAGCTCCGGCAGGATCGCCAGGGTGTTCAGGCTCGTGGGTTCTTCGAGCGCGTAGTCACGCTGGCCATTGACCGAGAAACGGCCCTTGCACAGCGTCGGGTAGCCGCGCGGCTCGCCAGGCGCGTAGCGGTCGATCAGCACGCCGTTCAGGCGCGCCTGCATGCCTGCGGGCCCATCGTCTTGCCAGCGCACGGCCGATGGCGGCGAGCAGACGCCGGCATTGTTCGGCGACTGGCCGGTGGCATAGGAAGACAGCGCGCAACGGCCTTCAACCATCACGCACAGGCTGCCGAAGCCGAAGACTTCGATGTCGACCTCGGTGTGCTTGATGACCTGCCCGACCTGTTGCAGCGTCAGCACCCGCGGCAGCACCGCGCGCTGGATGCCGTAGCGGCGGCGATAGAACTCGATCGCCGCGTGGCTGGTCGCCGAGGCCTGCACCGACAAATGCAGACGCAGGGCAGGGTGGTGGTCTCGGCAGTACGCCATCACCGCGCTGTCGGCCACGATCAGCGCATCGGCACCGAGCAGCACGGCCTTGTCGACGGCCCGGCGCCACGGCCCTGGATCGCGCGCATCGGCAAAGGTGTTCAGCGCCATCAGCGCCTTCGCCCCGCGAGCGTGGGCGTGGCTGACGCCCTCGCGCACCTGCGCATCGTCGAAGTTCAGGCCTGCGAAGTTGCGCGCGTTGGTCGCGTCCTTCAGGCCCAGGTAGACGGCATCGGCCCCAGCGTCGACTGCGGCCACCAGCGCGCGCAGCGAACCGGCAGGGCAGACCAGTTCGGGGGTGTGGGTGGGACGGCGGTTGGCCATCGGCAGTGTTTCGTCGACCAGCACGGTCGCGCGGCGTTATTGGAGTCGCCACACTGTGGCGAAGCACCGGCGCCATGGTTTTGCTTCACCGCAAAAGGCGTGCGTGCTGGCGCAGCGGCCCAGGCTGCATGACGCCGTACCGGGTCACCATTTGATCCACGACAAGGGCGCCGACGGACAAACGGGCGAAGCTGCGCCGCAGGAGACCTTGATGAACCCGTTGACCTTGAGCGTTCTTCGTGACGAGCACAGCGCACTGGCCGCGATGTTGCGCTCGGTCTTGCTGCTACTGGCCGACCATCGGCAGCGCGGCACGCTGCCCGACTTTGCCGTGCTGCGGGCGATGCTGTTCTACCTGGACGAGTTCCCCGAGAAGCGCCACCACCGCAAGGAGACTGAACTGCTGTTTCCGAAGCTGCGCGCCCGAACGCCATTGGCTCGGCCCATCCTGGACAACCTCGACCAGGACCATGCCTGCGGCGAACGCCGCATCCGTGACCTGGAGCACGCCCTGCTGGCCTTCGAGTTGATGGGCGAGTCACGCCGCGAAGATTTCGAGCAGGCGATGGCGCGCTACGTGGAGTTCTACCTGGCCCACATGGCGCTGGAAGAGCGCGAGATCCTGCCGCTGGCAGAACGCGTGCTGACCGCCGACGACTGGCGCGAGCTCGACACGGCGTTCTCGACCAACCGCGACCCGCTGACCGGGCACGACGCCGAGCAAGCGTACCGCGAGCTGTTCACCCGCATCGTCAACCTCGCGCCGGCTCCGATCGGCCTGGGCCCGGCATCCGGCGCGCCGAAGCCGGCCACCTGGTTGCGCGCCAATTGAGACCTGCCTGAGACCTGCGCGATGCCTGCGCCTGGCTGCGCCGCGACATCGATCAGGTGATCGTGGCCAGCAGCATCGCCTGCATCACATGGCGCCGCTTGTCTGAAAGCAGCTCGTCGCCAGGCAACAAGGGGGCCAGTTGCGCGCTGTCGTGCGACGGTGTGGCCAATCCGTCATACACCGGGATGCCGGCCGCGTCGGCCAGTTGCTGCACCAGTGCCGGCGGCAGCCCTTGGCACTCGACGGCGTCGTACAAACGCCCCAGCAGGCGTGCGGTGTCTTGCACCTCGACCGGGTCGCTATCGGGCGTGAGGGCCGAGCCAATCTTGGCCACGTGCGCGCCCAGTTCGTTGGCGGCACGGGAAAAGTCCTGGGGCTCCTCGGTTTCGCCAGGCCCGCGTATCAGCGCCAGCCGTTTGCCCCGCAGCAAGGGCGGCAGGGCACCTGTCCGCGCGGCGCGCAACAGCCGGCCAGCACTGTCGAGCAGCGCCTGACGGTCGGGTGGGAGCGACGGGACAGCGCCCTCGGGCGGGCTGGGTTCAAGAAGCGGCTGCATGGCATGGGTGATCGGCCCGAACGACGGGATTCTTGGAAGCGAAGCCTACGGGGCCGCCGCCGCGCGGCCTTGACGCAGATCAACCTGAGGTGGCGTGGGACGTGGTTGATACGAAAGCGTCACACGGCATTCACGCAGCGTTACCGAACGACGCCGGCGGTTGTTCAGCGGTTGTCGGGCGATTCCTAGCATTCCCTTCATGCCGAGTCCCGCCCAAGACGGCTCGGCAGGCCCAATGCCCCCGATCCTGAGGAGTCACCCATGCTGAGCACCGCCACCCCCGACCGCACCGCCACCGGCGCACCGCGTTTTTCCCGTGCGGCCACCGCCGGGTGGGCAGCTCCGACAACAGACGCCGGTGCCAACCAGCGCGCGAGCCAGGCCACGGCCGACACGCTGAAGCTGCTGAGCGACGAGCTGGTGCTCCAGCGCAGGGTGGTGCATGCCGGCGATGTCATCTACCAGGCGGGCGAGCGCTTCGGCAACCTCTATATCCTGAACTCGGGCTTCTTCAAGATCGTCACGCTGTCGCCCGACGGGCGGGAACAGGTCGTCGGCCTGAAGTTTCGCGGCGACTGGCTGGGTTTCGACGGCATCGCCAACAACCAGTACTCGTGCGACGCGGTTGCGATGGACATCGGCGAGGTCTGGATCGTTCGCTACGACGCGCTGCTCGCCGCCTGTGCCTCAAAGCCGGCGCTGCTGACGGTGCTGCACGAGGCGATGAGCCGCGAAATCGCCCGCGACCGCGACTCGCTGATGTCGGTCTGCACGCTGCCGGCCGACGCGCGGGTGGCGGACTTCCTGCGCTACTGGGCCGAGTCGCTGGCCAAGCGCGGCCTGCGCACCGACCAGATCACGCTGCGCATGACCCGTGCCGAGATCGGCAACTACCTCGGCATGACGCTGGAAACCGTGAGCCGCGCGCTGTCCAAGCTGGCGCGCGACAAGCTGATCCACTTCGTCGAAAAGGGCCGCCGCGACATCCACATCCCAGAGGTCGATGCGCTGAGCGAGTTCATCCAGGGATGCTTGGCGCCGACCACCACCCCGGTGCTGCAGTGAGCAGCACTAGGCCGGGGCGATGACCCTGGCGATCGCTCGCGCCAGCTGGTCGCGGGTGTAGGGTTTGGGCAACAACTCCCAGCTCGCAGGGGCCTCGCGGTCGGCATCGAGCAGCTCGGCCGAAAACCCGGACATCAGCAGGATCGCCAGCCGCGGGAACCTGTGCTGCGCCTGCTGCGCCAGCGCGGTACCGCGCATGCCGGCGCCGAGCGCGATGTCGGTCAGCAGCAGGTCGAAATCTGTGTCGGGCGTCAGCGTTTCCAGCGCATGCTCGGCGTTCGTGCAGGCGGTGACCACACAACCCAACGTGTCGAGGAAGGTGTGCACCACCGCGCGCACCTCGGCATCGTCCTCCACCAGCAGCACCTTCAGCCCCGGCGGGACGGCTTCGCCCGCGGCCGGGTCGCCGTTTTCATGGCTGGCCGCCGTTTGCGGCTGCGGGATGTAGAGCGTCAGCGTGGTGCCCTTGCCGGGCGCGGTCTGGATCTCGATCGCACCTTTGGACTGTTTGACGAAACCGTAGACCGTGCTCAGCCCCAGACCGGTGCCGCGGCCGACTTCCTTCGTCGTGAAGAAGGGCTCGAAGGCACGTTCCTTCACCTCGTCCGACATGCCGGCGCCGCTGTCGGCGATCGAGATCGCCACGAACTGACTGTCCGGCGTCGCAGGGTGGTCGAGTTCGCTGCTCAGCGCCGCCGGCAGCTGAACGCCCGCTGCGGCGGTGAAGCGAAGCGTGCCGCCCTCGGGCATCGCGTCGCGCGCGTTGATCGCGATGTTGAGCAGGGCCGACTCGAGCTGGCCGGGGTCGGCCAGCACTGGCGGGCAATCGGCCGGTGCGTCGACCTCGATCCGGATGCGCTGATCGAGCGTGCGGCGCAGCATGTCAGCCAGCGAAAGCAGCAGATGGCTGACATCGACGGTGCTGGGCTGCAACACCTGCCGGCGTGAGAAGGCCAGCAGCTTGCTCGTCAGCTCGGCACCCCGCCGGCTCGCGCGGGTGGCCGCGGCCACCAGCTGTTGGCCGTACGCATCGTCGGCCAGGGCGGGCAGCTCTTCCAGCACCTGCAGGTTGCCCTGAATCACCGTCAGCAGATTGTTGAAGTCGTGGGCGATGCCGCCGGTCAGCTGGCCGACGCTTTCCAACCGTTGGGCGTGGTTCAACGCTTCTTCCGACTGCGCCCGTTGCTGGCTGGTGGCCAGCAGGTTGGCCAGCGATTCGAGAAAACGAACCTCGTCGTCGCCGAAGCGCTGGGCGCTGATCGAATGGACTGCCAGCACGCCGGTGATGCGCCCGCGGTCCGACAGCGGCACCCCCATGCCGCTGGTCAGTGCGGCGTCCAGGTAGGCCTGGGGAACCTGGAAGCGCCGTTCGGTGCGGTAGTCGGTCACGATGACCGGCCGGCCCTCGGCGTAGACGAAGCCCGGCGGCGTGTCCGGCCGGTTGGGCACGCGGGCCCCGATGCTCTTGCCCGGCACCAGGCCGACCCCTCCAACGACCCGGAAGTCGAGCCGGTTCGGTTCGAGCAGGAAGACTGTCGCCATCTCGACCTGCAACGCTTCGGCGGCGATGGCGGGCACGTGTTCGAGCACCGCTTGCGGATCACGCGCGTCCACCGCCAGCCGCCCCAATTGCGCCAGGTGTTCGCTGTATCGCGCTCGCTGCAAGGCTTGCCGGACACGCGGATAGGCGCCAATGTCGCGTATCGCCGCCACGACGAGCGGCAGTCCATGGTTTTGCAGCGGACTCAGCGCGATCTCGACCATCACCTCGCTGCCATCGCGGCGCCGCGCGACCAGCTCCATCTGGGTCCCCATGGGGCGGGTGCGGGGGGCGCGGCCGTAGGCTTCGCGGTAGGCCGCGTGGCGCGGGCGGATGCTGTCGGGCACCAGCATGTCGATGCCGGAGCCGACCAACTCTTCGATGGTGTAGCCCAGCAATGTTGCCGCCGCTGGGTTGGCCAGCACGATCTGGCCACCGGCGTCAGCCACCAGCAGCGCATCGGGGTAAGCGGCGAACAGCGAACGGAAGACGGTGGTGTCGTCGATGCCGGCGGGCAGGGCGGCGCGTGTCGTCGGAGCATTCATCGCTGTGGGTTGGCTTTCAGCTGTCGTCAAGCCGCGGTCACCGGCGGGATCAGGATGTAGCCGGCCCCGCGCACCGACTTGATGATCTGCGGGTCTTCTGCGTCCGCCTCCAGCTTCTTGCGCAGGCGGCCGACCTGGACATCGATCGTGCGGTCGAACGGCGCGGCTTCGCGGCCGCGCGTGTGTTCGAGCAGGAAATCGCGCGACAAGACCCTGCCGGCGTGCTGGGCAAAGGTGCTCAGCAGGTCGAATTCGCCACTGGTCAGCGGCACATCCTCCCCGGCGGGGCTGGTCAGCTGGCGGGCCGCCGTGTCGAGCGACCAGCCGGCGAAGCACAGCTTGTGCCGCACGGCGGCGGGCGGGCTCTGGGCCGGCGATTCGCCGGGCGTCATGCGGCGCAGCACCGCCTTGATGCGCGCCAACAGCTCGCGCAGGTCGAACGGCTTGGTCACGTAGTCGTCGGCGCCGACCTCCAACCCGACGATCTTGTCGACAGAATCGCCGCGGCCGGTCACGATGACCAGCCCGCAACGCCAATGCTCGCGCAGCTGGCGGGCGATCGAGAAGCCGTCTTCGCCGGGCAGTCCCAGGTCCAGCAGGACCAGCACCGGCGGGTCGCTGGCCATCAGGTCCATCAGGGCCGCCCCGGTGTGCAGCTGGCTGACCCGAAAACCGTGGTTCTTCAAATAGTTAGCCAGCAGCGCGGTGATGTCGACTTCGTCGTCGAGAACGGCAATGTGAAGTGCAGCGGTCACGTTTGGTCGTTGGAAAGGCCATGGTTGCCGCTTGGTCCGCAAGCAGCCGCTGGCGAGCGTAGCAGTTTTGCGGACGCATGTCGGGGGCAAGGCGCTCTCAGGGAAACGAAGGGCCGCTCCCGGATGTCACGGCCCGCTTGGGGCGGGCTCGTTTGCCGGCCCGGCTTCGCAGCCGGGTCCAACGACGATCGCCGAGCCCGGCGTCGTCAGATGATGCGTGAAAACCGCGCCCGGCTTCGCTCGGCCTGGAGGTGCTTGTCAAACACCATCGCGACCGCCCGCACGAAGTACCAGCCCAATGGCGTGACTTGCAGGCCGTCGACCTCCAGGCGGACCAGGCCCTGGTCGACCAGCGGCTGCAGCCGGTCGAGCTCCGCCGCGAAGTACTCGTGGAAGCGAATCAGGTATGCCGCCTCGATCGACTCGTAGTCGACGCGCCCCTGGCACATCACCGCCATGATCACCGAGCGACGGACGAGGTCATCGCGGTCGAGCGCGAGGCCGCGCACGACCGGCAGGCGGCCATCGCGCAGCGCGTCGTAGTACTCGGGCAAGGTCTTCGCGTTCTGGCTGTAGGTGGCGCCGATGCGGCCGATCGCCGAGACGCCCAGCCCGAGCAGGTCGCAATCGGGCTGGGTGCTGTAGCCCTGGAAGTTGCGGTGCAGCCGCCCCTGGCGCTTGGCCACGGACAACGAATCGCCGTGCAGCGCAAAGTGGTCCATCCCGATGTAGTCGTAGCCCTGCTGGCCGAAGGCCTGGATGGCGCTGGCGAGCATGGCCATCTTTTGCCCCGCCACCGGAAGCTCGGCGGCGTCGATCCGCCGCTGGGGCTTGAATCGCTCGGGCAGGTGCGCGTACGCATACAGCGCGATGCGGTCGGGCCGCAGCCGGCACACCTGGTCGAGCGTGCGCTGGAACGACATCGCCGTCTGCAGCGGCAGGCCGTAGATCAGGTCGATGTTGATCGAATCGAAGCCGATGTCCCGCGCGGCGTTGAGCAGTGTCTCGACCTCGTCGAACGGTTGCACCCGATGCACCGCCCGCTGGACCGCGGGATCGAAATCCTGCACCCCGAGGCTCAGGCGATTGAAGCCGAGGGCGGCCAGGTGGCTCAGCCGTTGCTTCGACACGGTGCGCGGATCCACCTCGATCGAATACTCGCCACCCGGCGTCAACAAGAAATGCCGTTGGATGGCGTGCATCAGCCGTGCCAGCTCGGCGTCGGACAGGAAGGTCGGTGTGCCACCACCCAGGTGCAACTGCGACACGGCCGCCCTGCAACCCAGCGCCGCGGCACTCAGCGCCATCTCGCGTTCCAGCGCGTCGAGGTACTCGGCCGAGCGCTCGTGGTGCCTGGTGATGACCTTGTTGCAGGCGCAGTAATAGCAGACCGATTCACAGAACGGTATGTGCACGTACAGCGACAGCGACGACCGCGGGACGGCACCCGCACCGATGCCGCTGACCCGTTGTTCGAGCGCCTGCCGGTAGGCGGCCGAATCGAAAGCCTCGACGAAACGGTCTGCCGTGGGATACGAGGTGTAGCGCGGACCGGCCACATCGAGCCGGGCCAACTGTTCGGTAGAAACGACGGGAGGCGATGCCAATGCGGTCATGTCCCGCACTGTGGCGCGTGCAAGGCCACCACGATTTGACACAACGCAAAGTCCGGCGGGATGCATTGATGACAATCAAGCCAACCCTTGAGGATGCTCATGTTGCAAGCCAGCCCAGTCGCCGCCCCAGCCACGCCCGCCGCCGATGACAACGTTCCGCTGCAGGCACTGAAGGTGGCCTGTTCGAGCTGCAACCTGCGCGAGCTGTGCCTGCCGCTGGGCTTGCAGGGCCCCGACCTCGAACGCCTGGACGCGCTGGTGGCGAACCGGCGCCGTGTGCGCCGAGGCGGCGCGCTGTTCCACGCCGGTGACCCGTTCGTCGGCCTGTATGCCGTGCGCACGGGCTTCTTCAAGACCTGCGTGGCAGCTGAAGACGGTGCGGGCCAGGTGACCGGGTTCCAGATGGCCGGCGAGCTGCTCGGCCTGGACGCGATCAGCCATGACCGCCACACCTGCGACGCGATCGCGCTCGAGGATTCGCAGGTCTGCGTGATCCCTTACGACCAGCTGGAGGCCCTGTCGCGTGACTTCGTCGAGCTGCAACACTCGTTTCACAAGATCATGAGCCGCGAGATCGTACGCGATCACGGCGTGATGCTGTTGCTGGGCAGCATGCGCGCCGAAGAGCGCGTGGCCACCTTCATCCTGAACCTGACGCGCCGGCTGCAGGCGCGGGGGTTCTCGTCTTCGGCGCTGGTGTTGCGGATGACGCGCGAAGAGATCGGCAGCTACCTCGGGCTGAAGCTCGAAACCGTCAGCCGCACCTTCTCGAAGTTTCACGAGACCGGCCTGCTCGACGTTCACCAGCGCCACGTGCGGGTGCTCGACGAAGAGGGCTTGCGCAAGCTGGTGGCCTGGAGCCCGGGCTGAGTGCCTGAGAGGCTTTCGCACACGCCCGAAAAACTCCCAGGCTCTGACGCCTCTCAAGGCCGTCAGGCCAGGCACCACGCAGCCAGCCGCTCCCAGATACCGTGCGTGAGCGCCCAACCCGAGCTTGCCAGCAGGCAGAAGCCTGCAAGACGCAGTCCGTGCACCTCGGCCCAGCCGGCCAACCCGGCGCCGATGCGCCCCTTGCGCCAGCGGGTCCAGACCCAGGGGCCGGCCGCCAGCGCCGGCAGCGAGGCCAGCGCAAAGCCCCCCATGACCAGCGCGCCGCCGACCGGGCCGCTGGCCAATGCAGACAACAGCAAGGCCCCCTGCAACGCGCCGCATGGCCAGGCCACCCAGGCCAAGCCGGCCGTGGTCGACCGCCAGGGCCTGGCCGACGGCCGCGGTGACTGAACCACCGGCAGCGTGATGCTGCGTTCGGCGCTGCCCGCCGACCGGCCCGTCAGCAACCACCACAGGCCGAGGGCGGCAAAGGCCAGGTGCACCAGCGTCCAGACCGGGCGCAGCGCCGGGGCCACCTGGCCCCATGCACCGAGCGCTGCAACGCTGCTGGCCGCGATGGCGCCGCCGGCCATGTAGCCGAGCACCCGGCCGGTGTGAAAGCCGGCGGCGTTGCGCCGGCAACCGCTCGAGACGCTCGCGCACGGGGCCGAGCACATGGCCATGCAATGCGGCGACGACGCCGCCCCCATGGCCAGGCCCGCCAGCACCAACGCGCTGTCCATCACCAACGCTCCGCCCGCAGCGAGGCGGCGCCCCTCAATGACTCACGACTCATGCGGCGATGATGGCGGCCACGCGGCCGCGCCCTCTTGATCGATCGCAAGCCGGCAACGTGCCTATGACGCTCGCCCGGTCTGCTGGAGCGCCGGGCTTTCCAGCTGCAGCAGCTGGGTGATGGCCGCCGACGTGGCGATGATGGCCCAGAAAATGAAGAAGGTGACCGAGTAGACCGCGTTGGTCGCCCAGTGCAGGGGCTCGGCACCGAACCACTCCAGGCTGCCGGGATCCACGACGACGAACACCAGCGTTTCCAGCACACCGGCCATCACGAAGGCGGGCCAGAGGATCATCAGCGCGCGTTCACGAAACGACGGGTGCCCGCCGTCCGCATGCCGCGGCTTATCGATGAGCTGTTGCGGCATGGTTGCGCGCCTGGGTGGCTGGAGCCAGACTGCCTGTCCTGGACTCGGCGCTGACCGGCTGGTCGCTGCCGCGCGCGGCCAGGGCCCAGGTGGCAAAGCCGGCCAGTACGACGATGGCCGGCCCGGCGACGACGAGCCAGACCATGGGATGGCGCCACCAGGGTGTCGTTGCTTGGATGCTGTCGCTTGGCATGAAGGTCCTCGCTTTCTCAACGGGGAACGACGAAGGTCGATTTCTCCTGAATCCGCGCTTCGGGGTCGGTCACCGTGTGGATCAGGAAGTCGATGCGGTGCGCTCCGGCGCCGAGCACGCCAGCCGATTCGGCGGGCAACCGGACCGCCACGTTCACCCAGCGAGCCTGCGCCGAGGCCACTTCGATCACCGGCTCGACGAGCAGCCTGGCCTGGGGCAGCCCCTGGACTTCGACCTGGTAGCGCTGCACCGATTCGGTGGCGTTCATCAACTGCAGGCGGTAGAGATTCTCGATCTCGCCTTCGCCCACCTGGCGTGCCAGCGTGGCTCGGTCGCGCACGACATCGACCTTGAAGGTATGGCGCCACGACAGGCTTACCCCGACGGCCACGGTGATCGCGATCAGCACCACGCCGTAGATGATGACGCGGGGACGCAAGACGCGCCGGAACATCTGGCGCCCGGTCAGCTTCTGCGTCAGCCCGTGGTGGGTGGCGTAGCGGATCAGGCCGCGCGGGTAGTGCATCTTGTCCATCACGCCGTCACAGGCGTCGATGCAGGCGGTGCACGCGATGCACTCGTACTGCAGCCCATCGCGGATGTCGATGCCGACGGGGCAGACCTGCACGCACAGATTGCAGTCGATGCAGTGCCCCAGCTTGGCTTGCGACAGGTCGGTGCCGCGGCCACGCTTGCCGCGCGGGTCGCCGCGGGCTGCGTCGTAGCTGACGATCATCGTGTCGTGGTCGAACATCGCACTCTGGAAGCGCGCGTACGGGCACATGTACTTGCACACCTGCTCGCGCAGGAAGCCCGCGTTGCCGTAGGTCGCCAGGCCATAGAAATTGACCCAGAACCACTCCCAGGGGCCGAACGCGAGCGTGAACGCTTCGGCCCACAGCGTGCGGATCGGGGTGAAGTAGCCGACGAAGGTGAAGCCGGTCCACAAGCCGATGCTCAACCACACCCCGTGCTTGGCCACCTTGCGCCAGGCCTTGTCCAGGCTCCAGGGCGCGGCATCGAGCTTGATGCGGGCACCGCGCTCGCCCTCGATTCGGCGCTCGACCCACAGGAAGATCTCGGTGTAGACGGTCTGCGGGCAGGCATAGCCGCACCACAGCCGCCCACCGACGGCGGTGAAGAAGAACAACGCGTAGGCGCTCAGCACCAGCAGCGCCGTCAGGTAGATGAAGTCCTGCGGATACAGGACCAGATCGAAGATGAAGAAGCGCCGCGCCCCGAGGTCGAACAGCACCGACTGGCGCCCGTTCCACGACAGCCACGGCAGCCCGTAGAACACCGCCTGGGTCAGCCACACCAGCAGCCAGCGCCAGCGTGCATACCACCCTTGCACCGAACGCGGGTAGATCTTCTTCTGGCGTTCGTACAGCGAGACGAGCTGAGGCTCGGCCGCCTCTGCCACGGGCGCCGCGCCGGCTGGGGCCGAGACCGGCACCGGCAGGATCGGGATGACACGTGCGTCGGGGCGAGAGGGGGCAGGCATGTGAATAATCAGAGCCCCGTTGGCGCGGTGCTGTGGCTCAGGCTCCAGACGTAGGCTGCCAGCACGCGGATCTGCTCAGGCGTCAGCCGTTCCGCGTGCGCGGGCATCACGTTGGTCTTGCCTTGGCTGACCATCGCGGCGATAGCGCCTTCGCCCCAGCCATGCAGCCACACCTTGTCGCTCAGGTTCGGCGCCCCGATCAGCGCATTGCCCTTGCCGCCGGCACCGTGACAGCCGGCGCAGACCGCAAACTTGGCCTGGCCACGGGCCGCGGCGATCGGGTTGTACGCCGTGCTCGACAGGCTCAGCACATAGTGGGCCACCTCTCGAACGTCGTCGGAATTGCCCACCGCAGCAGCCATCGGCGGCATGGCACCTTGGCGGCCCTTGGCGATCGTTTCCTCGATGCGCTCGGGGCTGCCGCCCCACAGCCAGTCGGCGTCGGTCAGGTTGGGGAAGCCCTTGCTGCCACGCGCATCGCTGCCGTGGCAAGCGGCGCAGTTGTTCGCGAACAGGCGCTCGCCGATCATCATGGCCTGCCGGTTGCGCGCCAGTTCCGGCACGGCCTGCGTCCCGAGACCCGCGTAGATCGGCGCCGCGGCGGCACGGGCATTCGCCTGTTCCCGCTCGTACTGGCCGACGCTCGTCCAGTCCCAGCTGCCCGGGTGGCTTCCCAGGCCGGGGTACAGCCCCAGGTACAACGCCGAGAAGGCGATGGTCAGCACGAACAGCCACATCCACCAGCGCGGCAGCGGGTTGTTGAGTTCGCGCAGGTCCTCGTCCCAGACGTGACCGGTGGTGTTGTCGTTGGCCATCACGCGCCGCCGCGCCGCGATGATGAGCAAGGCCAGGCAGGCCACCAGCCCGATCACGGTGACACCACCGACGTAGATCGACCAGGCGGGGTTGAAGAAGTCACTCATGGCGCCCCCTCTGGCTGGCCACCGGCGCGGCGTCGCCCTCGAAGGGCAGCTGGGCGGCAGCCTCGTAGGCCGCGCGCCGCTTGGGCCACCATACCCGCAACACCAGGCCGAAGAAAAGCGCGAAACCGGCCAGCGTGACGCCGCTGCGAATGTCGTTCAGGTCCATGCCCGTTCTCCTTTACTTGACGTGGGTGCCCAGCGATTGCAGGTAGGCCACGACAGCGTCCATTTCGGTCTTGCCCTTGACGGCATCGGCCGCCGCATTGATCTCGGCCTCGGTGTAGGGCACACCCAGCCGCTGCAATGCACGCAGACGCGACGGCACACCGGCCGGGTCGATCGCGGCGCGCTCCAGCCAGGGATAGGCCGGCATGTTCGATTCGGGCACCAGGTCGCGCGGGCCGGCCAGGTGCAGGCGGTGCCATTCGTCGCTGTACTTGCCACCGACGCGGTGCAGGTCGGGGCCGGTGCGCTTGCTGCCCCACTGGAACGGACGGTCGTAGACGAACTCGCCGGCGGTCGAGTAGTGGCCGTAGCGCAGCGTCTCGGCATGCAGCGGGCGGATCATCTGGGAGTGGCAGTTGTAGCAACCTTCGCGCACATAGACATCGCGCCCGACGAGCTGCAGCGCGTCGTACGGCCGCAGGCCCGGCACGGGCTGCGTCGTGGAACGCTGGAAGAACAGCGGCACGATCTCGACCAGGCCGCCGACCGCGATGACCAGCAGGATCAGCACGATCATCAGGAAGTTGTTGGTCTCGATGCGCTCGTGACCGGAGGTTGAAGAGGGGTGGGCCATGGGGAGTCCTTCTCAGGCGGGGGCCAGGCGTGGGATCGGGGCGGCCTTGGGTTGGCCGGAGCGGATGGTCATGACGACGTTCCAGCCCATCACCAACATGCCGGCCAGGTACAACACCCCACCGGTCAGGCGGACGATGTAGAAGGGGAAGGTCGCCTTGACGCTTTCGACGAAGGTGTAGACGAGCGTGCCGTCGGGGTTCAGCGCGCGCCACATCAGCCCCTGCATCACGCCGGCGATCCACATCGCGGCGATGTACAGGACGATGCCAAAGGTCGAGATCCAGAAGTGCAGGTTGATCGCCGGCACGCTGTACATCGTGGTGCGCCCGTACATCCGCGGGATGAGGTAGTACAGCGAACCCATCGAAATCAGCCCCACCCAGCCGAGCGCGCCGGCGTGCACGTGGCCGACCGTCCAGTCGGTGTAGTGCGACAGCGCGTTGACGGTCTTGATGGACATCATCGGCCCCTCGAAGGTGGCCATGCCGTAGAAGCTGAGCGCCACGATGAGGAACTTCAGGATCGGGTCGTCGCGCAGCTTGTGCCACGCGCCCGACAGCGTCATCACGCCGTTGATCATGCCGCCCCAGCTGGGTGCCAGCAGCACCAGCGAGAAGACCATGCCGATGCTCTGGGCCCAGTCGGGCAGGGCGGTGTAGTGCAGGTGGTGCGGGCCTGCCCACATGTAGGTGAAGATCAGTGCCCAGAAGTGCACGATCGACAGCCGGTAGCTGTAGACGGGGCGCTCGGCCTGCATCGGGATGTAGTAGTACATCATCCCCAGGAAGCCCGCGGTCAGGAAGAAGCCGACCGCGTTATGGCCGTACCACCACTGGACCATCGCGTCCTGCACGCCGGCATAGGCCGAGTAGCTCTTCCACAGGCTCGCCGGCATCGCCGCACTGTTGACGATGTGCAGCAGCGCGACCGCGATGATGAACGAGCCGAAGAACCAGTTCGCGACGTAGATGTGCCGCACGCGGCGCGTGCCGATGGTGCCGAAGAAGACGATCGCGTAGGCCACCCACACGACGGCGATGAGCAGGTCGATGGGCCACTCGAGCTCGGCGTATTCCTTGCCTTGGGTGTAGCCCATCGGCAACGAGATGGCCGCCAGCACGATGACCGCCTGCCAGCCCCAGAAGGTGAACTGGGCCAGCCGCGGCAGGAACAGCGGCACCTGGCAGGTCCGCTGCACGACGTGGTAGCTGGTGGCGAACAGCGCACAACCACCGAACGCGAAGATCACCGCGTTGGTGTGCAGCGGCCGCAGACGCCCGTAGGACAGCCACGGCACCCCGTAGGCCAGATCCGGAAATGCCAGCTGGGCGGCGATGAACACCCCCACCAGCATGCCCACCACGCCCCACACCACCGCAGCCAGCGCGAACCCGCGGACGGACTGGTCGGTGTAGTTCACGGGGGGTGCGGCGTGCGCTGTTTCGCTCATTCAGAGCCTCCGTTCTTCGCATTCCATGACGATGGAAGGGATTCTTCGTCGGCGCGCCTTTTTGGGCCTTGATGCTCGTCAAGTGGTGCGCTGTCGGCAGCCAGGATCTCGCGACCTTGTTGCTCCAGGTCGTCGAATTGGCCGCCGTGCAGCGCCCAGGCAAAGACGGCGAGGATGCCAAGCACCAGCAGTGCCGAGAACGGGACGAGAAGGAACAGGATGTCCATGGTTCAGCGCCCCACGCGCATCGAATTGAGCACCACCGCCAGCGAGCTGCAGGCCATCCCGAGGCCGGCGGCCCAGGGCGGCAGCCAGCCCACGAGCGCCAGCGGCACGCAGGCGGCGTTGTAGGCCACGGCCCAGAGCGTGTTCTGCCGGATGACGCGCAGGGTCTTGCGTGCCATCTGCCGCGCCCGCACGATGTCGGCCAGGCCGTTGGCCAGCAGCACGCCGTCTGCCTCGGCGCGGGCCACCCAGGCTCCTTCGCCCATCGCAAGCGACACATCGGCCTGTGCGAGCACCGGGGCGTCGTTGATGCCGTCGCCGATCATGGCCACCAACTGGCCTGCTTGCCGGGCCTGCCGCACCGCGGCGAGCTTGTCTTCGGGCGTCATCGCCGCGTGCCGCTCGTCGACCCCCAGCAGCTCGGCGATGCGGTCGACGCGCGGCCGTGCGTCCCCCGACAGGATCGACACCGTGACGCCGCTGGCCTGCAGATCGGCCACGCACGCCGCGGCGTCGCCCCGCAGTTGCTCGTCCAGGTGAAAGCACGCCACCGAAGCACCGTCTCGGCTGAGCCAGAGACGGGCATCGGTGAGGCCGGCAGCGCCAGCCGTGTCCACCGCCGCCCACCCGGCCGAGCCCAGGCGCCAGGCGGCGCCTTCGGCATCCACCCCCTGCAGGCCCTTGCCAGGCACTTCATGAACCTCGTGCCATGCCACCGCCTCGCCCGGGTTCATGGCAGACAAGCTCTTGGCCAGCGGGTGGGTCGACCATGCCGCGAGCGTCGATGCGATGGTCCGAATCCGTCGATCGTCGAGGCCGGCGCTCCCGGCGAGCCGCTCGACGTGGTCGCAGTGCAGGCGAGTCTCGGTCAGCGTGCCGGTCTTGTCGGTGAACAACACCTGGAAGCGCGCCAGGCCTTCGATCGCGTCGAGCCTTCTGAGCAATACGCCCCGGCGGGCCATGGCGCTGGCACACGACAAGAGCGCGGACGGGGCCGCCAGCGACAGGGCGCAAGGACAGGTCACGATCAGCACCGACACGACGACCCACACGGCCCGGCTCGGGTCGATGACCGACCACCAGGCGCCCGCCAGCAACGCCAGCAACAACACGGCCCACAAGAACGGTGCAGCCCAACGATCGGCCTGGCCCAGGGTGGCGGTGCGCCGTGTGCGCGCCTCGCGCATCAGCGCCAGGACCTGTTCGTAGCGCGTATCGGGGCCGACCCGCTGGACGCTCATCAACGCGGGCGAGCCCAGGTTCATGCTGCCCGCGACCACGGCGTCGCCCGGGGCCTTTCGGACCGGCCGGGCCTCGCCGGTCAGGAAGGCTTCGTCCAGGTCGGTCACGCCCTGCAGCAGCACGCCATCGGTGGCCACCACTTCGCCCGCCGACACCAACAGGACGTCGCCCACTTGCACGCTGCGCACGCTGACCGTCTCGTTCGTTCCATCGGGCCGCACCCGCGAGACCGTCTGCGGCAACTCGGCCACCGAAGCCTCGAGCATCGCTTCGGCCCGGTGGCGCATGCGCATCTCGAGATAGCGGCCACCCAGCAGGAACGACACGAACATCGTCAGCGAATCGAAGTAGACCTCCGTGCCGAACGCACCGCCGGGGTCGAACGCCGCCCCCGAGCTGGCCACGAACGCCACCGCAATGCCCAGGGCCACCGGCACATCCATGCCGACGCGTCGGTTGCGGGCAGCCCGCCAGGCGCCCTTGAAGAAAGGCATCGCCGAGAAGCAGATGACAGGCAGGCTCAGGACCCAGCTTCCCCAGTCGAGAAGCTGCTTCAGATCGGGGGTGAGCTCCCCCGGGGCGGCGACATACGAGGGGGTCGCCAGCATCATGACCTGCATCGCGCACAGCGCCGCGACGAACAACCGCCAGAGACCGGCTCGCGATTCCTGCTGGCGCAGCCACCGTGCCGCACCGGGTGCATCGGCCACCGCGGTGTACCCGGCCTTCTCGATCGCGCGTACGAACGCCGACGGTTGCGTTCGCGAAGGATCCCACCGCACCGTGGCGAGGCAGGCCCCCGTGTCGACGCAGGCGTCAACGACGCCGTCGACGCTCTTCAGGGCCTGCGTGAGCGTGCCGGCGCAGGCGGCGCAATGGATGCCGCCGATACGCAATGACGATTCGCCAAGGTGCCGGGGACGCTCCGCCACGTACTCGGCGGCAGGTAGGACACAAGACACTGGCATCGTGCGGCGATGATGCCGGCGGTACCCGTCGCCGCACTTGATTGAGGTCAAGCAGACGAGGGCCGGCGCGCTGTACCTGCCAACAAATTGCAGCCATCAGAGCCAGGAGAATGCGGCTGCAGCGCCGGCTGCACAGATGAACGCGCTGGCGATCAGTACGTGTTTGCGCACCGGCCCACGCCCCACCAGAACGACCGTCGACACCTTGACCACGGTGTTCGCCAACAGTGCGACCAGCAGCGCCCATGCCGCTTGCGTGAGGTCGGGTGAGTTCTGGCCATCGCTGGCCAGCGAGAGGACGATGGCATCCACGTCCGCTGCGCCGGCCAAGGCGGACACGGCATACAGCCCGGCATTCGAAAGATGCTGCTGGGCCAGCTTCACGACGACCAGCACGACGGCGAATAGCGCACCGAAGCGTATCGCCGCGCTGAGACTGAACGGGTTCTTGACGACGATGGCGTGGTCGGCGGCGGTGGCCGTCGCTGCCGCGGCACCGGCCAGGTAGAGGCGAGCAGCAAAACCGGCGGTGACCAGCGCCATCACCAGCATCGGCGGCCAGATCACCTCGAGCAATTGGCGGTTCACGATCGCGACGATGACGGAGACCCGCAGGAACATCACCAGCCAGGCCAGCAGGATGCCGGCGCTGATGGTGTCGCCGCTGGAAAAGGGCGTGGCGATCCGGCTGTCGCGTGCAAAGCTCAGGGTCGTGGCGGTGGACGACACGAGCCCACCGGCCATCCCGGTGATCGCCGTGCCGCGCGCCGGCCCCAGCCAACGCATCGCGACATAGCCGGCCAGCGACAGCGACGAGATCAGCACGACCAGCAACCACAGCTGATACGGATTGATCGCCTGCCAAGGGTCGACCAGTTCGTTGGGCACCAAAGGCAACACGATGACCGAGGCGATCAGCAGCTTGATCACCGCCAGGATGTCGTCGAGGCCGACGCGCCGGACCAGCTCATGCAGTGGCTGCTTGAAGGCCAGCACCGCCGACACCGCCACGGCCAGCGCGACGGCGAGCGTCTGGTTGCCGACCACCGCCATCGCCCCCAGCAGCAGCACGGCCATCACGGCGATCTCGCTGGTGATGCCCGGCGGTTCGTCCGCCTCGTCACGACCGCGGCGCACGTGGCTGGCAACCGCCATCGCGCCCACCGACCCCAGCACCACGACGAAGACCCACGCCACCTGCAGCTCGCGCGCCAGCCAGGCCGAGGCACCGCCAACCAGGGCCAGCAAGGCATGTGTCCGGATGCCGCCGATCGCGCGGGCAGGCTCTGCGTCCTTCTTCTTCTCGCGCTCGATGCCGATCAGTGCACCGATCAGCAGTGCTGCCAGAAAGCTGCGTGCCAGTTCAAGGGTCATGGGTCGGTCGTCAGGTGTCGGTAGTGGCCTTCGCGAAACACGGTCAACCGGGTTGTTTCGCCGGCGTGCCAGCGCAGCAGAGCGTCGGCGAAGTCCGCGCTGTCGCCGATGGGGCGTCCGTTCATGCCGACCACGATGTCGCCCTTGCGAACACCCATCGACGCCGCCAGGCCGCCCGGCATGACCTCGTTGATCAGTGCGCCGTTGGCGTACGGCCGGCCGCGAGCGACCGCCATGAACGGCGTCACGTCTTCGAAGCCGGCCCCCAGGCGTGGCCGCGATGTGCCGGCCTGCCCGGTGATCTCGGCCACGATCTGCAGCACCAACTCGATCGGCACCGACAGGCTCAGGCCCGGGCCACCGGGCGCACCGACCACCGTGCGCAGGTTCATGCCGACGATGCGGCCCTGCACATCCAGCAGCGGCCCGCCGGAGTTGCCGGGGTTCAGCGCCAGGTCGCTCTGGATGAACATCAGCTCGCCGTCCTCGGCAAAGTGCCGGCTGCGCCCGCCGACGACCCCGGCCGCCACCGAACGGTCCAGCCCGTAGGGTTCACCGATGGCCAGCACCCAGTCGCCCGGCCACAGCGAGGCCGACGTGCCGAACGCGGGGACCGGCCGGCGCACCGGCACCCGGATCACCGCGATGTCGGCGTCGCCGTCGACGCCCACCAATTCGGCCACCACCACGCGCCGGTCGGCCAGCTTGACGATGATCTGCGTCGCGTCGGCCACGATGTGCGCGGCGGTGGCGATCAGGCCATCGGCCGAGACGATGAAGCCGGCCCCCATCTGCACATTGATCTTGTCGCCGGACGCGGCGGTTGAATCACTGTGTTCCCCGTCGGCACGCGACACCGCTTCGCGGTCATCGTCCTCGGGATCGGGCGCATGTCGGACACCGTAGACGCCCGCAGCAGCCGGCACGCCGCGGGCGAGGGCCGTCGAAAAAGTGGTGGCGGTGTCGCCGACGTGGCTGCGCACCACCGGCGGCGGCGACGCCATGACGCAGCCGCCGAGCGCCACCAGGCAGGCCATGGCGGCGGCGAGAAAGGGCCGTGGCTGGATGCTCGTGGGCATGAGGGGCTCCGCGGCGGGGATCGCCTTGGGCCCGCAGTGTCTGTGGCCGATCGGCGGGCTGGCTTGACGCCGCGCAAGGCAAGCCGGTCGAGGCGAGCGCGGTTGCCGGGAACCCGTGCGAACTTGCCGATTGCAGGCCTTGCGATTGATCAAGTCCGCACAGGCCCGGCTCCGTAGCATGGCTTGGCGGCGGGTTCGAGGACGACCCGCATGGACGCCACCGCAACCGCCGCCAACGCCAAGCAAGGCTTGGCCACCAGCCTGCGCCGGATGATCGACGAGGCCGATCATCTCTTGTCGACAGCCGCCGACACCGGCGACGAGGCTTTCGACACCGTCCGCGATGAGTTTTCCGAACAGGTGCGCAAGATGCGCGCCCAGGTCGAGCAGCTGGAAGACGCAGCGGCCTACCGTGCCCGCCGCGCTGCGCGGCTGGCCGATCGCACGGTGCATGACCACCCCTACGGCGCGATGGGTGCCGCCGCGGCGTTGGGGCTGCTGATCGGCTTCCTTGCCGCCCGGCGCTGATGAGCGGCCTGAGGGATGCAGCGCAGCAGGTCCTGGCCGATGTGATCGATATCGGCCGAACCCGGCTGGAACTGGCCACGGTTGAAATCGAAGAAGAGCGCGTTCGCCTGAGTCAGCTGCTGCTGGGCGCTTGCGTGTCGCTTTTCCTGCTCTTTGCCGGCGTGCTGCTGGGCGCGGCGTGGCTGGTGGTGTGGTCTCCACCGGATCATCGGCTGATGGTGTTGGGGGCGCTGGCCTTGGGGTTCCTGGTGGCCGGCGCGCTCGCTGCCTGGCGTTGGTGCCAGTGCGCAGCGGCCAAGCCGCCGATGCTTCATGCCACCTTGGCTGAGTTGCGCCGTGACGCCCAGGATCTCAAGGCGGCCGCGACATGAGCGGAAGAGGGCGCCGCACCACGCTGGCACGGCGGCGGGAACTGCTCGTGATGCGCGCCGAGCTGCAACGGCTGACGGTGCGCCACGATCTGGCGGCGCTGCAAGCTCACGGGTCGCCTTGGGCTGGCCTGGCGCGTGGTGCGGCGGGCATCGCCGCGGTCGTGCGCGAGCGCCCGGTTCGGACTCGGACCATGCCGCTGCTCCAGCTCGCACTGGCGGCGTGGCAGTGCTGGCAGGGCTGGCGAGCGATTCGCGAAAGCGGACGGGCCCGCCGCAGATGACGCAGGCGTCCGGCGCCCGCCCCGGCGCTTGACATCGCTCAAGCGTTGGCCGGGCGCCAGCCCCGACGATGGCGCATTCACGACAACAACCCACCGGAGCGCCCATGAAGATTCTTCTCGCCGTCGACGGCAGTGCCACGACCCAGCGCATGCTTGCGTACATCGCCGCGCACGATGAACTGCTCGGCCCGCGGCACCGCTACACCGCGTTGACCGTGGTGCCGGCGATCACCGGCCACGCCGCGGCCTTCCTGCCCCAGGCCTCGATCGACGGCTGGTACGACAGCGAGGCCGACACCGTGCTGGAGCCGGTGCGAAAGTTCGCCGCCCAAAACCACTGGGAGCTCGACACCCGCAAGGTGGTGGGACACGCCGGCGAGGCGATCGCGCAAGCGGCGCAGGAGGGGGGCTTCGACCTGGTCGTCATGGGCACGCACGGGCACACCGCGCTGGCCAACGTCGTTCTGGGGTCGGTGGCCACGGGGGTCTTGGCGCGTCTGCGTCGACCCGTTCTGCTGGTGCCTTGACCCAGCCGGCGACCACCCGGTGCGGGCCCGGAAGAGGTATCTTCAGACCCTGGTCGACACCCGCGATGCATCGCCGCCAAGCCGCCGAGCCTCGCGTCGAGAAAGGCGTGTCGGCCGCCGGGGAGAAGACATGCCTTTTCACAGCGGAAGGTGGCAGGCGGCCGTGGTGCCCGTCTTGTTGGCGGGCTGCGTCGCCATCAAGTGGAAGGTCCACCCGACCGCCTTGTCGGACGCCCAGGTCGCCAGCCTGATTCACTCGGCGGAAACGGAATGGGTCCGATGGGGCGCGATGCGTGCCTACGGCTTACCCGGCAATGAGCTGTGCCTGGTGATCTCTGATGGGTCCTGCCAGGACGTGCAAGACGGCTGCGGGCAGGAGCAAACGACGGCGTTGTGCCCGTTGGTGGACGAGTACTGGGCCCAGGTGCGATACGCCTTCGGCCACGACTGCACCCGCAACGACGTTTGCGAATGGCAGTGGCCAGGGCCGGATGAACCTGTCACTACCTCGGCGTGGTCCGCGGCGTTCATCAGCGCCGTGATGGCCCGGGCCGGCATCAGCCAGACGGAGTTCCGGCGCGACCATCGGCACGCCGTCTACATCGCTGCGGCGCGCGACGGCCAAGCATCGGCGTACGAGGTGGTGCCAACCCCGGCCATGGCGGCGCCAGGCGATCTGATTTGCGCCGGAAGAAAAAGCGGAAGCGGCTGGCCATCGCACATCACGCCGGCGACGATCGCCCATGTGATGGCAGGCGTCGGAATGCACTGCGACTTGGTCGTCAGCATGGATCCCACCCACAACACGCTCGATGCCATCGGCGGAAACGTCAAACAGACCGTGGCAAGAACGACCGTCGACCTCGACGAAATGGGCCGGGTGTCTTTCGACCTCGACAGGGGGCGGAAATGGGTGCTGGTGATGCGGGCGCGGCGTGCGTCGCCTCAGCTCGTCGACCGGTAGGACGAGCCGGGCTCTGCCCGCGCATTCCACCTGGTGGCTGCCATGCTCTGAAGCGAGCCGGCCCAACCGCGCTGGCTCCGCAGGCGCATGGGGCCACGGTACGTTGGTACGTTGAGGCGCGCGGCCAGGCACGCCCCTTCGGCTCATCTCCCTGGAGCCTGCTCAGCGGTACACATGCTGGCCGTTGCCGGACCTCCAGCGGGTTTCCAGATGTGCTGCGTCGTCATCGTTGCGTGCCTGCAGACCCATCAGGATGCCGCCGTTGCGGATGCCGTCTTCGTAGTCCTTGACCCGCTGTTCCGGAATGCTCCAGCCGATCAGCGCCCCCACGAGCCCCCCGCCAGCGGCGCCAGCGCCAGCGCCAGCGGCAGCTGCGGCCAAGGGACCGGCGACAACCAGGCCCAATCCCGGAAGCACCAGGGTGGTTCCCACGGCGGCCACCGCGGCGGCAATGGCGCCCAGCGTGCCGCCGATGGCACCGCCGACCCCGGCGCCCTTGGCCGCCTTGTTGCCCAGTTCGGTCTCGACACTGCCCTGGGCGAAATGCGTCGTGCGGGTCTGGTCGGACATCACCAGGTTGACGTCGTTTTTGGAGTAGCCGCGCTCCGTGGCTGCGGTGTAGGCCGCTTCCGCGCTGTCGCGGTCCGGGAAGAGGCCGGTCACGAGGCGAGAGTCGTTGGATTCATTCATGTCGAAGTCCTTCCAGAGTGCTTGTTGGTCAGTTGCGATCGGTCTTGGGCGGAAGCATCGCGGGCTCGGCATTGACCACCGCGTCAGACGCAGCGGCAGTGCCTTGGCGAGGGCGTACCTTGTCGGTGGCGGTGGGGCCGGTTCGAACCACGGTGCCCGTATCGGCACGCGGCACGGCCTTGTCGGTTGCGGAGGTCGCCGTCGTCGGCGAAACCCCGACCTCGACCGGAGCAATTGGAGCCGGCACCGGCGTGGGTGTGGCGGTCTGCGCAACGGCCGCCGTCAGCGCGCCGATCAGCGCCGAAGCAATGAGGGGCGAGCGAATCTTGTGAACGAACATGGTGTGCTCCTTTGTCCCCTCAACCAGCCGAAGAACATCCGCGGATCGGTTGCGAGGTGAGGGGCCATGTTGGACGCACGACCGGCCTGTCGCATCAGGGCAAGATGATGTTCACCTGTAGGCGGACAGGCCGCAGGTCTTCCACGCTGCCTTGAGATGCGGTGAAACGTGTCCGCGCGACGATCCCGGGGGGGCCGCCGGCAGAGCGAAGGGGAAGGGCAGGCGTCTGCAGGAGTCTCGCTTGCCTTGCATGGGTTTCTGAAATCAGCCCATGCAGGAGTCCTCATGCCGAAACCGGCCTCGACGTCACACACGAAGACACCACGAACGCCAGAAACGCGTAAGGCCAGCGGCAAGAGTGCTGCCCGGCAGTCGGTCAGCGGCCCTTCGCACCTCGACGCCAGCGACGGCTCAGACCTGCCGGCACAACGCGCCGCAGGCGTTCAGGCGCTGGCCGGCGCCAGGCCACACAACGCCAACAAGGCGCTGGAACACGGGCTCGACTACGGGCACGAGCCGCCAGTAGGCGAGACGGCCGAGCCGTCGGCGCCCTTCGTCACTGCCAGCACGCTCAGCGAAAGCAATGCTTCCGCCAAGCTGGGCGATGGTGTGCCGCCAGCCGGCCACAACCCCAACAACGGACCGCTGGACCGGGTCCGCACCGATGCAGGCGGACAGGCGCTCACGACGAACCAGGGCGTGCACATCGGCGACAACCAGAACTCGCTCAAGGCCGGGCTGAGGGGCCCGGCCT
>NZ_DASUNH010000150.1:0-9779 GCF_036277275.1 Ideonella sp. | reverse complement strand
CGGCCTGGCGCACAAGCACCTGGGCTCCGAGCTCACGGGCTTCGAGGTGATGGGCAAGTTTGCGCTCAGCCTGGTCGGCAAGCACATGCCGCAGCTGCGCGTGCCCTTCGTCGACGATGCGGCAGTGCCTTACTGCGTGCTGCTGGAGAACTCCGACAACGAATCCGAAGAGCATGCCCGCGGCCGCTTCGAGGCGCTGCTCGAAACCGCCTTCGAGGCCGGCTGCGTCGGCGACGCGGTGGTGGCCGAGAACCTCACGCAGGCGCACCAGCTCTGGCACATCCGCGAAAGCATTCCGCTGGCGCAGGCCGAGGAAGGGCTCAACATCAAGCACGACATCTCGATTCCGGTGTCGCGCATCCCCGCCTTCGTGGCCGAGACCGACGCGCTGCTCGAGCGCGAGGTGCCGGGCGTGCGGCTGGTGAACTTCGGCCACCTCGGCGACGGCAACCTGCACTACAACGTGCAGGCGCCGGCCGGTTCGCACAACGGGGACTTCCTGCGCGAGCACGAAGCGCGCATCAACATGCTGGTCTACGACGCGGTCGAGAAGTTCGACGGCTCCTTCTCGGCCGAGCACGGCGTCGGCTCGCTCAAGATCGACAAGCTCGAGAAGCACAAGTCGCCCGTGGCGCTCGACATGATGCGCGCCATCAAGCGCGGGCTGGACCCGCAGAACATCCTGAATCCGGGCCGGGTGATCCGGATGGAGAAAATCGACGCATGAACCGCCCCATCCGCTCCCAATACGAAGACTTCATGCGTCACGTCGATACCCACGGCGTGCACAAGAGCGACCGCACGGGCACCGGCACCAAGAGCGTGTTCGGCCACCAGATGCGCTTCGACCTGAACGAAGGCTTTCCGCTGGTCACCACGAAGAAGGTGCACCTCAAGTCAATCATTCAAGAACTGCTGTGGTTCCTGACCGGCTCCAGCAACAACAACTGGCTGAAGGAGCGCGGCGTCACCATCTGGGACGAATGGGCGCGCGAGGACGGCGACCTGGGCCCGGTCTACGGCGTGCAATGGCGCAGCTGGCCGACGCCGGACGGCGGCCACATCGACCAGATCGCCGAGGTCGTGAAGACCTTGAAGACCAACCCCGATTCGCGCCGCATCATCGTCAGCGCATGGAACGTGGCCGATCTGCCGAAGATGGCGTTGATGCCATGCCACGCGTTCTTCCAGTTCTACGTGGCAGATGGCAAGTTGAGTTGCCAGCTCTATCAGCGCAGCGCCGACATCTTTCTCGGCGTGCCGTTCAACATCGCCAGCTACGCACTGCTGACCCACATGCTGGCGCAGCAGTGTGACCTCGACGTGGGTGATTTCATCTGGACCGGCGGCGACTGCCACATCTACGACAACCACACCGAGCAGGTGCAGACGCAACTCTCGCGCGCGCCCTTCGCCTACCCGATGCTGAACATCCGCCGCAAACCGGCCTCGATCTTCGATTACGAATACGACGACTTCGAGGTGCTGGACTATCAGCACCACGCGCCGATCAAGGCGCCCGTTGCGGTTTGACTACCATGCTGACGCTCATCGCGGGCGTGGCCCGCAACGGCGTGATCGGGCGCGACAACACGCTGCTGTGGCACCTGCCGGAAGACATGAAGCACTTTCGCGCCGCGACGATGGGCGCGCCGATGATCATGGGCCGCAAGACCTGGGACTCGCTGCCCGAACGCTTTCGCCCGCTGCCCGGCCGCCATAACATCGTCATGACGCGGCAGCCCGGCTTCGTGGCACCAGGCGCGACCGTGGTCGCCAACCTCGATGCCGCGCTGGCTGCGGCGCGGCTCGACAAGCCGGCCCGCGTGTTCGTGATGGGCGGCGAGCAGATCTACCGCGAGGCCCTGCCCCTGGCCGACGAGTTGATGTTGACCGAGATCGAGCGCGACTACGAGGGCGACGCGTATTTCCCCGATTTCGGCCGCGATGCCTTCGGCGAGGTCGAGCGTGAACGCCACGTCGCCGCGCCGCCCAACGACTTCCATTTTTCGTTCGTCACCTACCGGCGCCTGGCGCCCAGGAGCTGAAGCTACATGTCCGGACACGGCTTTCACGTCCACGGCCCGCACGACCATGAACTGGAGCATGCCGCCCAACACAACCCCGAGGGCATGGCCGGCCAGCTGGCGGTGATCACCGCGATCCTGGCGACCATCGGCGCGCTGTTCTCGTATCAGGGTGGCGCGACGCAAGCCAATGCCGGTTTGTTGAAGAACGAAGCGGCGATCAAGAAGACCGAGGCTGCCAACCAGTGGAGCTACTTCCAGTCGAAGAGCACCAAGCAGTCGCTGGCCGAGTTTGCGCGCGACCTGGCACCCGAGGACAGGCGGGCGGCCTACCAGGCCAGGATCGACCGCTACGAGACCGAGAAGAACGACATCAGGAAGCAGGCCGAGAGACTCGACGCCGAGTCGCACGAGAGCGACGCGGCCAGCGAAGCCCAGATGCACCAGCACCATCGCTGGGCGCAGGCCACCACCGCGCTGCAGATCTCGATCGCCATGGCCGCGATCGCGCTGCTGACCAAGCGCCGCTGGCTCGAATGGGCCACGTTGGGTCTGGGCGGGCTGGGCGTTGCGATCGGTGTGGCCGCCTGGTTCCACATCTGAAGACGTGAAATTCTGCAGCCGATCGACCTTCATCGAGGGTTGAATCGGCTGCACAGTGGGCCCGGGGTTGTAAGGGTCCATGAGGGCGGGCGACGAATTCAGACGGCAGCACAGCCGACTCCTGGAATCGCTCATGACCCTCAAGACGCTCACGCTTTCTCTGCTGCTCCCTCTACTGCTGGCCACGACGGCCGGCGCTACCCAAGCGCAGTCCGATTCACCCTCGACACGGCCCACGCTCAGCGGCCACACGTCACGGGGTGAAGAGCTGGACCTAGCTCAATGGAGAGGCCAGGTGGTGTTGGTCTACCTGTGGTCCACCGACTGCCCGGTTTGCCTGGACCGGCTGCCCGAGCTGCGCCGCAACCTCGCGGGCTGGCGCGGCCGGCCGTTCGTGATCGTCGCCGTCAACCAGGACACGCGGATGGCCGACTTCAAGGCGTACGAGCAAGCGCTCGATGCGGTGTCACCCCCAGCGCCGCAGATGAAGCTGGTCTGGCGGCGCGACCCGGCCCACCGCGACAACCTGGGTGACCAACCGGTCCGCCAGCCCACCACGCTGCTGTTGAACCGCGATGGTGTGCTGGTCAAGGAAGTGCGCGGCGGCTGGCCGGCCGGTACCTGGGACGAGATCGCGGAGCTGGTGCTGAACTGAGCCGCCGCATCGACAAGCAGGTCTTGTAGCATCGGCGACCTAGCCCCCGAGAGGTCGCCTTGAAATTCGCCACCTGGAATGTGAATTCGCTGGCCGTGCGCCTGCCCCAACTGCTGGAATGGTTGGCGGCCAATCCGGTCGATGCGCTGGTGCTGCAGGAAACCAAGCTCACCGACGACAAGTTTCCGAAGGCCGAGATCGAGGCCGCCGGCTACCACGTGGTCTTTCACGGCCAGAAGACCTACAACGGCGTGGCGCTGCTGACACGCGGCAACCTCGCCGACAAGGTGATCAAGAACATCCCGAACCACGGCGACGACCAGGCCCGCCTGATCGCCGGCACGCTGGCCGGCATCCGCCTGATCGGTGGCTACTTTCCGAACGGCCAGGCGCCCGGCAGCGACAAGTTCGCCTACAAGATGAAGTGGCTGGACGCGCTGCGCGACTGGCTGCGCGCCGAGCTCGCCGAACATCCGCAGCTGGTGCTGATGGGCGACTTCAACATCGCGCCCGAAGACCGCGATGTGCACGACCCGGTCTTGTGGGCCGGCCAGATCCACTGCACCGACGAAGAGCGCGCGCACTTCAAGGGCCTGCTCGGCCTCGGGCTGCACGACGCGTTCCGACTGTTCGACCAACCGCCCAAGTGCTGGAGTTGGTGGGACTACCGCAACCTCGCGTTCCGCAAGAACCAGGGCCTGCGCATCGACCACATCCTGGTCAGTGAGGCGCTGCGGCCTCGCGTGGCCGCCTGCACGATCGACAAGCTGCCGCGCAAGAACGAACGCCCCAGCGATCACGCCCCGGTGGTGGTCGAGCTCTCGCTGGTTTGAACGATCGCCACCGATGCCGCGGGCCGCGGCGTCCACATCGCCAACACGTTGCCGGCGATCGCCAGCACCACGCCGGCCATCGTCTCGCCGGTCCAGGCGAAGCCTTCGAGCCAGGACGAGACCACCAGCGCGACCAGCGGCGTCAGCACGCCGATGTAGCCAGCGCGTGCCGGGCCGATGCGGTGCACCAGTGTGTAGAACGCGCCGAACGTGACCACCGAGCCGGCCAGCGTCAGGTAGGCCAGCGAGGCGACGAACGGCCAGCTCCAGGCGATCTGCCACGAGCGGCCGGCGACCAATGCGGCGAGCACCGACCCCGCCGCGCCATAGGCCATCGCCCAGCCCAGGGGCGACCACCCGCTGATGCCCTCGCGCTGGTAACGCGCCGACGCGATCGTCGACACCGCCGAGAGCAACACCGCGGCCGCGGTCAGCGCCGCCCCCAGCACCACTTCGGGTGAAGCGCCCAGGCGGCCGAACTCATGGCCGAAAATCAGCGCCACGCCGGCCAGGCCAAGCGAGCCGCCGGCGGCCACGCGGCGTGACATCGGTGTGCCGAGGAACGCCCGCGCAGCCAACATCCCGACCAGCGGCGACGCGGCATAACCCACCGCCACCACACCGCTGACGACGAAGCGTTCGGCGTGGTAGATGAAGATGTAGCTGGCGCACAGCCCCGTCAGCCCCTGCAGCGCGAACATCATGTGCAGGCGTGGCGTGAAACGCAGTTCGAGCTGCCGCCAGCGGCTGTAGCCCAGCAGCAGGGCCCCGGCCATGCCGAAGCGCAATGCGACGCCGACCTCCGGGGCCACGGCGTCGATTTGGGCGGTGATGGCGAACCAGGTCGTGCCCCAGATCAGCACGCAAATGGCATAGAGCGATGTCGTCGACATCGTTCGCAGTGTGTCATGGCCGGCCGATGCGCATCAGCCGACTCACGATCAACCCGTTCGAGCGACGGGCATCGCGACGCCCGTCAATCGTCCAGGCCGAGTTCCTGGATCTTGCGGGTGATGGTGTTGCGGCCGATGCCCAGCTTCTGCGCCGCCTCGATCCGGCGGCCGCGGGTGATGCCCAGCGCGGTGCGGATCATGCGGGCCTCGAACTCACGCGTCAGGCTGTCCCACACATCGTGTTGTCCCGCTTCGAGCCGACGGCGGGCCTCGACTTCGAGGTCGCTGAGCCACCGTGACTCGGCGGGCCCGGTCACTGTCGCCAAACCGGCCGTGTCGACCGGATCGGCGGCGCGCGCCGCCTCGGAGGCTGGCAGGGTCGGCATGGCAGCGGTCGTCGCGGTGGCGCGCTCGGTGGGGTTGTCGGTGCCTGATGCACGCAGGCTCAACTCGGCCGGCAGGTCCTTGGCCTCGATCAGCTGCGCCGGTGCCATCACCGTCAGCCAGTGGCAGACGTTCTCCAGCTGGCGCACGTTGCCGGGAAACTCAAAGCTCTTCAGCATCGTCAGTGCGTCGTCACTGATGCGCTTGGGCTCGACGCCCAATTCCTTGGCGCTCTTCTGCAGGAAAAAGCGAGCCAGCGCGGGCACGTCATCCGAGCGCTCGCGCAGCGGCGGCAGGCGCAGCCGGATCACGTTCAAGCGGTGGAACAGGTCTTCGCGGAACACGCCCTGACGCACCCGCTCTTCGAGGTTCTGGTGGGTCGCCGCGATCACGCGCACATTGGCCTTCAGGGGCTGATGGCCGCCCACGCGGTAAAACTGGCCGTCGCTCAAGACACGCAACAGTCGCGTCTGCAAATCGAACGGCATGTCGCCGATTTCATCGAGGAACAGCGTGCCACCGTCGGCCTGCTCGAAGCGGCCGCGGCGCATCGTCTGCGCGCCGGTGAAGGCCCCGCGCTCATGACCGAAGAGTTCGCTCTCGAGCAAGTCCTTCGGGATCGCCGCGGTGTTGATCGCGATGAACGGGCCCTTGGTACCGGCGTCGCCGCGCGGGCTGTGGCGGTGCAACGCGTGCGCGACCAGCTCCTTGCCCGTGCCGGACTCGCCGGTGATCAGCACGGTCACGTTGCTTTGCGACAGGCGGCCGATGGCGCGGAACACGTCCTGCATCGCCGGCGCCTGGCCGAGGATCTCGGGCACCGGCTGGTGGCGCTCGTCGTTGATCTCTTCGCGCAGGCTCTCGTCGACCGCGCGGCGGATCAGCTCGACCGCCTTGGTCAGGTCGAACGGCTTGGGCAGGTATTCGAAGGCCCCACCCTGGAAGGCCGAGACGGCACTGTCCAGGTCGGAGTAGGCGGTCATGATGATCACCGGCAGCCCCGGCAAGCGCTCCTTGACCTTGGCCAGCAGCTCCAGCCCCGAGCCGCCAGGCATGCGGATGTCGCTGACAAGCACCTGCGGTTCGTCGTCCGCCAAAGCCGTCAACACATCGCGCGGGTTGGCAAAGCTGCGGACCGGCAACTGCTCGCGGGCCAAGGCCTTTTCCAGCACGAAGCGGATGGATTGGTCGTCGTCAACAATCCAGATGGGTTTCATCAAGTTTTTGGCAGTGGTCAGCAAAGGGCCTCCCCAAGCTGACTCGTCCCCTACAGGGGGCGGGCGCCGCTCACGGCGACCTGGGGGTCGATATCAAGGCAACGGAATCACGATCTTGAAAACCGTGCGGCCCGGCTCGCTGTCGCATTCGATCGTGCCCTGGTGTTGCTGCACGAACGTCTGCGCCAGCGTGAGCCCAAGGCCTGAGCCGCCGTCCCGCCCCGACACCAGCGGATAGAAGATGCGATCTCTCAGGTGCTCGGGGACGCCCGGCCCGTTGTCCTGGATATGCAATTCCAATGCCAGTCGATAGCGCTGCTTGCCGATCGTCACCTGTCGGGCGATCCGCGTGCGCAGGGTGATAGTGGCATCGCCTTGCTCGATCCGCTCGGCCAGTGCCTGAGCAGCGTTCTGCACGACGTTCAGCACCGCCTGGATCAGCTGCTCACGGTCGCCGCGGAACTCGGGGATCGACGCGTCGTAGTCGCGCTGCACCCGCAGGCCGCGCGAATGCTCGACCAGCGCGAGCGAACGCACCCGTTCGCAGACCTCGTGGATGTTGACGTCACCCACGACGTGCGGCTTGCGGTGCGGCGCGAGCAGCCGGTCGACCAGCGTCTGCAGCCGGTCGGCCTCGTGGATGATGACCTGGGTGTATTCGATCAGCTCGGGCGTCGGCAGGTCCAGCGCCAGCAGCTGCGCCGCGCCCCGGATGCCACCGAGCGGGTTCTTGATCTCGTGCGCGAGATTGCGAACCAGCTCTTTGGTGACCTCGGCCTGGCCCATCACGCGTTCTTCACGGTCCTGCCGCGTCTGCTGCTCGATCTCGATCATCTCGACCAGGATGCGGCCGCCGATGCGCTCGGTCTGGCTGACGATGATGTGGACCGGCAGCGGCTCGGCATGGCCGACACCGGCACGGCGCAGCGCGCCCTCGAAGCGCCGGGTGCTGAACTCGTTGCGGGCCACGGCGTCCACCGCCTCCAGCAACGCAGCAGGCTCGCGCAGCCACTCGTGCAGCGGGCGTTTGGTCAGGGTGCGGCGCGACACGCCGATCACCGACTCCAGCTGTGCGTTGGCGAACAGGCAGTCGCCCTGGGGCTCGACCACCGCCACCATCGTGGCCAGCAGGTCCAGCGCCTCCAAACCCTTGCTGTCGGCCCGCCGCGCGGCCGCGGCTGCACCGAGGAGTTTCACGTCGGCAACTTGGCCAGTTCGCGTTTGATGGCGGCGATGTCCGCCTCCTGGCGCAGGATGGCGGCCTTCATCTCGGCCACGCGGTCGAGGTAGCGCTGGGCATTGCGCGCCTCGTCGCCGCGGCGCTCGGGCTCGCCGTTGTTGAAGTCGCGCTTCAGGGCTTCCAGCTGCTCCTCGGCGCGCCGCAGCTCGGCCTCGAGGATGCGACGGGCGTCGCTGTCACGGGCCCGTTGTTCGGCTGATTCGACGCGGTCCGTTTTCGGGCCCGATGCGTTGCCGGCCACCGGGCGCGGCTTCGGGCCGGCGATCGTCGTTGGCTGTTGCGCTTCACGCGCCTTGCAGCCCTTGGCCTCGGCCTCCTTCGCGCTCAAGGTGTTGGTGAACACATTGCCGGGACAGATGTAATAAACGGACGGCGATTGCGCCAAGACGCCAGCGGCAGCCAGCGCAAGCGCGGGCAGCACGAACAGATGGCGGGAAATGGCCAGGGTCATCATCGAGCGATTGTGACGCTAAACCCTTCAAACGCCCCAGGCCCCCGCGCCGCCGACCGTTGCAGGAATAAAAAAGGGCGGCCGAAGCCGCCCTTTGCTGAAACCGGCGCCAGGCCGATCACAGCGCGTAGTACATATCGAACTCGACCGGGTGGGTCGTCATGCGGAAACGCTGGACTTCCTGCATCTTCAGGTCGATATAGGCGTCCAGGTAGGCGTCGGTGAAGACACCACCCTTGGTCAGGAATGCGCGGTCCTTGTCCAGGTATTCCAGCGCCTGGTCCAGGCTGTGGCAGACGGTCGGGATCTTCGCGTCTTCTTCCGGCGGCAGGTGGTACAAGTCCTTGGTGGCGGCTTCGCCCGGGTGGATCTTGTTTTCCACGCCGTCCAGACCGGCCATCAGCAGTGCCGAGAAGGCCAGGTACGGGTTGGCTGAAGGATCCGGGAAGCGCGCCTCGATGCGGCGGCCCTTAGGGTTGGCGACGTACGGGATGCGGATCGAGGCCGAGCGGTTCTTGGCCGAGTAGGCCAGCTTCACCGGGGCTTCGAAGCCGGGAACCAGGCGCTTGTAGCTGTTGGTGCCGGGGTTGGTGATGGCGTTGAGCGCACGGGCGTGCTTGATGATGCCGCCGATGTAGTGCAGCGCGAAGTCGCTGAGACCGGCATAGCCGTCGCCGGCGAACAGGTTCTTGCCGTCCTTCCAGACCGACTGGTGGACGTGCATGCCGGAGCCGTTGTCGCCGACGATCGGCTTGGGCATGAAGGTCGCGGTCTTGCCGTAGGCGTGGGCCACGTTGTGGATCACGTACTTCTGCAACTGGACCCAGTCGGCGCGCTGGATCAGCGTGCTGAACTTGGTGCCGAGTTCCATCTGGCCGGCATTCGCCACTTCATGGTGATGCACTTCGACCGGGATGCCCAGCGACTCGAGCACCAGGCACATCTCGGAGCGCATGTCCTGGAAGCTGTCGACCGGGGGAACCGGGAAGTAGCCGCCCTTGACGGCGGGACGGTGACCAGTGTTGCCGTGCTCGAATTCCTTGGCGCTGTTCCAGGAGGCTTCTTCGGACTCGATCTTGACGAAGCAGCCCGACATGTCGTTCTGCCAGCGCACGCCGTCGAACACGAAGAATTCCGGCTCCGGTCCGAAGTAGGCGGTGTCGCCCAGGCCCGAGGCCTTCATGTAAGCCTCGGCGCGCTTGGCGAGCGAACGCGGATCGCGCTCGTAGGGCTTGCCGTCGGTCGGGTCGACCACGTCGCAGGTCAAGAGCAGCGTCGTTTCTTCGAAGAAGGGATCGATGTTGGCCGTGTTCGGGTCGGGCATCAGCAGCAGGTCCGAAGCCTCGATGCCCTTCCAACCGGCGATCGACGAGCCGTCGAAGGCGTGACCGTCGTTGAACTTGCCCTCGTCGAAGTGCGAGACCGGCACGGTCACGTGCTGCTCTTTGCCGCGGGTGTCGGTGAATCGAAAGTCGA
>NZ_DASUNH010000149.1:0-33485 GCF_036277275.1 Ideonella sp. | reverse complement strand
CGACGTCGTCGAGATCCAGCACGCGGTACATCGCGTTCGTACCAGCCACGCGCGCACCGGCCTCCAGCAGCAGCCGGGTGCAGGCCGGGCGGTCCAGCGAGTGGTAGAGCGACTCGCCATCGTTGGGGTCGGCTCCGGCGTCGAGCAGCAACTTCGTCAGTTCGGGGTCGAGGTTCTGCCCGGCAGCGCCGTACAGCGCCGAGAGCCGGTGCTCCTCTGAAGGCGCGGCCACCGACGCTGGCGGCCAGCGGCTGCCGACAGACTGATCGGGCGAGGCGCCCGCCTCGATCAGCAACTTCGCGCAGGCGTGCAGCCGCTCACGAAAAGCCGGCAGCTTCATGAGACCGGAATGCGTGACAGCCACGAGTGGCGGCAGGCGCAGCGGGCCGCCCGCGCGATGAACCCACGCCGGGTCCCGCGCCGTGGCCTGGTGCAGCACTGCTTCGCCGCCGGTCGCGCAGGCCAGGTAGGGGTCGTCGCCCGGCAGGGCGGGGTTGTCATCGAGCAGGTGCAAGGCCACCGCCGGCCTGGCGCCGTTCATGCCGCCGGTGATGTCCCCCGCGTACACATGGCACAGCCAATGGAGGACCGCCCGGGCCGGGTCATCGGCCTGAGCGCGGCGAGCGAGCACAACGCCTTGCAGGTCGGCCCACGACGCGAAACCATACTCGCGCGCAATGCACGATTGGGCATCGTGCAGCCGCAGGCCCAGGCCCGCAATGGCGGCGTCGCGAAGGCTCGCGGCCGCCGGCAAGGATTCGCGGAACCGGCGCAGGGCCGTGGGGTTGTCGTTGCGGCAAAGAGCCAGCAGCTCCTTGGCCTGTTTCTTCAGGTGGCCGATGTCGGCTCGGGCGGGCAAGCGCTTCATGAAAACCTCCGTGCATCAGACGCCGATGTCCCGCAAATTCGGCTGCACAAAAGGCTGTGGACAGAGCACATGAAGGCAAGTGGGTTCAACCCTTCCCGCGGGACCGGGTGCGCCTTGCAACGCGGCTCGATATTAATCGATGCTGCAAGACCGACCGCACGCGATCGACTTGAATTCGGACGACGGCAGCCTGGGCGAATCGGTCGCGCCCGTCGCGCCGGTGTTCCAGGCCCACGGCTTCACCTGGGGCAAGGCGTTCAACGACCCGATGCACTTCGAGGTGAACCGCTTCGTGCCCGAGCCTGGGTCGTTGAAGTTCAACGCTGCGGCGAAGTTAGACTCGGCGGGGTCTACACACGGAAACCGCCATGTCATCACTCTTGTCTCGCGGGCTCGCCGCGCTGGGCCTGTCACTGGCTTTGGCCGCCCAAGCTGCGCTGCCGACCTACCGCGTCGATTTCGTGGATCTGCCCACCGCAGATCAATGGCTCAAGTACGACTTGCCGTTGTCGCTGAACGACCGCGGCGAGGTGCTGATCCTGCGGCCTTACTGGCAGCGCTCGACGTATGTGGTGTGGGTGCCCGAGACGGGCGCCTTGCACGAGTGGCATTCCCGGCTGGAAGGCACGTCTGTCCACGCGTTCAACGCGGCGGGGCAGGTCGGTGGCCAGCTCTCGGACGGGGCAGCTTTCGTCGGCGACCGGAACGGCGGCGTCCAGCGGCTCGATGCCTTGAGCCCAGGGCGGCCCAGCGATGTCAACCGCTTGAACAACCAGGGCGTGGCCACGGGGGCCGGTGGCGTGGCCGACGACGAGTGGCACGCGTTCATCTGGAACGCTGACGACGGCATGACCGATCTGCACCCTGCCGAGGCTTTGCGGAGCGGCGGATTGGATGTCAATCGCCATGGCCGGGTGGCTGGCTACGTGGCCGGCGCCGACGGCAAGCGGCACGCGGTCGTGCTGGCGCGCGACGCGGCGCCGCAGTATCTGGGCTGCCTGCCCGTGTCAGGCCAACGGCAACAGGCCAAGGTCGCCTCGAAGTGCCGCAGCGAAGCCATCGCGCTCAACGATGGCGGGCAGGTGATCGGCAACATGAATTCGTTCGAAACGAGCCGCGCCTTCGTCTGGTCGAGCGACCAGGGCATGCGCGAGATCAAGGCCACCCATGGCGGGCGGGCGTTCGTCATCGACATCAACAACGCAGGCCAGGTGGTCGGCCGCCAGTGGCAAGACGGGCAGTCCGAGCAGGCCCTGTACTGGGATGCGGCCCATGGCACGCACGAACTGTGGAGCCTCGTGGCGGCCGACGACCCGCTGCGCAACGGCTTCACCAGCTTCTTTCCGACCGCCATCAACCAGCGCGGCCAGATCCTCGGTCATGGGATAGGGCCGGCCGGCTCCGGCAGCGTCTTGCTGACACCCGTGCGCTGACCTTGTGGCCCGTCGAATCAGCCCCGCAGGCGGTGATCCTGCCAAGAGGAGCCTGCCGATGACCATCGTCATCACAGCCTTCGAGCGATCGCCCAATGGTGGCAAAGGGCTGGCGCGTGATACGCGCGCTCGCTGGGCAACTGACGAGGCGGGCCTCCTTACGAGGTTCGCCTCGGGTCGTTCCGTGCGATGGAGGAGCCGGCGCACCTGGGGCGGCCAGATCCCGACCTGCGAAGAAGGTGGCCAGCTACCGATCGGGCAATGACGCTTCGGCCTTCAGCCCCAGGTAGTCCGCGATGAAGCGAATCGCGCCGGTGAACTTGAGTTGCTCGAAACGGAACTTGCCGCGGTCCATGATGGCCGGGCCCAGCATCGAAGAGAAGCGTTCGACGATGCCGGGTGCTGCCGAGGGATCGAACAGCCAGAACCGGTCGATCACGCTGTCCGATATGGTGCTGATCGACCAGAACGCCTTGAAGAACTGGTCCGACGGTGGCAGCGAATAGCCGATGACGAAGACGTTCTCGGCCGTGGCCAGCGCGCCGCTGGCGTTACGCCAGACGGATTGAAGCTGCTCCTGGTACCAGCCCTTGTTCCAGGTGGGCGGGACGATGATCGGCTCCGGGTGCAGCGATTCGCCCCACTTTTCGGATCCGAAGAGCAGTTCCATCGTGTCGATCGGGCGCTCGGCGGCCCGGTCCAGCCCCAGCCTGTCCCAATAGGTCTTGGCGGGCAGTGGTTTCACCGGGGCCGCGTGGATGGACGAGGTGGCCGAGTCGCGGAACCAATTCAATGAGCCATGGACCTTGTAGTGGGGAATGGCGCCTGGAGCGGTCCGGGTGACGCGCAGGCCGTAGTCCACTGGCATGGATTGAAGCGCCAGTGCGTAGTCCAGGCAGAGGTCGTAGTTGAAGTTGATGACCGCAACCGGGGCGTACTCCTTGATTCGCTGCATCTCGGCCAGGAGTTCGGCGAAGGCGGTGTACGGATATGGCGCCAGGACCTGGTCGTCCGCACCGGTGATCGGGTAGAGCAGGCACTGCTCCAGTGTCCTCATGATGAGGTAGCGCAGGCTCTTGGGCAGTTGCTGGACCAGGCCCGGCTCCATGTTCGACAGCCTGCCGATCAGGCTCGCCATCTCGTAGGTGGCGAACAGGTTCTCGATGTTGTCGAGATCGATCGTCGATTTGACGTAGGCGTGCTGCAGCTTTCGCCGTGCCTCAAGGCTCAACTCGAAGTAGGGCCTGCTAACACTACGGAGCCCCGATGCGTTGCCACCAGAACAGCCGAGCGCAAGGCGCAAAACGAAGCCGGGGTGCGGCCCCGGCGAGGCTTTGCAACGCCGCGGTCGGCTGTTCTGGTGGCAACCCTTAGGGAACGGGTCTTCCAGGGCGCATGGCGGCGTTGCCCACCTTGCCCAGGCACCAGCCTGGGCGGCGGCGGGCGCCTTGCCCTGCATCCCTGGAAGGCCCGTTCGCACGGGGCTGCGTAGTGTTAACAGGCCCTAGTTTTGAGCCCAGGCCGCTTCGCCCCGTCGCAGCACCTTGGCCGCCAGTTCCACGAAGTCGAACATCAGGGGCCCGCCCGCCGCCCGGGAGGCGCCGGCACCAAGCACGAACACAGTCTTCACAGCTTCCTCCAGGCGAAGAAGGTCGCAGGACCACGAAGCCCTGGGCATTGTCGTTTCGCTGCGGTGCACGGCATCAGCAGGCTTGAGGACGGGCGCTGCTGCCGGAGATTGTGGACACCGCGTTCGGTCACCTAGACTGGTCGCCGCAGACCAACAACTTGAGGTGAGGCGATGGCAAAGCGTTCGCTGCCGGCCAAGACCGGGCGTGCTCAAGGCACCAGGCGCATCCGCGCTCGTTCCGACGAGTCTTCGACGCCGGCTGCCGATGGGCTTGAGTCGCTGGTCGTCTATGTCCACGGCATAGGTCGTCACGCGCCGCCTGACCAGCTCAAGATCGAATGGGATCTGGCGCTGTTCGGCAAGGACTTGGGGCCCAGAAGCCGCATGGCCTATTGGTCCGATCTGTTGCACCCGGCGTCGAAGGCAAGGGCCGCCAAGCGGCGAAAGGCCGGTTCGCCCAACGAAATCGACCTGGGGGCGCTGCTGGACGATGCCGGCCTGCCGGAGGGCAACCAGGAAGCCCAGGACTACGCGCTCTCGATGTTGCGGGTGTACGGGGTGGACGTCGACCCCAGCTCCCCCGGTGCGCGCAAGAAGGTGCTGCCGCTGCCTGGCTTCTTGCGCCGGCCGGTCAGCCGCGCATTTCTCGAAACCTTCATCGCCGACACGGCGGCGTACTTCTTCCGCAAGGGCATGCGCGAGCGCATTCGCGACCGGCTGGTTGAGCAACTGAAGCTGCCGCCGGGCCAGCATGTCACGGTCGTCGCTCACAGCCAGGGCTCGGTCGTGGCCTACGAGGTGCTTTCGGCCATGACGCCGAAGCAGCTGACGCTCGATGCCTTGGTCACGATCGGCTCGCCGCTGGGCATTCGCGAGGTGCAGGACTTTCTGGAACCCGGTTCGATGACCGTCCCGGCGGTCGTCACGCGCTGGGCCAACTTCGCCGACTTGCTGGACCCTGTCGCGCTCGACAAAGGACTGGCCGGCGATTTCGCGCTGGTGTCGCCGGAGCAGGCCCCGATCCAGGACGAACTGATCGTCAACTCGGCCACACGCCGCCTGGTGGGCTTCAACCCCCACTCTGCCGTGGGCTATCTGGCCCATCCGAAGGTCCGCCGCTTGGTGGCTGAATCGATGCGCATGGATGTCGTCGGTCGCTTCGTGGTGGCCCGCGATGTCGCCGAGCTGTTGGCCCTGGAAGACGAAGTCCGGCAACCGGTGCTGATCGAGGCGCTCGAGCCGGGGTACAGGGCGGTCGACGAGAGTGACGCCCAGATGGAGAAGATCGAGACGGACGAGCGCGCGGCGTTGCGCGTGGCCGCCCATGGCGCTGCGCCGCCTTTGCGGCTGGAGCACCGGATCGAACGGCTGGCCGAGCGGCTGCGCGAGACGGTCGTCAGTGACGTCGAGGCAGCCCAGATCGACCCGTTGCGCCGCTTCGTGGCCGCCAAGCTGACCGCGAGCGAGGTGCGCAAGATCGGTCTTCTGCACCGTGACTTGCGTGTCTATGCGGTGTGGCGCAGTTCGCGCAAGAGCAAGCACACGTGGCGGTCGATGCGGCCGATCAAGGCGGATGCCGCGTTGACCAGCTTCGGTGCGACGGGGCAAGACATCACCTGGGCCGTTCTGGACACCGGGATCCAGGCCAATCACCCGCACTTCAAGGGCGTGATCAAGGAGGTGTGGGACTGCACGAAGACAGGGGCGCCGGTGCCCATCCCGCCGGCTCAGGCGCGCGACAGGGATGGGCACGGCACGCATGTGGCGGGCATCATCGCCGGGCGGCGCAACGACCAGGCGGGCGACGAACGTGGCGTGGCACCGGCGGCCAGACTGGTGGTCTACAAGGTGCTGCAGGACAACGGCGAAGGCGAGGACGCGTGGATCATCAAGGCGCTCGATCACATCGCCGCGCAGAACGAGCAGATCACCGACGGGCTCGCCATCCACGGCGTGAACCTCAGCCTCGGCGGCCCCTTCGACAACACCGTGTACGGCTGCGGCTTTTCGCCGCTGTGTGCCGAGCTGCGGCGCCTGTGGCGGGCGGGGGTGCTGGTGGTCGTCTCCTCCGGCAATGAAGGGACGATGCAGGTGAGCACGCCGGACGGCGAATGCGAAATCAACTCGGTGATGTCGATCGGTGACCCGGCCAACCTGGAGGAGTGCATCGCCGTCGGGTCCGTCCATGCGGACAAGCCGCATTTGTTCGGGATCTCGTCGTTCTCGTCGCGCGGGCCGACGGCCGACGGCCGGACCAAGCCGGACGTGGTGGCGCCGGGCGAGCGCATCAGCTCCTGCAATGCCGCGTTCCGGGCCGGCGACCCGGATTCCCTGTACCGCGAAGAGAGCGGCACCAGCATGGCGGCTCCGCATGTTTCTGGTCTTCTGGCGGCCTTCCTTTCGGTGCGGCGAGAGTTCCGCGGGCGCCCGGATGAGGTCAAGCGCGTGTTGCTCGACGCCTGCACCGACCTGCACCGTGATCGCTACCACCAGGGCCACGGGATGCCGAACCTGATGCAGATGTTGCTGGCTGTTTGATCGGGCAATGGCCGCGGCCGAGGTCTCAGGCCGGGGGCGTCGGTTTTCCCCCTACACTTGCACGATGCGTTTCGGCCCCACATTCAGCGCCCACCCCGACGACATCGTCGGGTTTGGCGTGGCCACGCTCAAATCGAAAAAACAAGAGCTCGTCTGACCGGAGCTTTCGTTCCGTCGTCGGATGAGCGACGGGACACCCCAAGGGCTGCTTGTCTGTGGCCCGTGCATCCCCCGCTGAATCTGTCGACGGTTTTCCATCGGTCGAACCATGGAGATTCCGATGCAGGATTTCGCCGGCATTTGGGTGCCGCTCATCACCCCTTTCATCAACGGCGCCGTCGACCACGACGGGCTGAAGCGCCTGATGGCGCACCTGGGCAACCAGGGCATCGCCGGCGTCGTCGTGTGCGGCAGCACCGGCGAAGCGGCATCGCTCGATGAGGCCGAACAACTGGCCGTGCTGCACACCGTCATCGAAGCCCGGGGCGGGCTGCGGGTGATGATGGGCATATCGGGCGTCACGCCGGCTCGTGTGGCGAGGCGCTTGCAAGCGCTGGCGGGCCTGCCGCTGGCCGGCTTTCTGGTGCCGCCGCCTAATGCGTCAAGCCGTCGCAACAAGGCATCATCGATTTCTACCAGGCGGTGGCCGACGTGTCACCGCACCCCGTGGTGCTCTACGACATCCCCGGCCGCACGGGGGTTCGCATCGAGACGGACACCATGCTTCGTCTCGCGGCCCACCCGCGAATCCGCGCCGTCAAGGACTGCGGCGGCGACCTGGAGCACACCCAGGCGGTGATCGACGATGGTCGTCTGCAGGTGCTGTGCGGCGACGATTCGCGCATCTTCGTGAACCTGTGCCAGGGCGCGGTGGGCGCCATCGCGGCCTCGGCCCACCTGCGGCCCGATCTCCTCACCGGCTTGCATCGCCTGGTGCACGAAGGCGAGCTGCACGCGGCGCGCCGTTTGTGGAAAGCACTCTGGCCACTGACGCGCGCGCTGTTCGAGGAGCCCAACCCGGGCCCCGTCAAGTCAGCTGCGGCGCGGCTCTTGGACCTGCGCGACGAGCTGCGTGCGCCGATGACCACCGCTTCCGCGAGCCTCGCAGGGCGCATCCAGGAGTTGCTGGGTGCCATCGGCGCCGCATGGCCGGGCTTGCCGCCGGAACCCACAGGGCAATGCGTCGTGGGGGAATGCCGTGATCCTCGCGAAGGATCTTCAGCGCAGGTACGCCTTCGCCAATGAAGCGACCTGCCGTGCGCTCGATCGGCCCGCGGCAGAGGCGATGCCGACGGACCATCCCTCCATGGGGACCGCGGCGTCGATCGCCCTGCGGGTTGGCCCGCATGTTTGCCCTCGGGGCGCGGAGCATGTACCTTTCGCGGCTCGTGCAGTCACGGCGGCACCCAGTCATCCCGCTGCGAGGCTTCGCCCGGACAAAGCACGTTGACTCTCGGGAGACGTCGACATGGGCTTCAAGTTTCCAGCTGTCGCCAGGGCCTTGGCGGCCGTCGCATTGGGTGGTCTTTGCGCGTCGGCATGGGCCGACTCGACGCAGGTCAAGATCACCAACCATCGCGCGGCGGCGATCTATGTCAGCTTCAGCAATGCCGCTCAGGGGGCCGGCACGATCAGCTGGGGGCCGGGCTGCCTGAAGACGGGGGCCACCGCCAAGGCTTCGTATGCACGGGTCAAGCCCGGCGCGACCTGTGTGGCCACCGTGGCGAGCACGAACGGTTCGTCGCGATTCTGTGCGGCCGCCGCGAGCCCACCCGCCAACTGCTGGGAGGCGCAGGCCCATCATCAAACGATGGTCGAGACGAATTTCGAGCCGGCCAGCGCCCCGGGCTGCTTTGGCGGCGGCTCCTGCGTCTGGTACGACGTCAGCGTGATCCCCTCGACCTGCACCGATGAGGCGTGGCGCACGAACCAGTGCCAAGGGCAGGGCGGGGCGTCTTACAACCTGCCGGTGTCACTGTCTTGCGAGGGGAGCCCGCCGATGCCGACCTACACCTGCCGCGGGCCGAAGACGACGAAGTACGGCTCGGCCATGTACCCCAGCAATTGCGGCAACCCGTATGCGACCTGCGCCGTGGGAACCTACCCGAACGGCCAACCGTGCGTGGACGGCGTCGCCGCCTACTTCTTCCCGATGTTCACGCCGCCCGAGAACGCCTACCAGCCCAACGCGGTGTGCATTGCGCGGACGCTGGCGATCGATTTCCTGTCGGGCAAGTGAGCAAGAAAGCGGAAGAGGCGAAGGGCGGCGGCCTCGTCTCGCCCGAGACCGGGCCGCGCGGTGCGACCGGGTGACATGAGCCGGCGTGCCGCCCCGGGGCATTCAACATTTGGTGCCCGGCGCGGCACTCACTGCAAGAGGCCGGCGATCGACTGTCGGTCTGCCTGGATTGGAGTGGAGTGGACCGGAGTGAGGCCATGAACAAGCGCTTCGCAGCCGCAGCCGCCCTGGTGTGTGGGGTGGGGGTGCCAATCGCCCAGTCGGCAGACGGCGACCTCGACCTGACATTCAGCCGCGACGGCAAGAAACTGACCGACATCGCCAAGAGCACCGATCTCGCCCGGGCGGTGGCGCTGCAAACCGACGGCAAGATCGTGGCGGTCGGCCAGACCTACGTGAACAACGACTATTCGAGCGAGGACTTCGCCGTGGCGCGCTACACCGCCAACGGCAAACTCGACGCCACGTTCGGCGTGAAGGGCCGGGTGACGACGGACTTCCCGGGCCTGGCGGCGGTGCCTTCGGCGGTCGTCGTGCAGCCGGACGGCAAGATCCTGGTCGCCGGTGGCGCATTCTCGCTGTTCGTGTTTGCCGGCAACTTCGAGTTGGCGCGCTACAACCCCGATGGGTCGCTCGATGCCGGCTTTGGCAATGGTGGCATCGTGACGACGAATTTCGGCCACGGCAGCTACGCCTTTTCACTGGCCTTGCAGCCCGACGGCAAGATCGTTGCGGCGGGCACCTCGTTCGTCGATTTCTCCAGCGACGATTCTTCCGACACCGACTTTGCGCTGGCGCGCTACCACCCGGACGGAATGCTGGACGAAACGTTTGGCACCGGGGGCCGGGTCACGACCGACTTCGACGGTTTCAACGACGATGCGTTCGCTGTCCTTGTCCAGCCGGACGGCAGGATCGTCGCCGTCGGTTCGGCCAAGAACCCGGTCAACTTCTACGACTTCGCCCTGGCGCGCTACCTGCCCAACGGCGCGATCGACACCACCTTCGGCACGGCTGGCAAAGTGCGCACCGATGCCGGCGGCCACAACTTCGACCGGGCGCGCGCCGCCGCGTTGCAGCCCGACGGCAAGATCGTCGCCGCCGGGTTCGGCAGCTCGCCGTTCGGCGCGCAGAAGTTCGCCATCGCGCGCTACGGCTCGAATGGCGTGCTCGATCCATCGTTCAGTGGCGATGGCAGGGCGCAGGTCGATTTCGGCAGTTGCTGCCAGTACGCCAACAGCGTGCTCGTGCAAGGTGACGGCAAGATCGTCGTGGTCGGCATCGCCGACACCGAATCGTCGGATTCCGACTTCCTGCTCGCGCGGTTGAACCCGAAAGGCTCGCTCGACTCGACCTTCGGCGCTGGCGGCAAGGTGCGCACCTCGTTCGGCGACTTGAACGGCGGGGCCTTTGGCGCCACGCTGCAACCCGACGGCAAGATCGTCGCCGTGGGCTTTCAGGCAACGAACACCGACCGGTGGACCGAGTTCGCGCTGGCGCGCTACCTGGCGCAGGGTCAGCGTGCGCCGTAGACTTTGCTGGCGCTCGACCTGCTGAAGCCTTCCATGCGCCGGAAATTCGCCGTCCTTCTCTATCCGGGGTGCATCTTTTTCGAAGTGGCCCTGGCCGCCGAGACGCTGGCGAAATCGCTGGAGCCGTGGTTCTTGACGCCCGACGGTGAAGACCATCCAAGCTCGATGGGCGGCGTGATCCGGGCGTCAGGCTCGTATGACGATCTATCGGGCCTTGACGTCGCCGCGGTGTTGATCCCCGGCGGCGACCCTGGATCGATCATTCCGCCGGGCAGGGCGACCGCCGCCTTGCGTGCCGCATGCGACCGTGGCGCGGTCATGGCAGGCATCTGCGCGGGCGGCCTGGTGATGGCCAGCGCCGGCTTGCTCAAGGGCGTGAGGGCGACGCACAACTACACGGCGGAGTTCACCTCCGCCGAGGTCGTGGCCTTCATCGCGCCGCACTGGGACGGCGTGGTTCATGAGCGCAGCGACGTCGTGGTCGACGGACGGTTCATCACTGCGATGCCATGGGCCTACGCCAAGTTTGCCGCCGCCGTGGCGCAGTCGGTGGGCCTCATGAACGAGGCCGAAGCCGCATCCTTTGTCTCCTACCATCGCGATGGACGGCTTGGACGTGCTGCGTCGGCCTGAATCACCATGCGCGGATCACTGGTGGAGTGACACCATGTGGGCCTGCGGCGGGTTGGGCCCCGCCGTCGAAATGCTGATGACCACGTAGTAGGCGTTGGCGGCAAAGTTCAATCCCGGCACCGCCACCGACGCGTTGGCGACGACGGCCGACGCCGGGCCGGTCACGGTCGCGACCATTCCAGCGATGCCCGTCGCCTTGCTCTTCGCGTACAGCGTGGCGGTCACACGGCCGCCGGCAGCGTCCAGGTACTGCAGCGTCAGGGCGTTCCAGGTGGGCACCACGCTGACGAACGAGTCCAGCACATTGCAGGTGTAGCGCACGATGCCGGCGTTCGGGTTGTTGGCCCGGATGTAGCCGTTGGGGACGACGAACTGCACGAGATTGAGCGCGGCCAGGTTCGACGGCGTGCACGCCGTGGCCACATGCTGCCAATCGTCGGCGAACTGGGCGCGGGCGGTGCCTGCTGCCAGCGTCGCCGCCAGCGACAGCGTGCCCAGCATCAGGAAGCGGAATCGGCTTCTCATGATCGATCTCCTTGAGGTGACGTATTGCGCCGGGCGACGACCGCAGCCTCGGCATCTATAACGACGCACTGGCAGGGTCGAATCCGGACATGTCGAACCAGGGCTTGGGCCTGACGCCCCGTCTTCCACCGGCGCAAAGAAGAAAGCGCCGGCGGCCATGGCTGGCCTGCCGGCGCTTCACACCCTCGGGTGGTGTCGATCAGGGGCTGGTGTTGAACGTGATCTTGGTGACGTTCTTGGTCACGCTCACGCCGTAGTTGCAGGCCGGTGCGCTGGTGGACTTGAATGTGTTCCAGGTCGTCGGCGTGGTCTCGACGCCATTCAGGTCATAGACGTGGATGTTCGAGAAGGTGATGCTGCCGTTGGCGGGGTAGTGGCTGCAGCGGTCGACGCCGTAGGCTTCTTTCGCGCCGCCGAAGTACCAGTCGAAGGCCTGGCCGTAGGACTCGGTCAGGAAGGTCGTCGATTGGCCGGTGGTCCTGTCCACGCTCTTGAGCGTCCACTTGCTGCAGACACCGTTGGCGCAGTTGCTGCCGATCATCGAACCCTTGATCTTGTCGCCAGTGTTCACCACGATGGTCGAACCATGCCAGGTCTTGCCGCTCTTGCAGCAGTTCCAGTTCGTCATCGTCCACCGCGAATCGCCGAAGCCGTTCCACGCCAGCACCGGCTGCAGGATCGTCTGCACGGCGGTGCCGTCTTCCAGCCCGGGGAAGTAGTACAGCACTTGCCCGCTCTTCGTGGTCGGGCCACTGGGAACGCCGAAGGTGGCGACCATCTTCTTGGCCGGCGGCGTGACGTTGGCGTTCGAGTTGCTGCTGGCGATCCAGCCATCGAACGTGGGCGCCGGGGCGTCGGGGTCGATGCGCTCGACCGCGCCGTCACGCGCCACATAACGAGGATGCGTGCAGGCGGAAGCCTTGCTGGCCACACTGCCGTCGCGGCGAACGACGTCGCCGCTGGCGGCCAGGCGCTCATCGTCGTTGACCTTCACGACACACGAGGGGTGGAACAGCCCGTTGGGCGTGACGACGTAGTCCAGCGGCACGCCGTGCGGACGCGTCGACTCGCTCAGGTCGCCCACCTTGGTCAGCGCAGAGGTACCTGCAGCGGCAGGGCCGGCGAAGGCGGTTGCGACCAGCATGGCAGCAAGGAATTGGCGGCTCAGGTTCATGAAGTCTCCTTGGGGGATGAAGGGACATGCAACGCCGGGGTGTCCGGCGCGGGGATCGTAGGGCGGCGGGCATGCGCCCTGCACCCCCAAGATCGAATCAGAGCGACAACTCGGTAACCAGGCGTTAGGCGACCGATCCGGTGCGCACCGATGCACACTAGGGCCTGCTAACACCTAGCGCCCTCGCTCACCACCGCACATGACCACGATGGAACCGACGTTGCCGCCTGAAGGCCTGCCTGCCTACCGCCTGCTCACCGGCCCCGACGATGCGACGTTTTGCCGCCGCGTCAGCGAGGCCATCGCGATGGGCTACAAGCTGTATGGCTCGCCGGCGGCCACCTTCGACGGCACGAGTGTCATCGTCGCGCAGGCGATCATCTGGCCGTCGATCGAGGCGTCGGTCGCCCGGTCGTCCGCGGGTGCGTGACGATTCGTCCACTGGCTTTTACACGAGGCTTTCATGACCCAAACCGCTCTTCTCGTGATCGACCTTCAGCGCGGCGCCTTCGACGGCGTGCGCTGCCCACCTGTCGACTCGGCCGAAGGCCTGATCGACAACGCCGCACGGTTGGTGCGCGCGGCCCGTGCGGGCGGCACGCCGATCGTGTTCATCCAGCACTGCGAAGATGGACAAGTGTTCGAGATGGGCACGCCGCACTGGGAGCTGCACGAGGCGCTGGCACCTCGACACGACGACCGGTTCGTGGCCAAGCGCGAGTCGAGCGCCTTCGATGGCGACACCAAGCTGTCGGAGATGCTCGAAGAGCTGCAGGCCAGGCAATTGGTCTTGTGCGGATTGCAGAGTGAGTTCTGCGTCAGCAACACCGCCCGGTCGGCCCTGGCACGCGGGTTCGACGTGGTCGTGGCACACGACGCCCACGGCACCTGGCCTTCGGACGGCCAGACCGCCAGCGCAATTGCCGGGAAGGCCAACGCCGACCTGAGCCGCGCGGGTGCCCAACTGCGCTCGACCGAGCAGCTCGAACGCACCTTGCGCGACGGGCAAGCCTGAGCGCCGAGCCCGCCTCGGCGGCGGGCACCGTGTCCGCGTGTCGTCCGAGCCGTAACTGCAGGCAACAGGCCCAGCGATTGGCCCGCGCTGCCGAACAAATCCGCTGCTGACTCGTCATCTCTGGTGAAACAGCCTTCACCGGAGCGTCATGCAGAGCGAACCTGTCCACGATGTCATTGCCGTCGGCCTCGGGCCCTTCAACCTGGGGCTCGCCTGCCTGCTGGAGCCGCTGGCCCAGTACCGCTGTCTCTTTCTAGAGCGCCAGCCTGAGTTCAACTGGCACCCGGGCCTGATGCTGCCCGATGCCACGCTGCAGAACCCGTTTCTCGCCGACCTGGTGACGCTGGCCGACCCGACGAGTCGCTTCAGCTACCTCAATCACTGCAAGCAAGACGGGCGGCTGTACCGGCGCTTCATCCGCGAGCAGTACACGCTCACGAGGCGCGAGTACAACCGCTATTGCCAGTGGGCTTGCGCACAGCTGAAGTCGGCCCGCTTCGGCAGCGAGGTACGGCAGATCGAGCACGACGCGACCAGTGGGCTCTACAAAGTCAGCGGTGTCGGGCGCGAGGGGGCGTTCGTCCACCGTGCGCGCAAGCTGGTGTTGGGCATCGGGACTGCGCCGAGCTTTCCGGCCTGCTGCGAACCGCATCAGGCACTGATCCACGGTGGCACCTACCTGCAGCACAAGCGCCGCCTACAGGCCAAGCGTTCGATCACGGTGGTGGGCAGCGGGCAGAGTGGGGCGGAGATCGTGCACGACCTGCTGCGCGAACAAACGCAGCATGGCTACACGCTGCAGTGGATCACCCGGTCGCCGCGCTTCTTTCCGATGGAGTATGCGAAGCTGACGCTCGAGCTGAGCTCGCCGGACTATGCGCAGCACTTCCAGCGTCTGCCGGCGGCGACGCGGCAGCGGCTGCTGCAGGACCAGCGGCCGATCACCCATGGCATCAATGCGCAGCTGATCAACGCCATCTATGACCTGCTGGACGAGCGGGCCCAGGGCGCGAACCTGCGCACTTTCCTGCTGCCAGGGTGCGAGTTGCTGGCTTGTCAGTTCGAGCCCGAGAGTGCGGAGTACGAGCTGCGTTTCAGGCACACCGAGCTGCAACGCCACTACCTGCACCACACCGACGGGCTGATCTTCGCGACGGGCTATGCCCATCGTGTGCCGGTCTTCATCGACGGCCTGCGCCATCGGCTTCGGCTGGACGAGCGAGACCGCTACGACCAGGCACCGAATCACAGCGTGGACGTCACCGGCCGCGAGGTGTTCGTGCAGAACGCCGGCTTTCACGCGCTGGGCTTGACCAGCCCCGACCTGGGCATGAGTTGCCTGCGCAACGCCGCGCTGGTGAAAGAGCTGACGGGTGTCGACCACTACCCGGTCGAAGAGCGAATTGCGCTGCAGCACTTCGAGCCGCCGCTCGGCGGGCCGTTGCAGCACGTGCGCGAAGAGCCCACCGCCATCGGCGAGGTGCTGGTGTGACGCCGATCCTGCGCAACAGCGTCGTCGCGATGTCGGCGCTGGCCTGCTTCAGCGACGCGGTGCTGATCGCTTTCTACCCGCAGTTCTTTGCCCAGCGTTACGGCGTGCTCAGCGAATTCCACACCGGTGCCTATGTCGCCTGTATTTCGCTGGCGGTGATGGTGGCCTTTCCGCTGTGGGCGCGCGTGGCGCGCCGAGTGGAAACGCTGCACCTGCTGGTGTGGACGCAGGCCGCTGCCGGCGTGTTGTGCCTGATGTCGACCCAGGCCGCGCAGCTGTGGCAGTACTGGGCGCTGTCGATGGCGATGTTCGTCTGCAAGAGCAGCTACCTGCTGATGTACCCGTATCTGCTGCGCCTGCAATCGACAGAGCAGCACGCGGGTACGGTGGGCGTGTTGTCGGTGGTAGTCCACCTGGTGGGCATTACCGGTGCGGCGGTCGGCGGTGGGTTGCTGCAGGGCTGGGGGGCTACCGGCTGCCTGGTGTTCATGGCGGCGGGCGACTTCCTGCAGATGGCGGTGTGCGCGTGGCTATTGGTCAGCCGCCGTGCCGTCCGGGTGGTCGACAACTCGAATCGGCCGCCTCACCGCAAGGCCAGCCCGGCCATCTGGCGTCTGGCCGTGTTGATGCTGGTGTTCGACTTCAGCGCCTACCTGGTCGGCCCCTTCTTCACCGGCCATTGGCAAGACCTGACCGGCTCGGCAAACCAGGTGGGGGCGGGCTTGGCTTATGCAGTGCCGGCGGCGATGGCGCTGCTGGGGCTGGGCATGAACCACCGGGCGCGGCGCAACGGCCGCCAGCCGCGCGATGCGCTGCTGTCCAACCTGTTGATCGGTGGTGCGGGCTTGCTGCTGCAGGCCGCACCGTCGGTGCCGCTACTGTTGCTGGGGCGCTGCCTTTTCGGCTGGGCCTTGTTCCAGGGCATCGTGAAGCTGGAGACCAGCGTGTTCAAGCTCAGCACGCCGGACGCTTATGCCACCGACTACGCGCTGGCGAACTTCTTCCAGAACCTGGGTGTGTTGCTCGCATCCTTGGCCGCCGGCTGGCTGGTCGAGGTGATGGGCGTGCCGCTGACCTTCGCCGTGGCGGCGCTGGGGTGGTTGGTCACGGCCTTGCTTTGCCCATGGGCGCTGACGCCCCGCGACCCCGTCGCCGTCGCCGTCGCCGTCGAGACCACCACATCACCGTTGCCGGAGCAACGGGCCCAGCATGCCTAACGTAAAAATTGACTACACCATCCCGCCGGGCGGCTGGCGGCCGCGTGAGGCCGGGATCACACGGCTGCGCGCGCTGCGGCCGGCGTCCGACGCTCCTTGGCTTCACGATTGGTTCACCCAACCGCGGGCCACCTTCTGGGGCATGCAGCAACACACGTTGGCCCAGGTCGAGGCGACGTATGCCGAGCTTGTCGGCTCCGGCCATGCATTGGCGGGCGTTGGCGAGATCGAGGATCGCAGCGCCTTCGTGCTGGAGTGCTATGACCCGGCGCACGACGTGCTCGGCGCGCACTTCGAGGTGCGGCCGGGTGATGTCGGCATGCACTTCTTCGTCGGGCCCGCGCATGCCGGTGCCGGGCCCATCCCCGGCTACACCCGGCACGTGTTCCGTACGCTGATGTGCTTCATCTTCGAGCACCTGGGTGCCTGCCGGGTGGTGGTGGAGCCCGACATCCGCAACCACAAGGTGCATGCGCTGAATGCCGCGATGGGCTTCGAGGTGCATGCCCCGCTGACCCTGCCGCACAAGACGGCGCTGCTGTCGAGCTGCACCCGCGAACAGTTCCGGCGCGCGATGGCGCTGGACTCCCGATTCGATTCCCTGCTTCTTGAACAACCGCTCGAACAACCATTGACCGAGGACTCCGCGACATGACCCGCCAAACCGACACGACCCCTACCGCCGCGCACCTGGCCCCGGAGGTCTGGCACCAAGCCAACCGCCACCTCGTCCGCAAGGCGATCGCCGAGTTTTCGCATGAGCAAGTGCTGGTTCCCGAGACCTTGGGCCCAGCCTCGCGCCAAGGCTGGCAGCGCCACCGCCTGGTGTCGCCCGACGGGCTTGCCGTCTATGAATTCGATGCTCAGCACATGCCGCTGCGGCACTGGCATGTCGACCCGATGTCCGTTGCGAAGACGCTGGACGGGCAAGCTGCGGCGTTGGACGCGCTCGCCTTCATCATCGAGTTCAAGCAGACGCTGGGCCTGAAGCCGGAGCTGCTGCCGATCTACCTGGAGGAGATCAGCAGCACGCTGTATGGCGCGGCCTACAAGCTCGGAACGGGCGAGCGGTCGAGCGCGATGCTGGTCGATGCCGATTTCCAGGCGGTGGAGGCAGCGATGAGTGAAGGCCACCCCGGCTTCGTGGCCAACAACGGCCGCATCGGCTTCGACGCGCGAGACTACGTGGCCTACACGCCCGAAGCCGGGGCGCGGTTTGCCGTGGTGTGGCTGGCCGTGCGCCGCACGCATGCCGAGTTCAATTCAATTTCAGGCCTGAGCCACGAGCAGTTGCTGATTGAGGAGCTGGGGCCGGAGTTGCTGGCGCAGTTCCACGCCAGGCTGCGGGCCATGGACTTGAACGCCGAAGACTATTGGCTGATGCCGGCACACCCCTGGCAATGGGCCAACAAGCTGGCAATGGGTTTCGCGGCCGACGTGGCCAACCGGAACATCGTGTTCCTGGGCGCCAGCGAGGACGAGTACCAGGCGCAACAGTCCATCCGCACTTTCTTCAACATCAGCCAGCCGACCAAGCGCTATGTGAAGACCTCGTTGTCCATCCTCAACATGGGCTTCATGCGCGGGCTGTCGCCGTACTACATGTCGGGCACGCCGGCGATCAACGAATGGGTGCACTCGGTGGTGCAAGGCGACGGGACGCTGCAGGCCTACGGCTTCATGGTGCTGCGCGAAGTGGCATCGCTCGGCTACCGCAACCGCTACATCGAAGCGGCGGTCGACAAGGACAGCGCGTACCGCAAGATGTTCTCGGCGCTTTGGCGCGAAAGCCCGCTGCCGCTGCTGAAGCCGGGGCAGAAGCTGATGTCGATGACGGCGCTGCTGCACGTCGACGCGCAGGGCGAATCGATGCTGGCGCACTTGATCCAGCGCTCGGGGTTGGACGCCACCACCTGGGTGCGACGTTACCTGCGCACCTTCTTGTCGCCGATGCTGCATTGTTTCTACGCGCATGACCTGGTCTTCATGCCGCACGGCGAGAATCTGATCCTCGTGATGGAGGGCCATGTGCCGGTGCGCGCTCTGATGAAGGACATCGCCGAGGAGTGCGCGGTGTTCAACGCAGGCGAGCACCTGACCGAACGCACCGCGCGCATCGCGATCGAGATGCCGGACGAGTTCAAGCTGCTGTTCCTGTTCATCGATGTGTTCGACGGCTACTTCCGTCACCTGCAGCAAGTGCTGGTCGACGCCGAGTGCATGGGCCATCACGAGTTCTGGTCGCTGGTGGCCGAATGCGCGAAGTCCTATCAGCGCGAACATCCGGAGTTCGCGGCCAAGTTCGAGCGCTTCGACCTGTTCCAGCCGACGTTCGCGCATTCATGCCTGAACAGGCTGCAACTGCGCAACAACACCCACATGCTGAACCTGGCAGACCCTGCGTCGGGCCTGACGTTCGCAGATCCGCTGGAGAACCCGATTGCCGGCTGGCGAAGCGGCAGCGCACATCAGGTGGATGCCCGGCGGGACGAGATGGCGCCGGTGGCCTGAGCGGCAGCATGCCGGACATGCCGCCCGTTCGAAGGGCAGTGCGTATGCACTGCCCGGCGCGCATCACTCGGTGGGCAAGGCGGCGCGGCAGCAGTCCATCGCCTGGCGCAGCAGTGCGTGGGCGGTGGAGAGCGACAAGTCCAGCCTCGCCGCCACTTCGCGCAGCGTCAGGCCTTCCAGTTGGTACAGCTCGAACGCGAGGCGAGGGCGCTCCGGCATGCCCGCCAGTGCCTGGCTCAGCAAGGCCAGGTGCTGCCGGCCCATGGCCTGGCGCTCGGGCGATGCGCAAGGGCAGCCCACGTCGTCGAAGCCCTCGCAGGTTTCTTCGAACAGGTTGCCTTCGAGCGCGGACCGGCGGTGCTCGTCGATCGCGAGGTTGCGCACGATGCGATGGCAGTACGACACCGGTTCATTCAGGGGCGCCCGTGGGTACGCCGTGGCCTTGAGGTAGGCGTCGTGCAGCAGGTCATCGGCACGCTGCGCGCAGCCGACGATACGTTGCGCAGTGCGTTTGAGTTGGGGGCGGTGGGTGATGAACACCACCGCCAAAGGATGTGTCGACAAAGGAAGACTCCCTGGAGCTCGGCCGAAGTGGTTGTATTGGAATGAGAAGCATGCGCATTTGAATGGTAGCCGGCGCATGGCCGTTGGCGACGAAAGCACCCGGTGCCGCGATGGTCAAAGTGCGTCTGGCAGCGCCGGCGCCATCGACGTTGCGTCTGTGCCGACGCGACTGCGACCTAACGGCAACCCTGGCCGAACCCTCACCTGGGCGCCGATATAGTCGACCGCAGATCGCACCAACATCGGGAGGGGCAGGGAATGCGGCGATTCGAGCTGATCGAGGGGGCTTCGAACAAGTTCTGGGAAGTCGAGCAGGCCGGTTGCGATGTGACGGTGCGCTTCGGCCGCATCGGCACCAACGGCCAGGCCAAGACCAAGACATTCGCCAGCGATGCCGCGGCGCGCAAGGAGCTGGACTCGCTGGTCAAGGAAAAGACCGGCAAGGGCTACAGCGAGGTCGGGGCGGCCGAAGGGGCCACGCTGCCGGCGGCGGCGCCGGCTCCCTCTGCTGTGGCGAAGGTGGCGAAAGCGGCGGTGGCACCGCAGCCCGCGACTACGCCGGCTCCCGCCGCGCTGGCGGCTGCATCGTCTTCGCCGGCCGCAGGCCCCGCTGTGAGCGACGCGGCCGTGCCGATCGATTGGCCGACCGGCGGCTTCGAATGGACCGAGACCTTGCGCAGCGCGCTGCCAGTCGTGCGAGGCATCCATGTGCCCCCGCTGATCGATGGCCACGCCCTGTTGAAGCAAACCGTCAAGATCGACAGCGATCGGCATGGCTTCCAGGCCCGCCAGTTCGCCGAGCTGGCGCAGGCGATGAACGCCCGCTGGACAGCCTGGGACGCCAGGACGCTGGCCGAGATGATCCAGCCCGAATCGCTGAAGCGCGCCGACCCGGCGTTCTGGCAGGAGCTGTGTGCCCAGAGCCTGTGCGCGCAGGTCGCGTTCGACGCCGCGAGCCAGTTCGGCCCCTACGGCCACTACTACCGCAGCTACGGCCTCGTGTGGGTGACGCACGTCGGCGTGGCGCTGCATGGCCTGCCGTTCATCGTCGAGGTAGCGCTCGACATGGCGCGTGGCGTGCAGGGTGCGCTGAACTACCTCAGCCGGGTGCTCTCGTCGCAATTCGAGGCGCTGCGCCGCGAGATCGCCGGCTGCAACGAAGCCGACCACGACATGGTCATCGCTCTGCTGGACCGGCAGGCTGGCTCCACGCCGCTGGATCGGCTGCTGCGCGCCGAGCTCTGCCCGCACCGCAGCGATTGGGTGGTGGCGAGCATGGCCGATGACTTGTCGCTCGACCAGCTGTACCTGCGCAACGCGGTGGCACCGGCCGAGGCGATGCGCCAGTACCTGAAGAAGAGCGAGCCGTACCACTACACGCACGAAAGCGCGGTGCTGCTGCAGCTGCGCCTGCACGACGCCGGCGCCTTCGAGCTGCTGGCCGATCTGCTGCGTCGTTCGAGCGACCGCGACAACAGCGAGAAGTTCGTGGCGCTGATTGCGCGGCTGCGCACGCCGCAGGTCGTCGGGTTGCTGGTCGAGCTGATCGAGCGCAAGGAGGTCCGCCCGGCGCTGGAGAAACTCGCCGAGCGCTACCCCGCGGCGGTGCTGAAGACGGTGATCGAACACGCGTTGTCGTCGCGCTCGCGCATGGCCGAAGGCTGGGCCGTGCGCCTGGCCCTGCGCGAGCCCGCAGCGTTGGCGCTGGCGCTGCACGCGCTCGGTGCCGGTGAGCGCGAGCGCTTCGAGGCGTTGCTGGCTTCGCTGCAGACGGCCGAGGCGACGGCCGACCAACTGCCGCCGTTGCTGCGCGAGCCGCCCTGGTTGCGCAAGGCGCGTGCCGCCGAGCTGCCGACGATGGCCGTGCTGGCGCGCGCCACGCCAGACCGCATCGAGTGGTCGGCCGAGACGAAGGCGAAGCACGCTGCCTACAAGTTCAGCCCCTGGCGTTTGCAGCGCGCCGCGAACCCGACCGAACATGCGATGACCGAAATGCAGATCACGCCGGCCGGCCAGGCCCGCGTGATGGCCGGCCAGCCGCTGCAGGCCGACGACATCAAGCTCAGCAAGTCGTACTACTACGGCGAGTCGCCCGAGATCGTGCTGATCTTTCCGGATGCCGCCGGGCTGGCGCTGTGGAACAGCTACCCCGGCAAGTACTGGTACAGCTACAGCGACCTCGAATCGCCGATCTCGGCCATCCTGGCCCGGCACGGCGAGGCGGCGATACCCGGGCTGGTGAACTTCGCGCAGTCGAATGCGGAGGCCGGCCTGGCCATCGCGTTGCAGATCGACAGTGCCCAGCTCGTGCCGGTGGCGTTGCATGGGTTTCGCAACCTGAAGAAAGCCAAGGCCCCCGCGATGGCCTGGCTGCGCGCGCATGCCGTGACGGCGCTGACCGCGGCGCTGCCGCTGGCCTTCGGCAAGGACAAGACCCAGCGCGACAACGCGCAGTTCGGCGTGCGCTGGCTGGCGACCAACGGCTGCGAGCAGCAGGCCCGCGAGGTGGCGGCCTCCTACGGCGAGGAGATGACGCAGGCCCTGCAGGCTTTGCTGGATGCCGACCCGTTGCTCGTGCTGCCAAGCCGCATGCCCAAGCTGCCGATGTTCTTCGTCGCGCCGTCGTTCCGCCGCCCGGTGCTGCGCGACAGCGGCGAAGCGCTGCCGGTGAGCGCGATGGAGCACATCGGCACGATGCTGGCGATCAGCAAGCTCGAGGCGCCGTACCCGGGCCTGGCCATCGTCAAGGAGGCATGCACGCCGGCTTCGCTGGCCGAGTTCGCATGGGATCTGTTCGAAGCCTGGATGACCGCCGCGGCGCCGAGCAAGGATTCATGGGCTTTTGCGGCGCTGGGCCTGCTGGGCGACGATGAAACGGCGCGGCGGCTGGCACCCCGCATCCGCGAATGGCCGGGCGAATCGGCGCACCAGCGTGCGGTGACCGGGCTGGACCTGCTGGCCGCCATCGGCAGCGATGTGGCGCTGATGCACCTGAACGGCATCGCCGGCAAGGTGAAGTTCAAGGCGCTGCAAGACCGCGCCAAGGAAAAGATCGCCGCCGTGGCCGAAGCCCGCGGGTTCACGGCGGCCGAGCTGGCCGACCGGCTGGTGCCCGACCTGGGCCTGGACGAGCAGGGCACGCTGGCGCTGGATTTCGGGCCGCGCCAATTCTTCGTCGGGTTCGACGAGACCTTGAAGCCCTTCGTGAAGGACGCTCAGGGCGTGCGCCTGAAGGACCTGCCCAAGCCGATCAAGAGCGACGACGCGGCGCTGGCCGAAGCTGCGACCGATCGCTTCAAGCAACTGAAGAAGGACGCCAAGGCCATCGCCAGCCTGCAGGTGACGCGGCTGGAAATGAGCATGACCGAGCGCCGCCGCTGGACGGCCACGGACTTCAGACTGTTCTTCCTCGAACACCCGCTGACGCGTCACCTGGCGGCGCGCCTGGTCTGGGGCGTGTACGACGCCAATGGGACACTGGCGAGCGGCTTTCGCATCGCCGAAGACTGGACGTTGGCCGACGCCGAAGACTCGCAGACCGAGTTGCCGGACGGCGCGAGCGTCGGCATCGTCCACGTGCTCGAGATGCCGCCGGCGATGCAGGCAGCCTTCGGGCAGATCTTCGCCGACTACGAGATCTTGCAGCCGTTCAAGCAACTGGGCCGAGAGACTTACACGCTGACGCCCGACGAGCTGAAGAGCAGCGAGATCAAGCGCTTCGAGCACAAGACCGTGGCCACCGGCAGCGTGATGGGCCTGATCAACCGGGGCTGGGAGCGAGGCGAGGCGCAAGACGCCGGCTGGGTCGGCTGGTTCAGCAAGCGTGTCGCCGACGGCCTGCAGGTCGATCTCGAGCTCGACCCCGGCACGATCGTTGGCGACATCAGCTATGAGCCGAAGCAGCGCATTCCGAAGATCGTGCTGCGGCACACCGGCACCTGGGACAGCCAGGGCCATGCCAATTTCGAGCGCCTGGACCCGATCGCTGCCAGCGAAGTGCTGCGCGACGCCGATTTGCTCGCACCGCTGAAGGAGTAGCCCCGCCATGACCGCGAAGAAGACGACGGCGCGCATCCAGCGGCCACCCGCCGAGCAGCTGTATGCAGACGAGCTGGCCCAGCTCGCCAAGAGCGACAAGGGGCCGGTGCCGCCGGGCTGGCGGTTGTCGATGAAGGCGGTGATGCAGTTCATCGGCGGTGGCCCGGGCATCCGCCGCAAGATCGTCTGCGCGCCGAGCCTGGTCGAGCGGGCGATGGTCACGCTGGCGTCGAACCGCGCATTGCTGCTCGTCGGCGAGCCGGGTACGGCGAAGAGCCTGCTGTCCGAGCTGCTCGCGGCCGCCGTGTGCGGCACCAGCACCTTGACGATCCAGGGCAGTGCCGCGACCACCGAAGACCAGATCAAGTACGGCTGGAACTATGCGCTGCTGCTCAACGAAGGCCCGAGCCACCGCGCGCTGGTGCCTTCGCCGCTGTACCGCGCGCTGCGAGAAGGCCGGATCGTGCGCTTCGAAGAGATCACGCGCTGCCCGCCCGAGGTGCAGGACGGCTTGTTGTCGATCCTTTCCGAGCGCTTGCTGATGGTGCCGGAGCTGGCCGAAGACAACGCGGTGTTCGCGGTGCCCGGCTTCAACCTGATCGCCACCGCCAACACCCGCGACCGCGGCGTCAACGAGATGTCGGCGGCGTTGAAGCGCCGCTTCTCGTTCGAGACGGTGTTCCCGATCGCCGACTACGACGAGGAGCTGGCGCTGGTGCGTTCAGAGCTGGCACGGCTGCTCGCGCAGGATCAACTGGCCGTGACGCCGCAAGACGACGTGCTGGAGGTGCTGGTCACCACCTTCCGCGAGCTGCGCACGGGGCTCGACAAGGACGGCAACGCCGGCGAACGGCTGTCGACCGTCGTCAGCACGGCCGAGGCCGTCAGCGTGGCGCATGCGGTGGCGCTGCGGGGGCACTACCTGCGCGGCGATGCGGGCCAGCCCGGCGACATCGTCGAGGCACTCGCGGGTGCGGCGGCCAAGGACAACCCTGAAGATCTGAAGAAGATCCGCCGCTACATCGAGCAACGCGCCAGCCGCCGCAAGGGCGAGCATTGGCAGGCGTTCCACGCGGCGCGCCACTTGCTGCCTGAGTAACCGCCGTTCGTGAGCACCGTCCGCGTCATCGGCGTGCGCCACCACAGCCCGGCTTGCGCCCGGCTGGTGGCGCACGCGATCGCGCAAGATCGACCGCAGGCCATCCTGATCGAAGGGCCGAGCGATTTCAACCCGCGCATCGGCGAGCTGCTGCTCGACCACCAGTTGCCGCTGGCGCTGTACAGCTACGCCAACGAGGCGGACCAGGCGGCCCAATGCTGGTTCCCGCTGCTCGACTACTCGCCAGAGTGGGTGGCGCTGCGCGAAGGCCACGCCATCGGCGCTGTGCTGCGCTTCATGGACCTGCCGCACTGGCGCTACCGCACGCTGCCCGATGCGCAGCGCCGGACGGCGGGGCAGATCAGCACACGCTCTCGCTACGGCCAGGTGGTCGATCGGCTGTGCCGCCGCTTCGCCTGCGACAGCGACGACGCGCTGTGGGACCACCTGTTCGAGTCGGTTCCTGCCGAGGCCCAAGCCGACCTGGCGCAGCGCCTCGAACTCTACTTTGCCGAGCTGCGCGGCGACGACCCCGGCACCGAACAGGACCAGGCGCGTGAGCAACACATGTCGCAATGGCTGGTCTGGGCCTCATCGAATTTCGAGCGGGTATTGGTCGTTTGCGGTGGCTGGCACAAGCCAGCGTTGGAGCGCGTGATCGTTGCAGGCGGCGCGCCGACTGCGGCCGCCGAACCCGATGTGCCGCAACCGCTGAACGAGCGGGCCGCCGGTTGTTACCTGGTGCCGTTCGAATACCGCCAGGTCGACGCGCTCGGTGGCTACGCCGCCGGCATGCCCTCGCCGATGTACTACCAGTGGGTTTGGCAGCACGGTGTGGGCGTCGCGGGTGACCGTGCCGTCGCGAAGGTGGTGTCGCGCCTGCGCCGGGCACAGGTGGCGCTGTCGACCGCGGACCTGATGGCCTTCGAGCGCACCGGCACTGCGTTGGCAGGCTTGCGTGGTCACGCTGCGCCGCTGCGCGTCGACTTGCTCGATGCGTTGCAGTCTGCCGTCGTCAAGGAGGCGCTGGAGACACCCGCCCCCTGGAGCGGCGCGCGGCGGCTGCACGCCCATCACCACCCGGTGCTGCGCGAAGCGCTGCTCGCCCTGACAGGCGACGGCGCCGGCCGCCTGCATGGCGACACGCCGCTGCCGCCGTTGCTGCACGACGTGCGCCAGCGCATGGCCGAGCAAGCGCTGGAAATCGGCCGCGATCCGCGCAAATTGATGCTCGACCGTCGCCGGGGCGAGGACGCGCCGCGGGCCCATGTGCTTTGGCAACTGCACTGCCTGCAGGTGAGCGGCGTGCAACTGGTCGAAACCAAGGCGCCGAAGGCCGCGCGTGGCCTGGCGCGTGAACTCAACTTCGAAGAGCACTGGCGACTGCACCAGAACGAACGCTGGTACCCGGACCTGATCGAAGCGGCGGTGCACGGCGCGACGCTCGAATCGGCCGCGCGGCAGTGCCTGCTGCGCCAGGTGGCCGACGCGCATGGCGATGCTGCCCAGTTGGCGCAATGCCTGATGCAGGCCATCCGAGCCGGGCTGTTCGACATGGGGCGCGACCTGGTCGGCCAGTTGCGCGATGGCATCACCGAAAGCCACGACCACGGTGCCCTGGCGCAGGCCGCGCAACTGCTGGCCGGCGTGGTGCAGGCCGGCTTCTGGGGCGAAGATCCGCGCGAGCTGCTCGAAGGCACGCTGGCATTGATGGCTGAGCGCTTGTTGTGGCTGCTCGAAGGCCGTGACGGCGCCGGCAGCCCACAGCAGATGGCAGCCGACGTGGGCGCTGCGGCGGTGTTCGATACCCTGCTGCGTCTGAGCCTGCCGGCACTGGACGCCGCTTTCGTGGGCCAGACATTGGCACGCCTGGCCCACGCGGGCTCGAAGCCGCCGGCCTTGCGCGGCGCGGTGCTCGGCGTGGCTTGCCAACACGGTGCGCTGGCTGGCGGCGACGCGCAGGCCGCGCGTGACGAGGTGATTGCGCTGACACGCGCGATGCCGCCGCGCGACGCGCTGGGCGACTTTCTCTATGGCTTGTTCTCGTGTGCCCGCGCACTGGCCACCGAGACCGACGGCATCGTGCGGGCGATCCACGCCGCGCTCGACGGCATGGGGGTCGAGGACTTTCTCGTCGCGTTGCCGGCACTGCGTGCCGCGATCGGCTGGTTTCCGCCCCGGGAGCGCGGCGCACTGGCTGCCCATGTCGCCAAGCTGCTGGGCTTGCATGCGGGTCAGCAACAGCGTCTGCTGAGTTTGCGCGAGGGGGCCGAAGCCTTGCTCGACACCCGCCGCGTCGAAGCCCAGGCTTTGGCGTGGGCGCGCGAAATCGGCTTGTTGCCGGGTGCGGCGCCATGAGGAAGCCGCTGCCTGAACTCGACGCTGCCGAGCGCTGGCGCCTGCTGCTCGGCGAGGCCGGCAGCGCCAGCCTGGGGGCGTGCGGCGGCACGGCCGGTGGCATGGACCGTGCGCTGGCGTGGCTCTATGGGCGCGACGACAGCTCGCAGGGAAACCGCAGTCCCGATGACGTGCTGGACCGTCATGGCGGCATCGGCCCATCGCCCATCACCGTGCCGGAGTGGATCAACCAGATCCACGAGCTGTTCCCGAAGGAGACGATCGAGCGGCTGGAGCGCGACGCCATCGAACGCTACGGCATCGACGAGGTGGTGACCAATCTCGACGTGCTCGAACGCGCGACACCGAACCCCGCGTTGCTGCAGGCCGTGATGCGCACCAAGCACTTGATGAACCCGCAGGTACTGGCGATGGCGCGCAAGCTGGTCGAGAAGGTGGTGCACGAGCTGATCGAGAAACTCGCGAAACAGGTGCAGCGCGCGTTCACCGGGGCACGCAAGCCGCAACAGCTGAGCCTGCAGGGATCGGCGAACCAGTTTGCAGCGCGAGAAACGCTCAAGCGAAACCTGCGCCACTATGACCCGCAGCGCCGACGGCTGGTGATCCAGAAACCGCTGTTCCATGTCAACACGCGCCGTGTGCTGGAGCCCTGGCAGGTGTTCCTGCTGGTCGACCAGAGCGGCAGCATGCTGAACTCGGTCATCCACTCGGCCGTGACCGCCGCGTGCCTGTGGGGCCTGCCGGGCATCAAGACCCACCTGATCGCCTTCGACACCGAGGTGGTCGACCTGAGCGAGAGCGTCAACGACCCGGTCGAGGTGCTGATGGGCGTGCAGCTTGGCGGAGGCACCTGCATCGGCAAAGCCGTGGGCTACGCCGCCGAGCACATCAGCGTGCCGCGGCGTGCCATCGTCGTCATCGTCAGCGATTTCTATGAAGGCATGTCCGAGCATGTGCTGATCGGGCATGTGCGTGCGCTGGTCGCGCAGGGCAGCATCGTGCTCGGGCTGGCAGCGCTCGATGAGCGGGCCGACCCGGTCTACGACAAGGAACTGGCCGGCAAACTGGTGGAGGCCGGTGCGCATGTGGGTGCGATGACACCGGGCCAACTGGCAACGTGGTTGGCGGAGAAGCTGAAGTGAGCGCTGTTCGCGCCGACCTGCTGCTGCTGTCGCCGGAAGCGCTGTCGCATGCCGCCAATGCCGGCATCGTCAAGCGTGCGGTGCGCGAGCTGGCCGGCGGCTATCGACCGAAGTTGTTGGTGGATACCGCTGGCGAGATCGAGGCGGCGTTCGACGACGGCGTCTCGTGCCGCTGGCCGCCGGGCGTGGTGATCCAGAACGTACGCTGCAGCTGCGGCGCGGCTGGCGTCTGCCGCCACCGGGTGATCGTGGCGTTGGCCTACCGCGAATCGGTCACCGCGGACGCTGCCGAGCCGGCGCCGGTCGTGGCTCCGGTGGCGAATGCCGGCGACGACGCGCTGGCGCGGCTCATCCCGGCCTCGCTGCTGATCGAAGCCCGCTCGCAGCGCGATGCCGGCGTCAGCATCGAGGTGCGTCGGCGCGTCGGCGGCGAGCCCTGCGACACCGCACGGCTGCCCAGCGCCACGGTGCGCTATTGGGGTGGCGCTGCGCTCGAGACAGCACGTTGCGACTGCTTGCGGGCATCGGCCTGCGAACACGTGGCGCTCGGCGTCTGGGCGTTCCGTGCGGCCGACGAACAAGACTCGGCCGCTGCCCAGCTCACCGTTCGGCTGGGCGCACCGGGGCAGCGCCACGCCATCGACCGGGCGCCATTCGATCAACTTGTCGAAGCGGTCGTCCGCCATGGGGTGGCGCGCGGCGGTGCGGCGTTGATGCAGCCGCTGTCATCGGCACGCCTCGCCGCGGCCGATGCTGCCTGGATTTCGCTGGTGGTCGCCGACCTGGAGGCCTGGTGCGAGGCCTATGCGAAACGAAGCGCCTTGTACGACGCGGTGCAAGGCGTGGACCTGCTGGCCGAGCTGACGCTGCGCCTGACGGCCGGCGGGCTGCCCGGCAGTGGAGGGGCCGTGCTCGGCATCGGCCAATCGGGCGAGACTGCACTGGATCGGCTGCGCCTGATGTGCCTGGGCGCGCGCACGCAGCGCGACGGCGAAGGCCGGCGCACCACGCTGGTGATGGCCGACATCGACACCGGCACACGCCTGGTGATCACGCACGACTGGCAGGTGCCCGAGGCGCGCGCGGCCGACGAAGCGACGTTGCGCGCCGCCGAGCGGCTGGCACCGGGCGTTCGCCTCGAAGCACTGGCGCAAGGCCAATTGCTGGCCCAGCAGGCGGCGCGCCGGCCAGATGGCAGCGTTCGGCTGGCGCGTGCACGCAGCTCGCAGAACAGTGTGCTGCCCCAATCGGCGGACTGGGCCCAGCTTGGCAGCCCGGTGCGTTTCGACAGCGTGGCCGCCTTGCGCGCTGAACAGATGGCGCACCCGAACGCGGCGCTGCAGCCCCGGCACGCGGCGCGGCGCTTCGTCGTCTTCAGCCCGACCGAGGTGGACGAGCCCGTCTACGACGCGAACTCGCAATGCGTGGTGATGGTCCTTCGCGATGCCCAGGGCGAGCCGTTGTTGCTGCAGCGCGTCCACGAACGGCACACGCCCCATGCGCTGGACGCCATCGCCGCGGCGGGGACGGGACGGCACGGTGACCTGCGACACGTGGCGGGCGTCTTGAGCTGGCACCACGGCGTGCCCAGCCTGGACCCATGGGCCATTGGCTGTGATGGCGTGGTCGTGCCCGACTTCGCCGGCGCCGCAGGCGCGTTGCGGGGCTTGCCGCTGGGCATCGCTCAACTGGGCGGCGACGATCCGTGCGCACGACACCTGGAATCGCTGCGTCAGCACCTGGCCACGCTGCTGCACCATGGCCTCGCGGGGTTGCCGCGGGCCTGGCCCGCCGATACGACGGCACTCGCCCAGCGGCTCGACGCCGACGGGCTGCGCGCGTTGTCCCAGCGTCTGCGCGCGCTGGGCCCGGAAGTGGCAACTGCCCAGGCCAACCCGGCAGGGGCCAGACTCGCCCCGGCCTTGATGCAACTGCTGGCGCTGCGCCAGTTGCACGCCGACGCGACGACACTTGACCAACCGCCCCGCGACCCATGACCCCGACACCCGACCGCAACCGCATGGGCACGACCGTGGCCCAGCCTCTGTTTCGCCTGGTGGACTTGAGTGTGGACCGGGATGCGCTGTTTCGGCTCACGGTCGAGTACATGGTCTGGGTCACCCAAGGGATCGCCGACTACGAAAAGGCGGCTGATGCGCCGTCGGTGGCTTCTGTCGAGCGTTATGTGGCGGCGAGCTTCGACTCGATGTGCAGCAAGCGCCCGCCGGACGGCGCGTTCTATCTGGTCGAGTTGGGCGGTGCCTTGGCTGGCATGTGCGGCCTGCGGCAGATTGCCCCGGGCGTGGCGGAGCTCAAGCGGATCTACGTGCGGCCGTCACACCGCGGCCGACGTTTGGGCGAGGCGATGCTGCAGCGGCTGATCGACGATGCCTGCGCGTTTGGCTGCGAGAAGGCGGTGCTGGACTCGGCGCCGTTCATGCAGGCGGCGCACCGGCTCTATGCGGCCGCCGGTTTCACGGATTGCCCGGCATACCCGGGCAGCGAGGCGCCGCAGCGCCTGCTGGGCGTGTGGCGTTTCATGGAGCGGCGGCTGTAGGGCCGGGGCGGACTGCCCGGCGCCGGCCTCGAAGAGGTCCTGACGGGAGCGAACCTCAGGCCAGCCGCCCACTGCGCTGCAGCCTCGCCTTGATCCGGCTCAACGCCACCGGTGTCACCCGGACGTAGCTCGCGATGTCACGCTGTCGCAGGATCCTCGCGAGCTTGGGGTGGCTGCCCAGGAAGGCTAGGTACCGGTCTTCGGGCGACAGGGTGAGGAGTTCCATCTCGCGCCGCTCCTTGCGTTGGCCGTACAACTTGAAGGCCTGGCTCAGCGCACGTTGCCAGGCGCCGTGTCGATCCGCCAGTTGCTGAATCGACCGGAAGTCGATCTGTTCGACCAGCGTCTCGGTCTCGGCGTAGGCCGAATAGCTCGTCAGTCCGCCGTCTTCGAGCGCGGTGAGGCTGGCGAAGCAGATGCCAGCCTCGGCGAAGCCCTTGATCCAGGCATCGCCGGACGGTGTTTCGTAGACCATCTTGATCACGCCGGTGGTGACGACGAAGACGCAGGGTTGGGGCTGACCCGCGAGAAACAGCGCTTGGCCCGGTGGCAGGCGGCGCTCGGCAATCGAGGCGGTCAGGGCAGGCCCATCGGGCAGCTCGCAACCGGAGAGGCGACAGAAGACGTCGAAGGCAGTCGTGGCGGACGCGCTCATGCTGTTAACTTGGGTTATCGAGATCTGCGGCGGCGGCGCAGCACACTCGGGCGCCGTGTACATCTTGAGACCTGACCGATGCGCTTTCTTCTGTTGCCGCCCATTGCCCTTGTCATGCTCGCCGGCCTGATGCTGGCCCTGCATCGGACCGTGCCGGTCATGGGCGTCGTTCCCTCGCCGTTCAACTGGGCGGGCATGGTGCCGATCGTGGCCGGCCTGGGGCTGGCGAACTGGCATGCGCGGCTGTTTCGACGAATCGGCACCAACATCAACACCTTCGGTGACCCCGACAAGCTCACGACCGAGGGGCTCTTCGGCCGCTCCCGCAACCCAATGTACCTGGGCATGCTGGCCTGCCTGATCGGCACGGCCATCCTGCTGGGATCATTGACCCCCTGGGTCGGGCCCGTGGCCTTCTTCGTCATCGCGAACCTCTGGTACATCCCGCTGGAAGAGCGGGCGATGGCCAGAAAGTTCGGGCCTGCCTATGCTGAATACCGGCAACGCGTCCGCCGCTGGTTGTGAGCTGAAACCGGGGCCAGCGCCCGTGGCGATCATGCCGCCGTGGGCTGCCCCAACGCCCGCAACGTGTCCCTGACGAACTGCGCCCGCTCACGCGGCTCGGCGATCTCGCGTTCGATGCGCAGCTTGTCGTTGCCGGCGAGTTTGATGTGGCGGTTCTTCTGCACCAGCTCGATGATGCGCATCGCGTCGATCGGCGGGTTGGGGCGGAAGGTGATGTTCATCAGGCGCGGGCCGGCGTCGATCTTCTGCACGCCGTAGGGCTTGGCGAGGATGCGCAGGCGGTGGGTGTCGAACAGCGTCTGGCCCTGCGTGGGCAGCTTGCCGAAGCGGTCGGTGACCTCTTCGAGCAATGCGTCCAGGTGCTCGGCGCGCTCGGCGGTGGCCAGGCGCTTGTACAGGCTCAGGCGCATGTGCACATCGCCACAGTAGGCGTCTGGCAGCAGGGCCGGGGCGTGCAGGTTGATCTCGGTCGTGCTGCCGAAAACGCCGCTGGTGGGTGACAGCAGGTCGGGCTCCTGGCCGTTCTTCAGCGCGCGCACGGCTTCGCTCAGCATGTCGTTGTAGAGCTGGAAGCCGACCTCCATCATGTTGCCGCTCTGGTTGTCGCCCAGCACCTCGCCGGCACCGCGGATCTCCAGGTCGTGCATCGCGAGGTAGAAGCCCGAGCCCAGTTCTTCCATCTCCTGGATCGCTTCGAGCCGCTGGGCCGCTTGCTTGGTCAAGCCCTCGACATCGGGCACCAGGAGGTAGGCGTAGGCCTGGTGGTGGCTGCGGCCGACGCGGCCGCGCAGCTGGTGCAACTGCGCCAGGCCGAACTTGTCGGCTCGGCTGATGACGATGGTGTTGGCGCTCGGCACATCGATGCCGGTCTCGATGATGGTCGAGCACAGCAGCAGGTTGTGGCGTTGGGCCACGAAGTCGCGCATCACGCGTTCGAGCTCGCGCTCGGGCATCTGGCCGTGGGCGACGGCGATGCGCGCCTCAGGGATCAGCTCCTGCAGCTTCTGGCGCCGGTTCTCGATCGTCTCGACCTCGTTGTGCAGGAAGTAGACCTGGCCGCCGCGCTTCAACTCACGCAGCACCGCCTCGCGGATCGTGCTGGTACCTTCGTTGCGGACGAAGGTCTTGATCGCGAGGCGGCGCTGCGGCGCAGTGGCGATCACGCTCAGGTCACGCAGGCCTTCGAGCGCCATGCCCAGCGTGCGCGGGATGGGCGTGGCGGTCAGCGTCAACACATCGACCTCGGCACGCATGGCCTTGATCGCCTCTTTGTGGCGCACACCGAAGCGGTGCTCTTCGTCGATGATCAGCAGGCCCAGGCGCTTGAACTTCACGTCCTTGCTGAGCAGCTTGTGGGTGCCGACGACGATGTCGACGGTACCGGCCTCCATGCCGTCCAACGCGGCCTGCACCTCCTTGGTGGTGCGAAAGCGGCTCAATTCGGCCACCTTGACCGGCCACTTGCCGAACCGATCTGACAGCGTCTGGTAGTGCTGTTCGGCCAGCAGCGTGGTCGGCGCGAGCAGGGCGACCTGCTTGCCGCCGTGCACCGCCACGAAGGCAGCCCGCAGCGCGACCTCGGTCTTGCCGAAACCCACGTCGCCGCAGACCAGGCGGTCCATCGGCTTGGGGCTGATCATGTCCTGGATCACCGCGTGGATCGCGGCGCGCTGGTCGGGCGTTTCTTCGAAGCCGAAGCTGGCGGCGAACGCCTCGTAGTCGTGCGGCGAGAAGCGGTGC
>NZ_DASUNH010000148.1:0-20096 GCF_036277275.1 Ideonella sp. | reverse complement strand
TTCCGCGTTAACCATCCGGCCCGACTGGTGCAGCTTCAAGAGGATGCTCAGCAGTTCCGGAACAAGGTATTCCTCAACCAAAACCTTGATAGAGGTCTCCTTCGCCGCTATCCGGCCGTAGAGTTCTGCCATGCGATCTCTGGTCGTAAGCGCTTCTGTCAGCCTGCTCTGAATCTCCGCGACCCTGCGATCGGCCTCGGCTTTCACCTCCTGCGACGGTTCAGTCGCAGATCTCGCTTTGCGCAACTCGCCTTCAAGGCTGATGCTTGCCTGCCTCAGACGTTGAATCTCCTGGTTCGCTTGAATCTGCTGTTGCTCTGCCTGGCGCCGCTGCTGCTCAACCTCGGCGTACACCTTCCGTGATTCCTCCTGCGTAAGCAAGGTCTCGTCGTCGATCTTCTGACGCACCTGGTTCTGCTTCTTCTGCTGGTTACGCAAGTGGCCGTAGACGAACCGTGCTGGGTAGGGGTAGAGGAAGATGTAGGCTGCCGCCGTAAGCGCTGGGTAGAGGAAACCAGTCAACGTCCAGTCCCACTCGCCTGGAAACGCAATCCGCTTGACCAGTTCGAGGGTGACGGTGACGCTGTTCGCCGAGGCCAAGATCATCAGGAACTTGTAGTTCCAGGCAGCCCACGCGATTCCGAAGCTCATGAGGATCGGGCTGTCCAATCGATCGCGAATGGACTCTTCAGCCGACTTGAGCAGGTTCTCGAGCATTGCACCCTCTGCAATTCTGCTTTCAGGAGCGCGATTGTGCCTCCGCGCGTCGGCGTGGCCTGGATCCCGATCGGAGGTTGTGCCTACGCTTGGCCTGCTTTTGACCACGGCTTCCAACAATGAGAGGAAAGCCACGACCTCCAATTCGAAGCACATCATCGCCGCGTTGGCAGCAGCAGTCGCGGACTGAGGCCGCACCGCCCGGAAAGCAACCACGCGGGCTTGACTGTCTCCGTCTCCGCCTCATACCGCTGGCGCGGAACGACCGTTCCTGCTTCGGTTGAAGGACTGCAACGGGTCGAGTGCCGACGGCCAGCGCCCGCGGATGAAGACGCTCGCTCGCCATCCGCCGGCCACAACGGTCGAGTGACCGGTGCCGTAGGTGCAGCGGCCATTCGCGGCGCCGATCGACGAATGACAGGTGTCCGCGATGGGCCGGAGCGTTGGCTCGGATTCATGGCGGCTGTCGTGAGCTGGACCTGTATCCAATCGCCGAAAAGCGCCCAGGCGGGCGCACTGCGGACATGCGGTCCGAGCGAGTTGAGCGAAGATGTCACATCCACGCCGAATCCGTTTGGCAGCGCACCCACCACCCTTTTGCCTTCGATGAACCCTGATCGCGCCATGTCGCCCGCTCTGATGTTGGCCCTGAAGATCGCGCTGAGCTTGCTGGTCGGCGCCGCACTGCTCTACCCCTTCTTCGCCGCCGAACCCGTCGGCGGCGTGCTCGCCGAACTCCAGCTGTTCGGCACGGCCGGGGCGGTGGCGGCCGCGACCGTGTTTCTGCTGCTGGTGGCCCTGTATGCGCGCGATCTGTCCCGCACCCTGCAGCTGGTGGCACCGGCGTCTCGCATCGCGTCACCGGCCAGTGTCTGGTGGATGTTCCTGCTGCCCTACAACTTCATCGAGGACTTCTTCATCGTTGCCAACGTGGCGCGTTCGCTGGAGCGCGAAGCCGCGCAAAACGCTGCATTGGCCCGGTTCCGCTCGTTCGGCATGCGCTCAGGCATCGGCTGGTGCGCTGCGCAACTTGTGTCGTTGGTGCCCAACGAAATCGGATCCGCCGCCGGCGCGGTGGCCGTGGTGGCCTGGGGCTGGCATTGGGCCTTCATCCGACGTGCGCTTCGCGCCTTGAGCGCGGCCTCCTCGACACGCAGCCACGCGGTCAGCTCGCCATCGTCAACCTGACGCCGAGGCACTCTTCTTTCCCGGACACCGTGCCAGAGTTGGCACTGCGGCTGCAGCTGCGGGCCGAGCCACCGAGCGAGGCCAATGGCCACGAGGTGTATTTCGTGTACGCGCTGCGTACGTCAGATCACTAACCGGTTATGTCAGAGAAGAGAAGGCCTCGGGGTTCTACCGGTGGTCTGCGGCACCCTGAGATCCGCCTAGGGACGGCCCATGGTCGATCGTTGATGACGTTGAACGTATGTTCACCGGTGGGCGACTCTGCGGTCGCGATGTCCGCATGGGCGGCGGATAGGAGTCAGCCACCTCGCGAACGCGAATGGCGGAGTGCAGTCTGCAGCAGCCAGATCGCTGCTGCCCCCTACTGTAAAAAAAAGCCCCTGCCGCCCGACAAGCAGACGACAGGGGCAAGTGGCTTCATCAGCCCTTCAGCCGAGCACCTCGGTCACGATGCCGGCGCCGATGGTCTTGCCGCCTTCGCGCATCGCGAACCGCATGCCGTTCTCGATGGCCACAGGCTTGTTCAGCTCGAAGCTGATTTGCGCCTGCGCGCCCGGCTCGATCAGTCCGGTCTCGGTGTCGACCTGAATGACACCCGTCACGTCGGTCGGCCCGAAGAAGAACTGCGGCTGGTAGCCGGAGCCGAACGGGGTGTGACGCCCGCCCTCGGCCTTGCTGAGCACGAAGATCTGCGCACGCCCGGTCCGGTATGGCTTCACGGCGCCCGGCTTCACGATGACCTGGCCTCGCACGACGTCATCACGCTTGACACCGCGCAGCAGCAGGCCGATGTTCATGCCGGCCCGCGCCTCGGCCACGTCCTTGTGGAACGACTGCACGCCGGTGACAACCACCTGGCCATCTTCGGCCGTGCTGAGGCCGACGATCTCCACGCTGTCACCAACGCGGATCACGCCGCGCTCCACACGGCCGCTGACCACGGTGCCGCGGCCCGCGATGGTGTGCACGCCCTCGACCGGCATCATGAACGGGCCGTCGTAGTCGCGCACCGGATCAGGAATGCGCGAGTCCAGCGCGTTCACGAGTTCGATCACGCATTGCACGTCCGGGCCATCGAGCTCGCCACGCTCGGCGGCCGCCAGTGCCTTCATCGCACTGCCGAACACGAACGAGACATCGCGATAACCGTGCGAATCCAGCAGCGTGCCGATTTCCATCTCGATCAGCTGCTCGATGTCCGCCCGGTCACTCTCGGCGACGAGGTCCATCTTGTTGACGAACACCACCATGTGCCCGACGTTGACCTGACGCGCCAACAGCACGTGCTCGATGGTCTGGCGGGCGGCGCCTTCGGTGCCGTCCACCAGCAGGATCGCGCCGTCCATCTGCGAGGCGCCGGTGATCATGTTCTTGATGTAGTCGGCGTGCCCCGGGCAGTCGATGTGCGCGTAGTGGCGGCGGTCCGATTCGTACTCGACGTGCGAGGTGTTGATCGTGATGCCGCGCTCGCGCTCTTCCTTCGCGTTGTCGATCTGGCCATAAGACAGCGCACGGCCACCGATGCGTGCGGCCTGCACGCAGGTCAGCGCCGCCGTGAGCGTCGTCTTGCCGTGATCGACGTGGCCGATGGTTCCGACGTTCACATGAACCTTGTTGTTCATCATTTGGTTTCTCCAGTGAGGGTAAAAAGCCGATCCGATTTCGCTGGCCAGGCGAAGCGGTCGGCGGGTTGTCGGCGCGCGCGCCAGACTCGGTGTGCCCGCTGTTCATGCAAAAACTCGGGCGAAAAAAAACCTGCGGGGTGTGGTCCACCCGGCAGGCTTTTCTTGCCTGAAGGGTGAACCCTCCAGGCGCACAAGGGCCTGGAAGCTCTACACGAACCACTCCACGAAGGCGACGCACAGCACCGCGCCGGCGGCGCGTGCGGTGCAAGGCAGGTCTCGTTCGAGGCTCATGTCCAGGTCTCCAGATGAGGACGCAGAAAACAAAAAACCCGGTGGCTTGCGGCCTACCGGGTCTCGTGGAACTCAGGAGGCCGAGCCTCCGGATGTGGGGGGCTCTAGGAAGGCAGCTCGGCGCAATAACGGCGCGACGCATCCGCCGCAGCGGCGCGGATCGTCAGGTCGTATTGCGAGGTCGGGAACTGCTTCATCGAATCTCTCTTGCGATTTCTCGCAGGGCGGGCACTGGCATTACCAGCGGCTAAATTTTCGGAAGGCGCGAGACTAACACCGCGCTCGTGAACCGGCAACAGAGGCGTTGCGTGCGCGCTGCGTCAGCGATCTGCGTTGTCGCTACCCGATCGCCAATGTCGGGCAGCTCGGGAGGTACGGCGGCCAAGGCGGTGATGTCCAACGTAGGCGCTCCTTGGGCAGTCAGGCGACATTGACACCACACGACGAGGTGGTGACGCACATCGCCGCCGCGCTCCGCGCATCGGCTTGCCGTGACAATCCCTCCATGGCCCAAGGTAAGCGAATTTCTGCCGAGATTGACGGCACAGCCCTCCAATCCATCAAGGACATGGGAGCGGCGGCGAAAGCGGCGCGCACCAAGGCCGGCGAGGGCCAGGCCTCAGCGGCGGCTCGCCTGGGTGTTCATGTCCAGACCATCGCCAGAATCGAATCGGGTGAGCCGGGCGTCGCCATCGGACACGTGATCGGGATGCTGGCGCTCTACGGCATTTCCGTCGAACTGCGGCAGGCAGACGCGCCGGCTCCATAGTCCGGCCGGGTCACCGCGCGATACTCGCTCCGCCCGCCGCGCTGCATCAACCGCTGAAGTCCTGCGCGTGGCTCTTGTTGTCGGTGGGCCACCAGAAACGCCCGTGGTCGGCCGGCGAATACGACTTGTTGTCGTCGCCCTGGCGGACCTGGTAGAAGTTGTTGCGCCACAGCGAGCCGCGCGGCGTGCCGCCCCACAGGTTGCCGTACAGCGGCCCCCACAGCTGGTGCAGCTCCGCCGAGAAGACGTTGCCGGTCACCGCGAGGTTCGTCGCGTTGTTCTTCACGCCGAAGCTGAGCGCGTAGCCATACCCCGAGATGTAGTTGTTGGTGAACGCGATGTGGTCGTAGACGCCGCTGCCCTGCAGCGCGAGCGCATTGGTGTTGCCCAGCGACGCGATCGTGTTGTGGTCGATGACCATCGGCCCGCCGTTGCCCTCGCTTTGCGGCCCGATGCCGTCGTGGTGGTAGACGTCGTGCGACGTGTCTGCCGCGTCGTGGATGTAGTTGTTGGTCCACACCGACGGGCGCCCCGGGAAGCCCGTGACCATCAGGAGCCCCGCGTTGCCCCAGACGTCGTTGTGATCCATCAGCGCCACGGCTTCCTTCATCGTGGTCATCAACTGCCATGACTTCTTGAATGGTGTGCCCGGCTTCACGTGCGCCGAAGACACCGTACCGTCGTTGCCGGGCGGCCGGGCATAGGCGTTCGGCTTGAAGGTCGAATACCGGAACGTGATGCTGTTCGGCGCGTAGATCTGCACCAGGTTGTCGTTCGGGCTCTTGCCCTCGAACAGGCAGCCGACGAAGGTCAGGTTGTCTCCGTAGATGATGACCTTCGAGGCCAGGAACCGGGTGTACGAGATGACACTGTTGTCGGGGTACCTGGCCGTGATGGGCCTGGTCGCGCTCATGTTGGCGGCGTAGTCCTTCAACCGACCGGGATAGGGCCCGAGGTCCAGGCCCCCGGCATTGGCCGGCGTGTTGGCGTAGCCCGTGTTCGAGAAGTCAGGCCAGTAGCCCGAGCCGTCGTTCGGTCGCGAGTCCAGCGCGCCGGCCATGGCGGCCGCCGCGGTCGCGAGCAAGACGAGCACCGCGCTGATGCGAATGCCATGAAGGGGTTGCATGCCATCTCCCAGGCGTGAATGGAGGCGGCCATTGTTCCCAGGGCATCCGAAGGGCGCCAACGACGAGTTCTCGGACTTCCCGACACCTCACAAGCCGCTGGCGCTCGATGACGATGCGTCCGGGTGCCGGCGGCCCAACGCCATCAGGCTCGATGTGCTGGGTTCCAGTGGCTGTGAATCCGTCTGGTTCGAAGCCTGTGGCGCCACGGGCACCGGCGCCACCTGTTGCATGAACCAGGCGACGAAAGCATCCTCGGTCATGCGGAATGCAACCAGGTCGAGCCCACGTGGCATTGCCTGCGCGTCGTGGCCCATATGGGCCAGTGCGGCGCCCACATACCACTCAGTGATGCTGGCGCTGCCGCGCTCATAGGCCATCGCATGCGACAGCCACCAGGCAATGCGGGCCAGCACGGCGGTTCCGGGCGGAGCAGTCAGCATCTGCTCATGCAGGCGGGCAACGTGCACCATGATCTGCGGGATGCTCTGCGCCGGCGTGTGAATCCAGAACCCTTCCACTCCCGACTCGCCGGCCTCCGCTGGCGTCGTGAAGACGGACGCTGTCAATGCAATCCGGCCATCGTCGGTGTGCCCCATGGTCCGAAGACCGGTCAGCATGTCTTGCTCGTCTCCCATCAGAGTCGGAACGCCGGGTGTATCGAGAAGACGGCTCGGCTGACGCTCTGCCCGGAAATCTTCTCCCGCTTCGTCCGCGCGGCCTTCGGCAGCCTCGCGGCTTCGAATGCCCTCACCCCTGTAGCGTTCCCCCATGCCTGTTCGGGCTCCGTACCTGATTGTCAGTTCGTCGTCGCTGTAGGCCGACCGGGCGGCATCGCGGTCCTCTTCATCGGCGAATTGGCGCGCGAGGTTTTCTTCAGCCGTTCGGCGTGGCGCACCGAACTCGTCGGCGTGCTCGGTACGTTGATCCCTGGCAGCTTGCCCACGCAGTCCGGCGAGGGTTGACATCACGCGGTCGAACGCCGCGCCCTCGTGAAGCATCTGGCGCGCACGTTCGTGGGCATGGACCGAGGCGCTACGCCATATTTCCTGATTGCCATAGGCCACCGCGGCGGGGTCCAGCGGAGCTTGCCCCGTTGCTGACCCGGACGGTCCGTCCTGCGGAGCTTGCCCCGCTTCTGCCCCGGATGGACCCCTGAACCGGCGATACGCAGCCCCCAGTGGGTCGTAGCCAAAGACGCGAAGGACGGAATAGGCAGCAGCGGCGCCCAGCGCAACTGCGCCCACGGTCGCCTTGATCGTGTCCCAGTCCCATGCAGCCTGCAAAGGCGGCCGGCTCGAAGTCTCCGAGCCTGTTTGAAGCGGGCGATTCAGTTCCGGAAGCCTGGGTGACACAGAGCCCTGCAAGCGCTGCAGGCGCTGCTGTTGAGCGAGCAGCCTGGGGCTGAGCTGCACCGACCTCGCGTTGCCACCGGCCACACCGTCCGCTGCTGCACGATCGCGCTCGCGAGATCGATGATGCCCATCCCCGTCTGCCCGGGAGGGATGCCCTGCCGCCCGCTGAATTGGCGGAACTCTTTCGCCGCAGCTCATGTCTTGTGCGCCTGTGCCGAACCATACGAAGCGCCACCCGTGGCGGTCGCCGATGCATCGTTGTACCGGGCACCGCGCGTCTTGTGCATCAGCAGAATGCTGATTTCCGCCGACGCTTTAGGGCGCGATGATGATGTGGGACGAGATCGCGCTGCAGGTTGTCGAACGAGTTCCCCGACGTCACCTGGGACAAGGCGCTGGTCGACGCCGCCACGTCGCGCATGGTGAACCAGCCTGCGAGCCTGGCCACCATCGCCGCGAGCAACCTGCACGCCGACATCCTGAGCGACCTGGCCGCGGCGCTGGCCGGCAGCCCGGGCATCGCCCCCCCACGGGCAACATCGACCCCGATCGCCGCTACCCGTCGGTCACGGCTTCTTCAAGACGCTCGGCGACAGCGTCATCACCGGCTCCACGTTGACCAGCGTGAACGACTTTCGGGCGATCCCGGTCGCCGAGTGACTCCTGTGGCACGTCGCTTGCCGGTTGAGGCCAGCAGTGGCGATGTTCGCTTCTGCGCAGCACAAAGGATTTGCCATGGGAAAAGTAAAGACTGAACCGACCTCGGACAACCGCGATCCGATCACCGGTGCACCGGGCGCACACCCCGTGGGAACGGGCTTCGGCGCCGCCATCGGTGGCGCAGCGGCTGGTGCGGCGACCGGGACCGTCGCCGGCCCCGTCGGCTCGGTGCTCGGAGCCGCCGTGGGCGCGGTCCTTGGTGGCCTGGCCGGCAAGGGCGTGGCCGAAATGGTCGACCCGACTGCCGAAGACGCCTACTGGCGCGAAAACTACAAGGACCGGCCTTACATCGGCGACGGCACCTATGACGATTTCGGCCCGGCCTATGCCTATGGCGTGGAGGCTTTCAGCACCTACCCGAGCCGAACCTACGACGACATCGAACCCGAACTGTCGCGCAAGTGGACGACGGCGCGAGGCACCTCTTCGCTCGAATGGGAACGCGCCAAGCACGCCACCCGCGACGCGTGGACGCGCGTGAGCAACGCCGTCGAACGCGCAACGCCGGGAGACTCGGACCGCGATGGCATGTGAGGTCAACCGCGCGCGTTGTGCGACACGGCGCGTGCCCGTGTCCAGCTGACCACAGACGCCCCCCGCAGCACGTCAAGCGAGCGGGTTAGGCCCCAGGTGCGCCCTGGCAGGTCATAGCCTCTTGCGGGCTTTGGCCGCCAGCGCACGGGCCAGCGAGGCCTCCAGCGCCTCATGATTCACGGGCTTGACCAGGTACTCGAACGCGCCGAGGCTCATGGCCTTCAGGACGTCGATGTTGAGCTTGTCCGCGGTCAGGAGAATGACGCGAAAGGCACCCGCCGCGATGTCTTCGCTGAGCCTACGAACAACCTCGATGCCGGAAATATCCGGCAAGTGCATGTCAAGCAAGATGGCGTCGGGGCGCTCGCTGCGAGCGCGGCTGACGCCTTCATCCCCCGTCTGCGCCCGGATCAGGCGCACGTCAGGGTGGCTGGACAGCAAGGCCTCCACGACGGCAAAGCTGACAGGTTCATCCTCGATGTACAGGACCGAGCCCTGTAGCCTTGCCACAGCGGGCTTTTCAGTCGATGGCGAGGTGGTCATGGCACGCTCCACGAAATCGGTGGATTGCAGGCAAAGATTGTTGCAGGAAAGTGGCCCCGATGCAGAAGATGCGCCGCTCGAGCGGTCATGCCGCGCCGATCGGACGACGTGATGACCGCCTGGATCAGTCGAGTGGCAATTCCCGCGCCTCTCGCGGTACCGCCGGCATCGTGGTCAACGGCCCTTGTTGTCACGGCGGCCCGGGTGGCTGACCTTCGCGCAGGCAGCGCCCCTGTTTCTCGAACCAGTACACGACATTGCCCACGATCACGATGCTGCCGGAGATGACGGCACTGGCAGCCACCGTGGCCCCGGCGGCAGCAAGCGCGGCCGTGCAACCGCTGTTGCTGCAGCCTCGGATGGCCGCTATCTGCACCGGTTCAAGATCCATCTCCTTCGACATGACCCGGCAGTTCGCGTCGTAGACCTCGGTCGTTCTCGGCACGAGAACGCAAGCCTGCAGCATCAGCAGCGAGCCGATTCCGAGCGCGGTCAGTCGGGGCCGCATGGGGCGGCCGGGCAGTCTGGTGCTTGACACGAAAGGCTTGGCTGGCTGAGCGTGGCGAATCGGCTCGACAGGCGGTCCACTGGCGTGCGGCTCGCCCCGTCTCCAGGGCCGACGCGGTGGATTCGAAGGAGCGCCGGGAGGAGCGCCGGCGGATGTCACGTGGCGCGGCCCGCGATGGATTGGGAGCCCATCGAAGGGGTAAGCTGGAGCTCCAACGTTCCCAGGAAACATCATGACCTTCGCGCGCAAGACACAGGCCAAGTATGGCGCTCAGATCCCCACCGGCCAGAAGCCTGCCGCAAAACAGGCGTCGCAAGCCAAGCCGGCCGACGCCGCAGACCAGCCCGCCAAGGCGTCGCCCGATGCCAAGGGTGGCGGCCGCAAGAAGGCCTGACACGGCACGCCCCATTGCCGCCCGGGCGGAACCGGCCGGGTCGGCCGTTCCGGCCGCCGCCATGCGGCCACCTTGACCTGGAAAGCCCGCGATGATCGTCGAGCGCATCTGGACAGGCAACGCCTACCGCAACTACAACTACCTCGTCGCCTGCCCCGAGAGCGGCGAGGCCTTGGCCATCGACCCGCTGGACCACGAGAAGTGCCTCAACGCGGCGCGCGTGCGGGGCTGGCAGATCACCCAGATCCTGAACACCCACGAACACCCCGACCACGCGGGCGGCAACGCCGCGGTGGTGGCCGCCACCGGGGCCAAGGTGATCGCCCATCACCGCGCCGGCTCGCGCATCCGCGGCGTCGATCGAGGTGTGAAGGCAGGCGATGTGATCAAGGTCGGCAAGACCGTCGAGCTCGAATGCCTGGACACGCCGGGCCACACCCTGTGCCACATCTGCCTGCGGGCCCACACTGACCAACCGGCCCTGTTCTCTGGCGACACCCTGTTCAACGCGGGAGCCGGCAACTGCCACAACGGCGGCAACGTCGAGGACCTGTACACCAGCTTCGCCGATCAACTGGCCAAGCTGCCCGACGACACCCGCGTCTTCGCCGGCCACGACTACATCGAGAACAACCTGAGGTTCACGCTTGACCGCGAACCCGACAACGCCGCCGCGCGCGCCCTGCTGCCCCAGGTGGCCGGCCACGATGCGGCTCAGGCCCGCGTGACGACGCTGGGCGAAGAAAAACAGTTCAACACCTTCATGCGCCTGACCAGCCCCAGCGTCATCGCCCATCTGCGCGAGCGTTTTCCGGACCTGCCCGACCAACCCGACCCCAAAACCGTGTTCGTCAAACTGCGCGAGCTGCGCAATTCCTGGTAGGCCTGCCCCCGCGTGCACGCTTGGTCCGACCGCTTCAAGCCGTTGCCGGGGTTCGTGGCATGGGGGCAACGGGGTGGACGCCGCACGCGACACATGAGGGTGGCGCTAAGCTCCACGAGTCAACTGATCTGCAAGGAGACCCCGATTGAGCTTCGCATACGTGAGCGTCGAAGACGCGGTGCAGCGCCCCGGCCTGCGCATGGTGGTGGTAGGCGGCGTACCCAGCCCCTGGGGCGAGGCGGCCAAGGGCATCCTCCATGTCAAAGGCCTGGATTGGGCCGCGGTGCGGCTGGACTACACCAGCGACACCCTCAAGCAGTGGACCGGGGGCCGCCGTGACGGCCCGGTGCTCATCCACAACGACGAGCCGCCCCGCCACGCGTGGGACCAGATCCTGCTGCTGGCCGAACGCCTGGCCCCCGAGCCGGCGCTGCTTCCGCGTGACGCTGCCGACCGTGCCTTCACCATGGGGCTGGCGCACGAGATCTGCGGCGAAGGTGGTCTGGGCTGGACACGCCGGCTGCAGCTGGTACACGCCGGCCTCACCGGCCACGGCGGCTTCCCGCCCAAGGTGGCGGGTTATCTGGCGAAGAAATACGGCTACCGCACCGAAGACGCACCGGCCTACGGCCCGCGAGTGGGCGCACTTCTGCACATGCTGGCCGCGCGCCTGGCGGCGCAACACGCCGCGGGCAGTCCCTACTACCTGGGCGACTCACTGACCGCCGTCGATATCTACAGCGCCACCTGCATGGCCCTGTTCGACCCGTTGCCTCACGAACAGTGTGCGATGGATCCGGTGACGCGGGAGGTGTTCGAGACGATGGACCAACCGACTCGCGAGGCGCTGGCGCCGGTGCTCCTGGCGCATCGGGACAGGGTGTACGCGGATCATCTGCAGAGCCCGCTTTCCCTGTAGCCCCGTCGGCGGCAGGCGCCGCATAAGTGAAACAGCATCCGATCAATTCAAGAGGCAGCAAGCTCATGTCCACGACCACGTCCACCGCGACGTCACCGCGGCAGATCGCCGCATCGCTCACCGAATTCTGGTCGCCTCGCGTGATCGCGGAGGTCGACGACAACTACGTCAAGGTCGCCAAGGTTCACGGCTCGCTGGCGTGGCATGCCCACGACCACGAAGACGAGCTGTTCCTGATCCTCAAGGGTCGGCTGCGCATCGAGCTCGAGGACGGTGCGGTCGACCTCAACGAGGGTGACGTCTACGTCGTTCCCAAAGGCGTCCGGCACAACCCCGTCGCCGAAGAAGAGTGCCTGCTGATGCTGATCGAAAAGAAATCGACCTTGCACACCGGCGACGTCGTGACCGACAAGACACGATCGCTGGACGAGCAACTCAGGCCGGTCGATACCCACAACTGATCGCCGTCAGGCCGGCCGGCCACTGCAACCCGGCGGCCGGCGACGTCTCAATGTCGGGTGACGACCATGGGGTCGCCCTTGGTGATGATCATCGTGTGCTCGTACTGCGCGGACAAGTTGCCGGGCGCCCCGACCAAGGTCCATCCATCGGACGCCTCGGTCACCACCCGGCTCTTTGTTGAGAGGAACGGCTCGATGGTGATCACCATGCCCTCTTGCAAGATGCGCCCGTCCGTCGGATCGAAGTACCCGGGAATGTGCTCGGGTGCTTCGTGAAGCGCGCGACCAACCCCGTGGCTGCCAAGGTTCTCGATGATCTTGAAGCCGTAGGTCTTCGCCGTTCGCTCGATGGCGGCACCAATGCCATTGATGGGCCAGCCAGCACGCGCCTGCTTCATGGCTTGCTCGAGGGCCGTGCGGGTGGCATGGCACAAGCGCGTCTTCTGTGGCGTGGCCTGGGACACGACTCTCGTACCGCCGGTGTCGGCGAAATAGCCTCCCAACTCGGCAGAAACGTCGACGTTCAAGACGTCGCCAGCCCGGATCACTCGGTCACCCGGAATGCCATGTGCGGCTTCCTCGTTGATGCTGATGCAAGTCGCGCCGGGGAAACCGTAGGTGAGCCTGGGCGCCGATCGTGCACCGTGTCTTGCAAGCAACTGCTCACCCAGCGCGTCGAGCTCGCGCGTGGTCATGCCGGGCTCGGCGGCGTCGAGCATCTCCTGCAGCACGAACGAAACGATCTTGCCAATGCGCTTGAGTGCTGCGACATCGTCTTCGGTTTCGATGGTCATGTGGTCTCCGATCTGAATCCCCGAGACTACCCGAAGGTTGAACTTGCGCTGCCTCGCGCCAAGTTCTAGGGATCCGTGTCCGGTTTTTCGTCCTGCACTCCGTCTTTCAAGACACGGAGTGACGGCAGTCGCCGCAGAGGACCTTTCCCCAACCGGTTCGGCGTGTCACTCCTTCGGGGACACCGCGCCTGCCATGGCGCCTTCAAAACCTTCAAGTGAGACATGCGCATGAAAGCCGATCTTCAATCCAAGACCGTGAAGCAACTCCTGACCTGGCTGGCTTTGGCCGGCGGGGCTGTCGGGGTCGCGCAGGCAACGCCGCAGCACTTCCCCGCCGTCGATCCGGTCGCGGCCGGCGGGACTTTGTACTCGATCACCTTCTACGACGATACCGCGAACAACCACACCCAATGGGCCACGCAGAACATCTGCTTCGTCCAGGGGCCCGTCCAGGGCAGCAACACGACGGGGCTGTGGTATTCGACCACCTACAACCGTTGGATCGGGCTCTGGCGCCAGGAGGGTGACCAGATCTTCATGATCGGCGACTTCTGGACCGGCCGGGGCAAGGACGCGATGCAGGTCGAACTCGTGACGACCAAGGACGAGGGCTTCGGCCACTGGAATGAATGGGTCGAAGACGGCATGTACGGCAACTGGGTTGCCAAGGGCAACACCCGCATCGCCAAGATCGGGGTCTGCCATTCGCCCCTGCAAGGCGCAGACAACGGCCTGGCCGACGAATGGGAGGACACCAAGCAGCGGGCCCTGAAGGAGGCCGAGGCCGCGCCGGTTCGCTACCGCAGGGACGGCTCCCTGGCCCAGCCCGGCGATCGCGATCAGCTGCCGCCGAACTGAGGCGGCAAGGCGGCGCGGAACGACCGCGTTCCGGCCGGCTCATCGCGCCCCACAACGCTGGGGCTTGGTCGTCACGACCGCTACCCCCGACGACATCGCCGGCCTCCCCCGCGAGGCCGGTGCCCACCAGATTCCGTCGAAACCGTCCACCGCACGATCGGCGCCGGCACGACGACCCTGCGCGATAGGCTGTGGACAGGGGGCAGGAGCGCACCGGGTAAGGCCGAGCTTGATCGGCGGCCCCGGCCAGCGACTCCGTGCCGGGCCGCTGAGGTAGCCTCGCTCCATGCAAGACCTCTTCGACCCCACCCGGCACGAGCCGCTCGACGCTCCGGCCTGGACCGATGCCGCGGCGCACCAGGCCATCGACCGCATCTGCGCCAGCGCCGAGACCGCGTTCGATGAGCGCGAAGGCGCGTGGCTGCTGCACCCGCAGGACGAACCGCCGCGGCCGGGCCACCGCTCGCACAACGTTTACTGGGGCGCTGCCGGCGTGCTGCTGGCACTGCGCCACCTGGCATCGCAAGGGGCGGTGGCGCTGCGGCGCGACTACACCCCGTGGATCGAGCGTCTGCCGGAACGCGTGGCCGCCGACGTGGCGGGCGAGCAGCACGGCAGCGCGTCGTACCTCTTCGGCGAAAGCGGGGCGCTGCTGCTGGCCTTCCTGGCCACGCGCCGGGCCGCATTCGCCGATCGCCTCTATGCGGTGGTGCAAGGCAACCTGCACAACACGGCCAACGAGCCGCTGTGGGGCAACGCGGGCACGGTGCTCGCCGCCATCCACATGGCCGAGGCGGACGCCGGCCCTCGGTGGGCCGAGCTGGTGCAGCAGGCCGTCCAGGCCTTGCTCGACGACATGATCGTCGACCCCGAAACCGGCACCTGGAACTGGCAACAGGCTCTGTACGGCAAGCCCACCCGCTACCTGGGCGCCGGCCACGGCTTTGCGGGCAACGTTTACCCCGCGCTGCGCGCCGCCGCCCTGTTGAACGCGGACACGGTGCGCACCTTCGAGCAGCGCGCCCTCGATACGCTCTCGGCCACCACGCTGCACCGCCTGCTCGACGCGCCCGGCGGCCCGGTGGAGCTGATCAACTGGCACGTGGTGACCGACGCCGATCGCCTGGCGGCCTGGATCGCCAAGGGCGGCCGACCGCTGGTGCAAGACTGCCATGGCGCGCCCGGCATCGTCTGCCGCCTGGCCGGCGCACCGCGCACCCCCGAATGGGACCGAATGCTGCTCGGCGCCGGCGAGCTGATCTGGCACGCCGGGCCGCTCGCCAAAGGCCCATCGCTGTGCCACGGCACCGCCGGCAACGCGATGGCCTGCCTCAAGCTGTGGCGCCGCTTCGGCGATACACGCTGGCTCGACCGCGCACGCCAACTGGCCCTGCACGCAGCCGGGCAGGTCGAATCAGCCCGCGCCGGGCACGGCCAAGGCCGCCACAGCCTCTGGACGGGTGATCTCGGCGTGGCCTGCGTGCTGTGGAACTGCCTCCGCGGCGACGACCGGTTCCCTACCTTGGACTATTGCTAATGCAGTGTCTGATGGCCCAGGCTGGTGCCTGGGCAAGGTGGGCAACGCCGCCATGCGCCCTGGAAGACCCGTTCCCCAAGGGTTGCCACCAGCACAGCACCCCACCGACGCGCAGCCTCTCGGCAATGCCTTCGCGCCGCTCCTGAACAGATCTTTGAACCGGGTCCGCTCCTACGGCCCGGGTGGAATGCTCACCCGGCGAAGGCGGAAGATCGTGCCGGCGTCGAAGGTGCCGCCGCGGCTCGTGGTGCCGTAGATCGCACCGTCCTTGGCGCTCAACAGCGCACCGCGCGGCTCGCAGCCTTCGGACCCGTCTTCGGCGAAGGCATGGTGCACGCCGAGCTTGTTGGTCTTCGACATCGCGAAGACAGTGCCGCAGCCTTTGTAAAAGAGGACCTGGACGTCCCAGAACCTCGTCGTGCCCCAGAGAACGCCTTCCCTCAGCGCGAGCCTGCCCTCCGGGTAGATGCCATCCACGCCGAGGACCATGTCATGCGCAAGGCTGAGGACACCGCCGACCGAAACCTTGAACACCGTGCCCCCGATATCGTCACCGCATGACGGCGCCACGCCAGCCAGGCTACCGCCGGCGATGGGTGCGAGACCGGCGCGCGGCTGGCACCCCAGCAGGTCCCCGTCCTCAGGGTTCTTGAACGAATGCTTGAGCTCGTAGGTGCCGGCGGTGGTGATCCTGTACACGGAGCCACCGCCATGCGGGCCTTGGGTGGAGGTGGTGCCGTAAAGTGACCCGTCGACGTGTTGCACGAGCGGGCCCTTGGGGCCGGCATACCAACCCTCGAAATCGGAGAACAGCACGGTGACCACGCCGGCGGGCGTCATCTGGAACACCGTGCCCAGGCCGCCGTAGTTGATGCCGCCGCCCACCGCGGTGCCGTAGAAATTGCCGTTCGAGTGCCGCATCAGGCCCGCGGTGGGGTTCGTGCCTTCTTCCTCGAGGAACTTGTGCATCACCTTGAAGGTGCCCAAGGTGGAAATGCGGTAGATCCCGCCCTGGTTGTCGAGCATGCCGCTTTGCACGGTGCCATAGAGGGTGCGGCCGACGGCCAGCAGCTCGCCCTGCGGCGTCGCCCCATCGCCGCCGCGGAAGGTGTGCATCACCACTGGCGCGGTGCCGGGCACGAACTTGAAGACGTTGCCTCGCGCGCCCCGCCCCGGGCCACCGGTGCTGGTGGTTCCCCAGAAGACGCCGCCCGCTTCGACCAAACCGGCCAGCGGGGTGGCGCCATCCGTGGCGGGGTTGAAGGAATACAGGTGCTCGAACTCCCAACGCGTGCCGCCCGCCGCCTGGGCCAGGGCGCAGGCGAGTGCCATCGAGGTGAACGTGATGAAATTCTTCATGGGTAACTCCTGTGAACTGATGCTGCTGCTTCACTGGCCCGGCGGAACGCTCACGCGCCGCAGGCGAAAGATCGCGCCGGCGTCGAAGGTGCCGCCACGGATGGTGGTGCCGTAGATCGCACCGTCGGAGGCCGTCAGCAGCGCGCCGCGTGGCTCGTAGCCATCGATCTCGCCTTCGTTGGCGTTGAAGACATGGTGCACACCGACGGAACCATCCGTCGTCATGGCGAAGTGGCTGCCGCATGTGTGATCCGGCGTGGACCAGATCGAAGCGGTGCCCCACAGAAGGCCGTCACTGCGCAGGGCCAGCTCCGCCCAGCGTGAACACGATGGCACTCTTCATGAGCGTCTCCCTGGGGCCGGCATGGCCACTGAGCCGACTCTAGGAGGGCACGCCCGCGACGGACCAACCGTTCACCAACGGATTCGCGCCGAGAGGGCCTTCAATCGTGGGGGGGCGGCGGGGGCTTCGCCGGCGCGCCGGACTGGCCTGTGCTTGGCGTCGCTCGCGCCCAGCCCAAGGCGCGGCGGCTCGCTCAGCGAGCGGTCACTGCCTTCTGCAGCCAACCGGACGGCGGCTGTGTGTTGAACTCAATGAGCCGACCACGCTCGGCCTCGGCCATGGCCGCCACGATGCCCGCGCCGATCCCAGCGCCGAGGCCCGAGGCCACCGGGCCGGCATTGGGCGCCGTGGTGGCTGCTATCGCGGCGGCGGTGCCTGCAACGTCGCCAGTGTTTGCGCCCTGCTGGCCACCGCCCACCCGATGAGTGACGGGCGTCTTGTCTGCGTTGAACTCCGTCTGCGGGTAGAACCCGTTGTTGATGGTGAAGACCAGCGGCTGCTCCGTCGCCTTGTGCGGGACGAAGATGGCGCATTCGAGTGAACTGCCCGACGGAGGCTGGGCGTCGGCGATCACCGTCTGGAACAGGCACGACGGCTTGGGGCCCAGGTAGTAGATGCCGCCAGCGTCCTCGTGAGCGGCCTTGTAGGAGCCGGCCATCAGCAGGTATTCCCAATGGCCAAAGCCCCAACCAGAGTCGTACTTCCAGCGCACGTCCTGCGGGAGTTCGATCGTTCTGGCTTCGGTGACCGGTCGCAAACTGCTGGGCGCGACGCCTGCACATCCAGAGACCGTCAGGGCTGCCAGCGCAGCCAGTGATAGAACTGCTGTCGATTTCATTTCCGCCCTTTCCTTCTCTCTGTGCAGGATCCGACCCTGCGGCTCTTGTTGAACGATCGTCCCTCGCCGCGGCCAGATATCAGTGATGGGAAGAAGCACCTGGCTCTGCAGCGAAGCGAACGCGGAACCGAATGCTCGACGAGCGCGTCGCCGCTTCAAGTGGCTCCGTGCTCTCTGCCGCCGCTCCCCCACCGGCGGCAAAGGCAATTCCCCAATCTTGATCGCCATAGGCACCCGACCTGGACACCTTGACATCGAGCTCTTCGATTTCGATGACACCGGCAATCGTCAAGCCAGAGACCAAGGCCACGTTCGTCGCCTTCGCTTCAGCGTCTGTGATCGCGTCCCGCTCCGCCTCTCTCCTTGCACCATCGCCCGCTTCGAAAAGCGGCTGCCGCATGGACACGGACAAGGAGTACCGCTGGTTCTCGAACAAAGGTTCCAGCGAGCCCAGCGCACCCAGGAGGCGTTGCATGTCGTCGCTTGAGACCAGCAACTTCTGCGACGCCTCCTGCCCAGGTTTCTTCTTCCAGAACCAGGGTCGCCAGACCTCTGCCCCGCCCTCTTGCAGTTCGCGCTCGTTGAGCCCGGCGTCTCGCAAGCGGCGGATGCACTCGTTGCGAAGGTCGGCGACCTCCTTGATCGCTGTTTCGACCTGAGCAGCGCGAACCTGGAGCGTCACATCAGCCCTGTATTCGGCGACGCGCTCAACGAGCTTTCCAACGCCCACCACTTCAATGAATCTGTCCACATTGACCTCTCTCAGGAAAACCAGCTACCAGTGCAGTGTTCGACGCTATGCGGTACATACAACCCCGTCTTTGGCCGCCTGGCGTCGCTGGCGTCGCTGGCGGCGCTGGCGGCGCTGAAGCGCCGGCCCAAGCAGCCCAAGGGCCCACGCGACCCCGACCAAAGTGCCGACCTCGTTTGTCGGTAACTTGCAAGTTAGCACGGAACCCGCGACCCGATTCTTCACTCACACCCGGCTCACCGATGAGCCCCGTCATCGGCCACCCCAACGCTGCGACAGCGCCCGCTGCTCCTGCCCTCACACATTGGAAATCTCCGTGCTTTCTGGACCGTCGCCCGTGAATCGTGCCTTCGACCCCGCAGCTGCCGGCCGCAAGAGCCAGTGGCGTTCTGCCTTGCGCCGTCTGCCTTGGCCGGCTCTTGCCCTGGCGGGGTTGAGTGCGCTGTCTTTGCCGACCCAAGCCACCGCCGCAGGCGACAAGGTGGCGTGCCCCGAGATCGAAGGGCTGAACGTCGCGAGTCTGAAACGGTCCACCCTGGTGGGCGAGCTGCATGGCACCAACGAAAGCCCTGCCTTTGTGGCGGCGCTGGCATGCCACATCCTGACCAGCGGCCACACCCTCACGATGGCGCTGGAGATCCCTCGCACGGAACAAGACCGCATCCGCAGCTACCTTCTGTCGAACGGCAGCGCAGCCGACCGTGCGGCGATGTTGAAAGGAGCGTTCTGGGCCATCGACAAGGCGGACGGTCGATCGTCCGCGGCGATGGTCAACCTGATCGAGCGCCTGCGTTACCTGCGCAGCGTCAAACTGCCGCTGATCGATGTCGTCACCATCGATGTCGCGGCAGGCGAAGACGACGCCGCGAATGATCGTGATCGGCTGATGAGCCAAGCGTTTGATCGCATCACCAAGACCCCAAGCGACTATGTGGTCGGACTGGTCGGCAACTACCACGCCAAGAAGACCGACGGCGCGCCTTGGAACCCACGCGCGCGGTTCATGGCGGGCTACCTGCCGGCCAGCGCCTTGACCACCCTGGACGTCGGCTACTCCGGGGGAGCGGCATGGATTTGCGTACCGGAGTGCGGCGTTTCTGAATTTGGCGCGTCGAGCAAACCGGCTGCCGCGGAAGGCTTCTCGCTTCGTTTCGTGAACAAGGACGGCGGCGCCTACGACGGCATCTACAACGTGGGCCGCTTGTCCCCTTCTCTGCCCGCCCGAAGTGGTGGAGGCTGAGAGCGTTCCAATGAACCAAACCGGGTTGTCGAGTTTGAGACGGAGTCAGGTGAGTTGGCCGAAGGGCTGTGAGCCCCCGAGATAGCCAGCGCGGCGCCATGGTCGGCGCGCACACCGCATTGAACAGTGGCCATTGCTGGCAAGGCAAGTTCGCATGAGCGAGCGATGCGGCGCTGCGAACACGGAGTGCTGCAACACAAGACCTCGTATCTTCCTCAGGCCGACGTGATTGAAGCCGATGGCATCATGAACCAGGCCGGTCAGGGTGATGCCGCAAAGACTTTGGGCCAAGCGTCGATGGACGCCCAAGCCCGTGGGTCAGATGGGCAGCCTTGACCGTTTCTT
>NZ_DASUNH010000147.1:0-52516 GCF_036277275.1 Ideonella sp. | reverse complement strand
GAGCGGGTCGATTCCGGCTACCGCTCCATGATGAGCGTGCAGTCCTCCCTGGTCATGTACCCGATCTATGCCTACGGCTCCGAGGATCAACGCCGCAAGTACCTGCCCAAGCTCGCCTCGGGCGAGTTCGTGGGCTGCTTCGGCCTCACCGAGCCCGACCACGGCTCCGACCCGGGCAGCATGGCCACGCGCGCCAAGCCCGTTTCCGGCGGCTACGAGCTGACCGGCAGCAAGATGTGGATCACCAACAGCCCGATCGCCGACGTCTTCGTCGTCTGGGCCAAGGACGACGGCGGCCAGATCCGCGGCTTCGTGCTGGAAAAGGGCTGGAAGGGCCTGACCGCTCCCGCCATCCACGGCAAGGTCGGCCTGCGCGCCTCGATCACCGGCGAGATCGTGATGGACGAGGTGTTCTGCCCCGAAGAGAACGCCTTCCCTGAAGTGCGTGGCCTGAAGGGCCCGTTCACCTGCCTGAACAGCGCCCGCTACGGGATCGCCTGGGGTGCGCTGGGCGCCGCCGAGTTCTGCTGGCACACCGCGCTGCAGTACACGATGGACCGCAAGCAGTTCGGCAAGCCCCTGGCCGCGAACCAGCTGATCCAGAAGAAGCTGGCCGACATGCAGACCGAGATCACGCTGGGCCTGCAAGGCTGCCTGCGCCTGGGCCGCATGAAGGACGAAGGCACCGCCGCGGTCGAGATCACCTCGATCATGAAGCGCAACAGCTGCGGCAAGTCGCTCGACATCGCCCGCACCGCGCGCGACATGTTGGGCGGCAACGGCATCTCCGACGAGTTCGGCGTGGCCCGCCACCTGGTCAACCTGGAAGTCGTGAACACCTACGAAGGCACGCACGATGTGCACGCGTTGATCCTCGGCCGTGCGATGACCGGCATTGCAGCGTTCTAAGCCCCCCGAGGGGGCTGAGCCTGGACACGAACAGTCCTGAGGACTGTTCGTGCCTGGCGAAGGGGCGGGCCTCAGGCCCGCCGCGGTCTGCAAGACCGCGCAGCGGACCGGCAAAGCCGGATCCGCGCACGCCACTTGAAGAGCGGCGGCTCCTGAAGGAGCGCCGCGGGTACGGAGATTGATCAATGAGTATTGGTGCTTTGCAAGGGCTCAAGGTCCTAGATCTTTCTCGTGTGCTCGCGGGGCCGTGGGCGGGGCAGTTGCTTGGTGATCTGGGCGCGGACGTCGTCAAGGTCGAGCGCCCCGGCGCCGGCGACGACACCCGCGTGTGGGGCCCACCGTGGGTCGAGTCGAAAGAGACCGACGAGCGGCAGGCGGCGTACTTCCAATGCGCCAACCGCAACAAGCGTTCGGTTGCAATCGACCTGGCGACGCCGGAAGGTCAAGCGCAGGTGCGTGCGTTGGCCGCGCAGGCCGACGTGGTGCTCGAAAACTTCAAGGTCGGCGGCCTGAAGGGCTACGGGCTCGACTACGAGAGCCTGAAAGCAGTCAACCCGAAGCTCGTCTACTGCTCGATCACCGGCTTCGGCCAGACGGGGCCGTACGCACCGCGCGCGGGCTACGACTTCCTGATCCAGGGCATGGGCGGGCTGATGAGCTTGACCGGCCGGCCCGAGGGTGAAGAAGGCGCCGGGCCGCAGAAGGTGGGCGTGGCGCTGGTCGACATCATGACCGGCCTGTACGCGACGATCGCCGTGCTGGCCGCGCTGAGCCACCGCGACCGCACCGGCGAAGGTCAGCACATCGACCTCGCGCTGCTCGATGTTCAAGTGGCCACGCTCGCGAATCAAGCGGCGAACTACCTCTCCAGTGGTACGGCACCGAAGCGCCTGGGCAACGCGCACCCCAACATCGTGCCGTACCAGGACTTCCCCACCGCCGACGGCGACATGATCCTCGCGATCGGCAACGACGGCCAGTTCGCGCGCTTCTGCGCGATCGCGGGCAAGCCGGAGTGGGCCACCGACGAGCGCTTCGCGACCAACCCGGCGCGCGTGGCGAACCGCACGGTGCTGATCCCGCTGATGCGTCAGACCACCGTGATGCGCACCACCGCCGAGTGGATCGCGGCGCTCGAAGCCGAGGCCGTGCCTTGCGGCCCGATCAACCGGCTCGACCAGGTCTTCGCCGACCCGCAGGTGCAGGCTCGCGGCATGAAGATCGAGCTGCCGCATCCCGCTTTTGGCAGCGTGCCGCTGGTGGCCAGCCCGATCCGCCTGTCGGCTACACCGGTGCAGTACCGCATCGCGCCGCCGACGCTCGGGGAGCACACGGCCGCCGTGATCGCCGACTGGCTCGGCGTGCCTGCCGCGACACCCTGACGCCTTGCGGGGGCGCGCTTGCGCGCAATCAATTCCCATTCCGGGCACCCGCCCAGAATCGCCCGCACACAGCGATTCAGGAGGTTGTGCCATGGCATCGAAACTTCTCCGCACCGCGGCGCGCGGGCTGTTCTGGCTCTTGGTCGGATGGGCTGGTGCGACGGGAGGGGCCTGGGGAAAGCCGCCGAACATCGTCTTCATCCTCGCCGACGATCTGGACAGCGCGGCCGCCGCCACCATGAGCCAGGTCAAGACCCTGATCAATGACCAGGGCATGACCTTCTCGCAGCACTACGTCAACATCTCGTTGTGCTGCCCCTCGCGGGTGTCGATGCTGCGTGGCCAGTTCGGGCACAACACCGGCATCATGCACAACACGGCGCCCGAAGGCGGCTTCCAGGGCACCTACTCCAAAGGCCTGGAACAGTCGACCATCGCCACCTGGCTCCAGGCCGCCGGCTATCGCACCGCACTGCTCGGCAAGTACCTCAACGGCTATCCCGACGGTGCCCCGTCATCCACCTACATCCCGCCCGGATGGAGCGAGTGGTATGTGCCCAACGGCGGTGATCCGTATGGCGAGTTCGACTACGCGATGAACGAGAACGGCAGCACCGTGCCCTACGGCCACGCCGAGGCGGACTACCTGACCGACGTGCTCGCGTCGAAGGCGAGCGAATTCGTCCGCCGCAGCGTCGCACAGTACCCCGACCGGCCCTTCTTCGCCTTCGTGTCGACCTACGCGCCCCACTTCCCGGCGACACCGGCGCCGCGCCACGCGGGAGCTTTCCCAGACATCCGCGCGCCGCGGCCTCCGTCTTTCAACGAGCCGGACGTGAGCGACAAGCCCTCGTGGCTGCGCACCGCGCCACTGCTGACCGAAGCCGAGATCGCCGAGATCGATACCCGCTATCGCAAGCGGCGCCAGTCGTTGCTGGCTGTGGACGAGCTCGTCAAGGGTCTCGTCGATACGCTGCAGGCCACGGGCCAATTGAATGACACCTATGTCGTCTTCACGTCCGACAACGGCCTTCACCAGGGCCAGCACCGGCTCATGGCGGGCAAGTCGACGGCTTTCGAGGAGGACATCGTGGTGCCCTTGTCCATTCGCGGCCCCGGGGTGCCCGCCGGCCAACGGGCAGAGGCCTTGACAGTCAACGTCGACTTTGCCCCCACCATGGCAGACATCGCCGGCGCCACCGCACCGGACTGGGTCGACGGACGATCGCTGATGCCCTTCCTGCGAGGGCAGGTGCCGGCGCAATGGCGTCGAGCCGTGCTCATTGCGCATGACGAGGTCACCGGCCCGCTGCGCGACATGCCCGGCATCTACGAGCCGCCGGATCCCTTCGATCTTTCGCCCATGATCTGGAAGCGCGATTACGCCGGCCTGCGCACCGCCGACGGCCACACCTACGTCGAGTACGAGAACGACGAGTTCGAGCTTTACAACAACGCCGTCGACCCGTGGCAATTGCGCAACCGCTATGCGACCGCGCCGGCCAAGCTCACGACACGGATGGCCTCCTGGCTCGCGGCGCTGCGCAATGCCTCGGGTGAAGCCTTGCGCCAGGCGGAACTGCGCGCGCCTTGACCCCCTGCGGGGACGCGCATCACGCCCCGCAACGAATGCGACTGGCTCGACCCAGCTTCGTTCACTTAGCTCTTTTCGGCTTAACCGCGGAACGCGCCCTGCGGCGGCCACCCGGCGCCATCACCTTCTCCTGGGGCAGCAGCAGTGCCGCCCATGGTTCACCAAGGAGATCGCCATGGTCAAGTTTCTGCGGCAGAGTGCCGGCCTCGTGCTGGGCGTGTTGGTCGTGTGCTCGGGCGTTGCCCGGGCCCAACCACCCAACATCGTCTTCATCCTCGCCGATGACCTGTAAGCCGCCGCGGCGTCGAAGGTGGCGCAGGTGAAGGCGCTGATCACCGACCGGGGCACGAGCTTCCAGCGGCACTACGTCAACGTGTCGCTGTGCTGCCCATCGCGGGTCTCGACGCTGCGGGGCCAGTTCGCCCACAACAGCACCATCTACGGCAACGCCCCTAACGGCGGCTTTGAGGGCATGCATTCGAAGGGCCTGGAGTGTCGACCGTCGCCACCTGGCTGCAGGAGGCCTACATCCCATCCGGCTGGACCGAGTGGTACAGCCCCAACGGGGGCAACCCGTACAGCGGGTTCGACTACCAGCTCGACGAAAACGGTCAGACGGTCAGCTATGGCCACGCCGACGCCGACTACCTGACCGATGTGATCTCCGACAAGACGATCGACTTCATCCGCCGATCGGTCGAGCAGCATCCGGAGCAACCGTTCTTCGCCTACGTCGCGCCATATGCACCGCACCTGCCGGCCACGCCGGCACCGCGCCATGCCGACGCGTTGCCCGGCCTCGCGGCGCCGAGAACGAACTCAATCAACGAACCGGATGTCAGCGACAAGCCCGGCTGGGTGCGCAACGCACCGCTGCTGACCGAAGCCGAGATCACCGTGCTCGACCAGGCGCCGCCAATCGCTGTTGGCCATCGACGAGATGGTCCAGCGCATCGTCGACATCCTGCAAGCCCTCGGTCAACTGGACAACACCTTCGTCTTCTTCACGTCCGACATCGTCATTCCGCTGTTCACTGGCCTGCGCACGGCTGACGATTTCACCTATGTCGCCTATCGCACCGGTGAATACGAGCTCTACGACAACGCCAAGGACCCGCGGCAGCTGCGCAACCGCTACGAGGCAGCGAGCGACAGCCAGAAGGCACGCCTGGCGGCATGGCTGGAGGCCCTCGACGGTGCCTCGGGTGAATCGCTGCGCCAAGCCGAACTCAACCCGCCCAAAGTGAGTGGCCGCCGCGGCACGACCTGGCTGAAGGGCATGCTGAAGGGCGTGCGCGCCGCACGACGCCGACCGCGACTACCCGGCAGATTGCGCTGACAGTCGGTTACCTGTTCGTGACCCGAACGTCTCACGGCCGTCGCATTCATCGGGAAAATTTGCGATGCCCCGGCCGCAAACAGGCGGCCGGCAACAACGACCTTCCTGAGGGGAACCCAATGGGCAACATCATCGCCCGCGGCTTGCAGGCCGCGGTGCTGGGCCTGGCATTGCTCGGCTCGGCCGGCGCCAAGGCGCCGAACATCGTCTTCATCCTGGCAGACGACCTGGACGCCGCCGCAGCGGCCCAGATGCCGCTGGTCAAGTCGTTGATCACCGATCGCGGCACCACCTTCTTGCACCACTACGTCAGCCTGTCGCTATGCTGCCCGTCGCGCAGCTCCACGCTGCGCGGCCAGTTCTCGCACAACACCACGATATTCAAGAACGACCTGCCCGATGGCGGATTCGGCGCCTTCTACGCCAAGGGCCTGGAGGCATCCACCGCTGCCACCTGGCTCACTGACGCCGGCTACCGCACCGCGCTGATCGGCAAGTACATGAACGGCTACCCCGAGGACGGTCCTTCCAGCAGCTACATCCCGCCGGGCTGGACGGAGTGGATGAGCCCGATCGCCGGCACGCCGTACAAGGGCTTCAACTACACGATGAACCACAACGGCACGCCGGTCAGCTTTGGCAATGCCGAAGCCGACTACCTGACCGATGTGATCTCGAATGCGGCGGCCGACTTCATCCGCCGCTCGGTCGACCAGTTCCCCGACAAGCCGTTCTTCCTCTTCCTCGCGCCCTACGCGCCGCATGCCCCCGCCATCCCGGCACCGCGGCATGAGCACATGTTCAAGAACCTCAAGGCGCCCCGCGGCCCGTCGTTCAATGAAAAGGACGTCAGCGACAAGCCCAGCTGGGTGCAGGCGCAGCCGATGCTGACCTCGACGCAGATCGAGGACATGGACAAGCTCTACCGCAAGCGCCGCCAGTCGCTGCTGGCGGTTGACGAGATGCTTGCAAACGTACTCAACACCCTGCAAGCCAAGGGCGAACTGGACAACACCTACATCTTCTTCACGTCGGACAACGGCTTCCACCAGGGCCAGCACCGGCTGGACTCCGGCAAGATGACCGCGTTCGAGGAAGACCTGCTGATCCCGCTGTCGGTCCGCGGCCCGGGCGTCCCGGTGGGGCAAACCATCAATGCCATCACGGCCAACGTCGACTACGCCAGCACCTTTGCCGAGATCGCCGGCGCCAGCGCGCCAGCCTTCATCGACGGTCGTTCGCTGCTGCCGTTCCTGAAAGGCCAGACGCCCTCCAGCTGGCGCGCCGCGCTTCTGCTGGAAAACAAGGACGGCGCGGCACCCGCGCTGCGTGACGCCAGCAGCCCGTTGGAACCGGCGGATCCCTTCGAACATCGCCTCGGCACCCGCGGTGATGGCCCGGGGATCGATGGCTTCCTGGGCCTTCGCATCAACGACGGCACGACCTACCTCGAATACGTGACCGGCGAGCGCGAGCTGTACAGCAACATCCACGACGCGGCTCAGCTGCGCAACGGCTACGCGCTCGCGTCACCGGTGTCCAGGCAGCGCCTGGCAGCTTGGCTGGCGTCGTTGAAAAACGCGTCGGGTGCCGCGCTTCGAGAAGCCGAGCTGCAGGCCCCGACGCGCTGAGTCCCTGGGCCCCGGGGCCCCCTGCTGTCCGCATGAGCCCTGGGCGGGCCGCGTAACGATGGAGAAGAATTTGTGAGCATCCGCTTGACGGCGGCGGCTCCCTCCCCTTCCCACGTTCACGACGACGCACCACTTCGTTTGCCGTGCGCTCACCGCCGCAGTTGCTGGCCGACGACGCTGCCGGCAGAATCGGCCGGCGCCCGCGGCGCCGGTCCGGCACCGCCTGCGACGCACACAGGAGACACCATGCGCAATCTGCCGCGGTTGGGGGCCGTGATCGTGCTCGCGCTGCACGTCGCATGCGGCGGCAGCGGTAACAGCGCGCCGCCGCCTGATCAGCGCGCGCCGAACATCGTCGTCATCCTGACCGACGACCAAGACGTGGCCTCGTTGGCGCACATGCCCGCCGTGAAGGCCTTGCTGCGCGACCAGGGCACCACCTTCGCCCGCCACTATGTCAGCTTGTCGCTGTGCTGCCCGTCGCGCATCAGCGGCCTGCGCGGCCAGTTCTCGCACAACACGACCATCTTCAAGAACGGCCCGCCCGATGGTGGCTTCGAGGCCTTCTACGCCAAGGGACTCGAGCAGTCGACCATTGCGACGTGGTTGCAGGCCGCGGGTTACCGCACGGCGCTGTTCGGAAAATACCTGAACGGCTACCCGGACACCGCGCCGTCGCCCAACTACGTCCCGCCAGGCTGGACCGAGTGGGCCAGCCCGAACAGCGGAACGCCCTACAAGGAATTCAACTATTCGCTGAACGAAAACGGCCGGACCGTCAGCTACGGCGAAGCCGAAGACGACTACCTGACCGACGTGCTGTCGGACAAGGCGACCGACTTCATCCGGCGCACTGTCGACCAGTTTCCCGACAAGCCCTTCTTCGTCTACATCCCGACCTATGCGCCGCACGGGCCGTCCACGCCGGCGCCGCGCCATGCCGACCTGTTCCCTGGCGCACAGGCGCCGCGCACGGCGTCCTTCAACGAGACCGATGTTTCCGACAAGCCGGCGTGGGTCCAGGCGCAGCCGCTGTTGACCGCCGACCAGATCGAGCAGATGGACAAGCTGTACCGTCACCGCCTGCAGGCCCTGCAAGCAGTCGACGAGCTGGTGCAGAACGTCGTCGACACGCTGCGGGCCAAAGGCCGGCTGGACAACACCTACATCGTCTTCGCCTCCGACAACGGCTACCACCAAGGCCAGCATCGGCTCGACTCCGGCAAGATGACGGCATTCGAAGAGGACGTGCGGGTGCCGCTGGTCGTGCGCGGCCCGGGTGTGCGGCGCGCCGCCACGGTGACCCAGATCACCGCCAATGTCGACTACGCCCCGACGCTGGCCGCGATGGCCGGCATCACCCCGCCTGCCTTCGTCGACGGGCGCTCGCTGCTGCAACTGCTGCGTGGTGAAGCACCATCGGCCTGGCGCCAGGTGCTGCTGCTCGAACACAAGCCCGACAACTCCGACGACAGCCTCGCGCTGACCAACGGCACGCGCGAGCCAGCCGATCCGTTCGAGACGCTTGGCGACGGCCCCGGCATCTCGGTCTTCAGTGGCGTGCGCACGGCCAGCGGCCTGACCTACATCGAGTACGAAACCGGCGAGTTCGAGCTGTACGACAACCTGACCGATCCGGCCCAGCTGACCAATGCCTACGTCAGCGCGCCGGCCGACCTGAAGGGCCGTCTCGCTGCCTCGGTCGCCAGTCTGCGCACCGCCGCCGGCGCGGCCCTGCGGCGCGCCGAAGAAGTCGCCCCGTAGAGCCAGACGGCCCACCGGGCGTCTGGCTTCGACGTGCTTCGCCGGCTGGCCGTCAGGGCCCGAGTCGGCCTACTTGCCGGCTTGCTGCGGTGCCGGGCCGTCGCTGCCCAGCTCGACCGCGAACGACAGCGCCAGCTTCGCGAACTTCAACGCATGGTTGGCGTTGTTGCCCGACTTGCTGATCGTGTCATTGGGGGTGTGGATGTACGGGTTCGAGTCATCGAACAGCGCTTCGGCCGGCATCGATGCAACGTAACCCCGGTTCGTCCACGAGGCGTGGTCCGAACAGGCGTAGCCACAGCGGTCTTCACTGACCTTCAGCGACGGCTGGTAGTAGGCCACCAGGTCCTTGACGAACTTGTTCTGCGCGGCGTTGGTGTAGTCGGTCATCACCGTGATGTCGCTCGCCGAGCCCTTGTAGTTCGTCATGTCCAGGTTCATCACGCCGATCACCTTCTTGCCCTTGGACTGGTAGTCGCTGGCGATCTCCTGCGAGCCTTTCAGGCCGACCTCTTCGGCCGCATAGGCCATGAACTGCAACGTGCGGCGGGGCTTGTAGTTGCTCGACAGCAGCACCCGCATCACCTCCTGCAGTGTCGCGACGCCGGAAGCGTCGTCGTCGGCGCCCGGGGCGATGCTGTTCTCGTTGGTCCAGCCGATCGTCGAATCGAGGTGGCCACCGATCACGACGATCTTGCCCGGGTTGGTCGTGCCCTTGATCGTCAGGATCACCGACTTCTGCGGCCAATTCGGGTGCGAGAACTGCTTGACGGTCACGTCGTCGCGGCCGGCGGCGAGCTGCTTCCAGGTCGTCAGCAGATCGTTGCTCGAGCCGATGCCGCCCGAGGTCGTGTAGTAGCGGTTCTTGTAGTCGGTCGACAGCTTGACGATCGTCGAGCGGATGTTGCTCTCCTGCAGCTGCGGCAACAACGCGTTGACCTCCGTCTGGTCGTCGATCGCGTAGCTGACGCCCGCCGGCTGGTGGGCTTGCCGGGCCGCCGCATCGCGGAACTGGGCCACGACCTTGCGGCCTTCGGCGCGGCTGCTGTGCAGCATGAAGCCACCGCACCGATTCAGCTGCTCGTGCACTTCATGCGACAGGCGCGGGAGCGCCTCCTCGTCGACCTGCATCAGGTAGACAGATTCATTGCGCGTGCCGGCGCGGCCATCGGCCGTCGGCGCCTGCACGGCGACGGCATACGGCTCCACCTGCTCCAACTGCGCGCCAGCGCGACGCAGCAGGCGGTAAGACTCTTCGCCCATCGAGGCCCAGACCATCGGGCCGGCCTGGGCAGATGCCACAAAACAAGTCGCCAGGGTGCCAGTCACCCAGGCTGCGCGGCGTGATTTCATTCGTGTCTCCTTGTCACTGGAATGTCAGTCGAAGGCTCGTTGCCTCAACGCAGTCGGGGGCCTGCGAGGGCTTGGCGACATTACTGGGTTTGCCGCCACGGCGTATCCCCAAGACCCTGCTTGGCATCATGAACTTCAACGTTCTTGATGCTCTCGCAACCTGTCGACACAGCTGTTGCCGGCATCGCGGCGCCGCGGCGCCATGAAAAAGGCACCGGGGTGACCGGTGCCCAAGTGATCGGCGCCTGACGCCGCGCAGCGCCAGGGCCGTTGGCCATCGCTGGCCGTTGGAGACTGCCTTACTTCGTGTCGGCCTTCGGTGCCGGGCCATCGCTGCCCAGCTCCACCGCATAGGCCAGCGCCAGCTTGGCGAACTTCAGCGCGTGGTTGGCGTTGTTGCCAGACTTGCTGATCGTGTCGTTGGGCGTGTGGATGTACGGGTTGTCGTCGCCCATCGGCGCCTCGAACGGGAACGACGCGACGAATCCCCGGTTCGTCCACGATGCGTGGTCCGAGCACGCGTAACCGCAACGGCTTTCGTTGACGTTGTACGAGGGCATGTAGTGGGCGGCCAGGTCCTTGAGGAACTTGTTCTGCGCCGAGTTGGTGTAGTCGGTGATCATCGTGATGTCACTCGCCGCGCCCTGGTAGTTCGTCATGTCCAGCTGCAGCACGCCGACGACCTTCTTGCCCTTGGACTGGTAGTCGGCGGCAATGCCCTGCGAACCCTTCAGCCCCACCTCTTCGGCCGCATAGGCCATGAACTGCAACGTGCGACGGGGCTTGTAGTTGCTCGACAGCAGCACCCGCATCACCTCTTGCAGCGTGGCGATGCCCGATGCATCGTCATCCGCCCCAGGAGCGATGCTGTTCTCGTTGGTCCAGCCGATCGTCGAATCGAGGTGGCCACCGATCACGACGATCTTGCCCGGGTTGGTCGTGCCCTTGATCGTCAGGATCACCGACTTCTGCGGCCAGCTCGGGTGGGTGAACTGCTTGACCGTCACGTCGTCGCGGCCGGCGGCGAGCTGCTTCCAGGTCGTCAGCAGGTCGTTGCTCGAGCCCACGCCGCCGGTGGTGGTGTAGTAGCGGTTCTTGTACTCGGTCGACAGCTTGACGATCGTCGAGCGGATGTTGCTTTCCTGAAGCTGCGGCATCAGCGCGTTGACTTCCGCCTGGTCGTCGATGCCGTAGCTGACGCCCGCCGGCTGGTTGGCTTGCTTGGCGGCAGCGTCGCGGAACTGGGCCACGACCTTGCGCCCTTCCGCACGGCTGGTGTGGAGCATGAAGCCGCCGCACTTCTTCAGGTTCTCATGCACTTCGTGCGACAGGCGCGGCAGCGCCTCTTCGTCGACCTGCATCAGGTAGACAGATTCATTGCGCGTCCCGACGCGGCCATCGGCAGCCGGCGCCTGGATCGCCACGGAATGCGGCTCCACCTGTTCCAACTGCGCGCCGGCACGGCGCAACAGGCGGTAGGCATCTTCGCCCATCGAGGCCCAGACCATCGGGCCAGCCTGAGCGGATGCCACAAAACATGTCGCCAAGGTGCTGGACACCAGGGCTGCGCGGTGTAGTTTCTTCATCATGTCTCCTTGTCACTGGAAGTCAGTCAAAGGGGCCGGTTGCCTCGCGGTCGGGGGGCCCGCGGCAGGCTCGGCGACAATACTGGGTTTGCTGCCGCCGGGCACCCCCCAGGCGCGAGCCTTTATCTTTTTTGACTCTCTGGATGGCTGTAGAGCATGAGTGCTTTCAATGAAGAGCGCGTGTTGAGCGTGCACCACTGGACCGACAAGTTGTTCAGCTTCACCACCACCCGTGACAGCTCGTTGCGCTTTTCGAATGGCCACTTCACGATGATTGGCCTGCGCGTCAACGGCAAACCGCTGCTGCGCGCCTATTCGATCGTCAGCGCCAACTACGAGGAGCACCTGGAATTCCTGAGCATCAAGGTGCAGGACGGGCCGCTGACCTCGCGCCTGCAGCACATCCAGCCCGGTGACTCGATCATCGTCGGGCGCAAGCCCACCGGAACGCTGCTGATCGACTACCTCACGCCCGGCAAACGGCTGTACCTGCTGTCCACCGGCACCGGCATGGCGCCCTTCCTCAGCATCGTGCGCGACCCGGAGACCTACGAGAAATTCGAGCAGGTGATCCTCGTGCACGGCGTGCGCGAGGTGAACGAGCTGGCCTACCACGACTACCTCACGCGCGACCTGCCGGCGCACGAATTCCTCGGCGAGATGGTGACCCGCCAGCTGATGTACTACCCCACCGTCACGCGTGAACCCTACAAGCACCAGGGCCGGGTGACCACGGTGATCGAGAACGGCCAACTGGCGCACGACCTGCGCCTGCCGTCGCTGAACGCCGCCGAAGACCGCGTGATGATCTGCGGCAGCCCGGCCATGCTGCGCGACCTGAAGACGATGATGGAAGTGCGCGGCCTGAAAGAAGGCAACACCAGCACACCGGGCGACTTCGTCATCGAGCGCGCCTTCGTCGACCAATAGCAGGCGTATCGAGGCGTGTCAGGGCAAGCCAGAGCCTGCCTTGCCCTACTTTACAAAGTGGACGTGCTGGCCTTTCAGCCGGCCCGCAGCATGATGGCTTCACGGCAGCAGAACCCGCCACGGTGCACGGTGCGTCGTGACCAGCGGCCCGGCCGCCCGGAAGCCTCATGCCCCTTCCGCCCTTTCCCTCTTACCCGCCCGCCTGGCTCGGTGCCGCGCTCTGCGCCACGCTGAACCTGCTCGGCGGCTGCGCCAGCGCGCCGCCAGCCCCCACCCTCGCCCAGGGCATCGCCGCTGCCGCGCTCGGCCAGTGGGCTCGGGTCGACATCCTTCCGGGCGCTGCCGCCCCTGACGCACGGGCCCTGGCCACCTGGTGGCAACAGTTCGGCGACCCCCACCTCGACCGCTTGATGCAGCAGGCCCTGGCCGGCAACCTGGACTTGCGCTCCGCCCGGGCCACGCTGCGCCAGGCCCAGGCCGCCCGCGCCGCGGCCGAGGCCGGCACCGGCCCGCTGCTCGGCATCTCGGCCGGCGCCAGCCGCAGCCTCACTCGCAGCAGTACCAGCAACCTCTACAAGCTGGGCTTCAGCGCCAGCTGGGAGCCTGACCTGAATGGTTCCCAGGCCAGCGGAGTTGCCGCGGCCGACGCCGACGCCCAGGCCGCCTGGGCGGATCTCGGCACCACCCGCATGACCCTCAGCGCCGAGCTGGGCCTGGCCTACGTGCAGTGGCGCGGCGCCCAGGCCCGCCTGCGCATCACGGCCGCCAGCCTGGCCAGCCTCGAGCAGACGCTGGAGCTCGCGCGCTGGAAGGCCCAGGCCGGCCTGGCGAGCGTGTTGGACGTGGAACAGGCGCGCCTGTCGGTCGAGCAGACCCGCGCCAGCCTGCCCAGCCTGGCAACGGAGATCGCGCAGGACGAGCACCTGATCGCCCTGCTCACCGGCCGCGCGCCCAGCGAGCTGATGGCTGATCTGCCGGCCCAGCCCTTGTCCACCAACGGCGTGCCGCAGGCCGGCCCGGCCATGGAGCGCCTGGCCGTGGGCCTGCCGGCCGACCTGCTGCGCCGCCGCCCCGACCTGCAAGCCGCCGAGGCCCGCGTACGCGCCGCCTGGGCGCGCCAGGAACAGACCCGCCGCGCCGGCTGGCCCGGCCTGGGCCTGAGCGGCTCGGTCGGCCTGCAGGCGCTGACACTCGGCGCGCTCGGCCAGGCCAGCGCCGGCGTGGCCGCGCTGGCCGCGAGTGTCGACTGGACGCTGTTCGACAACGGCCTGCGTCGGGCCCAGGTCGACCAGGCCGGCGCCGCGCTCGATAGCAGCCGCATCGCCTACGACGCCGCCGTGCTCGGCGCGGTGAGAGACGTCGAGGACAGCCTGGTCGCGCTGCGCGGCAGCCGCGACCGCGCCGAATCGCTGCGCCAGGCAGCCGATGCGGCTGCCGCCACGCTGCACTGGACCCGTGTGCGCCACGACGCCGGCCTGACCGACTTCGCCACGCTGCTCGAAGCCCAGCGCAACGAACTGGGCGCGCTGCTGGCGCTGCAGACCACGCAGACCGACCTGTCGCTGAACCTGATCCGCCTGTTCAAGGCGCTCGGCGGCGGGTGGGATGCCGACGCGGCCAACGCCGAGCCCGTGCCGACGCCTACGCCCAACCCCTCCCCCAACGCGCCGCCAGCCCCCGCCGCCAGCCCCCGCGCCTGACACCGCGCCTGACACCGCTGCCCCCACCACCATGCCCGCAGAACAAGAAGCCTCCCACCGTGCCCTGCCCGACTGGCTCCAGGGCGACCAGCGCCACTTCCTCAAACGCCGCTCGACCTGGGTCATCGCCGTGCTGGCGCTGGCGCTGGCGGCCGGTGGTGTCGCCTGGTGGCGCGCGCAGGCCCGGGCCGACGCACCGCGCTACCTGACCGAACCGATCACCCGCGGCGACATCGCCCTCACGGTCACGGCCAATGGCACGCTGCAGCCGACCCGCTCGGTCAACATCGGCAGCGAGCTGTCGGGCACCGTCAGCGAAGTGCTGGTCGACGTGAACGACCGCGTCAAGAAGGGCCAGGTGCTGGTGCGGCTGGACACCGCCAAGCTGCAGGACCAGGTCGCCAAGTCCGAGGCTGCGCTGCAGAGCGCCCGCGCCGGCATCGCCCAGGCGGTGGCCACCACCCGTGAAGCGCAGCAGGCACAAGCCCGGCTGGACGACGTCAAGCGCATCTCCGGCGGCAAGCTGCCCGCCGCCAGCGAGCTGGACGCCGCACGCGCCACGCTGGCCAAGGCCCAGGCCGCCGAGGCCGGCGCGCGGGCCGACTTGGTCCAGGCCGAAGCCACGCTGCGCACCGACCGCACCAACCTCGGCAAGGCCTCGATCCGCGCGCCGATCGACGGCGTGATCCTGACCCGCGCGGTGGACCCCGGCAACGCGGTGGCTGCGTCGCTGCAGGCGGTCACGCTGTTCACGATGGCCGAAGACCTGACGCAGATGAAGCTGTCGGTCAACGTCGACGAGGCCGACGTCGGCCAGGTCAAGGAGGGCCAAACGGCGCAGTTCAGCGTCAGCGCGTGGCCGGGCCGCAAGTACCCCGCCAGGATCACCCGCGTGGCCTATGGCTCGACCACCACAGACAACGTGGTCACCTACACCACCCAGATGCTGGTCGACAACCCCGACCTGACGCTGCGCCCGGGCATGACGGCCACCGCCATCATCGCGGCCACCGAGCGCAAGGGTGTGCTGCGTGCGCCCAACACCGCCTTCAGCTTCGACCCCAACGCCGCCTCCGGCCGCGCCGGCCCTGCCAGCGGCGGCATCGTCTCGGCCTTGATGCCGCGCCCCGGCGGCCAAGCCACCAAGCGCGCCCGGCCCACTGACGGCGCGGGCGCCAAGTCCGCCGGCCAGCGGCGGCTGTGGGTGCTGCAGAACGGCCAGCCGGTGGCCATCGCGGTGACCGCCGGGTTGTCCAACGGCAGGCTGACCGAGGTCAGCGCGCCGGAGCTGAAAGAGGGCATGGCGGTTATCGTCGACCAGCAAAGCGGGGCCAAGCCGTGAGCGACACGCCCAGCCCAGACGCGGGCCGAGCGCCGGGCCGCTCCCAAGCCGGCCCGCATCTTCTCGGGGGGTCGGCCGAGGTACCCATCGAGCGAGGGGCAGAAGACCAACCGCCGTTGATCCGCCTGCGTGGCGTGACCAAGACCTACGGCGAAGGCGACATCGCCTTCCAGGCCTTGAAAGGCGTCGACCTGGACGTGCGCGCCGGAGAATTCGTTGCCATCATGGGCCCGAGCGGCTCGGGCAAATCGACCGCGATGAACCTGCTGGGGTGCCTGGACACGCCCACCAGCGGCAGCTACCTGTTCGACGGCATCCCGGTCGAGCGGCTGGACCGCGACGCCCGCGCCCGACTGCGCCGACGCCACCTGGGCTTCGTGTTCCAGGGCTTCAACCTGCTGCCGCGCACCTCGGCGCTGGAAAACGTCGAACTGCCGCTTCTCTATCGCGGCGAGCCGGCAGCCCAGCGCCACGCCGCCGCGCGTGCCGCGCTGGCCCAGGTGGGCCTGGCCGGCTGGGAAACGCACACGCCGGCCGAGCTGTCCGGCGGCCAGCAGCAGCGCGTGGCGATCGCCCGCGCCATCGTGACCCAACCCACGGTGCTGCTGGCCGACGAGCCCACCGGCAACCTCGACACCGCACGCAGCCAGGAGATCATGGCCCTGCTCGACGCCCTGAACCGCGACCACGGCATCACCGTGCTGATGGTCACGCACGAGCTCGAGATGGCCGCCCACGCACGGCGCATCGTCCACTTCCGCGACGGCAAGGTCGAACGCGACGAAGTCACCGCCACCACCGTGGACCACCTCACCGCCATCGCCGGGGCCGCCTGATGTGGGCCAACACCTTCTTCCTGGCGTTTCGCGCCATCCGCCGCAACCTGCTGCGCTCGTTCCTCACCGTGCTGGGCATCGTGATCGGCGTGGCCGCAGTGATCACGATGGTCACGCTCGGCAAGGGCGCCACCCAAGCGGTGCGCGACCAGATCAGCGGCCTGGGCAGCAACCTGCTGATGGTGCGGCCCGGCCAGCGCCTGGGGCCCGGCATGGGCGGTGCCGGCGCGCCGGCATTCAAGGAAGCGGACGTCGAGGCCATCGCCTCGCAGATCGGCGGCCTCAAGGCGGTGGCGCCCGAGGTGCGTTCGGGCGTCACCGTGATCGCCAACGGCAAGAACTGGGCGACCACCGTCACCGGCAGCAGCGACGCCTACTTCACCACCAGCAACTGGACCATTGCCAGCGGCCGCATCTTCGACGCCGATGAACAGGCCACCGGCGCCGCGGTCTGCCTGATCGGCGCGACCGTCAAGCGCGAACTCTTCGGCGCCAGCTCCGACCCGCTGGGCGAGCAGGTCCGCATCAAGTCTTTCTCGTGCGAGGTGATCGGCACGCTCGCCGCCAAAGGCCAGGCCGCGATGGGACAGGACCAGGACGACACCATCATCGTGCCGCTGCGCACCGCGCAGCGCCGCGTGACCGGCTCGACCCGCGTCAACACCATCCTCGTGTCGATGCGCGACGGCGCGGATGCCAAGCGCATCACCGCCGCGCTGACCCACCTGCTGCGCGAGCGCCGCAAGCTGGCCGAAGACGCCGACGACAACTTCAACGTGCTCGACACCGCGCAGATCGCACAGACGCTGTCCGGCACGACGCAGCTGATGACCTCGCTGCTCGGCGCGGTCGCGGCGGTCAGCCTGCTGGTCGGCGGCATCGGCATCATGAACATCATGCTGGTCAGCGTGACCGAGCGCACGCGCGAGATCGGCGTGCGCCTGGCCATCGGCGCGCTGGAACGCGAGGTGTTGCTGCAGTTCCTGATCGAGGCGGTCGTGCTGTCGTCGCTGGGTGGGCTGGCCGGCGTGGTGCTGGCCACAGCGGCCTCGATGGCGCTGGCCTCGCTGATGCAGGTGCCCTACCTGTTCGACCCTGGCATCAACCTGCTGGCCTTCGGCTTCTCGGCTGCGATCGGCGTCGTCTTTGGCTTCTTCCCGGCACGGCGTGCGGCACAACTGGATCCGATCGAGGCGCTGCGGCACGAGTAGCGCCGGGCCGCCTCACCGCGGCGGCAGGCTGTCGCAGCGCGGGTCGAAGTTGCAGCCGGTCAGTTGCACACCGATGCCCACGCCGACGACGGTCTCGAGAAACAAGCCGATGTCACGGGCGTAGTACTTGCGCGCCACCACGCCCGGCTCCAGCAGCGAGTAGTTCTTCGTCACCACGCAGTCGCCATCGGCGCACAACCGATGCGCCAGCGCGGCCGGCACGAACTCGTCCAGCGCGCCGCCCGCACCGTAGGCATAGGTGATCGACAGCACCTCGGCCACGTCTTCGGCATTGGCCAGCGAGAACTCCTCGCGGTAGACCTGCCCCACTGCGGGCGCGGCCGGCATGATGACGCCGCCCTTGTCGCCGTTGCGGCCGTGCTTGACCGAGCCGCTGACATTCACCAGCTCGGACCGGCGAGGCACATCGCCTTTGAAGCTCTCGTAGTTCTTGACCTCCTCGCCCAGGTACCAACTGGTGCCGTCCTTGGCCGCGGCGAACCAGTCGTCAGTGGCCTCGTGCAGACGCTCCTTCACGTAGACGAGGTCGCGCAGCACGATGGCGGTCACGCCCTCGATCAGCTTGGTCTCATCGACCACCTCGATGGTGTTCAGCTCGTCGCCGCCGCTGTATTCCCAGCGCTTGCCGATCTCGAGCGGGAAGTACGGGTTCGGGTGGCTCAGGTGGTGGTAATCGGTGTCGAAGCGTTTCGGGTCGACCTTCGGGTCGTAGCGCTGCTCGCCAACCACCGCGCAGGATGCCTTGCGCCAATCTCGCTGGGCCACGCAAAGGCCTTTCGCCCTGTCGTTGGCCTTGCTGGCGTCCTCACGGCAGTCCCGGCGGGCCGCCGCACTGCGCAGGTTCAGGCAGATGGCCCGCGCCACCCCGTGGTCGGCTTCGGTCTGGTCGAGGCAGGCCTCGTGCAACTGAGCCACGGTAGCCGAGCAGGTTTCCTGCGCCGCGGCGCAGGAAACCGCCAAACCGGCCAGCAGGCCCAGGGCCGCGGCTCGCCGCATCACTTGTCGGTTCATGGTCAACTCCTTTGATCTTCGGTCAGGTTGAGGTATGAGGAAGCCGCCTCGAACCTCGGCGGCCAGATCACTCTGCGCGGCACCGGTGCGGGCCGTCCATTGGCGCAATGACATAGGCGCCGCGGCCACCGCCCCCCCGGGCCGGTGGCGCATCCGCCGCTAGACTGACGCCGCCCGGCCTGACACCGGGGCAAGGCACCCCCTGCGGAGGCACAAGATGGACGACTGGTGGAATACGCGCACCCGCCTCTGGTCGGCAGTGGCGGCGGTCGGCGGACTCGGCCTCGCCGTCGGGCTGGAGCTCATCGACGAGCCCGACATCACGCTGGTGGAGTTGCTGCTGGAACTGCTCAAGTCATTGCCGATCGTGATCACCTGCGTCGGCATGGTCTTGCTGTTTCAGCTGACGCGACGCCAACGCGTCGAGCACCTGGCGCTTCTGCAAGGGCTGGACGAGGCCCGGCAACAAGGTGAACGATGGCGGGCCGACTCACACCTGTTGCTCAACGGTCTGAGCGAAGCGATCGACCTGCAGTTCCGGCGCTGGAGCCTGACCGAAGCCGAACGCCAGGTCGCGATGCTGCTGCTCAAGGGCCTGAGCAGCAAGGAGATCGCGGTGATGCGCCAGTCCAGCGAGCGCACGGTCCGCGAGCAGGCCCGTGCGGTGTATGCGAAAGCGGGCCTGAGCGGACGTGCTGCGCTGTCGGCCTACTTTCTCGAAGACCTGCTGGCACCGTCGGCACAAGGCGTGCGCTAAGCGGCAGTTCGCGTAGAGTGCCGCCGTGCCAGCCACTCGCGTTGCCGCGCTTCTCCATGATCCACAAGCCCTTGCTGTCGACCGCCCTGCTGCTGAGCGCATTGGTGGCTGGTTGCGCCTCCCAGCCCGAACCGCGCCCGCACACCGCCAGCCGCGGCGTCACGGTGCTGGTCACGCCGTTCATGATGCCGGTGCTGAACCGCCAGCGCAACGTGCGGCTGTACCTGCCGCCCAGCTACGGTACGAGCGACAGGCGCTATCCGGTGATCTACATGCACGACGGGCAGAACCTGTTCGACGACGCCACCTCGTTTGCCGGCGAATGGGGCGTGGACGAGACGCTGAATGACATGGCCGCGCGCCAGGGCTTCGAGGCCATCGTGATCGGCCTGGACAACGGCGGCGAATACCGCATCCGCGAGCTGAACCCGTTCGACCACCCGAAGAACGGGACCGGCGAAGGCGAGGCCTACCTGGCCTTCATCGTCAACAAGCTCAAGCCGGTGGTGGACAGCCAGTACCGCACGCTGACCGGGCCGCAGAACACTGCGATCGTCGGCAGCTCGATGGGCGGGCTGATCTCCGACTACGCGATCCACCGCTACCCGCAGGTCTTCGGCCGTGCCGGCGTGCTGTCTCCCGCCTACTGGACGGCCGACCCCGGCATCTACGACTACGCAGTGCAGCACCCGCTGCCGCTGGGCGCGCGGGTCTATTTCTCGATGGGCGGCAAGGAAGGCGACAGCGCGCTGCCCGGCGTGAAGCGAATGCACGCCGTGATGGCCGCACAGCGCCCTGAGCCGGGTGCGGTGGCGCTGAACATCGCGCCCGATGCCAAGCACAACGAGGCCGCCTGGCGGGCCGAGCTGCCGAAGGTGTTGAACTTCCTGTTCGCGCCGCTGCCTGCCCCTGCCGCCCAGTGACACTCGAGGGTTTGACGCTGCTGCTCGCCGACGAGCAGCTGGTGGCGGTGGACAAGCCGGCAGGCATGCTCTCGGTGCCCGGCCGCGGCCCGGAGCGGGCCGATTGTGCGGCCAGCCGGGTGCAGGCCGCCTACCCCGATGCGCTGATCGTGCACCGGCTCGACATGGGCACCTCGGGCGTTCTGGTGTTTGGCCGCGGCGCCGACGCGCAGCGCACGCTCAGCGTGTCGTTCGCGCAGCGGCGGGTCGACAAGCGCTACATCGCCATCGTCGCCGGTTCACTGCCTGCCGACGAAGGCAGGGTCGAGCTTCCGCTGATCTGCGACTGGCCGAACCGGCCGCGCCAGATGGTCGATCATGACCGCGGCAAGGCCTCGACCACGCTGTGGCGCGTGCTGCAACGATCGGCCGACGGCGCCACCACCCGCGTCGAGCTGACCCCGCTGACCGGGCGATCGCACCAGTTGCGTGTCCACATGCAGCAGATCGGCCACCCGATCGTCGGTGACGAGCTGTATGCCCCGCCCGATGTCCAGGCGATGGCCCCACGCTTGCTGCTGCATGCCGAGTGCCTGACACTGCCGCACCCGGCCGATGGCCGGGTGATCACGATCCCGAGTCCCTGCCCTTTCTGAGCACCGCCCTTCACCTTCTTGACACATGCGCCTGCCTGTCGAGTTGCCCAAGGCCTACCGCCTGCTGAACCACGGCCCCACGGTGCTGGTCAGCGCCCAGCACGGCGGGCACCGCAACGTGATGGCCGCTGCCTGGGCAATGCCGCTCGACTTCGACCCGCCGAAGGTGGCCGTCGTGCTGGACAAGAGCACCTACACGCGCGAGCTGGTCGAGCAATCGAGCCGCTTCGCACTCAGCGTGCCTTGCCAGGCTCAGGCGCGCATGGTGCACGGCGTGGGCAGCCACAGCGGCCGCGAGCGAGACAAGTTCGCGGCCTACGGGCTGCAGGCGCTCGAAGAGCCGGCCGCGCATTCGCCGCTGGTCAGCGGCTGCATCGCGTGGCTCGACTGCGAACGCTTGCCCCAGCCCGAGCAGGAGGCGCGCTTCGACCTCTTCCTCGGCCTGGTGACCGGCGCCTGGGCGCTGAGCCAGGTGTTCAGCGCGGGTCGCTGGCACTTCGAGGGCCACGACGACATGCGCACGTTGCACCACATTGCAGGCGGCCAGTTCTTCTCGATCGGTCGCCCGGTCGACGGCAGCAAGTGACCATCGCTTCGAAAGACATCCCATGACCCACCTGACCCTGATCACCGGCGCCTCGCGCGGCCTGGGTGCCGCGATGGCGGCGCAGCGCCTGCGCCAAGGCCACCACGTCATCGGCATCTCGCGCCAGGCGTCTGCCGAATTGGCGGCGCTGGTCGCCACCGGCAACGCGATGCTGACGCAATGGAAGCTGGACCTCGCCGAACCCGAGGCCGCCGCCAGCCAGTTGGCCGCCTGGCTGGCGGCGCAAGACGGCAAGGCCTTCGCCAGCGCCACCTTGATCAACAACGCCGGCGTCGTGACCCAGCCCGGGCCGCTGGAAGGCACGCCTTTGGCCGAGGCCTCGCGCGGCCTGCGCGTCGGGCTGGAAGCGCCGCTGCTGCTGAGCGCCGCGTTCCTGCTCGGCACGGCCACCTGGCCCGGCCCGCGCAAGCTGCTGAACATCTCGTCCGGCCTGGGCCGGCGCGCGATGGCAGGCAGCGCGGTCTACTGCGCGGCCAAGGCGGGCATGGACCACTTCGCCCGCGCGGTGGCGCTGGAGCAGGCGGCGTTGCCGAATGGCGCGCGCATCGTCTCGCTCGCACCCGGCATCATCGACACCGACATGCAGGGGCAACTGCGCGGCGCCGATCCCGCCGCGTTCCCCGAACGTGAGCGTTTCACCCAGTTCAAGAGTCAGGGCCAGCTCGACTCGCCCGAAGTCGCCGCTGCCAAGGTGCTGGCCTACCTGGACCGCGCCGACTTCGGCGCCAACCCGGTCGCCGACGTGCGCGACGCCTGATCAGGCCGTTGCCGCCGGCGCCTGCTGCGCCAGCGTCAGCACCACCGCATCGCAGTCGAGCGCGAAACGGTGCGACAGGCCCGCGGGCACCTCGATCATCTCGCCGGCGATAGCGCTGCAGCGCTCACCGCCCTCGGCCTCCATCTTCAGCGTGCCGTTCAGGCAGACGATGTACTCGGGCATCGCATGCTGCTCCAAGGCGTAGGCGCCGGGCGGAACGTGGATCAGCAGCAAGGCGCCGGCCGAGGTGCGCGCGAGCAGGTGGTCGCTGTCGGGGCGAGCGCACGGCCCACGCTTGGCAATGGGTGGTGCTTGAACATCAAGACAGTCATCGTCGGCCCTCTCAGGCCTTCACCAGCTGGGCACGATGTCGATGCAGCTGGCCGCGGGCCCGACGCACCCGTTGATAGCCCACGCGTCGAGCAAGAGCGGGCCACGCGTCGTGTCGACCCACCAGGTGCTGCAGCACGAGTTCGCGGCCCCGTCGCGCTCGATGTTCTGCGGCGTCGGCCGCGGTACCCGCTCCGACGGCTGGCGCGACGATCAGATGCCGCGCCGCATCCGCTACTGGATCGACGACCTGCAGTTGCTGGTGCCGTTCGTTGCCGAGGGCCGTGCACTGGTCTACCTGCCGGACTTTGCGATTGAATCCGCCGGCCTGCGCCGGTTGCGCGTGCGCGATTGCCAGTACACCTGCGAAGAATCGGCCTCGCTGCTGTGGCGGCCGACCGAGGCTGCCGGGTGGCAGCTGCGCATGGTCGATCGGCTGCGCAACCACTAACCCCCGAGATCAGAGGCGGCAGGCTTCTGATTGCCGCCGCCGCTGGGTTGACCGTTCGGCGGCTCGAAGTCCTTCATGATGCGCGCCAGTTTTCGTGCGGCGCGAATGCCCTGGTCTTCGAAGTTCACGTTGACCAGCACCTGCAGGTCGAACACCTCGTCGGCCAACGAATCGATGCGCCCCGCCAACTCCTCCAGTTCACCATCGCTGTACTCGTAGTTGAAACGCTCGGACGAGGCCGTCGTGCCCTTGCCCGTCCAGGTCTCCGCGTTGCGGCCGTGCAGGCGCACCACGGCCAGCTGCGGGTTCGTCACCGCCCACACGCCTTGCGCATAGTTGCCAACCCCCTGCGGTTCGTCGACGACCACATGGACCACGCCCAGCTCGCGTTCCCAGGCCAGGGTGTTCCCGGCCTGCCGGTCGTTCAGCCAGGTCTGGTTGCGAAACTCGACCGCCAGCAGATGACCGGCCATGCGCTCGACGCAATGCTCGACATGCGCCCGCCATGCCGGCTCATCCGTCACCCACGGCGCGAACTGGAAATGCACCGCCCGCAGCTTGCCGGCGTCCTTCAGCGGGGCCAGCGCGAGGATGAAGCGCCGCCACAACTCGTCGCGCAGATCGCCCGGCAGGTCTGCGTAGTAGTAGTTCTTCTTTCGCCCGGTCAGTGGCGGCAGATGCGGCTTGATGTCCGGCGGAAAGACCTGCGGCGGCGTCTGGTGGCCGGTCAGCAGCCGGAAGGCCTTGACGTTGAAGACGAAGTTCGCCGGCGTGCGCTGTGCCCACAGCTGCGCGTGCAAGGGCTCGGGCAGCGCGAAGAAGCTGCTGTCGACCTCGACCAGCGGGAACTGGCTGGCGTAGTAGACGAGCCGCTGCTCGGCCGAGCTGCAGCCGCGCGGGTAGAAGGTCTTGGCCTTGATCAGCGACGGGTCGGTCCAGCTGCAGGTACCGACCCGCACGTTGCCACGCCGCCCGACAGGCCCGGGCGTCTCGGCGGGGAACAGTTCGGCCTGCACAGGCTCGATCAGCACATGTCACTCCATCGGCTGGATTGGCAGTCTGCGGCGGTGGCAGCGCAAGATCAAGACATGCCGACGTGGGATCGACCACGTCGATGCCCTCGCGCCTAGACTGCGCCCGCTCTGGACGGCCACGCGGCCGCGATTTATGCGTTAACAGGCCCTAACCAAACCGCCCGTGCAGAAACCAGCCCGGCTCGCCTTCGGGCGGCGCGGGGCGGATGCGGTAGACCCACAGCAGCGGGCCCTCGGCCTGCTGGGCGATGAAATAGTCACGGCAGACGAGGTCACCATCCCACCAACCGGTTTCGATGCGCTCCGGGCCGGCCAGCAGGTGCAAGGGCTGGCCGGCAAACCACGGGCGGCCCTGTCGTTCGGGCAGCGCCTGCGGCTGGGGCAGCAGCCAAGCCGGGCGGGTCAGGCGCGCCGCAGGCATGGGCGCCGACGAAGGGGCCGGCACCCGCGCCTTGTCGTTGACCGTGAAGCCCTGGTGGACCGTGGCACGCTCGGGGCGGTGGTCGGCGTGGACGGCCAGCCGGTGCACTGCCTCTGTGCCCAGCCGGGCTTGCAGACGCTCGACCAGGCGCAACAGGCCCTCGCGTTGGCCTGCCTGGCTGGGGAAGAGTTCGCCATTGGGCGGCGGGCCCAGCACCGGCGAGTCACAAGCCAGGCCCAGCGACAGCACCGGAGCCGCCAGCGGCTCACGCGCCAGGCGTTCGCGCAACACCGCGTGCAGATGGCGGGCGTCACCGGTGGGTTCGGCCAGCGTGATCTCGATGCGGCTGACATGGACGCCGGCCTCGCCCTGCGAGTTCGCTCGCAGGCGGCTTTCGTGGTGCAGCAGCAGCTGGAAACTCTGCACCCGCGCATGGCGCGCCTGCGCCCACGCCAGCAGCCGGGCGAGCAGTACCTGGGCGCCAGCGAGCAACGCGTCGGCGTTGTCGGCCCGGGCCCACAGTTCGGCCTGGCTGTGAAACCGAAGCGGCGGCTCGATGGCTTCCAGCGGGTCTGGCACCGTGCCCCAGGCGCGATCGAGCATCAGCAACAGCTCGGGTCCGAAACGCCGCGCCAGGCCCCCCCGCGGTTGCCGGCGCAGATCGCCCAGCGTGCGCAATCCCATGGCTTCGAACTGAGCACAAGCAGCTTCATCGGGCGCCAGCCAGGCAGCCGGCAAACCCAGCAATCGCTCGTGCAGCGTGGCCCAAGCCGCGTCGGAGGAGCACAACGCCGAACGGGTCAGCGGGCCTGGCGGGTGAGACTCGTCGCCGGCCCGGGCCAGCAGCAGGGCCCCGAGTGCCGTGGGTGCCTGGGCCCGCTGCAGGCGGTGGCCCAGCGGCGCCAGCGCGTCGCTCATGCGCTGCCACAAGCGCGCCGGGCCGCCAAAACAGCGCAAGCTGGCCTGCACCTCGACCAACAAGCCATCGGGTGGCGCCGGCACCACCGTGGGCGTGAAGGCCAGCAAGGCGTGGGCGACGGCCTGCAAGGCCTCGGCATCACGCAGCGGATCGGCCATGCCCAGGACCAGCTCAGGCACCAAAGCCAGCGCCGTGGCGCGTTTCATGCCCGGCGCGACACCCCGCTCAGCCGCTGCGGCATTGACCGCGGCGATCCGATGTTGCGCTTGCAGTGCCACCGGCTGGGCGGCCTTCTCGGGGCCGAGCAAGGCACTGAACGCCTCGAGCGAGAGCGCCGGCAGATGAAACCCCACCCAAAGCATGACGACAACACCGTGGCGTGAAAACCCGTGGGCAGCAAGCTCAAGCCGCCGAAGCACCGGCCGGCGGCCCCGGTGGCTGCCCCGCAGCGCCATTCGTCGAATGCCGAAAGCCCGCGCTGCCCCGTGAGCCAGGCAAGCCAGCACCTTGGGGCGTGGCCGCGAGAGCCGTGGCCCCGGCGGCCTTCGGCGAATCGGTGGAGGCACGGCGGGGCACGGCCTTCGCCCGCGCCAGGGCGCGCTCGGAAAGCACAGGTGCCAGCGTCAGCTGCAGCGGCTGCGCCATCGCCGGGCCTTTGCGCTTGATGATCTGCAACTGCAGGTCATCAGCCCCGGCCGGCTGCAGCAGCACGCGCAGCGGCGCCGGGCTGGGCTGGGCCTGCGCCGACAGCTCGCGCAGCAGGAAAGCAGGGCCTTCGTGCGACTGGGCGGCCAATTGCAGCCGGCGCAGCGCCTCGGGGCGCGCCGCCGCGCCGGGCCAAGCCAGCACGGCCCCCACCTGCCCGCTGCGCAAAGCCTGCTCGATCGCCCAGCACAACTCGGCGCCAGGCACGGCACGGCGCGCCCGGCGCATGCCAGCCCCCGCCATTTGCTTGGGCGACGTGGGTCGTGACCGCACGACGATGCACTGCCCAGGTGGCCAGCCGAGTTCGGCCAGTGCCACCGCATTGGTTTCGGCCGGCGGATCGAACAGCATCACGCCTCGCCCCGAACGCGCCAAGCTCGCCAACAAAGGGGCCAGCAACCGGATCTCACCAACCCCTGGCCCGGGCAGCAGCAACTCGGTCAGTACCCGCACCGGCCAGCCGCCCCCCGGCAACTCTGCGTCCAAGGCGGCAAACCCGCTGGGCAGGCCGCTGCTGCCGAGGCTCGCTGCCCCTGCCCCGCCCTGCGCCCGCCACAGCCCTGGATGCACGCGGGTAGGCTGAGCCAGCAACTCGGCCCGGCCGGGAAACGCAAGCGCCAGGCCGCCCCCGGGCACGCTCTTTGCCGAAGCCATGGCCGGCTCGCTGCGCACGGGTCTGGAGGGAGTGAAAGAAAGCGCCATGACACTGTTTATTTGTACAGCACATCCTACGCCAAATCGGCCTCCGAGATGAAGGCGTCTTTTGGCGCCATCCAGGTCGGCAGGTTGCCGAAGAACTGTATTTGTGTACAGTATCACCATCCCATTGCCCCACGCTGGCCACATCGGCCAGGCCAAGCTGCCGCATGGCCTCGCGGCAGGAGAACACAGATGAACGCCCCGAGAAGTACGACCGAACTGCAAGACCAAGAGACATGGATCCAACTCTTCGCCGCCCGCCTGACCGCCTGCTGGCCCCGACTCGATGCGGTCGACGCCGAACACGTGGGCGATGGGCTGTCCCGCGAGGCCCGCTGGCGAAGCATCGAGCCCACCCTGGCGGCGGAACGCTGGATGGCGCAGGTGCTGGGCCCGACCTCGATGACCAACACGACGACCTCTGCGACACCTTCCGCGAAGACCGCCACGACATCCACGCCGACCCCTCAGACCACGACCTCACGCTCATATCCCGAGGTGGCTTCATGAGTCCCAGCGCCTTGCACTGGCCGGCTCGCCGGCATCTGTTTCGCCACACCAACCACTCGCAGCGCGGGTCGCTGTGGTGGACGACCGCGGTGCTGGTGGTCGCACTGGTCGGCGCCGGCGTCAGCGTGGCCTTGGCTTGAGCGTGCCTCACCGACCACCGGACGAGTCCTGCGCCTCAGTGAAAGAACCACGAAAAAGGCGCTGAGTGATGAACTCACTCAGCGCCTTGTCGTTTCGGCTGTTCAAGCCGCCGGGGCACTCAAACAGCAGCCGGAATGCTCGAAAAAAGGTTGCTGAACTTGGCAACTGAAGACCGGCCACGACAGCCTGTTGGATGGCCCGAGCGGCCGCGGAGCCCCTTCGGACGGCTTCCGTCCAGGTCTGCAAGCCAGGCTTGACACGGCCCTCCCCCAGCGAGCCAACCTGCGGCCGTGCTGCGGCGCGATTGCGCAGGCTCAATCGCGAGCTGGCGGCAGGCCTCCAACATCGCCGAGTACCTGGCCACTCGATGAGTCAGGGCCTGTTCAGCGTGCATTCGGGCGCCCGAGCCCGCGAAAGGAACGCACATGACATCCTCATCAGTTTTTCGGCTCGGTCTCATGCCTGTCGCCATCGCCTTTGCATTGACCTGCATCCATGCGCCGGCAGGCGCCACCGACAAGTCCGAGGCCGAGGGCTTGGTGGTCAAGTCCCTTGCCACCGTGCAGGCACTCTCGAAAGACAGCGACTTTGCGGCCATGAAGTCCTCCCTGGCCCAGGCCAGGGCCATCATCGTCTTTCCCCGGGTGGTGAAGGCTGGCTTCGTGCTGGGGGGCTCGGGCGGCAGCGGCGTCTTGCTGGCGCGCGATGCCGACACCGGCACCTGGGCCGGGCCGGCGTTCTATACCCTGCGCTCGGCCAGCCTGGGCCTGCAGGCCGGCGCATCGTCGGCAGAAATGGTGATGGTGGTGAACTCGCAGAAGGCCCTGGACTCGCTGTACACGAACAAGCTCAAGCTTGGCGCCGAAGCCACCGTTGTGCTGGGCCCCAAGGGCGTCGCGAAAGGTGGCCCGCTTGGCGCGGACTTCGTCGTCTACTCGAAGGTGAAGGGCGCCTTTGCCGGCGTGTCGGTCGACGGGTCGGTGCTGGATGTCCGCCAATCGCTCAACACGGCGTTTTATGGCAAGCGGGCAACACCGACCGACATCCTGGTCAAGCGCGACATCAGCAGCCCCGAAGCAGACCCGCTGCGCGTGGCGGTGGCCGACGCCGCCAAGTAATCGAACGCCGCCGAACCTTGGATAGCGCCCAGGCTTGCGTTCGCGCAAGCCTGGGCAAGGGGCGCTTTGGTAGCGTTCGCCCATCTGTCCGTGGGCCAGCAGCTCCTTCCACATGCAGATCGAGGCCAATGTCGGGACGCCCCGCCCCATCACGCTGCAGCGGTTCCTCACCGCTGTCGTCCTGATCTGCGTCGCGCCATTGCTCATCCTGGCGGCGGTGCTGGCCGCAGATCGCGTTCGCGAATCGCGGAACGAGACCACCCAAGTCGCCGAGCGCCTGGCGAAGAACGCGGCAGCGGCGGTCGACCAGCATGTCAGTGCGCGCATCGGTGCCTTGCAGATGCTTGCGGGATCCAGCCTGGCCGATGACCCAGCCGACTGGGGCACGCTGCGGGCAGATGCGCAGTTGCTGCGCGAAAGCTTCGGTGGGCAGGTCGTCTTCGCCGACACCGAGGGACGCATGCGGTTCCATACCGGCGTGCCGCCGCGCTCGCCGTTGCCACCGCTGCCCCAGCCCCAGGGGCGCAGCGCCGCGCAGATCGCCATACGCACCGGCGAGCCCGCCGCTGGAGACGTCTTCCTCGGCCCGATCGTCAAGAAGCCACTGGTCGCGCTCGCGGCACCAGGTGTCCGTCAAGGACGGGTCGATTTTGTGGTGCTGAACGTAGTGAGTGCAGAAGACTTCATGCAGCCCCTGAACAGGGTCTCGCTTCCGACCGGATGGCGCGTCTCCCTGCTCGACAGCGGGCAAGCGCTGGTCGCGCGCCGGGAAAGCGCCGGGCCGGATGGACAGGTGGACTACAGTTCCGCCCACACGAAGGTGGTCCTGACCCAGGCGCCCTGGTCTGTCGTTGTCGAGGTGCCGGCCGGAGAGATCGATGGGCCGCTGGTGCGGGCTTCGATACTGCTGACGCTGACGGTCCTCACGACCGCCGTGGTCGCAGTGGCGGGCGGCCTGTTGGCCAGCCAGCGCCTGGCCCGCGCCGTCCAGTCGGTTGCCGGGCCCGTGTCCTTGCCGGCCCGTCGAACCCGGATCAAGGAGGTCATCGATCTGCAGCAGGTGCTGCACGCCGCCGCACAGGACAGGGAGCTGGCGGTCGCGACACGGCTGGAGCGCGATCGCAAACATGCCGAAGCCATGGCCCAGTCGGTGGCAGACCTGCAGATTCGCGAAGGCCAGCTCCGAGGCATCTTCGAGTCGGCCACCGACGCCATCATCACTTGCGATGCCACGCACCGGATCGTCATGGCCAATCCGGCGGCCGCCCAAATGTTTCGCACGACCGTCGAAGGACTGGTCGGCTTGCCGCTCGCCAGGCTGGTACCAGATCGTTTCCGCGCCCGCCATGACAACGCGATGGAAGCCTTTGCCCGAACAGGTGCCACGTCGCGCACGATGGGGGTGGTGGGCGCCAACCTCCGCGCATTGCGGCTGGACGGCGAGGAGTTTCCGATCGACGCCGGCATCTCGCACGTTCAACATGCCGGACACGAACTGTTCACGGTGATCATCCGCGACATCACCGAGCGGCGTCGGGCCGAGCGGGACATGCGGCGCTACCACGTCGAACTCGCGCGCTCGCAGCGAGAGCTGCGCCACCTGATGGCCGCGCAAGTTCAGGTCCAGGAGGAAGAACGCAAGCGCATTGCCAGGGAGCTCCACGACGACCTTCAGCAATCGATCGCGGCCATCCTTCTCGACGCGGGCACGGCCAAGGAATTGCTGACCGCCGACCGGCCGGTTGTCGAGCCCCTGCTGCTGAACGTGACCAAGCTGGCCAACGCGGTGTTGACATCGACGCGCCGCATCGTCGAGGACCTGCGTCCACAGGTGCTGGAGGTGCTCGGCCTTCCAACTGCGCTGGAGACACTCGCGGCGGCCTTTGCGAACCGGATGAAGATCGAGTGCGAGGCCATGCACGACGACTTCGTCGCAGGCCTGCAGTTCGACGACCTGCAGGCGAACTGCCTTTACCGGGTGGCCCAGGAAGCCCTCAACAACGTGGCCAAGCACGCGCATGCACAGCACGTCTGCCTGACGCTGGTACGCCAAGGTGAATCGTCGGTCAGGCTGAGCATCACCGACGACGGCGTCGGGATGAACGAAGGTGCCCGCGTGAACAGAAGATCCTTCGGCCTGCTGGGCATGGAGGAACGTGCACGGGCGGCCGGGGGAACCCTGAGCGTGACGAGCTCGCGCGGGGCCGGCACGACGATCACGGTCGTTCTTCCGATTTCGGACACCGTGTCGACAGCAGGCGGGCCCGTGCGCGCGGCCGATCCGCAAGACGCCTAGCGCGAACCCCGCGCCCTGCCCCGTCTTGCGCCAGCGCAACCTGGTGTCCGCGATTCTTCCTAAAGTGGAATCGTCAGTTGCACGAACACAGGAGCGGCACCCAACGCCGGACAGCCATGGCCACCCACAAGCGACCGAATCCGTCCCCCGCCGAGCCGCCCGCACCCGACGAGCTTCAGGACGAGCGCTTGCTTCGCATCCGTGAGCGCCCTGACGGCTACCACTGGGTCGACGTGGAGGGTCGGCAGGAATTCGGCCCGTACGAGTCGCCGCAGGACGCCCTGGCCGCCATGGACGATTCCGAAGAAGCGCTGGAGACGGCGATCAGCCAGACCGAGGGGACGTCGCAAGCCGAGCAGGACCTCGACGTGGAAATCGGCTCCGACCGCCCCGACGAAGACGAATCCGACGCCGGCCCCCGGTGACCCTTGCGAGGGGCCGGCAGGACGCCCTTCATTGCGCATGCTCAACTTTGCCGGCACGCAGGTTCCTATATTCGTCAGGATCACGCGAGGACAGAGCATGAATCGGACGGCCTCACCGGGATCAAGACTCACCACGTCATTCGTTTCGCTACGGACCTGCGCGCGTTGACATGACGTTCGCCGGCAACCCGGCGGCATCCGGCATCGATGAATTCGACGTCGAGGATGCGCTGACCTTGGTGCTTCGTCGTGTCGCGCCCGCTCTGCGCAGCAAGCCCATCGGTTTTGCGTTCGACAGCCGCCTCGGGGCCACCAGAGTCTTCGGCAACCCGCATGCGCTCGAAGGCGCCTTGTACAGGGTCATCTGGGCGGTCGCAGAGGTCCTCAGCGAAGGATTCCTTGTCGTCCATGCGACAGGTTCGCCTGTCCACCAAAGACTGCGCTGCCTGATCTATGTCGCCGCCACGGGGCGTCCCAATCCAGGCCCAGGGTGCCGGCCTGCGGGCTGCCGACGGACAACGCCAGCCAGGTGCCCGCGGTGGCGGCGGTGCCGATCAGCGCCTGCGCCGGCGGCTGGCGGCTCGCCCGCGCCTGCAGGTCGAGCCAGCCTTCGGCCGGCATCGCCGCAATCACCCGGCGCACCATTTCGGCCAGCGCCGCCTCGAGATGCTCGGCATCGACGTCGGCGGGCTCCGGGCAGTCTGCGGCAACGTGCAGGCGCAACCCGATTCCGCTGCCCAGCAGAGGCCGAACCCGGCTCACGAAGCCGTTCAGCAGAAGGGGGAGCGCCCCGGTCATGACCATCGCTCCGTCAAAGGCGCATGGCCGCGCGGGCCTCACGGGGCGGGCCCATTGGCGACACCGGAGAGAGCGGGCCGCCCTCGATGCCCGGCCCGGTCGGGATCTGCTCCACGGCAATGCCTTTCACCAGCGTAATCAGCAGTCTATGGAACGACCGGCAAGGCATATATTCTGGATACACCGAAATCGAACTAACGGGAAACCGGTACTCGGCTTCGGTTGCAGCCACTCAACCTTCTGCTCATCAAAGCAAGGGCACGCTGTATGCAGTATCCCGATCTCCGCGACGGCGAGGCTGGCTTGGTCCGCCTCGCGCAACAGGGCAACGGGCACGACCCGCTCACCATGGCATTCGCCGACGAACTGGAACGCCGCGTCGAAGAACGCACGTCGATGCTCAGGCGTTTGTCGTGCGCAGTCGACGCGGCAGAGTGCCGCGAGCGATACCAGCTCGCTCGCATGCTGCATGACGACCTGGGCCAGACGCTGGCCGCCGTGCAGATCCGCCTGGCGCCGCTGTGCGCAGACCCGCGCGAGGACGTGCGCCAAGCGTGTGCCGAGATCGCCCGGCTGGTGGGCGAGGCCCACCGGGCCACCCGCTCCGTGACGACCCAGTTGGCGCCGCCGGTGCTGCACGAACTGGGGCTGGAGCCGGCGCTGGAATGGCTGGCCGAAGACCTCGGCCGCAGCACCGGACTGCACATCGGCGTGCACGACGACGGCGCCGAGAAACCGTTGTCGCAGGACGCGCGCTCGATCGTCTTCCGGTCGGTGCGTGAGCTGCTGACCAACGTAGCCAAGCACGCCAGGGTCGATCGGGCCGAGGTGGCCATCGCGCGCGAGGGCGACGCGATGGTGGTCCGGGTTTGCGACGCAGGCGTGGGCTACACGCCCGACGCGATCGCGCCGCCCACCGGCTTCGGCCTGCTCTGCGTGCGCGAGCGGCTGGCCTTCATCGGCGCCCGGCTCGAGATCCTCAGCGCGCCCGCCGACGGTACCCAGGCGTTGCTTCACGTGCCGCTTGCACCGGACGGTGTGGCGCGGGAAGGGACGCCCTGATGGGCCCGACGCGCGTGTTGCTGGTGGAAGACCATCGCCTCGTGCGCGAGGCGCTGCGTGACGTGCTTTCCCGCCTGCCGGACATCGAAGTGGTGGGTGAAGCCGGGGACGCGGCCGACGCTCTGGCGCAATCGGTCCGGCTGATGCCGGATGTGATCGTGCTGGACATCGGACTGCCCGACTTGAGCGGCATCGACCTGACCTTGCGCCTGAAGCGCGACGGCTCGAAGGCAAAGATCGTCGCGCTGTCGGCCTACAGCGACAGGCGCTTCGTGATGGAGATGGTGCGTGCAGGCGCCGCGGCCTATGTCGCCAAGTCGGCGGCGGGGACGGAGCTGGTCCGGGCAATCAGCAGCGTCGCCGCCGGGCACCACTACTTCTGCCCTGAAGTTTCGAGCCTGCTGGCCGCAGGCCTGCGCGGGGGCATCGAGCCGGCGCCACCACTCGGTCGCCGGGAGCGCGACGTGCTGCGCCTGGTCGCCCAGGGCCAACGCACGAGCGCGATCGCCGATCAGCTGCACATCTCGGCATCGACCGTCGAGGTCCATCGCCGCAACATCATGCGCAAGCTCGACCTGCACACGGTCGCAGACCTCACGCGTTATGCCATACGCGAGGGCCTCGCCGGCCCGTGAAGGGTGGCAAGGCGCCGCTGCGCCGGAAGACAACCCGTTCCAGCGCCCCAATCATTGGCCATGCTGCCGGCGTGACCCACGAGGCTTCAACGGCCTCTCGGCGATCCGGGAACGCGATCTCGGCATCATCCACAAGTTCCTGGCGAGCCCGGCACCCCGCACCGCACGGGTCCCGGGCCCCGCGCCAGGCGAGCGGCGTGAACCCGCAACCCGCGGCCGAGAAGGTGCTCGCTGAGCTCCTGAAGAAAGCCCAACTGGCCCGGCACGATCTTCACCACCGCCGCCTGGATATCGAACCATTCGACCCGGTCCACCTCATCGAACTGCCGCATCTTTCCAGATCCGCGCGGCCACTCGAGCGTGAACGTATTCGAGCGGAAGCCTGAGGGCTCCCATGCGTCGTCGACCGCCCAGGCCGAAATCCACTTGCCGCCAGGCTGCTTGATCGGCGTCAACCTGAAGAAGTGGCCGACAGGTCGGTGACCGGTCTCTTCCTGAAACTCTCGAAGCGCGGCGTCGAACGGGGCTTCGTCGGCGTCATATTCACCTTTGCCGATGGACCAGGCGCCGTCATCCCATCTGGCCCAATAGGGCCCGCCCGGGTGGACAAGGAGAACCTCGACGCGGTTGCCCACACGCCTGTACGGCAGGATTCCCGCACTCTTCTTGCCCACGATTCGCTCTGGCGAGCCACCGTTGTCGCCCCACACCGCCCGGCTTGTCGACCTGCTCATGAGCGCTCCTTCAACAAGGCGACGACCTCCTCATCCGAGGTCTGCCCGAAGTGGCGGTAATGTGCGCCAACGGCACCAAACCAGTCCAGTGTCTCCAGGCAGACGAGGTCGTCCACCTCGGCGCGCAGGGCCTGAACCTCCGTCGCCGGCGCCACCGGAACGGCCAGCACCACGCGCGCCGGATGGCGCTGCCTCAGCGCCCTGATGGCCGCGCGCACGGTGGTGCCGGTGGCGATGCCGTCGTCCACCAGCACCACCGTCTTGCCATCGACCGGCACAGGCGGTCGGCCCTTCAGGTACAGCGCGCGGCGACGCTCGATCTCCTTGATGTGCGCGGGCAATTCGCCCGTCACGTACTCGAGCGATGTGCCACAGAGCGCCAAGGTCTGCTCGTCGATCGCCAGGGCCGGCTCGGCACCGTCGGCCACCGCCGCCACGGCCAGCTCGGGCTGGTCGGGCGCACCGATCTTGCGAACCAGCAGCAGGTCCAGCGGCGCCTTGAGCGCCTTGGCCACTTCAGCGGCCACCGGCACCCCGCCGCGAGGCAGCGCCAGGACAACCGGGTCGGCGATGCCACGCTGCAGCAGTGCCCGCGCCAGGCGCCTACCTGCATCGACACGATCCTCGAACAGCCACTCCATGTGGGCTCCCAATCTCGATCCCAAAGATGCCAACGATGGCCCAGGACGGTGTGCGCAAGGCTGAGAGTTCTCAATTCGGCGGGTCGATCACGGGCAGCAAAAGTGGTTTCTCGTCACCTTGCGGCCTAGACAGCGGCGACCCGTGGCAGTTGAAGAACTTCCGCGTCGCCTGAGTTGAGCCGGCTCAAGCCGCCTGCACGCTCCTTCGCGCACAAACAAGAGGACCACGGCATTGCCTGCGGAGATGAATGATGCAAGACCTGCTGCCCCACCAACACGTCCTGATCGGCCCCCATGCGCTGGGAGGGGACCTCGTGTTGCCACCACAGACGCAGGGCCTGGTCGTGTTCGCGCACGGCAGCGGCAGCTCACGGCTCAGTCCACGCAACCAGCAGGTGGCCCGCGCCCTGAACGACGCGGGCCTGGCCACGCTGCTGTTCGACCTGTTGCACCCCGACGAAGCGCTCCATCGCCGCAACGTCTTCGACATCGACCTGCTCGGGCAGCGCGTGGTCGAGACGATTGATTGGCTGGACCGCTACCCCGCGCTGGCCGCGACGCCGCTGGGCCTGTTCGGTGCTAGCACGGGCGCCGCAGCGGCGTTGGCGGCCGCGGCGCAGCGGCCCCGGCGGGTCAGTGCGATCGTCTCGCGCGGTGGCCGGCCGGACCTGGCGTCGCCAATCCTGGCCCAGGTCGTCGCGCCAACGCTGCTGATCGTCGGCGGCGACGACAGTGACGTGTTGGCCCTGAATCGCACCGCCCTCGCCCAACTGTCCCGCCGCTGCGACCTGGCCGTGGTGCCGCGCGCGCGGCATCTGTTTGAAGAACCGGGGGCGCTGGAAGTCGTCATCCAGTTGGCCCGCCGGTGGTTTGCACACCACTTGGTGGCCAGAAGCAGCGGCACTCCGCCCCGGCTGGCACCGGCTTGAGATTGCGCAAGGCGTGCCCCATGCCGGCGAGCATGATCGCCCGGTGGTCCCTTTCTGCTCGACCAAGGAGATGGCATGACTCAAGCGACCCGACACCCGCCCACACTCCCCCAATGGGTGCTGGTGGCCAATGCCGCCCGTGCCCGCTGCTTCGAGCGTGATGCCGCGAGCACACGCCTTCGCGAGGTGGCCGGCTTCGTGCACGAGCAAAGCCGCCTGAAAGCCGGCCAGCTCGGCGCAGACCGCCCCGGCCATGCCTTGAAAGGCAGCGCCAGCACGCAGTTCGAGCCGCACACCGACGTGCACGGGAAGCACCGCACCCAGTTCGCCCGCGAGCTGGCGGCCTATCTCGACGAGGCGGCCCTCGCGCACCGCTACGACAAGCTGGCGCTGATCGCGTCCAACCCCTTCCTCGGCGAACTGCGTGCGCAACTGGGCGACGCCAGCCGGCGCTGCGTCGTCGTCAGCCAGGTGCACGACCTGACCGAGCTGAGCGGACGCGAGCTGGAAGAGCGCATCACGTCGGCCATGCAGGGACACGGCGTCTGAAGCAACCCGCGCCAGCGTGACCGGCGCAGACGCAGGGCCGGGTCGCTGCGTGCGCAAAGGCGACCCGGGCTGAGGACTGCGTGTGTGTGCGTGGGTTCACCTGTGCGGTTGGTGTCTTTACGTCGTGCGGCGCAGCAGAGCCCGCAGCTCGTCCAGAGGGCGCGTGTTGAGCACATCCGCCGGTTCGAGCCAGCCGCGGCGGGCCTGCTGCACGCCCGAAGCGAGGTTGTCCAGCTCCACGCCGCTGTGGGCATCGGAAGCGATGCTGACCAGCACGCCTTCGGCCTTGGTCATCTGGCAAGCCACATCGTCCAGGTCCAGCCGCGAGGGTTGCGCGTTCAGTTCCAGAAAACAGCCGCGCTGCTTCGCATGGCGCACCAGGCGCAGCAGGTCGACCTCCATCGGCGGACGTTCGCCGATCAGGCGGCCGGTGGGATGGGCCAGGATGCTGAAGCAGCGCTGGTCCATCGCGCGCATCAGCCTCGCCGTCTGCTTCGCGCGCGACAGGTCGAAACGGTGGTGCACCGCGCCGACCACCAGGTCCAGGCGCGACAGGATCGAGTCGGGCAGGTCGAGCGAGCCGTCCTCGAGGATGTCCACCTCGATTCCCTTGAGGACCGTGAAGTCCGCCAGCGTCTCGTTCAGCCCGTCGATGCGGTCGATCTGCTTGGCCAGACGCACCGGGTCCAGCCCGCGCGCCACGCCCAGGCGACGCGAGTGCTCGGTGATCGCGAGGTAGCGCAGGCCGCAGCCCCGCGCCGCCTCGACCATGGCTTCCATGGTGTCGTGCCCGTCGCTGTCGCGGGTATGCGAATGCAGGTCGCCGCGCAGGTCCTGCAGCCGCACCAGCTGCGGCAGCTTGCCCTGGCGCGCCGCCTCGATCTCGCCGCGGTCTTCTCGCAGCTCGGGCGGAACGGGGTCCAGGCCGATGGCACGGTAGAGCGATTCCTCGGTGTCGCCGGCGATGCGTTCGGCACCGCGGTAGACCCCGTACTCGTTGATCTTCAGCCCCTTGGTTTGCGCCAGGCGGCGCAACGCGATGTTGTGGGCCTTGGAGCCGGTGAAGTAGACCGCTGCCGCGCCAAAGCTTTCCGGCGGCACGGCGCGCAAGTCCACCTGCATGCCGTTGCGCAGCACGACGCTGGCGCGTGTCGGCCCTTGGAGAAGCCGCTCTTTCACCTCCGGATGCTCGACGAAGCGCAGCATCGCCGGGCTGTCCGCGCGGGCGGCGACCAGCAAGTCGAGGTCGCCGACGGTCTCGCGGCCGCGCCTGTAGCTGCCGGCCGCCAATGCCTGTTCCACACCCGGCACGGCATGCAGGAAGCCGACCAGGTCGTCGGCCACCGACTGTGCCACGACGTGCATGAAGCGGCGCGGCGCGCGCAGGTGGCGCGCGGTGGCCTCCAGGATGCGCGCCTGGGTCTTCTCGCCGAAGCCGGGCACGTCGCAGATGCGGCCGTCCTGCGCGGCGCGGTGCAGGTCGGCGACGCTGTCGACGCCCAGGTCATCGTGCAGGAGCCGCACGCGCTTGGGTCCGAGCCCAGGCAGCTGCAGCAACTCGCAGACCGCGGGCGGCGTCTTGCGGTGCAACTGGTCGAGCAACGCACAGCGGCCGGTGTGCACGATCTCGGCAATCTTGCCCGCCAGGTCCGGCCCGATGCCGGGCAACTCGTCCAGGTCTTCTCCGGCCTGGACCATGGCCTCGACACTGCGCCGGAGTTGGCCGAGCATGCGCGCCGCGTTTCGGTACGCGCGCACCCGAAACGGGTTCTCGTCCCCAATCTCGAGCAGGTCCGCGATCTGGTCGAAGACAGCGGCGACCTCGGCGTTGCGCATCGTCATCGTCCACTGCCGCACCGGGATTCAATCGTTTCCAACATGGCAGCAAGCTAAGGCGTCGCCCGCACGCGGCGGTTGACCAGCATCAATCACGTGCGCGGGCTGAACCAGACGCCTATGGCTCCCGCAACTGATCCAGGTAGTCCGCCCACTTGGCCATCAACAATCTGGCGCAACTGACCGAGCCGCAAAAACAACAAGGCTGACAACGCAAGGGCAGCGCGCGTCACCGAATTCCCTTGTACTCGCCCATGGCGCGCAGCAGTTCGGCCGCCCGCTCGGGCTCAACGATGGCGGCAAGGTGTCGGCTCGGCACCGGCGGCAGCGCGTCGCGCAGCTCGCGTGCAGGGTCGCTTGCACACAGGCCTGAGGCGATTCCATGACGAAACACCTGCCCGCAAGCGTCCTTGGCGCGATGCGCGGTTTCGATCGTTCCCCGCCCGACGATTCGACGCAGGCAGGCCGGCAACTCGGGTGGCTAGATGAAATCCACCTAAGATGCCTGCTCGAGGCGAATGCGCGTCCGTTCCGCACATGGCCCTCGCTCACCTTGGCACTGTGCACCGTGGCGAGAGCTATTCGCGTGCAACGGCCTCGAACGAGCCCGCGGGAGGCCCCTTGTCTTCGAGCTTCTGGGCCTCGCGCTGGCTCTGTGCGCTTGCCTCAGCCGCTTTTCGCACATCGCTCGGATCAATACCGTCGCTGACCAGTTTGCGGGCTTCGCTGGCCTTCTTCCTGGCCAAACCCAGACCGGTGTGGGGGTAAGTGCCCAGGCTCAGCGTCGTTCGCACGCCATTGACTGCACAGGCGAGCCGCCAGCCATGCGCCCCACCCTTCACGAACAACAGCAGGTACAGGATCTCGTGGCAGGAACCGGGACAAGAAAAAGGCCTAGAGCGTTGATTCTCTAGGCCTTTTCGTACCCTCACGGACTTCTTGGGAAATCCGTGAACTCTTGGATGGTGGGCCGGGGTCACTTGAATGTGGGGCGGAAAGCCGCATGGATGCTTGCTTCGGCCATTCACCATGTGCTGAGTTACCCGGAAAGTTACCCGGTTGATGTCACGGCTACGGCGCGCTGCCCTGCCCCCTCTAGCGCTTCAGCCCCGGGAAGCAATGGCAACCGCCCGTCCACTCTTGGCAACCCGCCCGGCATGGCGTTTAGTCGCTCGTTTAGTCAGTGCGTGGCGAAGCCTCGACGGGTCGATACAGGGAATTCACCTCGGAGAGCCACAAGGCGCTCCAGTAGCGCCACGGGTCGCCCGACAGTGCCTCCGACCTGGCCGCCTTCTGCGCGTACAAGGGCGCCGAGGACAGCCGCGCTCTTAAGCGTTGTGTCCCCAGCACGAGCCGCTGGTGAGCGTCCGGCCTCGACAGCTTGTCGTAGGGAGTCGTCATCAAGCTCTCGACCCGCTTGATCGTAGAAGCGTCCAGTGTCTGGTCGAAAATTGATGGGGTTGCCGCCGGCACTCTCGATGCTCCTGACTAGGGCTGGTTTGACCGCCCAGCTCTGTGACGCGCGACAGTCTACGCCCCCCCTTGAAACGGTATCCGGCCGCATCGCTGATCCGGTGCGAAACAAGCTTCACTGTTCGGACACCTGGCCAAAGGCACGAAGGCGCCCTGCATTTGCCTCCAGCCAGAGCCCGGTAGTGATCGGCGAATGGCGCCGGCTAGTGCGCGCCGTGTCACTGTTCGGTCGCCCGTGCCCTGAGGCTCACCGGAGATCCCACGCGACGCACTCGGTCTTGCTGACCAGCCTTGGATACCTGTTTGGCAGCAGCTGGCAGCCGGGTCATCATCGGTGCCTTGGACGGGATTCAGGCCCATCAGAGGCCAAACGACATCATGGGCTTCAACCCCTACGCGGGAGAGGCGCACCCCTGCTGGACGTGCGCTTGGTTCGACGGAATGGCCGGCCAGGGCACCTGCGCCTTGTGCTCGCACCCGCGCGGTTCGAGGGTCGGAGCCATTCCGGAGCACGGATGCTGCGCCTGGGAACGCGAGCCCGGCAGCGACGACGAGCCCCTGACGAAGGAATTGATGCAGGCGACCTGGTGCCACCTCAAGTGGCCCGAACCGTCCTTGCGGGGCGGGACGATCCGGCGGCGGCCCAGAGACGACGAGCGGGGCCGGTAGGTCTGCTCGGAGACGCTACTCGCCTTGCCGCTTCTTCGCTTGTACGTCGAGCGCTTTCGACTCTTCCTTTGCCGCCTTACTGTAACCGGGTCTTCGTCCTTGGCACCGCGGCTGTGCCAAGCGGCCAAGCTCATGACCGCGAGGACGCGCGCGGCCAGGTGCGGCAGCGGGAGGGCCTAGCTGGCCCTCGAAACGTCGATCCGCTACGTTCGTGCGGAATGCTTACGTGTCAATCTCCTTGATGTGCAGCACCTTGTTCAGTCGCGCGATCCAGGTCGAAGGATCGCGATAGTCCAAATTCCGATAGAGGTAGTCGAACTCCGGAGCCCAAGTTTCAACCTCCCTTTGCAAGTATTGCCTGGCATCTTCCGGGGCAAATTGAGGCACGTGAGACAAGGTGTCGCGAAGGCGATCAGCCAGTGCATTTGGGGATTGAAGGTCAGGAACGTCAAGCGACGCTGCATATGACTGCGCCTCTCGCAATGCGTCCGTGGCCTCTTGATAGCTCGCTTCGCCGACCTTAATCGGTCGCGGAAACGCGTCAACTACTTTGCGGCGTTCGGCCACGATCCGTGCAATGAAGCTCTCATAGCTACGAAAAATGTCCCTCGCTACATCGAGAGCTGCATGCTGTGCCCAGGGCAATAACGCGTCGCGCACAGCCTCATGCGAGGCTCCAACCCCTTCGAGAATTTCTTTCACTGAGCGTGATAGTTCGTAGCCCCGCCGCGGCGGTGTCACGCCGCCAAGTCGCCCAGTGCTAGCGTGAAGGCTGATCACGCTGCTACCGGTGACTTCGGCCAATCGCTTCATACGTGCAACGACTGCATCTGCCTCATCAATGGTCTTCCGCAGTTCCCGCGTCTTTGCCTCTATGCCGAGGCCTTTCAGCGTTTCGAACCGATCGACAGTCGAGGCGAGCAACAGCACCAAGCCGGCGGTTACTGCCGCCGCGCCCAGTGTTGCATTGCCAAGCACCATGTAGGCCGTACCGGAGATCAGATTGACGGCCCCAGCGAAGCCAAGCAGCCAGTTGACAATGGTGGTTAGGGTGGGCGTCCGCATATGAGTTCTACCTGCACCGCTGCGCGGCTCTCTTGATGGTCAGTCTTGCCTGTTGTTCGTGATCACTTGCGGGGTGCGAACCTCTACTTGACGCTGTCCGTCGTGCACTTGGTGACGTAGCTGTTCCGCGCCGCACCGGCCAGCTTCCTGTCGTCGGCCATCCCGTCGCAGGTCGCTTGCACGTCCGGCGTCATGTCGGTAACGCACTTCTTCGTGAAGCTGGTTTTGGCGGCGCCAGCAAGCTTCTTCTCGGCTGCCTGCGCATCACACGTCGCCTTCGAGGCAGCCACCGCGTCGCGCGTGCACTTCGTCAGGAAGCTGGCCTTGGCCGCACCGGTAAGGCTCTTGGCAGCCGCCTGGGAGACGCAGGTATCGCCGGCATGCGCGGCGAACGTGGCCAGGGTGGCGATCAGGGCGAGTGCGGCGGCTTTCATGGATGGCGGTCCTGTCGAGTTGAAGATGACCGCCGGACTCTAGCCCCGCTTCGGGGGATGGCGCCAGTCCCACGGCGCCACCGGTGCGGCGTCGGTCCACAAGCCACGGCGATCGCCGCGGGCGTCTTGCTCGAGCTTCTTGATCGACGCGTCGGTGAGGTACCTGGTGTACGCCCACGCCATGCCCGTTCGCACCTGTTCGGCATTGGCGTCCTTCCCATCGCAGGTCACGCGCGCAATGGTGCGGCCGTAGCGGTCCCGGACCTTGGGCTGGATCTCCGCGCGCTTCTGAAAGCACAGCTCGGCCAAGTGCTGGCGGCTTCGCTCGCCGAAAGCCTGGCGCTTCTCGGGCGCATCGATCTCGGCCAGGCGGATGACCATTTCGGGGGACTCGCCACAGCGGGCGCGGAGGGTGTCGCCGTCGGTGATCGCGACGACAAGGCAAAGCAGCACTGCATCCATTGCCTGCAGTGTCGCAGGCCGGAGTGTGGGCTTCACGTTTACGGCGGTTCGCTCAACTTTGGCAATGCCACTCCAGATGCACGCCATTGAAAGCCCGGAGGCCAAAAGTTTCGAGTTCCGAACGTCGCTACATCGACAAGGACTGGAATTCGGCGCGGCACTTCGATGACGCGGGCGATTTGCATAGTCTCACTTGGGGAAAGTGCGATCTTTCGACCATCAGGATCACCCGCTTGTTCACAACTTGGAGCCACTTCAGTTCATCGCTGAGATCGAGCTCGGCTAGCTCGTTGCCATCTGTTGATTTTGCTCGCGCGGTGATGTGCTGCAGCCAGATGGAATCGGTGGCTCCCTTTTCTAAAGTGACGACGATGGCGAGGAAGTCGGTCTCATCATCCCTCCTCTCTCTGGACAGGCAAACCGACATCTTTAGATTGATGATCAGCCAGCCCGTGAAGATCTTCCATCCAAAGAATGCGGCACCTGCCAGCAAGGCAACGATCTTTAGGAACGTCTCGAATTCATTCATCTGCGTCTGGTAGTAGAAGAAATCAGTTGAGCCGGCACCGAGCGTTCGGCGCAACGGGCGGCTCGCCGCACGACCCTACTTTCACGGGCAACTGCCTGGCTGACATTCGCAGCCACATCCCCGGTTCTGGTGGCAATGGCACTCGCCGGTCTTGCGGTTGAAGTGGCATCCGCAGCCATTCAGCCCGCCGCCGTGAGCGACCTCGTCGTCTTCCTGATCGGTCAGTGCAATGACCGTGGCGGCACCGCAGGGCTTGGGAACGTCGATCAGCGTGGATGCTGCCGAAGCGAGGGCGACGGCGGCCAGCAACACTGCGAGCGAGAGCTTTCGCATGGTGTCTCCTTCGAACGCATCGCGCGGCGCCGAAGGCTCGGACGTCGTGGAGGACTGAGACACTATGCGCCGCAACCTCTCATCTCGTCAGCTAGGGTTAATTCTTTCCGACACGTGTCGGGTTTTGCCCGACGAATCCGTATGCATGTTGTTGTCGTGCACGCGTGGCGTTGCGTTGGCGTGCTACGGACCCGCCCGGTGCCACCCTTCGCTCTATCCGCCGTCGCTGAAGCCTGAGCCAAGTGCCGTTGGCCAAAGGTCACACGTCTTGCAGCGCAGAATCCGAAGCCATTGCAACTGCACGGACTGCTCCATGCCCACGTTCGCGGAGCTTTGGGCCAACCATCCAACCATCAAGGGCGATGCGCCGATCCTGGACAAAAAGGTCTACGAGAACCAGTGCGCCATCAACTTGTCGGCCGCCCTCATGCGCAGCGGCATGGACCTGAAGTCCTTCACCGGTGCCCGCTCGTGGCAGCAGGAAGGCCCCAAGTACCCCATCCGGGCCGAAGAACTGGCCGGATGGCTCGACAAGAACGCCGCGATGCTGCCCGGCAAGATCACCAAGTTCACAGCCAAAGAGGTGCCCGGCTCGTTCGATAAGATCGACGGCAAGACGGGCGTCGTCTTCCTGAAGGACTACTACGGCCCCGGGCTCAGCGGTGACCACATCGACTTGTTCAACAAGTCCCGGCTAACCGACTTCTCTTCTTGGTTTCGTATCGCCACCGGCTTCCACATCCAGGGGTTCTGGAGCGACTACAAGAAAGCCAAGGCCATATGGTTCTGGCAGATGCAATGAAGCGGCTCCTCTTCACTTTGCTTGGGGCGGTCTTGTTCGCTTTGGTCTCGTACGGCCTGGTCGAGCTGTTCGCCCTTTGGTACGGGCCTCGCTACATCAAGTCAGACTCGGACATCGGGGACGCCTTCATGGCATCCCTCGCCTTCATGCTCGCCTTTTTAGTTGCAGGTGGGGTGCTTGGCTACAAGCTTGCAACACGCGCTCCTCGGAGCGCCTAGGACCGGACCGGTCATCACTTCCTAGTCGGGCGCCCCATACGCCGGGGCCCCCTAGTCTCGGACGGAGGTAAGAACTTGGAAGAGCTTTGGGACACTCAGCAAATCGCCGAGTACCTCGGCCTGACGCGCCGACACGTAACCGAAGAGATCACGAAGGAGCCGAAGTTTCCGCAGCCCGTGGTCAACAGAAGTCGGCGGAACCGGAGGTGGTCTGCTGTGGCGGTTCGGGCCTACGTGAAGAGCCCAAAGGACGCCAGCGGCCGTTGATCGCAGACTTGACCTTGTGTTGACCTGCCATTGATCTGTCGCGCCGGAAAGATTCTTTACAAGGGCTCCAGCCCTCGTAACTCGGGCGATTCAGAAACAGGGCCCGGCCAGCTGCATGCGTTGCGTTTCTTTGCGCTTCCTTTGGGCCTCCCGCCGGAGAACGCAGCTGGAGGCTCCTGTGGGTCACTACGACGTTGCCGGGTTGTGCGTTGTCGCTTCGGACTTGGGCTTGCGCCCCGGCTTCTTGCGCTGCGGGATAAACGTGGCTTTGAAGGCCTGGAAAGCTTGGTCCCTGTCAGCCTTCAGCGAGCGGTTGCACTGTGCGAACCATTCGCTTTGGCCCGCCGGAGTCTGGCGATAGAGTACCTCGGCCAGCTCGCGCTCCTTGTCGAGGATACGCAGGGCTGCCCGCTCCCGGCTGCTGATGAGCTCGCAGCGCAGGCGCCACCAGTCGCCGCTTGTCCAGACCGTCATCGGACCTTTGATGTCGCCCGGGCGAGTTCGGCGGATCCAGTAGCGGAAGCGGCCCACTTCGAACTGCTTGTATTGAGTGCCCTCAGGCCACTCGGTGCCCGGAGGGATGACGTTCTCAGCTTCGATCTGGGCGCGGGTTCCCTCGAACTCCCAGAAGTCGAGGCGGCTCGGGCGGATGCGGACCTTTAGCGCTCCTTGGGCGTGTGGCAGCGCGGCAGCAATGGTCAGGTCAGCCATGGCACACCTCGCGCACAGACTGGAGGTGTGAGAACCCATCCGGCCGGACAAAGCGGCCATGCTCTCCAAAGTGAAAGCGCCCGGCACTTGTCCGGTAGACGTACCCGTAGCGATAGCTCGATGAGCCATCGGAAGAGCCCACAAGGTGCAGGCCGTAGCCGATGACGATCCGGCACTGGTCGTAGTTGTCCTCCACATCGAAGACAAGCTCGCCGACCTTGAGCCGGGCTGGCGACGGCGCATCGGACTGTTGCGTGCGGTGACGCCGGCGCACGGTGCGCGGGAAAGGAATGACCGACGCGAGTGCGCGGGTAGTGGTAGCTGATGCCATGCTTGGCTCCCGGGTGCAGTGGCTGACTGCTGCCGACCCACGCCAATGGGCGGCAGCCCAGACGGGTTGGCGTGCCGGGCACCCGCGGAGCGGAACCGGTGAGCCTCGCGGCTCCCCGCCTGGGCCACCATTGAAAGCGTCCAAGCATGAAAAAAGCCGCTGACTGCGGGTCGCGGCTTCTGCGCCGCGGGTGCTACGGGACGCCAATCCCGTGTCCCTCATCGGGACAACACCACTGTGTCACGCGGCGTGGCGGACGTCAACTACAAGGTGGTGACTAAGGAGGACGCAATGCGCCTGCTGCTTTCGTGGCTCCTGGCGGGCCTCAACGCCATATGGGTGTACGCGTGGAGACCGCCAAGGTTGACGCCGGCCAAGTCACCTCAGCCATGTTGTGTGAGGCCGCTGGCCGCGCACGTCCCCACAAGAAGCTCAACGGCGCCGACAGGCGCCGCCTCGACCAACTCGGGCTTCACGCCCCCGGCGTCAATCTACTTCTCGGTGCCGCCCTCTACGACGCGGTGTATGACCTCATCCGTCACCCAATAGACGGCGCCGGTCCAGCGGTCCAGTAGGAAAGCGGCTCCGCCAGCGGTTGGCTCGATGTCATACCGCATGAGCCAAACCGTCAGCACCCAGAACGCCGCACCAATGCCAACCACAACCGCCTTCCATCCGAACTTCTCCACGAGGGGCCTCCCACCATGAGTTCAGACAGGATCGGGTCGGACCTGATCCGAGTCAAGCGTGACGTGGTGTCCTAGGTCAGCCGCTTCAGTGCAGCTCGCTGCACCTGGAGCGCTTCCCGCAAGCCCTTCCTTAGGGCGCGCAACTGGTCACGAACTCCACCTCGATCAGCGTTCCTTGCAGACCTTGCCTTGCCTTCCGTAGTTGCGGGGCCGGTTGACCGCTCCCATGGTTTCCACTTTCGAATGAGTTCGGCTTGCCTGGCTCGCCGCTCCGGTGACCAGCCGTTCGCCATGATCAGCCTCCAATAGTTCGTTTGGCCTCGGTTCAGAAATCGCCGCGGGCGCGGGTGCTGGCGCAACCCCGTTGTTGACTTGCTGTGGGCCGCTCGCAAAGTTGGCCTGCCGAGCGAACACGACTGGCGGATTCTTGATGTTCGCCAGAGTCTCCAAAGTCATCCGGCATTGACTCTGCACCTTCATGGCCATCCGCATGTAAATCTCCCAGTTCGAGACCGTCTCCTGGCGGTCGGCGCGAAAGGCAGTTCGAAAGAAGATGGCCTGAAGCGCGTCGGCTTGGGCAACCAGCATCGCTTCGCAGCGGGAAAGGTCTCCACCTTGAACCTCCTTGATCCCCTCTCGGACAACTCCCATCAAGGCGGCAACGCTCTGATCCCCGAGGAGCTTGTGGGTTTGTTGGTGTACAAGACACCCAGCACCTGCAGCAGGGTCAACAGCCAGCCTTGCCAAGGCTTTGGCTCGCTCCTTGTCGGGGGCATCCTGAATACCGGCCACGTACTTTGGCCGCCCCCCTTCCGCGGGCGCTCCCTGCACCTTGGCCGAACCCTTTGGCTTCGCGTTAGACATCGAGTGAGCCCTCAGATTTGATTGTTTGAGGAGTTGGCGCTGACCCGACTGCCCTCCGGGGAAAGGCTTGTCTCTCGTCGGCCCCGCGCAGAAGAATCACCACTGCCAGCTTGAGCGGAATGCCCTGCTTGCGCATCTGCGTAGCGGTGTGCCGGACGTTCCCCGTCTCATGCAGGCGGCTACGCCACTTCGCAAGGAACCAGGCGCCGAGCGCCGAGCGCCGAGAGTGCTTGTTGATCACGGGCCATCACATGCCACCTTTCTGGTGAAAGCATTCACATCGTTGAAGGATCGTTTGAACCGGTTCGAGCCGGCGATCAGCGCCGGGTAGCGCTCTGCGCCATGCGGCCAAGCAACGCCCTTGCTCGGTGAGGTTTGAGCACTCCAGACACATCCGCCGGTCGTCACCCTCACGGTCTCGCAGTACCAAGCGTTCAGCCAAATCGTCGGCGTCACTCGCAGTTAGGCCCCTTCGCAGGAACAGAGTCACCCGAGCGACGAAGCGGGCGCAGGTGGCGTCGTCCCAAGGCTGCGCGTGGACTTTGTCGGCCTCATCGCGAGACAGGGCATACGGACCGCGTGGCGCCGGCGCCAACAGCGCCAGGATCGCGGGCTTTGCCTCACGCAATGCGGCACGCATATCGTCGGTCAACTTGGAGGCGGGCCGAACCACCAGCCGGCCGCCCTCTGCCGCGACGGACAAGCCGACAGCCGACAGCTCGCAAAGCAGTTCACGGGCACCCATCAGATCACCTCGCTTCCATCGGCAAGGGTGCCAAGGGTGCCAAGGGTGCCAAGGTTTCCAAGTGATGAACCGCTGGCACTCTTGGCCGTTTCCTCAAGGGTGCCAGCCGTTTGAGCCTTGGAATCGTTGGCACTGTTGGCACTCTTGGCCCCCTTGACCGGCAGTGCCCACGCCCAGCCCACCTTCTCCTTGATCGACTCGGCCTGCAATTCGGCCTTTGCCCGCTTAATCGTGCGTTCGCTGTGGCCCGCGTCGCGTGCCTCCCGGAAGATCGCCTTCGCCGGTTTCGGACCGTCCCGCAGTTCGGACCGAAGGAACTGCACCGCCTCATCGAGTGCTGACGATTCCTCGTCGCCCTCCGGATTGGCTTCGGCCTCGGCCAGCACCTCACGCGCAGTGCCTTCCAGCGGCTCAAGCCAATGCACCCGCTGCCCCTCCACGTCGGGCGCCACCTCGATACGCTCCAAACCGTAGGCGAAGCCCCCATCGTCGGGGCCGATGTTCGACTTGGCGCGCACGAGCACCCGGCGCGGTTCTTCATCCTCCTCGCGCTTCACTTTTGCAGCCACCAACACCAGGCGGGCCAGCGCAGCAAAGGCCAAGCTCCCTGTGATGCGCTCCACTGGGTCGCGGCCACCAGTGCCTTTGCTGAAGTGCGTGATGCCAAGCACTGCGCAGCCCAGCCGGTGCGCCAAATCAACCACGGGCTGCAGCGAGCGGCGCACATCGTTGGACTTGTGCCCGTCGCCTGTCACCGCAGACACGATGGGGTCAAGAATCAGCAATCGGGGTGCAGCCAGCTTACTGGCGGTGGACTCCAGCAGGTCCATGTGGCGGCCTGGGTCAAAGCCTTCGCCGTCGCATCCGGTCACACCATCAATCAGGTGAACCCGGCGCATGTCTGCACCCGATGCGACCAGGCGCGATGCGGTCACGGCGTGGGGGTCTTCACCACTCCACACCATAACGTCACCGGCTTGACGGCAGCGCGCGCCATCCGGCCAAGTTCCGCCCGTGGTGATGGTCGCGGCCAAATCAAGGGCTATGGTCGTCTTGCCGCAGCCAGGCGCTCCACCCAAGAGAGTGAGCATTCCAGCCGGCAAGTATCCTGGCCAGGCCCACTGCACAGCCTCCAACACAACGGCGTCTCCACGCAGTAGGCGCACGGCAGGCAAGCTCCTTGGCACAGCCGATAGGCCCACCGTCAGGCGATCTAGTAGGCGATCAGCGCCCCCGTGTGCAGCCACCGCTGCATCCACCACTGCAGCCGACTTCGCGCTCATGCACACACCTCGTCGCGAAGGTATGCAATACGCGCCGCTGCCTGGACCAACCGAGCGCGATCCTGCTCGGACAGTTCAATGCCATGGCAAAGATTCGATGCAGCCACCGCCACCAGAAGCGCCTCGTCCGCGAGCAACTCAAGCGCCTGCCCAGCTGGCAGCAGTCGCGTCCGGCGCAGCGAGGATGCACCGCCATCAGTGCGCGGGGGGAAGAGGTCCGCCAGCTCGAGGCCTACAGCCTCGACGACCGCGCTCGCTTCACACCCAGCAAAGCATCGAAGCAGCACCCTGCCATCGGACAATTCTTTGACCGACAACGACGGTCCCTTGTCGTCGTGGGCCGGGCAGCGGGCAGACCATTGGTCCGTCCCGCGCTGGCGCACCTTTTCAAGTCTGCTCAGCAATGTCTCGGCGGTCATTGCTTGCCTTCTGCGGCAGAAGCGACTCGCTTGGCCTGCGCAGCTGAACTCGCTCTGACGGCGAGCGACTTCACGGCAGCAGATGCATCCGTGTCGGCGGCGGCGCGCCTTGTGTACTCAGTCCAGAACGCAGAGACATCGGCAAGGCGCCATCGCGTGCACCGTGGCCGTTGAATCGCTGGAGCAGGTGCCAGTCCGGCGCGCACTGCTTCATGCCACCAAGACACCGACATTGCACCGGCGGCGGCGCAGGTCTTGGCATTGATCAGCGCAACCTCCGCCAGATTGGCGGGAAGCGAGCTGGGGACGGAACGGAAATCAGCGTATGGCTTCACTCTTGACCTCAAGGCGCAATTCAGTGCGCGTGAGGTCGATGAGACAGCAGAAGAAATTGCCTCGCTAGCCCATATCCGGCGATACGACACTGCCGGCGATATCCCACTGTTCACCCGGGTACTCGCTTAGGAGCAATTTTCGGACGTGCGACGCTGACTTTCCGATCGTCTCGGCGATCATGAACGCGGCCATCTCCCGGCTGACCTTGCCTCTAAACTGCTCCGCCTCTTGGCGCACCCTTTCACGGGTTACGTCTCCGAGCCTGCGCCGACCACTTGCGCCACTCTTCGACTGCTGGCGGTGTAAGTGGATCAGGGCCGTTAGATAGCCGGTGGCAAGGTAGTGTGCTGACTGAGCATGTGCATACGCCTTAGCTCGATGCGCCTCCACTTCATCGTTGGTGATGGCCCCGACGAGAGGGTAAGAAGCACAAAGCTCAAGTGATTGCACCGCAAACTTCAGGAGTACGGTCGCCTTCTCATTGACCGATTGGTCGGCATCAGCCCCGCGCGCGGAAAGGAAGGTCCCGTCACGGGCCCGCAATTGGCGCCGAAGCTCAAGCAGCGAACCCGTCTTCTCGACAATCCCTGCCCGTTGAGCCAGCTCAAAGAGGCGTTGGAAGTCCGCAACCAACGACAGATAGCGCTGAGGTATGTCGCTTAGCCCTCTCACTCGGCTCGCCACATCGTCAACCATTTGCATCCCCGACAGCCCCGCTCCAGCGGGGGTTTGAGCTATGCGACCTTCTCGGCGAATGGCAGAACCTGCGCCCCGACCCGGAGTTGGTCGAGGTAGTCGGCCCACTTCGCCATCATGTCGCACCGCTGTTGAAGGAACTGGGTACGGTTGTACGCCCGGCCCAACGAGTCGGCAACGGTGTGCGCAAGCTGCGCCTCGATGACTTCCGGTGCGACGCCCAATCGTTCAGCGATCATCGTCCGAGCCATCGCGCGGAAACCGTGAGCGGTCATCTCGTCGTTGTCGTACCCCAGCCGGCGCAACGCACTGCGCACGGTGTTCTCGCTCATGCAGCGCTCACCAGTCGTAAGCGCAGGGAACACGTACCGGCCATGCCCTGTCAGCGGGTGCAACCCGCGCAGGATGGTGACGGCCTGAGGCGCAAGGGGAACCAGGTGGGGCACGCCGTTCGCCTTGTCGGCCTTCGAGCGCTTCATCGTTGCCGCCGGGATGGACAGGCTGGCCCCGTCAAGATCGACCCAAGCCCACTCCATGTGGCGAAGCTCGCCAGGACGCAGCAGGAGCAGCGCCGACAGTGACAAGGCCGCGCGGGTGACCGGAGCGCCGTTGTAGCCAGCCATATCGCGCAGTAGCCCACCAACCTCCTTCGGGTCCACGATCGCGGCGTGATGACGGACTAGAACGGGCCGTAGAGCGTCGCGCAAGTCGGCAGCCGGGTTGCGCGTGCACGCACCGGTGGCGATGCCGTAACGGAACACCTGCCCGCATGCGTCTTTGATGCGATGTGCCGTCTCAATCGCGCCTCGCGTCTCGACTCGGCGCAGGCATTGAAGCAACTCAGGCGCCTCAATCTCACCAATCGGCCGGGAGCCCACCCAAGGGAACGCATCCTTCTCAAGTCGGATCCGCGTGCGGGCAGCGTGCCCCGCGCTTACCTTCGCTTGGTGAACCGTGGCGAGCCACTCGCGAGCAACCGCCTCGAACGTGCCAGGAGCAGCACCGCCGGCGGCAATGGTTCTCGCCGCCGAAGCTTTCGCATCGCTTGCCGCCTTGGCGGTCTTTCGGGCGTCGCTCGGATTGACGCCCGATGCGACCTGCTTACGAGCCTCGTCGCGGCGTTGGCGGGCATCCGCGAGACTCACCTCCGGGTAGGTGCCAAGGCTCAGCATGCCCTCCTTGCCCTCGCTCCAGAAGCGCAGGCGCCACCATCCGGAGCCAGTTGGCCGCGCGTCTAAGACGAGCCCCGCCCCGTCGCTGACCTTCCGCGCCTTGCCCGTGGTGGTCGCTTGCTTGATGGCGGATTCCACCGCCTTCGTGGTGAGGATGTTTGTCGCCGCCATGCTGGTGCCCTCCACCGCATGGAACCGGGTAACTCGATGATCCGATGTGCCCTGCCGTTGCGGTTACCCGGATTGTTACCCGGTGGATTGCTGGATGCAAGTGCAGCCTTGTGACCCCATGCGGACGTGAAAAAGGCGCTAAGCCGTTGATTTGCTTAGCGCCTTCGTCTTTTGTGGTCCTTCGTGGACCCTTGTATGGTGGAGCCGGGGGGAATTGAACCCCCGTCCGCAAGCCATCGCCAGGTAGATCTACATGCTTAGCTGACTGGTTTGGATCTCACGAGTCTGGTCGCGCAGCAGCACGCTACCGGACTCGCCAGCCACTT
>NZ_DASUNH010000146.1:0-19392 GCF_036277275.1 Ideonella sp. | reverse complement strand
CTCAGCAGACCCTGCCGTCGATGAACAACAACGCGAAGGTCGATGCCTTCAATGCCCGCATGAACGACTTCACCGCGCGCGTGAAGGACCATCAAGAGCGGCAGTTCGATTTCGATCGCTCGGGCGGCAGCGGGCCTGCGGCCGACCGAACCCGGCGCAACCTCGAGAAGGAAGCGGCGGCGCTCAAGAAAGAGGACGCCGACCTCAAGGCGGAGCATGCTCAGCTGCAAACGACTGGTGCCGGCGCCGACGACACGGTGGCCAAGCTGAACGTTCGCGTGAAGGCGCAGCAAGAACGCGCCGATTCATGGAACGCTCGCAGCAAGCAGTTGGTCGATGATCAGCAGGCCTACGAGGACGAGCGGATCAACTGGCTCGACAACTGTGGCAACCGTCGCTATAAGGAAGACGACGAGAAGGCGATCAAGGCAGGGAAGTAGTCGAATTCCGCTCCACCAATGAGGCAAAACGGCCTGCCAGTTGCCTGACAGGCCGCTTGTCTTGGGAGAGGTCGTTCAGACCGTCACTGTCTTCGCAGTGTCCGCATACTCTTCGATCTGATCGAAGTTCATGTAGCGGTAGATGCTGGCCGACTCCTTGGTCACGATGCCCATCTCGGCCTGGTACTCGGCCACGGTCGGGATGCGGCCCAGCTTCGATGCGATCGCGGCCAGTTCGGCCGAGGCGAGGAACACGTTCGAGTTCTTGCCCAGGCGGTTGGGGAAGTTGCGGGTCGAGGTCGAGATGACCGTTGCGCCTTCACGCACCTGCGCCTGATTGCCCATGCACAGCGAGCAGCCCGGCATCTCGGTGCGGGCACCGGCCGTGCCGAACGCGGCGTAGTGGCCTTCCTTGATCAGCTCGCTCTCGTCCATCTTGGTCGGCGGCGCGACCCACAGCTTGACCGGGATGTCGCGTTGGCCACCAAGCAACTTGGCCGCCGCGCGGAAGTGGCCGATGTTGGTCATGCACGACCCGATGAAGGCCTCGTCTATCTTGGTGCCGGCGACGTCGGACAGCAGCTTGGCGTCGTCCGGGTCGTTCGGGCAGCACAGCACTGGCTCCTTCAGCTCGTTCAGGTCGATCTCGATCACGGCGGCGTACTCGGCGTCGGCATCGGCGTGCATCAACTCGGGCTTGGCCAGCCAGGCCTCGACAGCCTTGATGCGGCGCTCCAGCGTGCGTTTGTCTTGGTAGCCGTCGGCGATCATGTTCTTCATCAGCACGATGTTGCTGGTGAGGTATTCCTTGATCGGTTCCGGGTTCAGCTTGACGGTGCAGCCGGCGGCCGAGCGTTCGGCGGACGCATCGCTCAGCTCGAAGGCCTGCTCGATCTTCAGGTCCGGCAGACCCTCGATCTCGAGGATGCGGCCCGAGAAGATGTTCTTCTTGCCTTGCTTGGCGACGGTCAACAGGCCGGCCTTGATCGCGTAGTAGGGGATCGCATGCACCAGGTCACGCAGCGTGACGCCCGGCTGCATCTGGCCCTTGAAGCGCACCAGCACCGATTCCGGCATGTCCAGCGGCATCACGCCGGTGGCGGCGCCAAAGGCGACCAGGCCGGAGCCGGCCGGGAATGAGATGCCGATCGGGAAGCGGGTGTGCGAGTCGCCGCCGGTGCCCACGGTGTCGGGCAGCAGCAGACGGTTCAGCCAGCTGTGGATGATGCCGTCGCCCGGGCGCAATGAAACGCCGCCGCGGTTGCTGATGAAGGTCGGCAGCTCGCGGTGCGTCTTCACGTCGACCGGCTTGGGGTAGGCCGCGGTGTGGCAAAAGCTCTGCATCACCAGGTCGGCGCTGAAGCCCAGGCAGGCCAGGTCCTTCAGCTCGTCGCGGGTCATCGGGCCGGTGGTGTCTTGCGAACCCACGGTGGTCATCTTCGGCTCGCAATACGTGCCCGGGCGGATGCCCTTTTGCTGCCCGTTCTCGACCGGCAGTCCACAGGCTCGGCCGACCATCTTCTGTGCCAGCGTGTAGCCCTTGCCGGTGTCGACCGGCGCTTTGGGCAGGCGGAATGTCGTCGAGGCGGGCAGGCCGAGGAACTCGCGGGCCTTGGTGGTCAGCGAGCGGCCGATGATCAGGTTGATGCGGCCGCCGGCGCGCACCTCGTCGAACAGTACGTCGCTCTTGAGCTTGAACTCGGCAACGGTCTCGCCGTTCTTCACGATCTTGCCGTCGTACGGCAGGATGTCGATCACGTCGCCCATCTCAAGCTTGGACACGTCGACCTCGATCGGCAGCGAGCCCGAATCTTCTTGCGTGTTGAAGAAGATCGGCGCGATCTTGCCGCCCAGCGTGACGCCGCCGAAGCGCTTGTTCGGCACGAACGGGATGTCCTCACCGGTGGCCCAGATGACCGAGTTGGTGGCGCTCTTGCGCGACGAACCGGTGCCCACGACGTCGCCCACATAGGCGACGACGTGGCCCTTCTTCTTCAGGTCCTCGATGAACTGCATCGGGCCGCGCTTGCCGTCTTCTTCCGGCTTGAAGGCAGCGCCCTCGCGGGTGTTCTTCAGCATCGCCAGGTAGTGCAGCGGGATGTCCGGGCGGCTCCAGGCATCGGGTGCGGGCGAGAGGTCGTCGGTGTTGGTTTCACCGGGCACCTTGAACACGGTGGCGGTGATCTTCTTGTCGACTTCGTGGCGCGAGGTGAACCACTCGGCGTCGGCCCAGCTCTGGATGACTTCCTTCGCCTTGGTGTTGCCGGCCTTGGCCTTCTCGGCGACGTCGTTGAAGAAGTCGAACATCAGCAGCGTCTTCTTCAGCGCGGTGGCTGCGACGCCGGCCACTTCGGCGTCGTCCAGCAGCTCGATCAGCGGGTGAACGTTGTAGCCGCCGACCATCGTGCCGAGCAACTCGGTGGCCTTGGCCTTGCTGATCAGGCCGACCTTGATGTCGCCATGCGCGACCGCGGCGAGGAAGCTGGCCTTGACCTTGGCAGCGTCGTCGACGCCCGGCGGCACGCGGTGGGTCAACAGATCCAGCAGGAAAGCTTCCTCGCCCGCCGGCGGGTTCTTGATCAACTCGATGACGTCGGCGGTCTGCTTGGCGTCGAGCGGCAGCGGCGGGATGCCGAGGGCGGCGCGTTCGGCGGCATGTTGGCGATAGGCTTGCAGCATGGCGGGGCTCTCCTGAAAGAACGGGGCGAGGGTTTCTACGCTATTTTATATCTTATATAAGACTTGCCAAGGCCCGAGCCGGCGCGTGGGCAGGCCGGAAGCCGCTGATTCTCCCGCAGACGGGCTTCGCTGCAAGGGCGGCCGCCCCGCGCCCGATCTGCGCTGAGGGTCGGGCGGCGCGGCCGGGCGGGCCCACGCGCCGCGCGGTCAAGAAAAAAGCCCGGCGACGCCGGGCTTTCTCGGTCCAGAGGGCGGGGCGACGCTCAGTTGCTCATCAGCCCCTGGGGGGCCTGGCCTTCTGCGGCCTTCTTGGCCGCGGCCTGCTTCTCGTGCATGCACTCGTCCACCAGTCGCTGGCCGGCCTTCACATCCATCAGCATCGACTTGTGGGCGATCTGCAGCATCAGCGTCTGGCCCTTGACGTCTTCCAGGCGCAGTGCCCCGGTCGACGACAGCACCGGCTTCATCGTGTATTTCAATTTCTTGAAAGACACGTCGACGTAGCCGTCGTACTTCGGGTTCGTGGTCACCTCGACGGCCTGGTTCATCTCGCACTGGTAGTCGCCGATGTGCGTCATCGCGGCAGCCTTCAGTTGCTCGGCGTCAGCGGCCGGCGGCGGCACTTCGGGCGGCGGTGCCTTCGGGGCGGCCTTGGCCGGCTTCTTGGCAGGCTTGGCAGCGGGTGCCGCGGCCTTGGCCGCGGGCGCTGCAGGTTTGGCCGCCGGTGCCGTGGCTTGGGCTTGGGCGACGGCTGCGGTGCCGGCCAGCCAGGCGGCGGCCAGCACGAAGGACAGGGTGCGGTTCAATGAACGGGGCATGGGTCAGAACTCCGGGGAACGGGGACAACGGGCGGCATTGTCCGGTTCCATTCAGTGGCAGGGGTGACCGAACGTTTCCGCCGAGGGTCTGGCATCAGTGCACTGCGCACTAAGTCACGCGTCGAAGAACTCCAGTCGCACTTCTGCAGGCAATTGAGGCCCACCAGCGAACGAGGTGCGGTGTGCGCGTTGCAGCACCTGCCAGAAGTAGCGGTAGCTGGCACGGTCGTGCAGTTGCTCGCGGCCGCGGTGGCCGTGGCGGATCGGCGCCCAGTTCGCGGTCCGCGCCGCCATGATGATCTCGATCGCCTGGTCGACCTCCGCGACGCTGGGCGCAAAGGCGTCGATGATCGGGCGGATCTGGTCGGGGTGGATGCTCCACATGCGCAGATAGCCCAGCTGACGCGATGCGCGCTCGGCCGCGGCCTGCAGTGCGGCCTCGTCCTTGAACTCGGTCACCACACAGTGTGAAGGCACCTTGGCGTGGCCGTGGCAGGCGGCGGCGATCTCCAGCTTGGCGCGCAGCACCAACGGATGCTCGAACTGGCCTTGCGCGCTCATCGCCGACTGAGGTATCGCGCCGCGGTGCGCCGAGACGAAGTCCATCAATCCGAACGACAGCGACTCGATGCGCGGGTGCGCCGCCAATGCCTGCACTTCGCGCAGCCCGCCGTGGGTTTCGATCAGCGCGTGCAAAGGGATGCGCCGCGCCAGGCCGGCTTGGTCGCTCAGGCGATCGATCTCGGCGGCGGCGGCCTGCAGCTCGGCTGCGCTGTCGATCTTGGGCAGCATCAGGTAGGCGGTTCGCGCACCTGCGCGCTCGACGATCTCGCGTGCCGTGTCGGCAAACGCTGGGTGGGTCGTTTGCGGCAGGCGCACGCCGACGCGGCCGAACTGGTTCAGGTCGCCCGTCAGCAGCTCGGCAATCAGGTGCGCGTGCTCGACCTCGCCGCCCACTGGCGCGCCGTCTTCGATGTCCAGCGTCACGTCGAAGGCCGGGCCGAGTTCGGCCTGCAGCGCCAGCGCCTTGCGCATGCGCACTTCGACTCCGGCATAGTGGTCGCAGACGGGCAGTTCGGGCAGCAGATCACCGGCGTCGAACAAGGCGTCGCGGGGGTGCACGAGATCAGGGCGGCTCATGGCGTGGTCCAGGCGGGGAAGGACTCAGGATTTTCGCTGCGCCACGATGAACAGGCGCGGGAAGGCCAACAAACGCTGGCCGTCGGCACGGGCCGGGTAGGCGGCGTCGATGCGCCTTTCGTACTCGGCCAGGAAGCTTTGCTGCCGCGACGCGTCCAGCGGGTCGAGGAACGGCCGCAGCCCGGTGCTGCGCAGCCACTGCACGATCGCGTGGGCGGAGGCCATTGGGTGGCGGTAGACCGTGTGCCAAACGTCGACCTGTGCGGCGTCGCGCGCCAGCAGGTCGTAGTACTGGCCGGCTTCCAGCAGCTGGCTGCGCACGGCACCGGCGCCGCCGATGGTGGCGGCCCAGGGCGCTGCGCCGGCCACTTCGCGCATCAGTTTGTGCGAAGGCTCGGCCAGGTTGTCCGGCATCTGCACCGCGAGCACACCGCCGGGTGCCAAGGTGGCGAACAGGCGCGGAATCAGCGTCGCGTGGTCGCCCAGCCATTGCAGCGAGGCGTTGGCATAGACCACGTCTGGCGCCTGGCCCTGGGGAGCCCAGCCAGCGATGTCACTGAGCTGGAAGTTCTGGCGCGGCAGGCGTTTTTGCGCATCGGCCAGCATCGCCGGCGAGTTGTCGGTGCCGATCACCTCGGCGCCGGGGAAGCGTTCGACCAGCAACTCGGTCGAGTTGCCGGGGCCGCAGCCGAGATCGTAGACACGGCGTGTCGCGGTCAGAGGCACGCGTGCCAGCAACTCTCGTGCGGGGCGGGTGCGCTCGTCTTCGAACTGCCGATAGAGGTTGGGGTTCCAGTCACTCATCGGGGCTCCTGCCAAAAGGAAAAAAGGCCGGGGGACGAATCCACCGGCCTTCGATCAGCTTGCGTTCAGCGCTGCGTTCAGAGCAGGTGCTTGACGCCTTCTTGCTCGCCCTGCAGCTCGGCCAGCGTCTTGTTGATGCACTCTTGCGAGAACGCATCGATCGGCAGGCCTTCGACGATCTTGTACTCGCCGTTCTCGGTCGTGACCGGGAAGCCGAACATCACGTCCTTCGGGATGCCGTATTCGCCGTTGCTGGGCACGCCCATCGTGACCCAGCCGCCGTTGCTGCCCAGGGCCCAGTCGCGCATGTGGTCGATCGCGGCGTTGGCGGCCGAGGCAGCCGACGACAGGCCACGCGCTTCGATGATCGCGGCGCCGCGCTTGCCGACGGTCGGCAGGAACACGTCCTTGTTCCAGACCTGGTCGTTGATCATGTCCTTGACCGAGGCGCCGTCGATGGTGGCGAAGCGGTAGTCGGCGTACATCGTGGGCGAGTGGTTGCCCCAGACGGCCAGCTGCTTGATCGACGCGACCGGCTTGCCGGTCTTGGCGGCGACCTGGCTCAGTGCGCGGTTGTGGTCCAGGCGCAGCATCGCGGTGAAGTTCTTGCGCGGCAGGTCCGGCGCGGCCTTCATCGCGATGTAGGCGTTGGTGTTGGCCGGGTTGCCGACCACCAGCACCTTGACGTTGCGCGACGCCACGGCGTTCAGGGCCTTGCCCTGGGCGGTGAAGATGGCGCCGTTGATCGACAGCAGCTCGGCGCGTTCCATGCCCGGGCCGCGGGGGCGCGAGCCGACCAGCAGCGCGTAGTCGGTGTCCTTGAACGCGGTCATCGGGTCGCTGTGGGCTTCCATCCCGGCCAGCAGCGGGAAGGCGCAGTCTTCCAGCTCCATCATCACGCCCTTGAGCGCCTTCTGGGCCTTTTCGTCGGGGATCTCCAGCAGCTGCAGGATGACGGGCTGGTCCTTGCCCAGCATTTCGCCCGAGGCGATGCGGAACAGCAGGGCATAACCGATCTGGCCGGCGGCGCCGGTCACAGCCACGCGGACGGGCTTCTTGCTCATGGTGAGGGTCTCCGAAGGGAAGGGAAGTGAATCCTGGGTCGGGTGCGCCGGCGGCCAAGAAAAAGAGGAAGGTCGCGCGCGAGCCGAAGCCGCAAGTGTAGCCGTGTGGGCCTCGGGTTGACCCTTGGATTCTGGTATTCTTATGTCTTATATAAGACACAGTTCTCATGGACGCCAGGCGCACGCCTGTGCTGCAATCGCGCCACCATGCCCGTTGACCTGCCGCCTCCTTCCGACGCCGACAGCCCCGCGCTGCCTGCCGGGCCGGCTTTCAGCCCACTGTACCAACAGATCAAGGCGCTGTTGCTGAAGAGTCTGCAGGGTGGCGAGTGGAAGCCGGGCGAGGCGATCCCGAGCGAGCTGGAGCTGGCCGGGCGCTTTCGTGTCAGCCAGGGCACGGTGCGAAAGGCCATCGACGAGCTGGCTACCGAGAACCTGCTGGTGCGCAGGCAAGGCAAGGGCACTTTCGTCGCGACCCATGCCGAAGAGCAGATCCAGTACCGCTTCCTGCGGCTGGCGCCCGACGAGGGGCCGCCATCTGGCATGGAGCGCCACTTTCTCGACTGCCGCCGCATGCGCGCGCCGGCCGAAGTGGCGCGCTCGCTGGCCTTGAAGGCGGGCGAGCCGGCGCTGTTGGTACGCCGCACGCTGTGGCGCAACCGCGCCCCTGTGGTGCTGGATGAGATCTGGCTGCCCGCCAATCTGTTCAAGGGCCTGACGGCCGAGCGGCTGGCGCAGTACGCCGGGCCGATGTACGGCCTGTTCGAGACCGAGTTCGGCGTGCGCATGATCCGCGCCGAGGAAAAAATCCGCGCGGTGGCCGCCGACGAGGTGACCGCCGAGCTGCTGCACGTGGCGCCGGGTGCGCCGCTGCTGAGCGTCGAGCGGCTGTCGCACACCTACGGCGACAAGCCGGTCGAGCTGCGCCGCGGCCTGTACAACACCACTTCGCATTACTACCGCAACGAGCTGAGTTGATGTCACGCAAGGAGCTGGGAGACCCTCGGCAAGCCCGGCGAAAGCTTGCTGCGCTGCAATAGAATCGATCGGTTTCACTGCGATTACGCGCAAGCGCTGATCACACGGATCCCGGACTTCTTCTCGAACGACAAGAGCGCCACACCAAGGACCCCGACATGGCCAATACGCTGCCCGGAACGCCGCCTTCACCGTCGGCCAAGCGCCCGGAATTCCGCAACATCAACGCGTTGACGGATCTCCCGAATTACCGACTACCGGCTGCCGGCATCGTCTCGATCCTGCACCGCATCAGCGGCTTCGTGCTGTTCCTGCTGATGCCCTTCGTGATCTGGCTGTTCGACGTCAGCATCACCTCAGAGATCTCTTACGAGTCGTTCCGCAGCGCCTTCCTGGCCGGCCTGGGCTTCCTGCCCGCATGGTTCGTCAAACTGGTCACGCTGGGCCTGATCTGGAGCTACCTGCACCACTTCGTCGCTGGCGTGCGCCACCTGTGGATGGACATGACGCACAGCGTCTCGCTCGCCCAAGGCAAGAGCTCGGCCGTCGCGACGCTGGTGATCAGCGTGGTGTTGACGGCGCTGCTCGGCGCCAAGCTGTTCGGCCTGTTCTGACACGGCCACGAAGGATTCACCCATGGCAATCAAACACGGTTCCAAGCGCCTGGTCGTCGGCGCGCACTACGGCTTTCGTGACTGGCTGGCGCAGCGCGTCACCGCCGTCCTGATGGCGCTGTTCACGGTCGCTCTGCTGTTGCAGATCCTGATCGGCGGCCCGATGGGCTACGAAAAATGGGCGGGCATCTTTTCCCGCCAGTGGATGAAGGTCTTTACCTTCGTCGTCATCGTCTCGCTGCTGTACCACGCCTGGGTCGGCATGCGCGACATCTGGATGGACTACATCAAGCCGGTGGGCCTGCGCCTGTCGCTGCAGGTGTTCACCATCGTGTGGCTGGTCGGCTGCGCCGGCTGGGCGATTCAAGTGTTGTGGAGACTGTGAACGTGGCCGCCTCGATTTCCAAACGCAAGTTCGATGTGGTCATCGTCGGTGCCGGTGGCTCCGGCATGCGCGCGTCGCTGCAGCTGTCGCTGGCCGGCCTGAACGTGGCCGTGCTGTCCAAGGTCTTCCCGACCCGCTCGCACACCGTGGCCGCGCAAGGCGGCATCGGCGCCTCGCTCGGCAACATGAGCGAAGACAACTGGCACTACCACTTCTTCGATACCGTCAAGGGCTCGGACTGGCTGGGTGACCAGGACGCGATCGAGTTCATGTGCCGCGAAGCGCCGAAGGTCGTCTACGAACTCGAGCACTTCGGCATGCCGTTCGACCGCAACCCCGACGGCACGATCTACCAGCGCCCGTTCGGCGGCCACACCGCCAACTACGGCGAGAAACCGGTGCAGCGCGCCTGCGCCGCGGCCGACCGCACCGGCCACGCGCTGTTGCACACGCTGTACCAGCAGAACGTCAAGGCGCGCACCAACTTCTTCGTCGAGTGGATGGCGCTGGACCTGATCCGCGACGCCGAAGGCGACTGCGTCGGCGTCACCGCACTGGAGATGGAAACCGGCGAGCTGCACATCCTCGAAGCCAAGACGGTGCTGATGGCCACCGGTGGCGCCGGCCGCATCTACGCAGCGTCGACCAATGCCTTCATCAACACCGGTGACGGCCTGGGCATGGCGGCGCGTGCCGGCATCCCGCTGGAAGACATGGAGTTCTGGCAGTTCCACCCGACCGGCGTGGCCGGCGCGGGCGTGCTGCTGACCGAGGGCTGCCGCGGCGAAGGCGCGATCCTGCGCAACAGCAACGGCGAACGCTTCATGGAGCGTTACGCCCCGACGCTGAAAGATCTGGCGCCGCGCGACTTCGTCTCGCGCTCGATGGACCAGGAAATCAAGGAAGGCCGAGGCTGCGGTCCGAACAAGGACTACGTGCTGCTCGACATGACCCACCTGGGGGCAGAGACGATCATGAAGCGTCTGCCCTCGGTGTTCGAGATCGGCCACAACTTCGCCAACGTCGACATCACGAAGGAGCCGATTCCCGTGGTGCCGACCATCCATTACCAGATGGGCGGCATCCCGACCAACATCCACGGTCAGGTGGTGGTGCCGAAGAACGGTGAACCGAACAGCGTGATCAACGGCCTGTACGCGGTGGGCGAATGCTCCTGCGTCAGTGTCCACGGCGCGAACCGCCTGGGCACCAACTCGTTGCTCGACCTCGTGGTGTTCGGCCGCGCGGCCGGCAACCACATCGTCGAGACGGCGCTGAAGACCAAGAACCACAAGCCGCTGCCGGCCGACGCGGCCGACCGCACGCTGGCCCGGCTGGCGCGCCTGGATGGCAACAAGAACGGCGAGTACGCGCAGGACGTCGCAGGCGACATCCGCGCGACGATGCAAAAGCATGCCGGCGTCTTCCGCACCCAGGCGGTCATGGACGAGGGTGTGGCCAAGATCAAGCAGGTCGCCGAACGCGTCAAGTCGATCGGCCTGAAGGACAACTCCAAGGTGTTCAACACCGCGCGCGTCGAGGCGCTGGAGGTCGAGAACCTGATCGAGGCCGCGCAGGCCACGATGGTCTCGGCCGCGGCCCGCCCCGAAAGCCGTGGCGCCCACGCCCACAACGACTATCCGAGCCGCGACGACACGAACTGGATGAAGCACACGCTGTGGTACTCGGAAGGCAACCGCCTGGACTACAAGCCGGTCAAGCTGACACCGCTGACGGTTGAATCCGTGCCGCCCAAGGTCCGTACCTTCTAAGGACATGACCAACCGCAACATCACAACGGAGCTGCCGGCCGAGCGCTGGGCCGCTTCCGAGCCGGCTGCGAGCTGGCGTGATTCGGCCACTGGCCGATTCACGTCCCCGCTCGCCCCCTCAGGGGATCGGTCGGTGTATTTGACGAACGAGGGGCTGAAGTGACTGAAAAACGTACGTTTGAGATCTACCGGTACGACCCGGACAAGGACGCCAAGCCCTACATGCAGACCATCGAGGTCGAGCTCGATGGACATGAGCGCATGCTGCTGGACGCGCTGGTCAAGCTGAAGGCGGTCGATCCGACGCTGTCGTTCCGCCGCTCGTGCCGCGAAGGCGTGTGCGGCTCGGACGCGATGAACATCAATGGCAAGAACGGCCTCGCGTGCCTGACCAACATGCGCACGCTGCCGGGCAAGATCGTGCTGCGCCCGCTGCCGGGTCTGCCGGTGGTGCGCGACCTGATCGTCGACATGACGCAGTTCTTCCAGCAGTACCACTCGATCAAGCCCTACCTCGTCAACGACACGCCGCCGCCCGAGAAAGAGCGCCTGCAGTCGCCTGAGGAGCGCGAGGAACTCGACGGCTTGTACGAGTGCATCCTGTGCGCGAGCTGCTCGACCAGCTGCCCCAGCTTCTGGTGGAACCCGGACAAGTTCGTCGGGCCGGCCGGTCTGTTGCAGGCCTACCGCTTCATCGCCGACAGCCGCGACGAAGCCACCAGTGAGCGCCTGGACAATCTGGAAGACCCGTACCGCCTGTTCCGCTGCCACACGATCATGAACTGTGTCGACGTTTGCCCGAAGGGCCTGAACCCGACCAAGGCGATCGGCAAGATCAAGGAATTGATGGTCCGCCGCGCTGTATGACCCCCCCCGAAGCGCCTTCGGCGCCTCCCCCCCAGGGGGGCGCACCCAGCGGACCGGCAGAGCCGGATCCGCGGCTGCTGCTTGGTTCGGTTGACCCCACCACGGTCAGTCGCCTCAAGTGGCGCTGCCGGCGCGGCCTGCTCGAAAACGACCTGTTCGTCGAACGCTTCTTTCGCCGCCACGAGGCCGGCTTGACGCTCGACCAGGTGCATGGGCTGCAGGGCCTGATGGACCTCTCAGACAACGATTTGCTGGACCTGCTGCTCGCGCGCAAAGAACCCGAAGGCGAGCTGGACCGTCCTGATGTGAAAGAAGTGCTGGCCTTGATGCGGGAACCCGGCTGAAGCCGGGGAGTGCCAGCGCCGCTGTAGAAGAATTTGCTCGAAAGGAACCGACGATGACCCCGTCCGACGTGAAAGCCACCCTGTCGTTCTCTGACGGCAGCCCCACCATGGACCTGCCGATCTACAAGGGCTCGATCGGGCCCGATGTGATCGACATCCGCAAGCTCTACGGCCAGACCGGCAAGTTCACCTACGACCCGGGCTTCCTGTCCACCGCGTCATGCAACTCGACCATCACCTACATCGATGGCGACAAGGGTGAGCTGCTGTACCGCGGCTACCCGATCGAGCAGCTCGCGGTGAACTGCGACTTCCTCGAGACCTGCTACCTGCTGCTGTACGGAGACCTGCCGAACGCGACCCAGAAGCAGGACTTCACCAGCCGCGTGACCAACCACACGATGGTCAACGAGCAGATGCAGTTCTTCCTGCGTGGTTTCCGCCGCGATGCGCACCCGATGGCCGTGATGACCGGCCTGGTCGGCGCGCTGTCGGCCTTCTATCACGACAGCACCGACATCAATAACCCCGAGCACCGCGAGATCGCCGCGATCCGCCTGATTGCGAAGATGCCGACGCTCGTGGCGATGGCCTACAAGTACACGATCGGCCAGCCCTACATCTATCCGAAGAACGACCTCACGTACGCCGGCAACTTCATGCGCATGATGTTCGCCACGCCGTGCGAGGAGTACAAGCCGAACGACGTGCTGGTGCGTGCGATGGACCGCATCTTCACGCTGCACGCCGACCACGAGCAGAACGCCTCGACCTCGACCGTGCGCCTGTGCGGCTCGTCGGGCACCAACCCGTTCGCGGCGATTGCGGCCGGCGTGGCCTGCCTGTGGGGCCCGGCTCACGGCGGCGCCAATGAAGCGGCGCTGAACATGCTGGGCGACATTCAGAAGCAAGGCGGCGTCGCGCGTATCGGCGAGTTCGTGGCCAAGGTCAAGGACAAGAACTCCGGCGTCAAGCTGATGGGCTTCGGCCACCGCGTCTACAAGAACTACGACCCGCGCGCCAAGCTGATGCGCGAGACCTGCCACGAGGTGCTGAACGCGCTCGGCCTGCAGAACGACCCGCTGTTCAAGCTGGCGATGGAGCTGGAGAAGATCGCGCTGGAAGACGAATACTTCGTCGCCCGCAAGCTCTACCCGAACGTCGACTTCTACTCGGGCATCGTGCAGCGCGCGATCGGCATCCCCGTGCCGCTGTTCACCGCGATCTTCGCGTTGGCCCGCACCGTCGGCTGGATCGCCCAGCTGAACGAGATGATCGGCGACCCCGAGTACAAGATCGGCCGCCCGCGCCAGCTCTATGTCGGCGCCGCCCCGCGCGACGTGAAGCCGCTGGCCCAGCGCTGATCACGACGGCGCCCGCGCCAACGACAAGGGCCACCTCGGTGGCCTTTTTTCATGGCGGCTCGCGCGGGTGCCTACTCGACGCCGCGCTCTTCCGATCGGAACGCGGTCCAGGTCAGCGAGATCGCCAGCGTGTGGTCCACCGTGCGGCCTATCAGCGGGCTGTCGCGGTTCGCCGAGCCTTTCACGGTCTCGACACTGGCGTGCAGCGCAAGGCGCCAATCGCGACCCAGCATGCGGGCCCACGACGTGCCCAGGCGCGTGGCCACCAAGCCTGAATGCGCCTCATAGGCGGGCCGGGTCTCGGTGGCGTAGATCGGCTCCACTCCGTAGTACATCTGGTTCAACGCACGGTTGCCAAACATCAAGCCGCCGTAGACCGATGGGTTCCAACCGGCGACACCCGGCAAGCGCCAGGTCACCCGCGGCTCGAAGGACGCACCGGCGAATTCGAGGTCGCGGTCGGCATCGAACACGGCGCGCAACGGCAGGTCCAGCCGCAAGGGCGGGCGCTTGCCATCGTCTCTCAACTCGCCCAGGTTGATGCGCAAGCTGGGGCCGATCTCCACCAGCGTGCCGATTGCCGGCATGCCCTCGCGCGCGCCGCTGTCGCGGCCATCGGAGCCGAAGGAGGCCGCGGCGCTGAAGTCCAGCTCCGCCCGCGGTGTGCGCAATGCGCGCAGGCCGGCCGAACCACTTTCGACACGGAAGATCGGGCCGCGCCAGGTGATGAACGGCAGCACGGTGGCGCTCTGGGCACGGCGCTCCGCGCCCGGGTAGACCGGGTGATCGGCGGCGACCATGAACAGCCCCGCGGTCCACAGCGGCGGGGCCACACCGGGAATGTTGCCGTCGGCGTCGGGTGCCGCCACTTCGGTCGTGGTGGGCGTGGTGGTCTGGGCGGTTGCCGCCCCCAGACCGGCCAGGGTGAGGGCTAGGCCGGCGCAGGGGTGAGTTGAGAGTTTTCGCGGTGTGGTCATGGAAGAGGCGTGGAGTTCGAAAGAGGTCGGATCTCAGGCCAGGCCGATGCGCACCGGGCTGGGCCCGGGGACGCGGTGCCACGCAGGCAACTGCGCGTTCGGCAGCAGTTCCTCTACTGCGCGGGTGGCCTGGTCGATCGCGCTGTGGGCATAGGCGTAGGCCCCGGCGTCGGCATTGGCAATCGCCACCCGGCCCCAGCCGCGGCGCGCACGCTCGCAGGGCAAGGGGCCTTGCGGCCAGTAGCGGTCCCAGGGGCGCATGTATTCATAGGTGTAGCCATGGGCCCAGCGGTTCACGGTGATGGCTTCGATATCGCGCGCTGCATCGAAGCCGAACTCACCGAGAGCGCCTTGCAGCAGCGTGCGGACCTGCTGCTCGAGGAAGTCGAAGCGCCAGCCCTGCAGCATCGCGCGGCCCTGCGACGCCTGAGCTCGCGCCGGTGCACCGTTGCCCGGCACGACCACCTTGCCCAGGTGCAGCAGGATCGGCTCGTCCGGCGATTGTGAATAGCGCTGCGAGCCCATGCTGACCGGAAAGTCCAGCGCGACATCGCCCCAGAAGCCATCGACCACGTTGAAGCCGTGCAGCCCTGCCTTCTGCCAGGCGCGCCAGTTGTTCAGCAGCACGGTGGTGTAGAGCAATGGTGTCTTGACCTGGTCGTTCAGCGCGTCGACCTGCGCCTTCGGCAACTCGTCGGTCAGGCGCGCAATCACCCGGTGCCAGCAGGCCAGCAGCACCTGGCGTGCGCGGACGATGCGTACGCGGCCCTGCGCGTCAACATAGCGCAGTTCGACCCGTTCGGCCTGCTTCGGTGGTCCCAGGTGGCGCAGGCCGACGACCGTGGCGCCGAGGCGGATGCGTACCGGTTCATCTGGTGCATCCAGCCGGGCGCGTTGCAGCGTGGCATCGACCAGCGCCTCCATCCCGGTGCCGGGCAGGGCGGACGGAATCAGCGATCTGACCAGCGCGCGCGCCACGCCGGCGTTGCCGTCCGGGAAGTGGTAGATGTAGTCATCCTGGCTTGCCATCAGCTGGCGGCCGCTGGGCGACATGCGGGCGTCGACGCCTTCGCCCAGGGCAAGCCCTTCGAAGCCCGGCAGGCCGGCGGCCCAGGCATCGAGCGCGGTCGTCGCGTCGATGCCTACGCCGAAATAGCCCTGCGTGTCGCCCTGGAAGAAGCGCAGCACCGTCGGATCGACCTGCCAGGCCTTCGACAGGAAGTCCCGGTAGCTCATGCCGGCCAGCGCGCTGCGGCGCGCAGCAGCTGTCTTCAGCTGCGGCAGCACATCACGCGGTGCGCCGAACAGCGCGGCGAGGCTGGCCTGCGCCGCGGGCGGCAGCGGGGTGCGCGCCAGCCAGTCCGCTGCGGCCTCTGCCTTGCCGTGGCGCACCAGCCGGTCGTCGCCCCAGGCCTCGCGGCCGAAGAACAGGCCCAGCAGTGTCAGGCCGTGTCGCTCGGACCAGCCCTTGTCGAAGAACTCGGTCCTGAAGCGTTCGAGCTCGATGCCGAGGTCCTTCAACAGGCCCGCCGCCGCGGGTGAAAACAGGCCCGGCGAGTCGAGCGACTGTGAGCCGCCATAACCGATCAGCTTGACGCCAGAGCGCGAGACGAACTCGTTGCGCCGCGCATGGCCCCCGATGTCGTCGAGCGCATCGAGCAGCAGCATGCGCACCGGCCGTCCGGCATGCTGGCGAAACAGGTGCGCGCCGGCCAGGCCACTCAAGCCTGCGCCGACGACGACCAGGTCTTCGATGTCGGGGTCGACCTCGGCCGCGACGTCGCGAAAGTGCGTTGGGTCGTCGCGCCAGGCGTGCGCGTGGGCATTGACCTCGTCGGTCTGGCCTTGCAGACCGCTGCGCAGCGCGACGGGGTCCGCCTCGGGGGCGGCGGCTGCGGCAAGGGGCGCGGCGGCCAGCGCAACGCCGTTGAGAAAGTCGCGGCGCGTGATCTCGGGCAATGGCATCGGGTAGGGCTGGTGTCGCCGGGGCTCGCGCCGTTGCGGCGATTACGGATGTGGCGTCCAAAACCAGGCTCGATCATGGCATGGCCGCGTGAGCCGGCAGGGGATATCCAAATGCACCGTTCGACACCGCTCCGTCCGCTCTCATGGTTGACGGCGCTGGCGTCATCGGCGGCCCCGGCCGGCTGCGCGGGCACGTCACCGAGCGGGCCGAGCGTGCCCGCGGTGGCCGCCGCCTCATGGCCTGCCGAAGCGGCGCCGCAATCGGTCGATTGCCCTGCCGGCCTGCCCGAAGGCACCCGCTGCCTCGGCGGCCGGGACAGCGCCGGCGCGTTCTACCGCATGGCGATCCCCGCCCACTGGCAGGGCGACCTGGTGGTGCATGCGCATGGTGGCCCGTCGCTCGGCGAGCCCAAGGTCGAACGGGCGATCGAAGACCTGCAGCGCTGGGCGATCATGGTGCGCACCGGGTATGCCTGGGTCGGCTCGACCTTCCACCAGGGTGGCGTGGCGGTGGTGTCGGCCGCCGAAGATACCGAGCGCGTGCGACGCATCTTCGTCAACCACGTCTCCAACCTGGATGCGCGCTACTCGTGACCGCTCCTAAAGCCCGGGCGACGCGTCAGCAGCAACCGCACGCCACCACGTGGCCGCAGCGTCACGTTCATCACCGGCTCGACAGGACTTGCGCCCGGTGGCAGTGCCAGGGTGTAACGCTGCAGCAGCAGCGCCGCTACCAGCGTCATCTCCAGCATCGCGAAGTGCTGGCCGATGCACACCCGCGGCCCGCTGCCGAAGGGCATCCACGCTCCGCGCGGCGGCGGGGGCGCATCGGGCAGGAAACGTTCGGGCAGGAAGCGGGCCGGTTCGCTGAACGACCGCGGATCGCGCTGCAGCACCCACGGCGTGATGCGCAGCATCGCCCCGCTCTGGATGGTCCAACCGCCGAGCGTGATGTCACGCGTCGTGCGCCGCGTCATCACCGCGGCGATCGGCGGGTACAGCCGCATGGCTTCCTTCAGTGTGGCGGTCAGCCAGGGCAGTGCCGGCAGGTCTTCGGCACCGGGTTCGCGCGAGCCCAGTACGGCGTCGACCTCCTGTTGTGCGCGGCGGGCGGCCTCGGGGTGTTCGGCCATCAGGCGGCTCCACCACAGCAGCGCGGTGGCCGAGGTTTCGTGGCCCGCCTGGAAGCTGACCATGCACTGGTCGAACACCTCTTGGTCCGACAGGGCGGCGTTCGTGCCCTCGTCGCGCAGCGCCAGCAAGTGGGCGAGCAGATCGTCGCGGGGTGTGTCGGCCGATTCGGTGCGCCGCGCCGCAATGTGCCGCCCCACCAGACCACGCAGCGCCTTCAGCGCGCGGCGCTTCTTTGCCTTGCCGGGCAGCGGCAGCCAGTCGGGCAAGGTCATCGGCCAGAACATCTCGCGTATCGCCGCCTCCGACAGCACCTGCGTCGCGTCGGCTGCATCGCGCGCGTCGCGCGACGCCCGGCTGGTGAACAGCGTGCGCATGATCACGTCCATCGCGACCTTGGTCCACAGCGCATCCATCTCGACCAGGCCCTGGGCCTGACCGGCGGGCACGGCCTGGTCCAGCGCGTCCAACGCGGCGTCACGCATCAACGCGGCATAGCCGGCCACGCGCTTGGGTGAGAACGCCGGCTGCAGCATGCGGCGCTGGCGCTGCCAGGTCGCACCTTCGGTCACCAGCACGCTCTGGCCGAAGACCTGCTCGAAGATCTCGATGCCACGCTGCCAACGGATCATCGCGTCGGCATGGTCGACCAGCGCTTCGCGCACCAGCTCCGGTGTGAACAGGTCGTAGGCCCTCTCGGGCCCGATGTGCATGAAGGTGATATCGCCGTGCTCGCGGTGCAGACCGTCCGTGAAACCCAGGTAATCGGCCTTCATCTCGCGCAGCAGCGGCAGGCCCCACCAGCGCCGACGAGGACCGGGCGGTTTGCCATCGGCAGGGCGGGCGGCGGTGGTGGCTTGGGGGTTCTCGGCGGTCGTGGTGGCGAGGTTCATGCGCCGAAGTGTGAACCTGTCGGCAAGAGACCGTCTTGAACGATTTCGACACCGCGGGGGCATTGTGGTCGGTGCGCCCGATCCGCCCGAGCAAGGCCTCTACACTGCCTGTATGCCTCTCGATACTGCAGCAGCGCCGGCCTTGTCGACGGCCGTCAATCGCCTGTGGCTGCCGCGCGTGTCGCTCAGCGCCTGCGTGCGCGGCGTGATGGGGCGCAACACCTGCGGCGTGGCCCTCAGCGACGCACAACGCCTGAGCTACTTTCCCGCCTCGCCGCTGTGCACGCTCAGCTGGTGGTTCGAGGGCGAAGCCCAGATGCTGCCGTTCGGCGAGCCGCAAGGGCCGGTGGTGCGCATGCCGGGGCGCTTCGTGTTCGGCGGCCCTTACCGCGGGCCCACGCTGTGGCGCAACCCGGGCCCGACGCACGGCATGATGCTGCTGTTGTTGCCCGACGCAATGCACCATCTGGTGGGGCTCGAAGCGGACCATTGGGTCGACCGCTTCGACGATGCGGCCCAGGTGCTGCCGCCGGACTGGATCGCGATGTGCGAAGCGGTCCAAGCCGCAGCGGACGACGACGCCCGCGTCCGGCTGATCGAGGACTTTCTCGATCCGCGCTGGCAGGCGGCTCGTCCGCACATGGCGCTGGCAGGCCACCGCTACGGAGATTGGGCCCAGGGCCTGGCACTGCGGGCGGCGACCTCACACCCTGGCCGCAGCTTGCGCCAGATGGAGCGGCGCATCAAGCAATGGGCTGGCCAGTCGATGCGCGAGCTGCGCGGCATCGCGCGCGCCGAGCAGGCGTTCCTCGACGTGGCAGCTTCCGGGCAGCCGGACTGGGCGGCGGTGGCCGCGAGCGGCGGCTACTCCGACCAGTCACACCTGTGCCGCGAGACGCGGCGGGTGACCGGCTTCAGCCCGGCCGAGCTGTACCGCCTCATTGCCGAGAACGAATCGTTCTGGGCCTATCGACTGTGGACCTGAGCCCCAGGCTCCCGGCAACGACGGGCCGCCCCTAGTGTAGTGTTCGATTCTTGATCGAACTTAAATTAGCTTTACCGCTCCAATGGTCTACTTCGGTCTGCATTGGAGCGAGCAATTGCGAGTTGCCCCGGTCGTCGTCCTCAGTGAAGAGCAAGAAGCCGAGTTGATCAAG
>NZ_DASUNH010000145.1:0-15620 GCF_036277275.1 Ideonella sp. | reverse complement strand
GCACCATCGGCACGCCGGGGCGACGAGCGGTCAGCGTTGTTGCTGCGAGCGCCGTCAGCTCGAGTAGTACATGTCGAATTCGACCGGGTGCGTCGCCATGCGGAAACGCGTGACTTCCTGCATCTTGAGGTCGATGTAGGCGTCGATGTAGGCATCTGTGAACACCCCGCCCTTGGTCAGGAAGGCGCGGTCCTTGTCGAGGTAGTCGAGCGCCTGGTCGAGGCTGTGGCACACGGTCGGGATCAGCGCGTCTTCTTCCGGCGGCAGGTGGTAGAGGTCCTTGCTGGCGGCTTCGCCCGGATGGATCTTGTTTTCCACGCCGTCCAGGCCGGCCATCAGCATCGCGGCGAAGCCGAGGTACGGGTTCATCATCGGATCGGGGAAGCGCGCTTCGACGCGTCGGCCCTTCGGATTGGCCACGAACGGGATGCGGATCGAGGCCGAGCGGTTCTTGGCCGAGTAGGCCAGCTTCACCGGGGCTTCGAAGCCGGGCACCAGGCGCTTGTACGAGTTGGTGCCGGGGTTGGTGATCGCGTTCAACGCGCGGGCGTGCTTGATGATGCCGCCGATGTAGTACAGCGCGAATTCGCTCAGGCCGGCATAGCCGTCACCGGCGAACAGGTTCTTGCCGTCCTTCCAGACCGACTGGTGCACGTGCATGCCCGAGCCGTTGTCGCCGACGATGGGCTTGGGCATGAAGGTCGCCGTCTTGCCGTAGGCGTGCGCCACGTTGACGATGATGTACTTCTGCAGCTGAAGCCAGTCGGCGCGCTGGACCAGCGTCGAGAACTTGGTGCCGATTTCCATCTGGCCTGCGGTCGCGACCTCGTGGTGGTGCACCTCGACCGGAATGCCCATCTGCTCGAGCAGCAGGCACATTTCCGAGCGCATGTCCTGCGCCGAGTCGACCGGCGGCACCGGGAAGTAGCCGCCCTTGACGGTGGGACGGTAGCCGGTGTTGCCGTGCTCGTATTCCTTGCCAGAGTTCCAGGCGGCCTCCTCGGACTCGATCTTCGAGAAGCAGCCGGACATCGAGACGTCCCAGCGCACGCTGTCGAAGACGAAGAATTCGGGTTCCGGGCCGAAGAAGGCGGCGTCGCCCAGGCCGGCGCTCTTCATGTAGGCTTCGGCGCGCTTGGCCAGCGAACGGGGGTCGCGCTCGTAGGGCTTGCCGTCGCCCGGCTCGATCACGTCGCAGGTCAGCAGCAACGTGGGTTCTTCGAAGAACGGGTCGATGTTGGCGGTGTTCGGGTCCGGCATCAGCAGCATGTCGGAGGCTTCGATGCCCTTCCAGCCGGCGATCGAGGAACCGTCGAACGCATGGCCGGCGGTGAACTTGTCTTCGTCGAAGGCGGACACGGGCACGGTCACGTGCTGTTCCTTGCCCCGGGTATCGGTGAAGCGGAAGTCAACGAACTTGACTTCGTTGTCCTTCACCATTTGCAGCACGTCGGCGACGGTCTTGGCCATCAAAAAGGCTCCTGGCGGATGAGTTGTGTCAACGGAAATGAGCGGTCGATGCCGCCCGCAGGTCACCCGCCAGACCAAGCCGGTGAGCGCCCCGTGGCGACCACGGCGCGGGCAATGTAGCAGAATCCATGCCCACAAATGGGGATCGTCCGTGCCCCGCCGTGGGCAGGCGGTGCCGCGACGCGCCGACCTCAGGCCTGCGCCGCCGACCAGCCCAGCAAACGCAGCGTTTCGTTGTCCGGCGGCATCTGCACCGTGCCCTCGTCGGCAAAGCCCAGCGAAGACAGCAGCTTGATCGACGACGTGTTGGTCGGCGTGACGATAGCGACCACTCGCTTCAGGCCCAACGCCTGCCAGCCCCACTGCAGCACGGCTTCAGCAGCCTCGCGTGCCAGGCCCTGACCGCGAGCCCGCGGCAAGAAGGCATAGCCCAGGTCGATGTCGGTCAGGCTGTCGCGTTTGATCAGGCCGCACATGCCGACCGGCAGACCGTCTTCCACCCGCTCGACCAGGTACAACCCGAAACCGAGCTTCTGGCACATCGCCACCGGGCCGTTACGCAGAAAGGCCTCCGCCTGTTCGCAAGTGCTCACGTTGCGCTGGCCGATGTTCGCGATCCAGTCGGGGTCGTTGACCAGTTCGATGATGAATCGCTGGTCGGCTTCGGATTCGGGATCGAACCAGCGCAGCCGCAGCCGCAAGGTCCGCAAGACTTCATTTCGCACCATCATGGGGCTTCTTGTTGCACCAACATGGGTTGACGCCGTTGCACCTATTCGGTGCCAAATTCGACGCCGGGCAGCGCAACCAACCCGGCCTGCAAGGCGCCGAAAGCCGCATCGACCACCGACGGCTCACCCTTGACCCCCAGCTCGATGTGGCGGCCACGTTGCGGATGGTCGACGCTGGGCAGGCTGAAGACGCGGACGCCGGCGAACTCGGCTTCGATCTGCTCCATCAGCGGCGTCAGCGTGGCCTCCATGCTGCCCTTGACGTACAGCGCGCGTTCGGCATGCGCCGCCGGCTTCAGGTGACCGTAGCGATGGTCCAGCAGCCACTCGATCATCGGGTGCGCCATCACCGGGAAGCCGGGCACGAAGTGCACGTCACCCAGGCTGAAGCCGGGGATCTTGTTGTACGGGTTCGGGACGAGCGTGGCGCCTTCGGGGAACACGCCCATGTTCAGGCGGTGGATGTTGTCGGGGCGGTCGGGTTCGTAGGGGATGCCCTGCTCGATCGCCACATCGTGCATCCGCTCTTCGATCAGGCGCTTGGCCTCGGGGTGCAATGCCAGCGGGCGCCCGCTGGCAGCCGCGGCGCACTGGCGCGTGTGATCGTCCGGCGTGGCGCCGATGCCGCCGCAGCTGAACACGATGTCTCCACTGGCCAGCGCGTCTTTCAGCGCCGCGGTGATCAACGGCCGCTCGTCGCCGACGTAGCGCGCCCAGGCCAGCGCATGGCCGCGAGCGGCCAGCAGCTCGATCACCCTGGCCATGTGCTTGTCTTGCCGACGGCCGGACAGGATCTCGTCGCCGATGATGATCAGGCCAAAACTCATAGGGTGGTGCCAGGCAGGTCGGGCAAGGGGGAGGCAGGCGGCGCCACGTCGACCACCACCGCAGCGGTCATGCTGGCGCGATGCAGTTGCAGCGCGGCCAGCAGGTAGTGGGCGAACCACAGCGCCGAAAACGCAAAAACCAGCGTGTACAGCCAGACCGACACCGCCATCAGCAGCGGCGCAAAGACCAGCGTCATCGCGCTGACGGCCCAGATCATCGACGGCGCCGCGCCCAGGAAGCCGGTGATGATGCCCATCAACAGCAGTTGCCAGCCGTACTGGCCCATCAGGGTACGGCGCTCCTCGCGGCTGGCATGCTCGGCCAGCACGTCGAAAGCCATCACACGGGTCGTCAGCCAACCCCAGATCAACGGCGGCACGATCAGCACGACGCCGGGGATCAGCCAGAACGGCATCGTGACGAAGCTGGCCACCAGGGCCAGCGCGGTACAGCCCAGGCCCCACAGCGCGCCTTGCCAGAACGACGCCCCGCGCTTGCGCTCGAGCTGCGAAAAGCGTCGCTCGGCGACCAGACTGACGATCGCCGGCGTCATCAGCAGCGCGACCAGCATCAGCGACGCGACCACCACCACCGGCACCGCCAGCGCAACCACGATCAGTGCCGCCAGCGCCACGCGGAAGTGCGGGCCGAGACCGGAGTCGATCCACTTCAGCAGCGGCTCGATCAGTGACCAGCCCTCCAGCGTCTCACGCACGCCAGCCAGCGCCGACTCCCAAAAGAACCAGCCCAGCGCCAGCGATGCGCCACCGGCGATCAGCAACGGCAGCAGCGACAGGCCAACGACCCGCGGCATCAGCAGGTAGGCCAGGGCGCGCCAGAAGGAATCGAGCAGCAGTCGCATCGAGGTAGCGCGCCCGTTGGGATCAGCGCAGGTTGCCGGTGTGGCCGAGAGAATAACGGCCCGGCTGCGGCCAGACGGTCAGGCCGTGCGGCTCGGCACCGACTTTGACCTGCGTGACATCGCCGGTGGCCGTATCGAAACGGTAGATCACGTCGTCGTAGCGCGCGGCCAGCCACAGCCACTTGCCGTCGACGCTGACGTTGCCCATGTCGGGGCTGCCGCCGCCGGGCACCGGCCAACGCGCCACCACCTTGTCGGTCGCAAAGTCGATGACCACCACGCCGCCGTCGCCCTTGCGGGGGCCATGGATCTTGTGCGAGCCGCGGTTGGCCACGAACAGGCGCTTGCCGTCGCGGCTGGGGTACAGGCCATGGGCGCCGATGCTGGTCGGGATGAAGCCGATCTGCTTGAACGAAGCGCCGTCCACCACATGCACGCCATCGGCATGCATGTCCGCGATGTAGAACTTCGAACCGTCGGGCGAGCTGCGGATGTCCTGCGGCATGCCCTTGGTCACCGTGCAGATCTCGGTCTCGCCCGGCTCCCAGACCTTGCCCGGCTCGGTGCGCGGCTTCCTCGTTTCCTTGAAGCGGGTGGCCGGCATCTGCAGTTTCAGGTAACCGAGCACCTGGCGGTCGACCAGGTCGATCTTGGCCAGCGAGCCATTGAACTCACAGGTGAAGTAGGCGAAGCGGCCATCGATCGAGAAGTCGGCGTGGTTGACGCCCGGGCAGCCGGGCACGTCGATCGAGTACTGCAGTGCCATCGTCTGCGGATCGCGGAAGTCGAGCCGCTTGCGTGCTTCGGCCACCACGATGGCCGATTGGCCATCCGGCGTCGCGTACATGTTGTACGGGTCGTCGACCAGCACCTCGGCGCCGGGCTTGCCGGTCTTCGGGTCGATCGGCGTCAGGCTGCCATCGGTGCGGCCTTCGGCGTTGTTGGTCACCCACAGCGTGCGCAAATCCCACGAAGGCACGATGTGCTGCGGGCTGCGGCCGACCTTGAAGCGGTCGATCACCTTCATCGTCTGCGGATCGACCACGTAGACATCGTTCGAGCGCAGGTTGGGCACGTAGATGCGCTCCAGGTGATCCGCCAGCGCCGGGCTGACCTTGCCGGCCCCTGTTTCGCTGTAGAGGTTGCGCGGATCAACCACCGGCGGCATGCCGGGCACGGTGACGATGCCCGGCACCGGCGCGGCGGCGGCCGGCGGCGTACCGGCCGCCGTGGCCTGCGACGACTCGCCGTGCACCTGGTGCACCACCAGCGCGCCAATGCCCGCCAGCAACGCCAAACAAACACCGAGCGCGCGACCGGACCTGCGCTTCTTCGTCATGACAATTTCCAAACGGGATCGAGAGAGAGGAGAACGTTGTTAGCGCGGCGGCTGAACGTGGGGTGTCTCGCGCGGCCGATCCGGGGTTGTCAGACGCTTCTGGATGGCCGCCACGGTAGTGTCCACGATGAGCTTGACGCCGATCTGCCCCAATTCGGCCGTGGCGCGACGTGGATCACCCTGAACGCCATCCTTTGATGCGCCGGCGCCACGGGCCAGCCGGTCGGGCCGGACCAGCGTCGGGTCCAGGGCCAGCGTCAAGGCCGTGTCGGCCAGGCCGGCGTGGGTGCCGATCTCGTCGCCACCGAATCCACGCGCGCGCAGGGCATCGACGTAGGTGGTTTGCGCCGTTCGATAGTACTCGGCCAGCGCGTGGGTGCGGCAGGCCGGCCGCGCCGAGCGGGCTCTGTCGCGCTCCAGCCGGGCGGCTACCTGCTCGAGGTTGCGCTGGTAGCCGCCATGGTCGCCCAGCAGCACCACGTCACGAAAGCCGTGGTGGCACAGGCTCTGGGCCGCCGCGACGAGCACGGCCTCGAACGCCGGCTCGGGGATCGAGAGGGTGCCGGCATACCGCATGTGCGCCGCCGGCGGATCGATCTCGCCTTCGGGCACGTAGGCCAGGACCGGCGCCACCAGCGTCCGGCCCAGGCGCTGCGCGATCTGCAGCGACAGCGCATGCACACGCTGGTTGTGCTTGCCCAGCGCCAGGTGCGGGCCGCTTTGCTCGGTGCCGCCAATCGGCAGCAACACCGTGGTCGTGCCGCCGGCAATGCGCTCACGCAGCTCGGGCGACGTCAGCGCGTCGAGTTCGAGGCTGTCCACCGCCGCGGCGCTGGCGGCGCCGCAGCACAGCAAGCCGGCGAGCAGCCAGCGCCAGCCCATCGCGAAACCGAGGTTCGGGATCAGTCGTCGTCGCCGCCGAGCAATCCACCGAGCAGGCCGCCGGCCGCGAAGCCGCCCAACACCGAGCCTTCTTCGCGCGAGCCGCCGCGCTGCGGCGCGGCCGCGAACACGCGGCTGGCCAGGCGTGAGAACGGCAGGCTTTGCAGCCAGACGGTGCCCGGGCCGCTCAGCTTCGCAAAGAACAGGCCCTCGCCGCCGAACAGCGCGGTCTTGATCTTGCCGACGTACTGAATCTCGAAGTTCACGTTGGGCGTGTAGGCCACGACGCAGCCGGTGTCGACCATCAGCGTCTGGCCGGGCAACAACTCACGCTTGACCACCGTGCCGCCGGCATGCACGAAGGCCAGGCCGTCGCCTTCGAGCTTCTGCATGATGAAGCCTTCGCCGCCGAAGAAGCCGACCGACAACTTCTGCTGGAAGTGCAGGCCGATCGACACCCCGCGCGCGGCGCAGAGGAACGAGTCCTTCTGGCAGATCAGCATGCCGCCGAGCTTGCTCAGGTCCATCGGCAGGATCTTGCCCGGGTAGGGCGCCGCAAACGCCACGCGCTGCTTGTTCGAACCCTGGTTGGTGTAGACCGTGATGAACAGCGACTCACCGGTGATCAGGCGCTTGCCGGCACCCATCAGCTTGCCGAGCAGGCCTCCGCCTTGTTTGCCACCGTCGCCGAAGACGGTGTCCATGCCGATCGAGGCGTCCATGAAGAACAGGCTGCCGGCTTCGCCGACGGCGGCTTCGCCGGGGTCGAGCTCAACCTCGACGAACTGCATCTCCGAGCCCTTGATCTCGTAATCCACCACATCCATCGCCATCTCGAATTCCCCTGTTGTCGTCAGGCGGCACTTGCCGCAGAGGCGCGAATGGTACTGAAATTCGCACCTTGCGCTGGCAACCGCCGGCGCTTGAGGCGATTGCTGACCACCTGATCCGGCTGTCATGCGCACCACGCCACGCCCCGCCCTTCGCCGGCGACTGCTTCCGCTGCTGGCCGGCGGCGTGCTGTGTTTGCTGGCGATCGGCGCCGGCCTGGCGATGCTGAAGACCGACCGGCCGCTGCCGCGCGGGGTCGCCGCAGCGCCGGTAGCGGGACCGAGTTCACCGGCCTCGGCCCGGGCGGAAGGCGGCACCACGGCGGCGCGGGCCACGCGCCAGCCGGAGGTCCGCTTGCTCAGCGCGCGGCAATGGGCTCAACTGCAGCAATCGCTGGCCGACCATCCGCAGGCCGATGCGGAGGCCGCCCGCATCATCGAACTGCTGGCTTACCAGCGCACCGTGCAGCAGTTCCGCACCGAACGCCTCGCCTGGGCGGGCGCCCCCGATGCATCGCTGACCATGCTGGCGCGCCGCATCGACGAGGGTCTGGACGCCCGCATGGCCCGCGGCGAAGTCAGCGGCCCCGAGGCGCAGCGGCTGAAGACCGCGCTGCTGGAGGTGCTGGAGCCCGACACGACCCGGCGCGCCGAGGCGCTGTCCGACTGGCGCCGGGCCCAGCAGATCGCCCATCCGCCGCAGACCGATCCACGAGATGCCCAGTTGCTGCAGGCCCAGCAGGCGCTGGTGGCGCGCTGGCGCCGCGAAGCCCCGGCCGGTGCGGCCCCCGATGCGCTGGTGGCGCAGCTCGAGGCGCTGCGCCAGCGCATATACGCCTCCCCCTCCACCAACCAGGGAAGAACGCCATGATCGACAGACCCGTGTCTTCGTTGCTGCGCCGCCTGTTTGCTGCCTTGGCCCTCGTGCTGCTGGCGCCCTGCGCGCAAGCGGCCTGGTTCATCTGGGAAACCATCGAGTTGCCGCTGTCCAGCGGCGCAGCATGCGGCAACGGCACGCCCTACCGCTTCTTCGTCAATCGAACGCCGCTGAACAACCACCTCGCGATCACCTTCGAGGGCGGCGGCGCCTGCTGGGACCAGGACGCATGCGAAGGCGTCGGCGAATACAGCGCCACCAACCCCGACGGCATCCCGAGCGACTACATGAGCCTGCCGAATTCGGCCGCCGGTGGGCTGGTCACGCCGTTCTCGGCCCGGCTCGACCCGTTCGAGAGTGTGCGCACGCAGGACTGGACGCTGGTTTACATGCCCTATTGCACCGGCGATGTGCACACCGGCAACCTGGTCAACGTCTACGACGACAAGCGGCCCGACCAGCCGCGGGTGCAGTACCACCGCGGCCAGGCGAACGTCAAAGCCGCCGCCGACTGGATGCGCCAGCACTTGGGCCGCCCGGGCCACATGCTGCTGACCGGTTTCTCGGCCGGCGGCGTGGGCTCGACCGCCAACTACGCGATCCTGCGCGACAAGCTGGCGCCCCGCGGCCGCGCGACGCTGATGGCCGACTCGGGCCCGATGATGAACGCGCCGCGCGGCAACACGAAGGAGGCGTCGCCGTCGCAACCCCTGCACGAGCTGATCCGCGTCAGCTGGGGGTTGGACCTGCCCGGCGGCATGATCCCGACGCTGCAGGCCAAGCTGCCGGGGCTGGACACCAACAACATGGGCAGCCTGAACGGGGCGTTGGCCCGCCAGTACCCGACGGACCGTTTCGGCTACCTGGTCTACCAGGCGGACGGCATCTTCTCGGGCTTCAGCTATCTCGACTTCTTCCCCGAGATCGCCAACGAGCCCGATCCGGAAAAACAAAAGCAGATGCTCAACGTGCTGTGGCGGCAAGACATCGCCGCCTGGCTGCCCTCACTCGACGCCGAGCCCAACATCTCGTACCACGTGCCGTTCTTCCGCGATTTCAACGAGTCGCACTGCCTGACGATCGTCGACTTCTCGGGCACCGGCATCCAGGAAAAAGGCATCGCCAGCGCCGAGGCCTTCGTCAACAACGGGCTGGACCGCAAACCGCCGATGCGCAACGTCGAACAAGATCAGGTCAGCGATCTCTCGCAGCCGCTGTCGATCGCGCTCGAAATCCTCGCGATCGTTCTGGATATCTTCGGCTGATTGTTGGCCCCCACGGCCCCCTGCCAGGGGCCTGCCCCCCAACGGGGCTCGCGCAGCGGACCGGCAAAGCCGGATCCGCGCACGCCGCTTGAGGATGAGCGACGCTGCGCGCGCTCAGCAGAAACAACAAGGGCGCCGCGAGGCGCCCTTGTTGTTTACTTGAGCGCTTTGAAGCGCATGCGGTGCGGTCGTGCACCCTCTTCGCCGAGGCGGCGTTTTTTGTCTTCCTCGTACTCGTGGTAGTTGCCCTCGTAGAAGTACCACTGCGAGTCGTCTTCGACGGCCAGGATGTGGGTGCAGATGCGGTCGAGGAACCAGCGGTCGTGCGAGATGACCATCGCCGAGCCGGCGAACTCGAGCAGCGCGTCTTCCAGCGCCCGCAGGGTTTCGACGTCCAGGTCGTTCGACGGTTCGTCGAGCATCAGCACGTTGCCGCCCTGGGCCAGGGTCTTGGCCAGGTGCAGGCGGCCGCGCTCACCACCGGAGAGTGAACCGACGAGCTTTTGCTGGTCGTTGCCCTTGAAGTTGAAGCGACCGATGTAGGCGCGGCTGGGCATCACGAACTTGCCGACGATGATGTTGTCCAAGCCGCCGGAGACGTCCTGCCAGACGGTCTTGTCGTTGGACAGGCTCTCGCGGCTTTGGTCAACGAACGCGAGCTTGGCGGTCTTGCCGACCTTGACCTCGCCCGAATCCGGCTTTTCGGTCCCCTGGATCATGCGAAACAGCGTCGACTTGCCGGCGCCGTTGGGGCCGATGATGCCGACGATCGCGCCGGCCGGCACCTTGAAGCTGAGGTTGTCGATCAGCACGCGGTCGCCGAAGCTCTTGGTGACGTTGACGAACTCGATCACTTCGTTGCCCAGGCGCTCGGCGACCGGGATGAAGATTTCGTTCGTCTCGTTGCGCTTCTGGTAGTCGACGTCGCTCAATTCCTCGAAGCGGGCCAGGCGCGCCTTGCTCTTGGCTTGGCGGCCCTTGGCGTTCTTGCGCACCCACTCCAGTTCCTGCTTCATCGCCTTGGTGCGGGCGTCTTCGGTCTTTTGCTCCTGCTCCAGGCGCTTTTCCTTGGCGTCCAGCCAGTCGGAGTAGTTGCCCTTGTACGGGTAGCCGAAACCGCGGTCGAGTTCGAGGATCCACTCAGCGGCGTTGTCGAGGAAGTAGCGATCGTGGGTGATCGCGACGACGGTGCCACCGAAGCGCTTGAGGAACTGCTCCAGCCACTCGACGGACTCGGCGTCCAGGTGGTTGGTGGGTTCGTCGAGCAGCAGCATGTCGGGCTTGCTCAGCAGCAGGCGGCACAGCGCGACGCGGCGCTTTTCACCGCCCGAGAGCTGGCCGATCACGGCGTCCCACGGCGGCAGACGCAGCGCGTCGGCGGCGATGTCCAGCTGGTGCTCGGTGTTCTCGCTGCCGGCCGCGGCGATGATGGCTTCGAGCTCGGCCTGTTCGGCGGCCAGCTTGTCGAAGTCGGCGTCCGGCTCGGCGTATTCGGCATACACCTCGTCCAGCCGCTTCTTCGCCGCCAGCACGCCGCCGATGCCCTCTTCGACCGACTCGCGCACGGTCTGCTCGGGCTTCATCTGCGGCTCCTGCGGCAGATAGCCGATCTTGATACCGGGCATCGGCGTGGCTTCGCCTTCGATTTCCTTGTCGAGGCCGGCCATGATCTTCAGCAGCGTCGACTTGCCCGAGCCGTTCAGGCCCAGCACGCCGATCTTGGCGCCGGGGAAGAAGGACAGCGAGATGTCCTTCAGGATCTGCCGCTTCGGCGGCACGATCTTGCCGACGCGGTTCATGGTGAAGACGTATTGCGCCATTGCTGAAAGTCCTGCGGGTGGTCGGAAAAAGCGATGGCGCCGGCACGAAGAGAACCGGCCGGCGCAGCCCGCGCGGCGCGCCGCAGGAGGATGCGGGGCCGACGCCGGGAAAACGCGGATTATCGCCCGGCCAGCGTTTCAGCGCTTCGCCGGTCCAATGGCACCTGCATGGTTTCCGGCAACTCGCCCGGGTCGGGCCGGCTGGTGCTGCCCCACCCTTCGAGGAACGGCAGCAGCCGCAGCAGCGGCATCGGGCGCGCCACCAGGTAGCCCTGGATCTGGCGGCAGCCGGCCTGGTTCAGCACCTCGAGCTGCACCGGCTCCTCCACCCCTTCGGCGATCGTCTGCATGCCCAGCGTGCTGGCCAGCTGCACGATCGTGCGCACGATCGCGCGGGCGTCGTGGTGGGTCATCAGCTCACGCACGAACGCGCGGTCGATCTTCAAGGTGTCGAACGGGAAGCGGCGCAGGTACTGGAAAGCGGAGTAGCCGGTGCCGAAGTCGTCCAGCGCAATCCGCACGCCCAGCGCCTTCAGCGCATGCAGGTGCGACAACGCGGCGGACGGGTCGTCCATGAAGACCGACTCGGTGATCTCCACCTCGAGCCGCGAAGGCGGCAGGCCACTCTGGCGCAGCGCCCGCTGCACCTCTTCGATGAAGCCCTCCTGCATCAGTTGCACCGGCGAGACGTTGACCGAGATGGCCAGCCCCGGCAGCGCCGCCTGCGCCTCGGTGCAGGCACGCGACAACACCCAGGCGCCAATGTCCCCGATCAGCCCGCAGCGTTCGGCCACCGGGACGAATTCCGACGGCTCGACCACGCCCAGCTCCGGGTGCTGCCAGCGCAGCAACGCCTCGGCGCTCATCACCTTCCAGTCGGTGATCCCGACCTGCGGCTGCCATTCCAGGCTCATCTCGCCTCGTTCGATGGCTTCGCGCAACGCCGCCTCGACCTGGCTGGCGCGCCGGTTGCGCAGGCCCAGCGACGGCACGAACAGCTCGAAGCGACCGCGGCCCCGCTCCTTGGCCGCATACAGCGCCAGGTCGGCGTTGCCGAGGATCTCGTCGACGGTCTGGCCGTGCTCGGGGATCAGCGCGACGCCGATGCTGGCGCCCATCGAGACCAGCCGGCCCTGGATCACCGCCGGCCGGTTCAGCACGTCCACCAGGCGCTGCGACAGCTGCAGCACCTCGCCGTCGCTGCGCACGTCGTCCAGCACCACCGCGAATTCGTCGCCGCCCAGCCGGGCCAGCAAGTCGCTGCTGCGAACCATGCCTTGCAAGCGTCGCGCCACCTGGCGCAGCACCGCATCGCCGGCCGAATGGCCGAACGAATCGTTGATGGTCTTGAAGTTGTCCAGGTCCAGACACAGCAGGGCGCTGCGTCGGCGCGGCTCGCCCGATGCCGTCAGCGCCTCGTCCAGCCGCTCGCGCAATTGCACCCGGTTGGCCAGGCCGGTCAACGAATCGAAATGCGCCAGGTAGGCCAGGCGCTGGTGCGTCACCCGCTGCTTGGTCACGTCGCTGATCACGCCGCGCCAGCCGGTGCTGCGCCCGGCTTCGTCCAGCAGCGGCTTGGCGGTGATCGACCACCAGGCCGAGCCGTCGCGCTGTTTGACCTTCAACACCACGTCGCGAAATGGCTTGTCCAGCAACAGCGCGCGGCGCAGGGCCGGCAGGCCGCTGGACTCGTCGAGCATGACGCCGGCGCGCCGCTTGGGCATCTTGGTGCGCGACTGCAGCACCTCCACCAGCGTGCTCTTCTGCAGCTTCTCGCGGGTGCGGCCCAGCAAGGCGACCAGCCGGTCCGACACGTGGGTGAAGCGGCCACGGCGGTCGACCTCCCACAGCACGTCGACCGAGTGTTCCTCGAAATCGCGCAACAGCAGGCCGACGACCTGGCTTTGCCGCTCGGCTTCGCGTTGCGACGCCAGGCGCGCGCCGAACAGGCGATTGATCGCCACCACGCCGGCCAGGATCACGACCGTGTAGACCACCACCATCGCGGCCAGCCCGAACAGCACGGTATGGCCGGTCTGCAACAGGGAAATGATCGCTGCGATGCTGAGAACAAAGATGTGGACGAGGGCGGCGGGCAGCACCGTGGCCAACACGAACGCGCCGGCACACAGCACGCCACTGGTCAGCACCGACAGCATCAGTTGCTGGGTCGGTGCGGCCAGCGGCAGCCACAGCAAGGGCACCACCGCCCAGGCGCCGCTGATGAACGCGGCCTGGGCGGTCGCCCGCACCACGGCCCGCGGCGGCATCTGCCGCACGACGCGGCCCCGCCAGCGCCACCAACTGTGCATCGCGTGGGCGCAACCGCCGACGAACAGGCAGGCCCAGATCGCCAACGGCAGCACTGGCACGGTGCCGGCCAGAAAGGCCAGCACCAGCACGGCATTGGCCAGGTTGGCGCCCATCACCAGCGGCGTCATGCGCAACACCGCCTCGACGTGGCGCGCGCGCGCCTCACCCGCGGCCGCTTCGGCCGAGCTGTAAAGCCACTGTTCTTGTTGCCACAAAAGCCGCAACCGGCCGAGCATGGACGATTCGAGCTCCACGCCGTCCTTTCGTCTTCTGGGTCAGGTGGCCGGCCCCAACGGCCGGGTTCGCGGGCATCAGAGCCCGCCAGTCATCGATATATCGGACACACCCCTGCCCGCTGAAGGCCCACAGGGCCAACTTGTTCAACAACCCTCAATTCTGCGTCGCCGACTGGTGCCGGCCCGCTGCAGTCGTTACCGTCCGTTGCTCAGAATCAAGTTCACGGTGCGCGATTGGCGCACGCCCTGTCACGGATCAACGATGGAGTCGACCCAAAGCATGAAGAAGTTCTCTGCCCGCACGCTGATCGCCCTGGCCGCAGTGGCCGCCATGGGCGGCGCGGTGGCCAATCCGGCCAAAGTTGACGCTGACCTGCAGCGCAGCGATCTGCAATACGTAGCCTCCGAGGTGCTGGTGCAGTTCCGCGCCGGCCATGTCGCAGCGGCCCGCGAAGCCGTGCTGAGCGCGCTGGGGGCCCAGTCGGTCCAGCGCCTGCGCGCCGCCGCCGATGGCGAACTGCATCGGGTGCGTCTGCCGCACGGCGTGAGCGTGCCCGACGCCGTCCAGCACCTGCGCGCGCAAGGCGCGGTGCGTTTCGTCGAGCCGAACTGGATCTACACCCACCAGGCCGGCCCGAACGACCCCTACTACCAGGACGGCAGCCTGTGGGGCGTCTACGGCGACACGTCGCCCGGCCAGCAAAACCAGTATGGCAGCCAGGCGGCCGAAGCCTGGGCCGCCGGCAAGAAGTGCTCGTCCAACGTCGTCGTCGCGGTCATCGACGAAGGCGTGATGACCAGCCACCCGGACACCCAGGCCAACATCTGGAAGAACCCGATGGAAGTCGCCGGCAACGGCGTGGATGACGACGGCAACGGCTTCATCGACGACGTCAACGGCTGGGACTTCGAGAACAACGACGCATCGACCTTCGACGGCGCCGGGGATGACCACGGCACGCACGTCTCCGGCACGATCGCCGCCGTGCGTGGCAACGGCATCGGCGTGGCCGGCATCTGCGGCAAGGCCAAGATCGTCAACGCCAAGTTCCTGGGCGCGCAGGGCGGCACCACCGCCAACGCGATCCTGGCGATCGACTACATCACCGACCTGAAGACCCGCCAGGGCCTGAACCTCGTCGCCTCGAACAACTCGTGGGGCGGCGGCGGTTTCTCGCAGGCCCTGAAGGACGCGATCGACCGATCGGGCGCTGCCAACATCCTGTTCATCGCGGCAGCCGGCAACGGCAACATCTTCGGCATCGGCCAGAACACCGACAACAAGCCGAATTACCCGTCGGCCTACACCAGCGAGAACATCATCGCGGTGGCCTCGATCACCAAGACCGGCGCCAAGTCGGGCTTCTCGAACTATGGCCTGGTATCGGTCGATCTCGGCGCGCCGGGCTCCGGCATCTGGTCGACCGTGCCGAAGATGGTCAACGGCAACCTGACGGCGACCTACGCATCCTACGACGGCACCTCGATGGCCACGCCGCACGTCACGGGCGCAGTGGCGTTGTACGCCTCGCTGCACCCGGGCATGACGGCAGCGCAGATCAAGGCAGCCATCCTGGCGGCCACCGTGCCGACGGCATCGATGGCCGGCAAGACGGTCACCGGCGGGCGACTCGACGTCAGCGGGTACTGAGTGCCTGCGCTCGGCCAGCCGAGCCCGTCCCCGAGAGATCAAGGAACTCGGGAACGGCCGGTCGTTGCCTTGCGCTTCGTCAATAGCGTTTTCGCGTAGACCAAGGCCCGTCATCGACGGGCCTTTTTTCTGCCGTGTAGCGTGTTTTCGATCGGGCGTCGACGAGGCGTAAACCCCTCCCTAGGCTGAAGGGTCGACAGCATCGGTCACGTCCACCAGCATGATGTTCCTTTCGGGCACGCCGCCGCTATAGCCCGCACACATGGCCCACCGGCCGCACACATGCGTTCGTTCCGGCCCCACCCTTTGACCGGTTTGAGGAGCTTCACCATGCCCCGTTCCACCCCCCGTTTCACCCGCACCCTGATCGCCAGCGCGCTCGCCGCGCTGTCGAGCGTCGCCCTGGCCGGAGGCCAGCCGGACAAGGTCGTGGCTGAACTGCAAGAGGCACATCGCCAGTTCGTGCCTGCGGAAATGCTGGTGCAGTTCAAGCCGGGCGTCGCGCAAGCCCTGCGC
>NZ_DASUNH010000144.1:0-31301 GCF_036277275.1 Ideonella sp. | reverse complement strand
CGGCCCCTTCGGCACCTCGATCGCGCTGATCGCCTCGGGCGGCCGCGGGCCGACGAAGCCGGGCGGGGCATTGGCCACGGCGACTTCGCGCTGCCAGTCCCGCGCCACGAGGCCGACCGCGGCTGCGGCGATCAGCAGCAGGAACAGGATCACGATGGTCGCGCTGACCAGGCCGACGCGGTCCATCCTGAACCGCCGCCATGCGGCATGCCAGACGCCTTCGCTGTGTTCGACGGTGACCCTGGGAACGTCGAGGACGACGGCGCTGTTCATTTGAGCGTCACCCGCGGATCGACCAGCTTGAAGCAGACATCGACGATCAGGTTGATCAGCATCGTGATGAAGGCCAGGTACACCGTCACCGCCTGGATCACCGGGTAGTCGCTGCGGTTGACCGCCAGCAGCACCTCGCGACCGAGGCCGGGGATCGAGAAGAAGACCTCGATCAGGAACGAGCCGACGAAGATGCCCGGCAGCGCCAGGCCGACGTTGGTCAGGATCGGGATCATCGCGTTGCGCAGTACATGCTTGAACAGCACCGGCCCTTCGCCCAGCCCCTTGGCCCGCGCGGTGCGCACGTAGTCCTGGCCGAGTTCATCGAGGAAGAAGCTGCGGTACAGCCGCGTCTGCGGCGACACACCCACCGCGACGGCCAGCAACACCGGCAGCGGCACGTAGGTCGTCAGGTTGGTCCAGGTCGAGTCGCTCCAGCCCTGCACCGGGAACCAGCCGAGCTGGAAGCCGAACACGTACTGGCCGACGATCACGTAGACCAGGAACGAGATCGACAGCGCCACGGTGGTCACCACCATCAGGCTGCGGTCGGTCAGCGAGCCGCGCACATAGGCCACGCCCAGCGCGATCGGCACCGCCAGCAGCGTGTCGAGGATCAGGATCGGTGTCATCACCGTCAGCGTGGCCGGCAGGCGGGTCGCGAAGATGTGGCTGACGGCCTCCTGCGTGGCCCAGCTCTTGCCCCACTCGAAGGTGGCGATCTGCTGGACGAAGATCCACAGTTGCGTCCACCAGGGCTCGTTCAGCCCGAGCTGCTGGCGGATCGCATCGACCTGCTCGGCGGTGGCGTTCTGCCCCGCCAGGATCTCGGCCGGGTCACCCCCGACGAACTTGAACAGCGCGAAGACAAAGAGCACGACACCCAGCAGCGTCGGGATCATCTGCAACAGGCGCCGGACCAGATAGGCGGCCATGGATGAAACGGCCCGGCAGCGCCGGGCAGGTGTGAGGATGCGCGAGTGTAGGGGCGTGTCGGCCGCATTTTTCTCGGCGTTTGCCCCGGATCTTGGAGACGCGTGATCGCATCTCCGGATGCGAAAACACGCCGCGATGCACTATCGTTGCCCGGTGCTGCGCCTTGCCTCACCGATCCGCCGTTCGCTGCTCGCGCTGGCCCTGTGGCCGGCCGCGCTGCCATTCGCGTGGGCCACCGACGGGCCACCCAAGGTGCTGCGCTACGCGATGGTCAGCGACGCCACGACGCTGGACCCGGCCGGCGTGAGCGACGTCTTCAGCCAGGAAGTGGCCGGCAGCATCTTCGAACCGCTGTACCGCTTCGACTACCTGGCCCGGCCGGCCAAGGTCAAGCCGCAACTGGCGGTCGACCTGCCCGAGCACAGCGACGACTGGCGCGAGTACACCGTGCGGCTGCGCACCGGCGTCTACTACGCCGACGACCCGGTCTTCGGTGGCAAGCCGCGCGAGGTGGTGGCCGCCGACGTGGCCTATGCGATCAAACGCATCTTCGATCCGCGCTGGAAGAGCCCGCAGCTGCCAACGTTTGCCGCGATCGGCCTGACCGGCCTGAACGAGTTGCGCCAGCGCGCGCTCGACCAGCGCAAGCCGTTCGACTATGGCGCCGCGGTCGAGGGCCTGAAGATCGTCGACCGCTACACGCTGCGCTTCAGGCTCGACAAGCCCGACCCGCGCTTCGTCTTCAACCTGACCGGCATCGTCGCTGCCGCCCCGGTCGCGCGCGAGGTGGTCGAGCACTACGGCGACACGGTCGGCGACCACCCGGTGGGCAGCGGCCCGTTCGTGCTGGCGGAGTGGCGCAAGGGCTCGCAGATCGTGCTGGCGCGCAACCCCGGCTACCGCGAACACCGTTATGACGAAGAACCCACGCCCGGCGACGCGGAGGGCGAGGCAATCGCCCAGGCCCTGCGCGGGCGAAAGCTGCCGATGATCGACCGGGTCGAGATCGCGATCATCGATGAAGACCAGCCGCGCTGGTTGTCGTTCCTGCAGCGCGACCTCGACGTGATCACCGTACCGGCCACCTACGCGCCGGTGGCCGTGCCGGGCGGGAAGCTGGCCCCCGGTCTTCAGCGCCAGGGTGCCCGGATGCAGCGCCTGGCGCGGCCGGATGTCGTGTACACGGTGTTCAACATGGACGATCCGGTCGTCGGCGGTTACGGCCCGTCGCAGGTCGCGCTGCGCCGCGCGATCGGGCTGGGTTACGACAACGACGAGGAAGTGCGCACGATCCGGCGCAGCATGGGCCTGCCGGCGCAAAGCATGGTCGTGCCGTCGACCTTCGGCTACGACCCGGCGCTGAAGACCGAGATGAGCACCTACGACCCGGCGCGCGCCAATGCGCTGCTGGACCTCTACGGCTTCGTCGACCGCGACGGCGACGGCTGGCGCGAGCGGCCCGACGGCTCGTCGCTGCGGCTGCAGTACCACACCGACAAGACCCTGCGCCAGTTCAACGAGCTGTGGAAGCGGCGCATGGACGCGCTGCACCTGCGCATCGAGTTCCTCGCTGGCCAATGGTCCGAGCAGAACAAGGCCGCACGCGCCGGCAAGCTGATGCTCTGGTTCCTGTCGTGGAACGCCGACGCGCCCGACGCCGATCCCTTCCTGCGGCTGGGCTACGGCCCCGCGATCGGCGGCGACAACCTGTCGCGCTTCAACCTGCCGGCCTTCAACACGCTGTACGAACGCCAGAGCGAGCTGCCCGACGGCCCCGAGCGCCAGGCCACGATCGCCGAGGCCAACCGCCTGCTGCTGGCCTACCTGCCGATGAAGGCCCATGTGCACCGGCTGCAGGTGGCGCTGCACTGGCCACGCCTGCAGGGCTACCGTCCCCATCCCTTCCTGCGGCCGTTCCACGCCTTCGTCGACGTGGCCGGACCGAGCGAGAAACCATGAAGTTCGTGCCCCTTGCCTTGCTCGCCATGCTGACAGCGAGCCCGGTCGCCGTCTCGGCCACCTCGGCCGCTTCGCCGCCAAAGACGGCGGGCCACACCGCGCCCAAGGGGCTGCCGGATCAGGCGGCGCAGCCCCTGAAGGTGCTTCGGTACGCCTTCCCGATCGCCGAGACCGGCTTCGACCCGGCGCAGATCTCCGACCTGTACTCGCGCGTGATCGCCGGCAACCTGTTCGAGGCGCCGCTGAGCTACGACTACCTCGCCCGGCCGGCCAAGCTGGTGCCGGCCACCGCTGCGGCACTGCCCGAGGTCTCGCCCGACTTCAAGACCTTCACCTTCCGACTCAAGCCCGGCATCCATTTCGCCGACGACCCGGCCTTTGGCGGCAAGAAGCGCGAGCTGGTGGCCGAGGACTACGTCTACTCGATCAAGCGCCACTACGACCCGCGCTGGAAGAGCCCCAACCTCTACAACTTCGAGAACGCGAAGATCCTGGGCCTGAGCGAGCTGCGCGCCAAGGCATTGAAGGACAAGACCGCGTTCGACTACGACACGCCGGTCGAGGGCCTGAAGACACTCGACCGCTACACCTTCGTCGTCAAGGTCGCCGAGCCTTCGCCTCGGCTGCCGCTGACCTTCGCCGATGCAGCGATCGCCGGCGCGGTCGCGCGCGAGGTCATCGAGGCCGACCCCGGCAAGGCGATGCAGCACCCGGTGGGCACCGGCGCTTTCCGTCTCGGTGAATGGCGCCGTTCGTCACGCGTGCAGCTGGTGCGCAACCCGAACTACCGCGAGGCCTACTACGAGGCCGAGCCTCCCGCCGACGACCCGGTCTCGCAGGCCATCGCCTCGAAGCTGCGTGGCAAGCGGCTGCCGCTGGTCGACCAGGTCGAGGTGCTGATCGTCGAGGAGTCGCAGCCGCGCCTGCTGGCCTTCCTGAACGGCGAGCACGACTGGATCGAGCGACTGCCCTTCGAACTGTCGCCGCCCTACATCCCCAACGGCCAACTGGCACCACACCTGAAAAAGCGCGGTCTGCAGCTGGAGCGCATGGTCGGCGTCGACATCGCCTACAGCTACTTCGGCATGGAGAATCCCGTCGTCGGCGGCTACACGCCCGACAAGGTCGCGCTGCGCCGCGCGATCGGCCTGGCCTACGACGTGCAGGCCGAAATCACACACGGGCGCAAGGGCCAGGCCATCCCGGCGCAGGCCATCGTGCCGCCGCAGATGGCCGGCTACGACCCCGCCTTCAAGAGCGAGATGAGCGATCACGACCTTGGCAAGGCACGTGCACTGCTCGACCTGTACGGCTACATCGACCGAGACGGCGACGGCTGGCGCGAGCAGCCCGACGGCTCGCCGCTGCTGATCGAGTACGCGGCCCAGCCTGACCAGCAGTCGCGCATCCTGCAAGACCTGTGGCACAAGGCGATGAATGCGCTCGGCGTGCGCCTGGAGTTCAAGATTGCGAAGTGGCCCGAGCATCTGAAGGCCTCGCGCACCGGCAAGCTGATGATGTGGGGCCTGTCGTGGAGCGCGACGGTGCCCGACGCAAGCGACTTGCTGGGCCTGATGTACGGCCCCAACAAGGGCCAATCGAACCATGCCCGCTTCGACCTGCCTGCCTACAACCGACTCTACGCCCAGCAGGCCTCGCTGCCCGACGGCCCCGAGCGCGACGCGCTGATCCACGAAGCGAAGAAGCTGGGCGTGGCCTACATGCCCTACAAGATCGCCGGCCACCGCATCGTCAGCGACCTGCTGCATCCCTGGGTCGTCGGCTACCGCCGCCACCCCTTCCTGCGCGGATGGTGGCAATACGTCGACATCGACCCCGACCTGCGCGCCAAGAAAACGCGTCCACCACGCCATGAACCGATTCCTTCGCACCGCCGCCGTGCTCGCTGCCCTGATTGGCAGCACGTTCACCGCCCACGCCGCCGACACCGAGGACAAGGCCTCGCCCAAGGTCCTGCGTTATGCCTTCCGCGTCGCCGAGACCACGCTCGACCCCGCCCAGGTCAACGACATCTATTCGCGCATCCTGACCGGGCACATCTTCGAGGCGCTCTACACCTACGACCACCTGGCGCGGCCGATCAAGTTCAAGCCGCTGACCGCCGAGGCACTGCCCGAGGTCACCGACAACTACCGCACCTGGACCATGAAGGTGCGGCCCGGCATCCATTTCGCCGACGACCCGGTCTTCGGCGGCAAGAAGCGCGAACTGGTCGCCGAGGACTACGTCTACGCGATCAAGCGTTTCGCCGACCCGGCCAACAAGAGCCCCGTGTGGAGCAACATCGACGGCTTCAAGCTGCTGGGTCTGGGTGAGCAGCGCCAGAAGGCACTGAACGAGAAGAAAGCCTTCGACTACGACAGCCCGGTCGAAGGCCTGCGCGCGCTCGACCGCTACACCGTGCAGATCCGGTTGGCCCAGCCGCGACCGCGTTTCATCGAGTTCCTCGCCGCGAGCGACCTCTTTGGCGGCGTGGCGCGCGAGGTCGTGCAGGCCTACGGCGACAAGATCGCCGAACACCCGGTGGGCACCGGCCCGTTCCAGCTGGCGCAGTGGCGCCGGGCCAGCTTCATCGCGCTGGAGCGCAACCCCGGCTACCGCGAACGCTTCTACGAGGCCGAGCCGGCCGAGGGCGACGCCGAGGGCCAGGCGCTGCTGGCGCGCTTCAAGGGCCGACGCATCCCGATGATCGACCGGGTCGAGGTCTCGATCATCGAAGAAGCCCAGCCGCGCTGGCTGGCCTTCCTGAACGGGCAGCACAACTTCGTCGAGCAGGTGCCGACCGACTACGTGAACCAGGCCATGCCCAACGGCAAGGTGGCGCCCAACCTGGCCAAGAAGGGGGTGCAGGGCTGGCGCCAGGTGCGCGCCGACCTGGCCGCGACCTTCTTCAACCTCGATGACCCGGTCGTCGGTGGTTACTCGCCTGAAAAGGTGGCGCTGCGGCGCGCGATCTCTCTCGGCCTCGACGTCGACCGCGAAATCCGCCTGGTGCACAAGGGCCAGGGCTTCCTGGCCCAGGCGCCGATCGCCCCGCACACGACGAGCTACGACCCGTCGTTCAAGAGCGAGATGAGCGACTACGACCCGGCGCGCGCCAACGCGCTGCTCGACCTGTACGGCTACCTCGACCGCGACGGCGACGGCTGGCGTGACCTGCCGGACGGCTCGCCGCTGGTGCTGCAGTGGTCGATCGAGGCCGAGAGTCGGGGCCGGCAGATGTCCGAGCAATACCACCGCGACCTGTCGGCGCTGAAGATCAACGTCAAGTTCAAGCCCGGCAAATGGCCTGAGCTGCTGAAGGCCGCGCGGGCCGGCAGCTTCCAGATCTGGCATGTCGGCGGCATGAGCGCCTCACCCGACAGCCAGGGCGCGCTGCAGCGTTATGACGGCAGCCAGGTCGGCGGCCAGAACATGGCGCGCTTCAGGCGGCCGGAGTTCGACGCGATCTACAAGCGCCTGTCGGAGTTGCCCGATGGCCCGGAACGCGAGGCCCAGTTCGCTGAGGCCCGCCGCCTGGCCGTGGCCTGGATGCCGTACCGCATCCGCTACCACTCGTACATCACCGACATGGCCCAGGCCGAGGTGATCGGCTACCGGCGACCGCAGTTCTGGCTCGACTGGTGGCAGTACGTCGACGTCGTCACAGCGGCGAAGACACCGAAATGAACGCCGCCTGGCGCGCGCTGGCCCTGCGCGTGCGCCCGGGAGGCGGGCCGGACGTCGGCCGCTGGGTCACGCCGGAAGAGCTGAACGTCGCGCCGTCGCTGCTCGGCCAGCCGCTGGCGCGCCCGGGGCGGCGGCTGCTCGCGATGGCGGTGGACCTGGCGGCGATCGGGCTCATCTCTGCGCTGTCCAACTTCTGGCTGCTCGCCGCCTTTGCGCTGGGCGCGTTCGAGCGCGCGCGGGCTGCGCGCCGCGGCCTGGCACCGTGGCGCACCTTGTCGATCTGGCTGCTGGTCGCGCTGATGGGCTATGCGGGCCTGCAGGCCGCGATCGAAACCGCGCGCGACGGTGGACGCGGCCGCGTCGCCGGCGGCGACACGGTCGCCGACGAGGAGGCTGCCGACGAAGAGTTCTTCGCCGCATTGCAGGGGTTGTCGCAGGCTGCCTCGGCACCGAGGCTGGCAGCCGCCGAGGGCGCCGGCGCGGCATCTGCCGCCGCTTCCGCGGCCGAATCGATCGCCGCGCTGCAGGGGCAAGTGCAGCAGCTGAAGCGGCAGCTCGCGAAGGAGCGCCAGGCCGCTGAAGACGCCGCGGCGGCCGAGCATTGGCGCGAGCGGCTGCGTCGTCTCGGCCTGGACTTCGGCGTCGGCTACGGCTGGTCGCTGGTCTACTTCACGATGCTGCCGGTCTGGTGGCGCGGCCAGACGCTGGGCAAGCGGCTGTTCCGCCTGCGTGTGGTCGAGATCACCGGCAAGCCGATGACGCCACTGCTGAGCTTCAAGCGTTTCGGCGGCTACCTGGCCGGCCTGGGCACCGGCGGGCTCGGCCTGGTTCAGCTGCTGTGGGATCCGAACCGCCAGGCCCTGCAGGACAAGGCGGCGCATACCGTCGTGGTCGACGAGCGCCTGCCGCGGCGCCCCGTGCCGCCGGACTTCACGGCCTCGGCGCTCGACGAACCCTCGGCCCGAGCGCCGCTCGATGCGCCCGCGTCGTCGACAGCCTGACCGTTTTCGCAACCCGCCCGGAGGTGACGATGACGCTGCCCGAACCTCGCATCACCGCCTACCAGCGCTGGCTGGCCGACACGCGCGGCCTGCAGTTTGCGCGCTATGAAGATCTGTGGCGCTGGTCGGTGACCGAGCTGGATGCGTTCTGGCGCTCGGTCTGGGACTACTTCGACATCGAGTCGCCAACCGCCGTGGGGGCGGCACTGGCCGACCGCCGGATGCCCGGCGCGCGCTGGTTCCCCGGGGTGCAGCTGAACTACGCGCGGCAAGCGCTGCGCCACGGCGCCGCGGCCGATGCTGCGGGCCAGCCGGCCATCGTCTGGGCCGACGAGCCGCTGCTGGCGGCGGGTGAGTTGCGCACGCTCAGCTGGCCCGCCCTGGGCCAGCAGGTCGGCACGCTGGCCGCCGCGTTGAAGCGGCTCGGCGTGCAGCGCGGTGACCGCGTCGTCGCGTTGCTGCCGAACCGGCCCGAGACGGTGGTCGCGTTCCTCGCGGTGGCCAGCATCGGCGCGGTCTGGTCGGTCTGCTCGCCCGACATGGGGCCGGTCGCGGTGCTGGACCGTTTTCGCCAGATCGAGCCGACCTTGATCTTCGCCGCCGACGGCTACCGCTTCGGCGGCCAGGCGCACGACCGGCGCGCGCTGGTCGCGCAGCTGCTCGACGGGCTGCCGTCACTGAAGCACGTGGTCGACGTGGCGGTGCTGGGCGGGCCAACCGATGCGCCGCCGCCCCATGTGGCGCGCCACGATTTCGACGCACTGACGCAGGGCGCCGACCACGCCGAGCCCGAGTGGCTGCCCTTCGACCACCCGCTGTGGATCGTCTATTCGAGCGGCACCACCGGCCTGCCCAAACCCATCGTGCATGGCCACGGCGGCATCGTGCTCGAAGGGCTCAAAGGCGGCACACTGCACAACAACCTCGGCGCGACGATCGAGACCGGCGACCGGTTTTTCTGGTACAGCTCGACCGGCTGGATCATGTGGAACTGCCAGGTCGGTGGGCTGCTCGGTGGCACCACGATCTGCCTCTACGACGGCTCGCCCGCCCAATGCGAAAAAGTGGGCGACGGCACCGCCGACTGGTCACCGCTGTGGCGCTTCGCCGCGCTCGCGCGCTGCACCTTCTTCGGCGCCGGCGCCGCCTTCTACGCCAGCTGCATGAAAGCGCCCCCCACCCCCCAAGGGGGTCAAGACAGCTTGGGGCGGCCCGGCGCTGTCTTGGCCGGCGTGCAGCCGCAGGCGCTGGGTGATCTGTCGGCACTGCGCGCCGTCGGCTCGACCGGCTCGCCGCTGGCCGACGACAGCTACCGCTGGATCTGGCAGCAGCTGCCCCAGGTCGATGGCCGCGACATCTGGATCGCCTGCATCTCCGGCGGCACCGACTTCGCCGGCGCGTTCGTGGCCGGGCTGCCGACGCTGCCGCTGATGGCCGGTGAGATGCAATGCCGCTGCCTCGGCGCCGCAGTCGAGGCGTGGGGCGAGCCGGATGAAGACGGTCGTGGCCGCTCGTTGCTCGGCGAGGTCGGCGAACTCGTCTGCACCGCACCGATGCCTTCGATGCCGCTTCACCTGTGGGGCGATGCGACCGGACAACGCCTGCATGACAGCTACTTCGACATGTACCCCGGCGTCTGGCGCCATGGCGACTGGATCCGGCTCGTTCCGCACGCCGAGGCGACCGGCGCCATCATCTACGGCCGCAGCGACGCGACGATCAACCGCCACGGCGTACGCATGGGCACCGCCGAGCTGTACCGCGCGGTGGAGGCGCTGCCCGAGGTGCTCGACAGCCTGGTCGTCGACCTCGAGTACCTGGGCCAGGAAAGCTACATGCCGCTGTTCGTCGTGCTGCGCGAAGGCAGGGTGCTCGACGAGCCGTTGAAGAAGCGGCTGGTGGCCGAGATCCGCCAGGCGCTGTCGCCGCGCCATGTGCCCAGCGAGATCCTCGCGGTACCGGCGATCCCGCGCACCTTGAGCGGCAAGAAGATGGAACTGCCGGTCAAGAGGCTGCTGCAAGGCGCCGACCCGGCGAAGGTGATGAACCGCGACGCGATGGCCAATGCCGCGTCGGTCGACTGGTTCGTCGATTTCGCGGCGCGTCGTTCTGCTCGCAGTTCAAGCTGAGAAGCTGTGTTTCGTTCGCCCCGAGCCTGTCGAAGGGCTGGGTGGAATAGGTGGCTGTGTTTCGACATGCTCAACACGAACGGGGTGGGCGCTGCAGGCCCGGCGGCCAAGGCCACAGTCGGCGGCCGGTCTATCGGTGACGCCCGACGCCCGGCTCGGCAGCTCGCCAGAATCGGCTGATTTCGTCCCCCTGTCGAACGCCCCATGACGACCCCGCTCAGCGACTTTCCGATCACCCGCAAGTGGCCCGCCAGCCACCCCGACCGCCTGCAGCTGTATTCGCTGCCGACGCCCAACGGCGTCAAGGTCTCGATCATGCTCGAAGAAACCGGGCTGCCCTACGAGGTGCACCGCGTCGGCTTCGAGACCAACGACCAGCTGTCGCCCGCCTTCCTGTCACTCAACCCGAACAACAAGATTCCGGCGATCATCGACCCCAACGGCCCGGGCGGACAGCCGCTGGCGCTGTTCGAGTCGGGCGCGATCCTGCAGTACCTGGCCGACAAGACCGGCCAGCTGCAACCCAAAGACGCCGCCGGCCGCTACGAAACGCTGCAGTGGCTGATGTTCCAGATGAGCGGCATCGGGCCGATGTTCGGCCAGGTCGGTTTCTTCCACAAATTCGCCGGCAAGGACTACGAAGACAAGCGCCCGCGCGACCGCTACGTGGCCGAATCGCGCCGGCTGCTGGCGGTGCTGGAGCAACGCCTGAACAGCCGCGAATGGATCATGGGCGACGACTACACGATCGCCGACATCGCGACCTTCCCGTGGGTGCGCAACCTCGGCGGTTTCTACGGCGCCGGCGAGCTGGTCGGCCTGGCCGACTTCCCCGAGGTGCAGCGCGTGCTGAAGGCCTTCGTCGAACGGCCGGCGGTCGCCCGCGGGCTGCTGATCCCGGCGGCCCCGAGCACCTGATCCGGTGCGGGGCGCAGCGCCCCGCACAAACCCCTGCTGGCTCGCGAACGGGGTGCTGCGTACACTGGGTCGACCCCGCCGTCTGGCGCGTTGCCGGGCGGCGGGAACCGCGAGCGCGTCATGCTGTCCGTCGATCTGCTCGAGTTCTCGCTGGCCGAGGCGCAACAGGCGGCCGACGCCGGTGATGCAGCGCTCGCGTTCACGCTGGCAGGCGATGTGCGCGACGCGGCGGTGCAGATTGGCCACGCCAGCCTGCAGGCGCGGTCGCTGCTGACGATGGCGAACTGCGCGCTGCGCGTGACCGGCCGCTTGCGTATCGCTTTCGACAGCGCCCAGCACGCCGCCTTCCTGTTCGAACAATCGGGCGACCTCGCCGGCGAATGCGCCGCGCAGGGCTGCATGGCCGTGGCAGCCACCTTCCTCGCCCAGTACGAAGACGCCGTCGAGAGCGGCTGGTTCGGCATGCGGCTGGCCGAGTCGTTGCCGCCCGGGCCGGATCAGCTGATGGCCTGCCATTGCCTGGGTGTCGCGAACTACTTCGGCAAGAACTTCGACGACGCGATCGCCACCTACGAGCGAGGCCTGCGCATCGCCGCCAGCTGTTCGCCGCCAGTCAACCCGTTCCAGCTGCACCTGCACCAGGCGGCGGCCGAGTGCCTGCGCTACACCAACGCGCGTGCGCTGGGGCACCCGCTGCCACCGCTCGACCGGCTCGAGGCGCAGCTGGCCGAAAGCACCCGGCTGCTGCAACAGCACCCGGGCCAGAACATCAGCCTGGCGCCGGTGATCCACTGGAACAACGTGGTCACCCACGCCTGGGCCTCGATGCTGTTGCACACCTGGCGCGGTGACCTGGCGGCGGCGCAGGCCGAACTCACCCGCACCGAACCCTGGCGCGAGCGGCTTGCGCAGCGCTGGATCGGTGCCGCAATCGACGGGGCGCACGCCGAACTCGCGCTGCTGCAAGGCGACGTGGCGGGCGCCATGCACTGGGCGCGCGAGATGCAGCGCACCGCCGACCGTTTCGGCCACGAGGCGATCGCGCTGCTGAGCCACCAGCTGCTGATGCACCTGCACGAATTGCAGGGCGCCACCCGCGCGACGCTGGACGAGGCGCGCCGCATGGCCATCCGCGAACAGCGCGCCCGCTGCGAGAGCCTGAAAGGTCGTGCGCGGCTGATCGAATGGCGGCTCGACCTGCGCGAGCAGAAGGCCAGCGTGCAGCGCCTGGCCGACCAGTCGAGCGCACTGGAACAAATGGCCCTGCACGACGCGCTGACCGGCCTGCCGAACCGCCGCCAGCTCGACCAGCGCCTGTCCGACAGCCTGCGTGCCGCGACGGCGCGGCACGTCTGCGTCGCGCTGATCGACGTCGACCATTTCAAGCAGATCAACGACGACTTCTCGCACGGCATCGGCGATGCGGTGCTGAAGGAGCTGGCGTCGATCTTCGACCACATGGTGCGCGACAGCGACCTGGCCGCGCGCTGGGCCGGTGACGAATTCGTCCTGGTGCTGCACGACGCCGAGCCGGCGCTCGCAGCCCAGGTCTGCCAGCGCATCGAGCGTGCGGTGCGCGAGCACGACTGGGGCACGATCGCGCCAGGGCTCGCCGTGTCCGTCAGCGTCGGCCTGTGCCAGGCCCAGGCCGGCGACACCGTGGCCAGCGTGCTCGAACGCAGCGACCTGCAGATGTACGAGCACAAGCGCCAGACCCGCCACGCGCATTGACCGCTGGCGCAGCCCAGCAGGCATTCATGCGGATAGACCGCGACGGACGCCAGATCGTCGAGCATTCCAGCACCCGCTGAAAGACACTCGAAGCTAAAAACAAGAGCGGCGCCCGAGGCGCCGCTTTTTCCGCTGGGCGTCCGTCAGGTCATCAGCACATTCAGGATCGCATTGCCGATGCCCATCAGCGCCGCGCCCGAGATCAGGCCGGCACAGATCGGCTCGCAACCCTCGACCCACACGGTGTGACCGCGCGTGCCCGGCGTCTTGTGCTTCAGGCCCATCAGCCAGAACAGCAGCGCGCCGAGGAACATCGCGAAGGTCGATTCGGGCGGCAGCACCACGCCCAGGCCGATCGACACCGACGACAGCGGGAAGCGGCCACGCGTCATGACCCGCGCCAGTTCGATCGCGATGGCAATCACCACCGCGAAGGCCATCGTGATCAGCGCCGAGGTCGGCAGGCCGCCGAAGCCCTTGGCGATGATCTCCGCCACGCCCTTCCACTGCAGCGCGCCGGGCATCGCGAACTGTTCGCTGATGATCGTCGTGGTCGAGCGCACGCCGTTCGCATCCGGCGGCAGGAACAGCAGGAAGTACAGCGGCACGCACGATGCCACGCCGGCCAGCAGCCCGATCACGTGGCCCATCGCCTGGTGGCGCGGCTTGCCACCCAGCATGTAGCCGGGCTTGATGTCGCTCAGCAAGTTCGCCGCGTTGGAGGCGATCTCGGCGGTCATGCCGGCCGGCAGCAGGTTGCTCGCCGGGTTGCTGTTGTCGATCGCGCCCATCGAGAACTGGGTGATCTTCGACAGCGCGCCGGTCGGCGTCCACGAGGTCAGCGCCATCGAGTTGGTGCAGATCACCGTCAGCACGAAGATCAGCGGCAGCGAGATCAGCGCCAGGTACATCGGCACGTCGAAGAAGATGTGCGTGAGGTAGGCGGCCAGGATGCTGAGCACCGGCACGCCGACCCAACTCAGCCACAGCGGCAGCTCGATGTGCTGCAGCGGGTCTGGCCCGGCGGTGGCGGCCTTGTTGGTGCCGATGCCACGCAACGACTTGAATGCCGAGGTGAACAGCTCCGGCTTGGCCAGCAGGCCGACCAGCGCGCCGGCGACCATCATCGCGACGCCCCACCACAGCGACCACTGGTTGACGATCTCGGCGCGCGACAGCGGCACCGCGGTGCCGTTGGCCAGCACGCGCGGTACGATGTCGCCGCGCTCGATCATCATCGGCGCGAGGATCACGAAGTTGACGAAAGCGCCCAGCAGGCAGCTGGTGGCCACCGCGATGCCCATCAGGCCGCCGACGCCGAGCATCGCCGCGTCCAGCGTCAGGCGCAGGCCGAGCACGCGGAAATCCGTGCCCAGGATCTTCAGCGCAGCGCCGCCGGCGTTGTAGTAGTAGGTGTCCAGCCGCTCGTGGAAAGTCCACGGCTCCTTCAGGCCAGCCCACTTGTCCATCTGCAGGATCTTGAACTGGATCAGCTTCATCCAGCCATCGCTGACGAGGGCCTGGTAGGTGCCGGTGGCCAGCGCCACGATCGCCAGCAGCCGGGCCTTGAACATGCCGGCCCCGGCGGCGCCGTGGTACAGCGCATCGAGCACCACACCGCTGGCGCGGCCTTCGGGGAAGGGCAGCTGCTCTTCATTGATGAAGCGGCGCTTCATCGGGAACGCGACCAGCACGCCGATCAGCGACGTGAGCGTCGCCCAGATCATGATCTGCCACCAGGGCACGATGATGCCGGTGATCAGCATGTAGGCCGACAGCCCCGCCGTCAGCCACGAGACGGTGTAGCCCGCGGCCGTGGCGATCGACTGGGTGCAGTTGTTCTCGAGGATCGTGAAGTCCTTCGCCAGGCCGGCGCCGTTCAGGATCCGGTAGACGGCGAAAGCCAGGATCACCGAGGTCAGGCCGACGCCGATCGTGATGCCGGTCTTGGCGGCGATGTACAGCGCCGTGGCGGCGAGCACGCCGCCGAGCAGGAAGCCGGTGATGCCCGAGCGGATCGTCAACTGCGCCATGTCGCCGCGGTAGACGTTCTTCAGCCACCACTCGTCTTTCTCGCGGCGGGTCCAGGTGCGTATCTGTTCTTCGGTCAGTTGTTGCAGTGCCATGGTGTCGGTCGTGCAGGGGTAGGAGCGGTCGGCGCGTGCCGAGCGGCCCGGTTGACTGGTCAGGCCTTGTGGGTTGACCAGGCCGAAATAGCCGGGGGGCCACCGATGGGGGCCCCGAATCCGGCGCGGATTGTGTCAGCCCGGCGTGGCGGACGGCCCGGGGACATTCCAGGGGCAAGCGAGCCCGGATGGCGGACAGCCTGGGAGGGCGGCTGGCGGCAGCGGGCCAGACGCGGTCCAATCGCCGCGATGAACCCGCCACCGTCCACCCCGCCACGCGACCCGGCACGCCTGTTCCTGGCCATGTGGCCCGACCCACCGACCCAGCGTGCGATGCATGCGTGGCAGCAGGTGCTGCGCTGGCCGTCGAACGTCCGCCCGACAGCCCCGGCCCACTTGCACCTGACGCTGCACTTCATCGGCAATGTTCCGCGCGCGCGGCTGCCGGCGCTGGCCAGCGGCCTCGTGCAACCGTTTGCGCCCTTCGACTGGGTGCTCGACGAGTTCACCGTCTGGCACCACGGCATCGCGGTGCTGCAGCCGAGCGGCGAAACACCCGCTGAGCTGATTGCACTGCATGCCGGGCTGGCCGACGCACTGCGTACGCTTGCGCTGCCGGTCGAAACGCGACCGTTCCGCCCGCACGTCACGCTCGCGCGCCATGGCAGCGGCGCTGCACTGCCAGAAGGCACCACACCGCCACCGCCGGTGCATTGGCGCGTTGACAACGGCTATGTGCTGGCAGAGTCGGCCGGCGGCTACCGCGTGCTCCAACGCTTCGCTGCCTAGAATCGCCGCGCCGCAATGCGCTGGCGCCAAGCAGGGAGAACCGGGATGACGATCAAGCACTCGGCCAGGGCCGCCTTCGTGGCCTTGGTGGCCCTCACCGCGCTCAACCCATCGACCAGCGCCACCGACAGCGCCGAATGCCCGACCGGCGCGATGCTGGCCGTGACCGGCAAGATCAAGCGCTTCAACGACAAGGCGACCGCGAGCTACCGTTTCAGCGAAGCCGAGCTGCTGAAGCTGCCGACGAAGAGATTGAAGACCGGCTCGGAATGGACGCCGGTGGCCGAATGGGCCGGCCCGACCATCGACGAGGTCCTCAAGGTCGTCGGCATCGACGCATCAGCGACCAAGTTGCGCGCCGTCGCGCACGACGGCTTTGCCGCGATGATCCCGCTGACCGACCTGGCCACCTACGGCCCGCTGGTCGCTCATTCCAAGGACGGCCGGCGCATCACCGATCCGAAGCACGGGCCGCTGTTCGTCGCCTACCCGCGCGACCAGCACCCCGAGCTGCAGACGCAAGCCGCCGGCGTCAAGTTCGTCTGGGCGCTGTGCAAGCTGGAGGTTCAGTAGGGTTTTCGTTTCTCCACCGTCCGCCCGTCAGCCTGCGCCCGCTTGAAACATTTGAAATCTGCAAATGAAATCACCCCTGCGGCCGGCTTTGGTATTACTACCAACCACACGTGCCACCTGGCGGCACGATAAAGACAGCTGACATCACACACAGGCCCACGAGCCGGTGGAAAGACCGTGGAGACAAGACCCCGCATCCTCGTTGTCGACGACGAGGCCGACATGGTGGCCTCGCTGCAGGACGTGCTGCGCAAGGCCGGCTTCGAAGCCGATGGCGCGCCCGATGGCGCCACCGCCCGTGGCCTGCTGGCCGCGCAACGCTACGACCTGCTGCTGCTCGACCTGCGGCTGCAGGCCGAGGACGGCTTGACGCTGGCCCGGCTGCTGCGCCAGCGCAGCGACGCACCGATCATCATGATCAGCGGCAGCAGTGACGAGACCGACCGCGTGCTGCTGCTGGAGCTGGCGGCCGACGATTTCCTGATCAAGCCGTTCAGCCCGCGCGAGCTGGTGGCGCGCGTGCGCGCGGTGCTGCGACGCTACGGCCACGCCGCCGCGGCCGACACGCCGGCCGCCGCCGAGCCCGCAGCACCGAAGCCGCCCGCGGCCCCACGCGGCGAACAGCTGCGCTTCGGCGACTGGCTGCTCGACGTGACCGAGCGCGACCTGCGCCATGTCGACGGCAGCGCCTGCCCGCTGACGCAGGCCGAGTACCGGCTGCTCGAAGCCTTCGTGCGGCAGCCGCGCCGCGTCTGGTCGCGCGACCAGCTGCTGGAGCACACCCGCAGCGTCGACACCGAGGTTTTCGACCGGACGATCGACGTGCTGATCCTGCGCCTGCGCCGCAAGATCGAGCCGAACCCCAAGCACCCGCGCTACATCTGCACCGAACGCGGCCTGGGCTACGCCTTCGCGGCGGACGTGCAAAAGGTATGACCCCGACCGAAACACCGTCCTTCGGCAAGCTCGGGACGGACCCTTCGACAGGCTCAGGGCGAACGGTTGGGACTGTTCCAGGCGCGCGAAGCGCCGCCGCCCATCCAGTGGCGTGCGCGGATCTGGCTTTGCCAGTCCGCTGCGCGAGCCCCCTCGGGGCTTCGCTCGGACATGAACAGTCCTGTGGACTGTTCGTGCCTGGCGAAGAGCCGATCCTCTGGATCGGCGCGGCCTGCAAGGCCTCGGCCCCGCAAGGGGCCGTGGGGGCCACATGACCAGCCACTGGCCGCTGCAGCGGGTGCGCACGCGCCTGCTGGCGGCCTTTGGCGTGCTGCTGGTCGCCGCCATCGGGCTGGCCGTTGTCGGCTGGTATGGCATGCGCAGCACACAGCAGGCGCTGGTCGGGGTCGAAGTCGACCTGTTGCCCAACATCTCGCTGGCGCTGGAGCTGGCCCAGCGCACCACCCGGCTGGCCGCATTGGCGCGGCGCATGAGCGATTCGGCCTCGCCGGAGGAGCTGGCTGCGACCCGCGACGAGGCCCAGGCGCTGCTGGAGCAAGTCCAAGCCCAGGCCGAGCGGCTGCGGCCGACGCCGGCACTGGGTGAAGCGCTGCCGCACCTGCGCGACGGCGTCGCACACCACCTGGCCGCCCTGGTCGACCTGACGCAACGCAGCCTCGCCACGCAGGACCAGCTGTCGGCCGCCATGCGGCGCCTGAACGAGCTCGGCATCCGGCTGCACCGCGACGCACCGCAACCGCTGGATCCGGCGGTGGCGGCGCTGTGGTCGACGTTGGTCCTGGGCAGCGTGGCGCCCAATCCGGCCGAAGTCGGCCGCTTCCAGGCCGATGCCGAGGCCCTGTTGCTGGCCGCGCAGCAACGCCGCGCGCTGCCCCAGCTGCCGGCGCCGATGGCCGAGCTGACCGCACCCGATGGCCTGCTGGCGCTGCGCCAGCGGCTGGTGGCGCTCAAGAGCGCGACCGAGTACCTGGTCGAAGACACCCGCGCGAACGCCGACGAGCTGAACGCCGAGGTCGGCCGCCACGTCGCCGAGCTGCGCGGCAGCGCCGCGGAACGCAGCCGCAGCGTGCACAGTGCGGTGCGCTTCGGCGAAGGCTGGATGCTGATCCTGGCCTTCGGTTGCCTGGCAATCGCGGTCGGCGCCGCGCGTTATGTCGGCGCCCTGGTGGCCGAGATCGAGTCGCTGACCGACGGCATGACCCGGCTGGCTGAGGGGGACACCGCGCCGCGTCGACCGGCCCCGGCACGACGCGACGAGCTGGGCGCGCTGGCGCGCAGCTTCGAGGTCTTTCGTGAACACGTGCTGGCGCGCCAGCGCCTGGTGGCCGAGCTGCGCGAGCAGCGCGCGCTGCTGGACGCGGTGCACGAGAGTCTGACCGACGGCCTGGCGGTGTTCGACCCGGCGCAGCACCTGCTGCTGTGGAACCGCCGCTTCGCCCACCTGCTGGCGCCACACGGTGTCAGCGTGACCGCCGGCGTGTCCGCACCGGCGCTGTTTGCCGCGCTGCCGGCCGACACCAGCTGGCGCACGACGCCGGCCGGCACGCCGCAGCCACTGGCCGGCACCGACGCCGCTGCGCTCGCCAAGCATGACCACCTGGAGCTGCAACTGCCCAACGGCACGCTGCTGGAGCTGCGCACCCGCACGATGGCCAGCGGCGGCAGCGTGACGCTGGCGACCGACCAGACCACGCGCCGCGCGATCGAGAGCCAGCTGCACCAGGCGCAAAAACTCGAGGTGCTGGGCCAGTTGACCGGCGGCGTCGCGCACGATTTCAACAACTACCTCGGCACGATGCTGGGCACGCTGGCGCTGCTGGAAAGCGAACTCGCCGGCTCGCCGCGCGCACACGCGCAGTGGTCACGCGTGCAGCGCGCGGCCCGCTCGGCGGCCGGGCTGGTGCGGCGGCTGCTGGCCTTCGCCCGCCGCCAGCCACTGCAGGCCGAGTGGGTGCCTGTGGACGAGATGGTCGAGGAGATGCGCGACCTGGTCGAGTACAGCGCCGGCGAAGCCACCGTGGTGCAGATGGACCTCGGCGCGCAGGCACGCGGCGTGCGGGTCGACCGTGGCCAGCTCGAGAACGCGCTGTTGAACCTCGTGATGAACAGCGCCGCAGCGATGCCCGGCGGCGGCACGCTGACGGTGCGCAGCCGCAGCACCACACTCGACGACGGCCGCGACGGCATCGAGCTGAGCGTGCTGGACACGGGCGTCGGCATGAGCGAGGCCACGACACGCAAGGTCTTCGAGCCGTTCTTCACCACCAAGCCCGCCGGCGTCGGCAGCGGGCTGGGCCTGTCGATCGTCTACGGTTTCGTCAAACAAAGCGGCGGGGACATCCTGCTGAACAGCCAGCCCGGAGCGGGCACCTGCGTGACCTTGCGCTTCCCGGCCGCGCCGCGCCCCGACGAGGCGCCGACCGATGGCGACAGCGGCGTGCCCGGCCGGGCCGACCTGCGCGGCCACCGCGTGCTGCTGGTCGACGACGACGTGGCCCTGCGCCAGACGCTGACCGAGGAACTCGAAGCCGCCGGTGCCGAGGTGCGCGGCGCCGGCAACGTGGCCGAGGCCGAAGCGCTGCTCGACGCCGGGCCCTGGGCGACCGTGCTGCTGTCGGACATCTGCCTCGGCGCAGGCCTGAGCGGCCTGGCGCTGGCACAAGCCGTCGCGGCCAAACGCGACGGGTTGCGGGTGGTGCTGATGTCGGGCCTGCCGCCGGAGCTGTCGGCCACGCCCAGCCAGGCCTGGCCGGTGGGTGTGCCGTTCCTGCAAAAACCGTTTGCCGCGCCGGCGCTGCGCCAGGCGCTGGGCGACGTACCGGCCGACGAAGCGCCGGCCGGCGCCGCGTGTGTTTCATCGGTTGGTCAACATTCGTAATCGGCCGTTCATCCCGGCCGGGTGAGATGGCGACCAGTGCGAAGGCCGGGAGCAGTCCTTGCCGCGCGCTTCGAACGAACGACGAACCAAGGAGACCCACCCATGCACACACCGGGCCGCTGGCTTCGAACCGGCATCGCACTCGCGCTGGCCACCGCCGGCGCGGCGGGCCATGCCGCGTCGATCAAGATCTCGTGCGGCTCGGTCGGCCAGGAGCTGGATCTGTGCAAACGCTCGGCAGAGGCGTGGGCGAAGCAGACCGGGCACCAGGTGCAGGTGGTCGCGACACCGAACGACGCCAGCGAGCGGCTCGCGCTGTACCAGCAGGTGCTGGGCGCCGGCTCCGACAAGATCGACGTGTTCCAGATCGACGTCGTCTGGCCCGGCCTGCTGGCGAACCATTTGCAGGACCTGAAGCCCGCCAGCCGCGGCGCTGAAGCGCAGCACTTCCCGGCCTTCGTCGCCAACAACACGGTCGCGGGCCGGCTGGTCGCGATGCCGTGGTTCGTCAACGCCGGGCTGCTGTTCTATCGCAAGGACCTGCTCGACAAGCACAAGCTCGCGGTGCCGAGCACCTGGACCGAGCTGACCACCAGCGCGCGCCGCATCCAGGACGCCGAGCGTGCCGCCGGCAACGACCGGATGTGGGGCTACGTCTGGCAGGGCCGCGCGTACGAAGGGCTGACCTGCAACGCGCTCGAATGGTCGGTCAGCCATGGCGGCGGCAGCATCGTCGAAAGCGACGGCCGCATCAGCGCACGCAACCCCAAGCTGGCCGACGCGCTGAAGACGGCCGCCGGCTGGGTCGGCAGCATCTCGCCAACCGCCGTGCTGAACTACGCCGAAGAGGAGTCGCGCGGCGTGTTCCAGGCCGGCAACGCGGTCTTCATGCGCAACTGGCCGTACGCGTGGTCGCTGGCGCAGGCCGATGGCAGCACGATCAAGGGCAAGGTCGGTATCGCGCCGCTGCCCGCCGGGCCGGGCGGCAAGCCCACCGCCACGCTGGGCGGCGAGTCGCTCGCGGTGTCGAAGTACTCGCGCAATGCCGCGCTCGCGACCGAATTGGTGCTGTACATGACCAGCGCCGCCGTGCAGAAGGAGCGGGCGCTGACCGGCTCGTTCAACCCGACGCGGCCGGCGCTGTACCAGGACGCCGAGGTGCTGAAGGCCAACCCGTTCATGGGCGACCTGGTCGGCGCGTTCACCAGCGCTGTCGCACGGCCGACCGCCGCCACCGGCTCGCAGTACAACAAGGTCAGCAACGAGTTCTGGAACGCCACGCACGACGTGCTGGCCGGCAGCGCCAAGCCCGACGAAGCGCTGGCCAAGCTCGAAAGCAACCTGAAGCGCGCCAGCCGCGGTGGGCGATGGAACTGAAGCTGCGCTCGCGCACGAGCGTCGACGCTGGCGCCGCCGCGCCGCCTGCACCGGGCTCACGCGGCCTGGCACGCCAGCGCCGCCGCTGGGCGGTGTGGATGCTGGCGCCGCTGCTCGTCACGCTGGCCGGCGTGGCCGGCTGGCCGCTGGTGCGCACGATCTGGCTCAGCTTCACCGATGCGCGCCTGGCCGAGCCGACGCGCCGCTTCGTCGGGCTCGAGAACTACGTCGGCGAGTACGGCCTGTGGGCCGACCCGGACTGGTGGAGCGCGGTGGGCAACACGCTCGTCTTCGCCGTCACCTCGGTCACGCTGGAGACGCTGCTGGGCCTGGGCATCGCGCTGCTGATCAACCAGCCTTCGCGCATCCGCCTGCTGCTGCGCACCGCGATGCTGGTGCCGTGGGCGGTGCCGACGGTCGTCTCGGCCAAGATGTGGAGCTGGATGCTGCACGACCAGTTCGGCGTCGTGAACCACTACCTGCTGGCCGCGGGCCTGATCAGCGCGCCGCTGGCCTTCACCGCCGACCCGTCGCTGTCGCTGGCCACCGTCGTCGCCGTCGACGTGTGGAAGACCACGCCGTTCATGGCGCTGCTGATCCTGGCCGCGCTGCAAATGGTGCCGGGCGATTGCCTCGAGGCCGCGCGCGTGGACGGCGTGCCGCGCTTCGCGACCTTCCGCCGCATCACGCTGCCGTTGATCCTGCCCGGCGTGATGGTGGCCGTCGTCTTTCGCATGCTGGATGCACTGCGCGTGTTCGACGTGATCTACGTGATGACCTCGAACAGCCGCGACACGCGCAGCATGTCGGTCTTCGTGCGTGAGCAGCTGATCGACTTCCAGCAGGTCGGCTACGGCTCGGCGGCGGCGACGACGCTGTTCTTCATCATCGCACTGCTGACGATCGGTGCGATGGCGCTGATGCGCCGCCATGAAAGGCGGACGCAATGAGCCGCACCCCCTGGTCTCCTTGGCTCGGCCGCGCCGGTTACGCGCTGGCCTCGGCACTGCTGTTGTTCGTCACGCTGGCGCCGTTGGCGGTCGCCGTGTCAAGCTCGTTCAAGCAGCGCGAGGGCTTGTTCTCGCCCGAGCTGTGGCCGAACCAGCCGACGCTGGACAACTACCTGACGCTGTTCCGCGACCAGCCGTTCGCGCACAACCTGCTGAACTCGGCGTTGGTCGCGATCGGCGTGGTCGGTTTGTCTATGCTGCTCGGCTTGATGGCCGCGTGGGCGCTGGCCCGCGTCGACTTCCGCGGCCGTGGCCTGCTGCTGCTGACGATCCTGGCCGCGTCGATGTTCCCTCAGGTTGCGGTGCTGTCGGGCATGTTCGAGCTGGTGCGGGTGCTCGGCCTCTATGACTCGCTCGGTGCGCTGCTGCTGGCCGACCTGATGCTGACCTTGCCGTTCACCGTGTGGGTGCTGGTCACCTTCACGCGCCAGTTGCCGCGTGAGCTGGAAGAGGCCGCCGCGATGGACGGCATCGGCCCGCTGACGCTGGTCTTTCGCATCTTCGCGCCGCTGCTGGCACCGGCGATGGTCGCGACCGGGCTGCTGGCCTTCATCGCCGCGTGGAACGAGTTCCTGTTCGCACTGACCTTCACCTTGTCGACCGAGCAGCGCACGGTGCCGGTGGCGATCGCGTTGATCAGTGCGCCGAGCAAGTTCGAGCTGCCATGGGGCGCACTGATGGCCGCTTCGGTCATCGTCACGCTGCCGCTGTTGTTGCTGGTGCTGGTGTTCCAGCGCCGCATCGTCTCTGGGCTGACCCAGGGTGCCGTGAAGGGGTGATGACCATGACTGAAAGGACGTCGCAATGAGCCGCATCGAACTGCGTGGCGTGCAAAAGCGCTTCGGCGACCAGCATGTGCTGCGCGACATCGACCTGGTGATCGAGCCGGGTGAGTTCTGCGTCTTCGTCGGGCCCTCGGGTTGTGGCAAGTCGACGCTGCTGCGGCTGCTGGCCGGGCTGGACGAGCCGAGCGAGGGTGCGATCTCGATCGCCGGCCGGCGTGTCGAGCACACGCCGCCGGCCGAGCGCGACGTGGCGATGGTGTTCCAGAGCTACGCGCTGTACCCGCACATGACCGCGTACGAGAACATGGCCTTCGGCCTGCGTTACCGCAAGCTGGCCGAGGCCGAGATCCACCGCCGCGTGCGCGAGGCCGCACGCATGCTGGACATGGAGAACCTGCTGCAGCGCAAGCCGCGCGACCTGTCCGGCGGCCAGCGCCAGCGTGTCGCGATCGGCCGCGCGATCGTGCGCCAGGCCAGCGTGCTGCTGTTCGACGAGCCGCTGTCGAACCTGGACGCCGCGCTGCGCGTGCGCACCCGTGTCGAGCTGGCCCGCCTGCACCGCGCGCTCGAAGGGGCCAGCATGGTCTACGTGACGCATGACCAGGTCGAGGCGATGACCTTGGCCGACAAGATCGTGCTGCTGCGGCCCGCGGCCGAGCGTGGCGAGTTGCCGAGCATCGCGCAGGTCGGCCACCCGCTGGAGCTGTACCACCACCCGGCCAACAGCTTCGTCGCCGGCTTCATCGGCTCGCCGGGCATGAACTTCCTGCCTGCCACGGTGCAGGCATTGGCCGACAGCGGCGTGACCTTGCGCACCGGCACTCAGCCATGCGAGGCGCGCGTGGCCGCCGCAGGCCTGGCTGCAGGTGAGCCGGTGACGATCGGCATCCGCCCCGAGCATGTGCGGCTCGGCGAAGGTCCGGGCAGCGGCCGCGTCTCGCACGTCGAGCAGCTCGGTGAACACGCCTACGTCTACCTCGCCGGCCACGAGGGTCCGCTGGCCGCCGGTGTCGCGCCCAAGGGTGGGGCAATCGTGCCCGAGCCCGCACTGCTGGTGAAGACCACGCGTGACGACCTGCGCGTCGGCGACCGCCTGGCTTACACGCTGCCGCCCGAGGCGCTGCACCTGTTCCGCCAGGACGGCCGCGCCCAGCCCCGGCTCGCGACCGCGCACTGAATCTGCTTCTTCCTCCTACTGCCGACCTGCGCCCGATGAACGCCGCCGACGCCCCTGCAGCGACCCCGTACGCCCCAGAACCCTGGGGGTTGACCGAAACCCAGTTCGACCCGCAACGCGCCGGGCTGGCCGAGACCCTGTTCGCGCTCGGCAACGGCCGCATCGGCCTGCGCGGCGCGCACGATGAACCGCTGCCCCGCGGCCGCAGCAGCTCGCAGGACGGCAACTTCCTCAACGGCCTGTTCGAGCGCGAGGCCATTCACTACCCGGAAGACGCGTTCGGCCTGGCACGCCACAACGAGTTCATGCCCAAGCTGCCGAACGGCAAGGCGATCGAGCTGACGCTGGGCGACGAGTGTGTCGACCTGGCGCAGGGCCAAGTCGTGGCCTACGAGCGCCGGCTGGACTTTCGCCGCGGCGTGCTAACGCGCCATGTCCAGTGGCGCTCACCGCGCGGCCGCGTCGTCGCGATCACGAGCGAGCGCATCGTCAGCTTCACCCGGCCCGACATTTACGCGGTGCGCTACCACGTCACCGCGCTCGACGCCGGTGGCCCGGTACGGCTGCTCTCGACGCTGGACGCCTGCACGCCCAACGTCGGCGCGGCGAACGACCCGCGTGTCGGCGCCGCGCGGCCGTCGCCGCTGCAGTGGCACGCCAGCCGCCAGGCCGGCAGCACGATGCTGCTGATGCAGCACACCGAGCACAGCGGCCTGGCGCTGGTCAGCGCGCTCGACCATGTCGTCGACAGCCCCGAAGGCTTCGATGCGCGGCCCGACATGCCGCGCGCCGGCGAGCGCTTGTCGCACCAGGTGTCCGGCGAACTGCGGCTGGGCCAGAGCGTGACGCTGACCAAGTTCGGCTGCTACCTGCACGGCCCGCAGGCCGAGCAAGAGGCCTTGGCCGAACTGGCGCTGGCGCAACTGGCCACCGCGCGGCGCGCCGGTTTCGACACGTTGTGCGAAGAGCAGGCGGCGTGGCTGGCCGACTACTGGCAACACGCTGACGTGGAGGTCGGTGGCGACGACCGGGTGCAGCAGTCGCTGCGCTTCGGCCTGTTCCACCTGCTGCAATCGGCCGGCCGCGACGGCGCGACCAACATCGCCGCCAAGGGCCTGACCGGCGAGGGCTACGAAGGCCACAGCTTCTGGGACACCGAGATCTACGTGCTGCCGGTGATGCTGTGGACGGCGCCGGCGATCGCCCGCGCGCTGCTCGAGTACCGCTGGCGCGCGCTGCCGGCGGCGCGCCAACGCGCCCGCGAGATGGCGCACGCCAAGGGCGCGCTGTTCCCGTGGCGCACGATCACCGGCGGCACCGAAAGCTCGGCCTACTTCCCGGCCGGCACCGCGCAGGCCCACATCAACGCCGACATCGCGCACGCGGTCAAGCAATACGCGCAGGCCACCGGCGACACGGCCTTCATGACCACGATGGGCGCCGAGCTGGTGCTGGACACCGCACGCATCTGGCTCGACCTGGGCCACCACGACCCGCGCCGCGGCGGCGCCTTCTGCATCCACGAGGTGACCGGGCCGGACGAGTACACCGCGATGGTGGACAACAACTTCTACACCAACGCGATGGCCCAGCAGCACCTGGCCTACGCGGCCGAGTTGGCCGGATGGCTGGCGGCCGAGCACCCGGTGCAGCACGCGCGCATCGCCGCGGCAATCGACCTGGGCGCCGAAGAGCCGGCGCGCTGGCGCGCCGCCGCCGCGCAGATGTACCTGCCGGTCGATGCCGCCACCGGCGTGCACCCGCAAGACGACGGTTTCCTTCACAAGCCGCGCTGGCCGTTTTCGAACGGCAAGTTGGTCAGCGGAAATAACCAACCACTTCTGCTTCACTATCACCCGTTGGTGATCTACCGCCACCAGGTCTGCAAGCAGGCCGACGTGGTGCTGGCGCTGCTGCTGCGCGGCGAGCAGTTCACCTTCGAGCAGAAGTGCCGCGACTTCGATTACTACGAGCCGCTGACCACGCACGACTCGTCGCTGTCGGCCTGCGTCTACGGCATCGTCGCGGCCGAGATCGGCCGCATCGACACCGCGTTCGACTACTTCATGCGCGGCGCGCGCACCGATCTGGACAACACGCACGGCAACACCCACCACGGCGTGCACACCGCCGCGCTGGCTGGCGCCTGGCTCGGCCTGGCCCAGGGCTTCGGTGGCCTGCGCCTGTTCGACGGCCGGCTGCATTTCGCACCGTGTCTGCCGGCCGCGTGGACGCACTTCCGCTTCCGCCTGCACTGGCAAGGCGCACGGCTCGAAGTCACCGTGCAGCGCGACGCCGCCGAGTACCGCCTGACCGACGGCGCCGAGATCACGCTGTGGCACCACGGCCTGGGCGTGACGCTGTCGCCCGACGCGCCGAGCGTGCGGTTGCCGCTCGCCGCGGCCAGCGTGATCGACACCTCGACCTCACCACCGACCGACACCCCATGCCCCGCCCCGACCCCTGCCGCGCCGTCATCTTCGATCTCGACGGCGTCCTGACCGACACTGCGCACCTGCACTTCCTGGCCTGGCGCGCGCTGGCCGAATCGCTCGGGCTGCCGTTCGACGAGGCGTTCAACGAACGACTGAAGGGCGTCGACCGGATGGGCTCGCTGGCGCTGATCCTGGCGCAGGATCCCGCGCGCCGTTGGACCGAGACCGAGCGCCTCGCACTGGCCACGCGCAAGAACGCGCACTACCAGCGGCTGCTCGGGGGCCTCGGCCCCGGCGACCTGCTGCCCGGCGCAGCCGAAGCACTCACCACCTGCCGCGCCGCCGGCAAACGCATTGCCCTGGCCTCGGTCAGCCACAACGCGCCGACCGTGCTGCAGCGCCTGGGCATCACCGACCACTTCGATCACGTCGTCGACGCCCGCACCCTGCACCGCAGCAAGCCCGACCCCGAAATCTTCCTGCGCGCCGCGGCGGCGCTGGGCGTGCCACCGGCCGAGTGCATCGGGGTCGAGGATGCGCAGGCCGGCATCGATGCGATCAAAGCGGCGGGGATGTACGCGGTCGGGTTGGGGCGGGCGGGGGCGCTGCGGGGGGCGGATGAGGTGCTGGCAACGCTGCGCGGGTTCGAGCCGAGCGAGGGTGCGCATCTGGCGCCGGCGCACAGCCCGAGCGGGCCCGGGATGCGAAAGGTGGCCCCCGCCTGATCTTCGACAGCCAGCCGGCGCCCATGCCGCACAGGCGGCAAGCCAGAGAAGCCGCGACACCACCTGCGCCGAGCATCGCCGCGGTGTGGACGCCGACGGCGGCAATCGCCAGGGTCAGCGAACCCGATGCCGATGCCGATGCGGCCGGGACGGACGTCCCCGTCACGCACAGCGGGATCAGCGCAGGCACCAGCATCAAGCCGGCACCATGGCCGGTGGAGACGATGAAGGACCAGAGGGCCAGGCCGGCGGACCCGGCCGGCATGCACGTGCACTTCGTCTGACGGGCGCGCCAGTGCACCGCAACCACGACGGCCAACAGCCCAGCCGCCGCAGCCTGCATCACGATGCGGTCGAGCGAGCGGCCGAAGGCGACGGCGGCCGCCACCACCAGCATCGACGCCAGGTGCCCCACCGCGATCGGCAACAACGCTCGCCAGGTCCGCGTCCGCTCACCGGATTGCGCACCCCGCCCGGCGACAAACAGCCAGCCGGTGAGCGGGTTCAGGCCATGCAGCGCGCCGGCCCCGGCCAGCAGCAACCAGGGCCAGAGCTCGTCCATCACGTTTGCCGCGCCCAGGCTTGAATGCTGTTCAGCCGCGTGCCGCGCAGCACGACGCCGGCGCCGCCTTCTCGACCGCCGTCTGCTCGTACCGGTCGTGGTGGCGAACCCATTCCATCGTGTAGCCCAGGCCGTCCTCGTCGCGCCCCTTCGGTGCGATGTCGAGGAAGTCGTAGGCGCCCATCATCAGCTCGACGCCGCGGCCGTAGGTCGAGTAGGTGTGGAACACCGCGCCGGCGTCGTCGCGGTAGAACGCGCTGACGCCGGGCGCCTCTTCGAGCGGGAAGGGCTGCCAGCTGTAGTTGTAGAAAACCTCGCCCTTGGCCCGCTCTTCGGCCGTGAAGCTGACGCCGAAGTCGTGGTTGAAATCCGTGCCAAACGACGAGACCCAGCGGAACTGCCAGCCCATGCGCTGGCGAAAACGCTCGATGTCGGCCAGCGGTGCCCGCGACACAGCGACGAACATCACGTCGCGCTGCGCCAGGTGCAGCCTGGCACCGTCGACATGGTCGGCCATGAACGAGCAGCTCTTGCAGCCGGCCTCCCAGCCCGGCGCGAACATGAAGTGCTGCACCACCAGCTGGCGGCGGCCCTCGAACAGCTCGGCCAGCGAGCGGCGGCCCTCGGGGTCGTCGAACACGTACGGCTTGTCGATGCGCACCCAGGGCAGTGCGCGGCGCTCGCTGACGATCTGGTCGCGCAGGTGCGTCAGCTCCTTCTCGCGGGCCAGCAGCGCGCGGCGTCGTTCAAGCCAGCGATCGGGCGTGACGACGGGGTGAGGGGTCAGGTCGCTGTGTGCGGTGTTCATGGGATGCTCCTTGGCTGAGGGGGAACGGGGGTGAGTGACAGGGACGAGCGACAGCCGGCCTCGGGCGTTTCGGCCCGATGCTGCAGATGCGCCAAGTGGGTGGAATGCCGCTGGACTTACAGCCCGGCGGCGCGGGTGTCTACACCGCGGCGGTGGCCCGTTTCGGGCGCCGCACCGCGCGGACCTTGCCGCTCGACCCGCCGCCGCAGTAGAAAAGGCCGGCGCCGTCGGACTCGAGCCCGCTGACGCCCGTGCCGTGCGGCATCTCGAGCCGCTCGAGCACGGCGCCGCTCACCGGATCGATGCGGCGCAGCTCGCTCTCGTCGCCTTCCCAGGTGCCGTGCCACAGGTCACCGTCGACCCAGGTCACGCCGGTGACGAAGCGGTTCGTTTCGATCGTGCGCAGCACCTGGCCGGTGGCCGGGTCGATCTGCAGGATCTGGCGGTCACGGTACTGGCCGACCCACAGGCTGCCCTCGGCCCAGGCGAGCCCCGAGTCGCGGCCATGGCCCGGTGCGGCGATCGTCGCGACCACCTTTCCCGTCGCCGGGTCGATCTTGTCGATGCGGGCTTCGGTGATCTGGTACAGGTGTGTGCCGTCGAAGGCCGTGCCGGCATCGCCGGCACAGTCGATCGTGCGTGCCAGCTGGCCACTGTCGGGGTCGATCGCGATCAACTGCGCACCGACGGCGGCCCAGACGTTGTGACCGTCGTGGGTGACGCCATTGATCTTGTCGGCGCCGGCGAACGGGCCGTACTCGCGCACGATCTCGGCCGCATGGACGATGGGGGCCTTGTCGGCGGAGGCGGTCTTGCTGCGGGTCATGTCGGGTTCCTCGGGGTGCGCCGGTTACCGGTGCGATGGACCGCAATCTACCCAGGTGGCAGCGAAGCGGGGAGTAACAAGATCGTCGTGAATCCGGCCAGCGGCGGCGCCAGCCAGCGCATCGCGCGGGCCTTGCCGATCGAGCGCACGCGACCATCGGCCTCCAGCTCGGCCAGCGCGCGCTGCACCGTCCGCTGGTTGACGCCGAGCGCGAGAGCCAGCGCCGAGGTGGACCAGGCCGCGCCGTCGGCGAGCAACGCCTGCAGCGACGCCTGGTCGCCATCGATCGGTGGCAGCAGCACGGCGACCGTCCGCGCGCCGTGCGGCGTCAACGCGAAGCCACGCGCCGTGGCCTCGATGCGCGCGAACGGCGCGGCGAGCGAGCGCAGGCGGCCGATCTCGACGCGCAGGCGCGCGCGGTGCGTATCGTCGGGTTGCCGGGTGCGAAAGGCACGCGCGATCAGCGCTTTGCGGTCGACATCTGCCGGCCACGCTTCGGCCAGCGCCTGCGCCAGCACGAACAGCACTGGCCGGCGCGCCAGCGGCAGCCAGGCGTCGCCCACGCGCAGGCCGCGACGGCAAGCGTCGAGCACCAGCGCACCAGATGCCCGCAGCGCTTCGACCTCGTCCAGCCGCAACGGCTGTTCGTGGCCGGCGTGGACGCGGCGTGCAGCCGGGCGATCGAACGCGGCACGGGCCTCTTCGACCTCGGCCGCGAGGGCCGGGATCTGGGCACGTCCGGCCGCTTCGCCGGCGCGCGCCAGTGCCGCACGCGCCGGCGCCGTGCGTAGCGAACGCAGCGCCACTTCGGCCGCGGCCAGCTCGGCGACAGCTTGCAGCGACGGGGGGGCGTCGCGGGTGTCGAAGCCTGCCAGCGCGGCAGTCGCTTCGGCGATCCGACCGAGCAGGATCAGCTGACGCACCGCGATCAAACCGGCCTGCAGCGCATTGGCCCGATCGCCATGCGCTGCGAGCGTGGCGGCGGCATGGGTCAACGTGCGCGGCTGGCCACCGAAGTCGCGCAACGCCAGCGCGACCTCCGCCTCGGCAACGATGCAGCGGGCACGCGCCAGGTCTTCGTGCGCGCCGAAGGCCCGTTCGGCGTTGCGCAGCAGCTCGCGGGCCCGCGCATGCTCACCCAGCTGCGCCATCGCGATGCCGCGCAGTGCGAGCGCCGGAGCGTCGTCACGCAGCGCCACGCGCTTGAGCGCACCGAGCGTGTCACCGACGACCAGGGCCCGCGCGGCGGCGGCGATCAGGGAATCCATCGCGACAGCGTACCGCGAGGTGGTCCGCACGCAGGGATGCTCGACGTTGCCGGGCCGGGCGGTATGCTGCGTCCCCCGCCATCCCCCGGCCTCACGGCCCAATCCGTGCACGCCCTCTGATCCGACATGAGCCCTGATCGTTCTCAATTGCTGGACCGGTTCGATGCCGCGGTCGACCACCTGCGCGCCGAGCACCCCCCAGACGCCCCGGGATTCAGCGCGGCGTTGTGTGCCGACGGGCAGGCCCTGCGGTGCGTGCACCACGGCATGGCCCACCTGGAGTGGCCGCAGCCGCTGGCCGGCGACACGCGCTACTACCTGGCCTCCGAGTCCAAGCCCTGGGTGGCCGCGCTGGTGCTGGACGCGGT
>NZ_DASUNH010000143.1:0-30568 GCF_036277275.1 Ideonella sp. | reverse complement strand
CGAAGCCGTCGAACGAGCGGGTGAACAGCTTCAATTGCAGTGCGGTCTCCAGCGCGTCAATGTGACGGCCCAGCGTCGGCTGGGTCAGCCCCAGCACCCGTGCCGCAGCCGACAGAGAACCCTGGTCCAGCACGGCCAGGAAAGAGCGGTACCACTGCCAATCCGGTTCCATGGAGACTATTCAATCATGAATAGCCGCTAGCTGATTCTCGGCAATTTTCTTTTCGCCCGGGGACTCGCAGACTGCTTTCCGTCGCAGGACCGAAACCCCGCTGAAAGGAAACTCCGATGACCACCACTGCAGCCAAGACCGCCCCGAAGATTGCCTTGTTCGGCGCCGCCGGCGTCATTGGCCAGAGCATCGCCACCGCGCTGCGGGCCCAAGGCCGCGCGTACCGCGTCGTCGGTCGCAGCGAAGGCAGCTTGCTGCGCCAGTTCGGCGGCGATGCGCTGGCCGAAGTGAAGACCTGGAACCCCGACTCGTCCGCCTCGGTGCAGGCCGCGGCGGAAGGCATCGACACGCTGGTCTACATGGTGGGCGTCGACTACTGGCGCTTCGAGCTGCACCCGCAGCTGATGCAAAAGACGATCGACGGGGCGATCGCCGCGGGCGTCAAGCGTATCCTGCTGATCGGCACCGTCTACCCGTACGGCCTGCCGCAGACGCCGACGATCCGCGAAGACCATCCGCGGGAGCCGCACACCTTCAAAGGCAAGATGCGCAAGGCACAGGAAGACCTGCTGCTGCAAGCCGCCACGCAAGGCAAGATCGAAGCCGCCGTGCTGCGCCTGCCGGACTTCTACGGCCCCGGCGTCGAAGCCAGCTTCTTGCACGGCGCTGCGACTGCGGCAGTGAACGGCGGCACAGCCAACCTCGTCGGCCCGATCGACACACCCCACGAGTTCGTCTTCGTGCCCGATGTCGGCCCGGTGGTCGCGAAGCTGATCGACACACCGGCGGCTTTTGATGGCCGCCGCGTCTGGCACTTGGCGGGTGCCGGTGTCACCAGCCAGCAGGCGCTGCTGCAGGAGATGGGTCGCCAGGTCGGTCGCGAGATCAAGTGCCGTGTCGCAGGCAAGACGATGCTGCGCGCGCTGGGCCTGTTCAACCCGGTCATGCGCGAGATGGTCGAGATGCACTACCTGCAGACGCAGCCCGTGCTGATGGACGACAGCGCGCTGCAGCGCCTGACCGGTCCGGTCCGCAAGACGCCCTACGCCGAAGGCATCCGCCAGACGCTGCAGGCGGTGCGCGACGGCGTGGTGCCCACGCCGCCGGCCGGTGCCCACCGCGCCGGGGCCGTTGCCTGATGGCGATGTGATTCAGCCATCCGTTCACGGTCAGCCTGTCGACAGGCCGGGGCCGCAGGGTTTCGACAGGCTCAACCTGAACGGGGAGGGTGGTGGCCGTGAGCACCTTGCGGTGCCACTGAGCCACCCGTTCGCCTTGAGCATGTCGAAAGGCCTAAGACCTCAGGGTTTCGACAAGCTCAGCTGACGCGCAATGCCGCTACAGGAACCCCAGGTTGCGCTTGGTCCCGAAGTGCACGAGGTTGGGCAGGATCTTCTCGAGCTGGCCGTCGCCGGCGCCGAACCAGCCCAGCAGCGTGCTGGCGAACTGGTCGACGCTGCTGGTCGGGATCCAGCGGCCCTGCAGCTCCCACGACTCGAAGCCGACGTCGTCCGGCCCGCCCAACTCAAGCTGAGGGTATTTGCCGTAGGTCTCCCCGCCCTTGACCGAGCCGCCGATCACGAGCTGGTGATTGCCCCAGGCGTGGTCGGTGCCGGCGGTCGAGTTCGGTGCGAAGGTGCGGCCAAAGTCGCTCTGTGTGAAGGTCGTGACCTTCGGCGCGAGGCCGAGGTTGACCAGCGCTTGCTGGAAGCAGGCCATCGCATCGCCCAGCTCCTTCAGCAGCGTCGCGTGCAGCCCGAGCAGCGAGTTGTCGCCGATCTGGCCGCTGTGCGTGTCGTAGCCGCCTTGCTGCGCGAAGAAGATCTGCCGGTTGCCTTGCACCTGCGCGTTCGAGCGGATCAGCTTCGCGATCTGGTATAGCTGCTGCCCCATCGACGTGGACAACTTGCCGTCGACGATCAATGGCGCGAAGGCGCTGTCGATGGCGGGCGTGGAATCGGCATCGCCGGGCAGCGACTTGACGATGTCGGCCAGACGCTCCGACATCTCGAAGGCATTGGTCTGTTGCGCGGTGTAGGCCTGGCCGAGCACCAGTGGCTGCGGTTCGGCATACAGCGCGTCGATCGCCTGGCGGCGCAGGCGGTTCGGCTCCCAATCGGTGTCATCGGGGCCGAGGCCATACGCGCCGAAGGTGGCGCCGGGGCCGGGCAGCACCAGCGGCGATGGGCGCATCTCTTCGACGCCGAAGCGGCCGTTGCCGCCGACCGAGATCACCGGGTTCACCGTGCCCAGCACCTTCGACGCACGCCCACCCCAGCCGGTGCGCGTCATCGCGTCGGTGGTGCCTGTTTCCCACTCGATCTGCTGGTCGGCATGCGAGAACAGTGCGTCGGGGATCAGCTCGCTGCCGTCCGGCGCATCGCGGTATTGCTCTTTCGTCAGCGGCTTGTACAGCGGGCCGACGTTGAACACCGGAGCCAGCATGCCGCTGGTCCAGAAGGGCTTCAGCGCGGCGAGCGACGGATGCAGGCCGTAGTTCGAGCCGGTCAACGCGGCCAGGCTCGAGGAGGGCAGGGCCAGCGCGCCGCGCACATTGGCGTATTGCTGGTAGCGAGCCGCGTCGGTTGGAACGACGACGTTCATGCCGTCGTTGCCACCGTACAGGAAGATGCAGACCAGCGCCTTGTAGTCGGCCGCATAGGCCGGCTGGGTACCGAGAGCAAGGTGGCCGAGCGTGGCGGCGCCGAAAGCACCGGCCAGGGTGCCGCCGGCGCGTTGCAACCATTGGCGGCGCGTCAGACGAAGGAGGTGATCGCGAGTGGGGATGTTCATCGTCGGTTCCTCGCGTTCAACGCTGCACCTGGTAGTCGGGCGAACCGAGCACCAGGTAGGCGGCGGCTTTCACACGCTGGGTTTGCCAATTGTTCGGGTCGGTCGTCGGTGACCACCACTTGACCGCCTTCAGCACCTTGGCCCGCGGTGCTTCGGGCAGCAGACGGCCCAGCGTCATCATCGACAGGCCGTCGACCAGCCGCTCGGCGTTTCTCGCATCGTCCAGGAAGGCGGTCAGGTCGACGCGGGTGCCGATCCCGCCGGGCACGTTCGGGTCGGGTGCCGAGCCATTCCAGTCGAGCAGGTAAGTCAGAAAGTTCAGCCGCTCGAGCGCGGTGTTCGAGTTGTGGATGCCGAACTCGGGGCCGACCAGCGAGGTGCTGGAGACGGGGTAGTCGCTCGGGTAGAAGCTGAACACCGATGGCGGGCGGAAGACGGGCTGGCGCAGCAGCTCGGCCCACCAGTAGTACAGCGCGGCGCCGTCGGTGTGGCCGTTCAACGCGCGGATGGAGCCGGTGATGTGAAGGATCGGCTCCCGCAGATGTCCCGCCTTGTCCTGGTCCCAGCGATCACCGCGGGCTTCGCTGTCCAGCAGGATCGCTGCGACCGTGGCCGCCATGTCGCCGATCTTGCCTTCGCCGAACGTGCGCCCGCCACCCTGGAACGTACCGGCCTTGAACGCGCTGGCGACACGGCCGACATATTTGGCCGAAGGGTTGCTCTTGACCAGGTGCTGGATCAGCTTCTTCGCGACGAACGGCGGCGTGTTCGGGTGCTGCATCAGACTGTCGAGCACCTTGCTCAGCGCCTGATTCGAGTTGCTGCCGGCCACGACGAACACGTCGGACAGCAGGCGCCGCTTGCCGTCGTCGCGGAAGGCCGGCGCGGGCGCCATGTCGCCGCCGAAGTAGGGGCAGTTGGCACCGGTCGGCCAGCAGCCCCAGGCCGTCTGGCCGCCGGGCGGGTAGGTCCAGCCGGTCAGTGCAAAGGCGTATTCGCGCACCGTCTCGTTGTTGTAGGTCGGCTTGCACTTTCCGGTGGCCAGCGTCCCGTCCGGGTTCAGCTTGCAGGTACCGATCGAGAACAGCTGCAGCAGCTCCCGCGCATAGTTCTCGTTCGGCAGGGCCTTGTCGTTGTTGACCATGTCGAGGAACTCGCCCATCAGCGGCGACAGGGTCACGCTGCGCAGCAGCTCGCGGTAGTTGCCGAACGCGTTGTCCAGCAGCATGTTCTCGTAGTGGCGCCAGCCGTAGGTGCCGTAGACGGTGTTGCTGCTGATGACGAAGATCTGCTGCAGCGCATGGGCGACGCGCTGGCGCAGCTGATCGGGCTGCTCGATGGCGTTGCGGTAGAAATCCCAAGTCACCGGCTCGACCGAGTAGTAGTCGCGCCAACAGTAGACGTTGTTGATCTGATCGGGCCGACTGCAGTAGAACTCGGGCCGGGTGTTTTTGTGGATCGCGTCGTCGGCGCCGCGGGTGTAGACCGAGCCGGTGGTCTTCATCTGCTTGGCGATCCAGCCGGCGGGGCCCAGTGACTCGATCTCTTCGATCAGCGGGCTGTTCGGCCCGAAGGTGGCCTGCTGTGCGAGCCGCACCGCGTCGGATTGCTCGGCCGTTTCGACGAACGACAGGCCGGCGAACGGGTCGATGCGTTGTTCGCGGCCGGCAGACTGGGCCTGCGCGCGCGAAGCCTCGTCGCCGACGGCTTGAGTGGCGGAGGCGTCGCCGCCCGTGTCGGATCCACCGCATGCCGCCAGCAATACAGCGCTGGCCAAACCGAACCCTGCCCAGCGCCGCATCCGAAAGCGGCCCGATCGTGCACCCATGAACGCCCCTTGTTCACGGCAGCGCCACAGTCCGGGCCACCGGTGCCCGGACTGTGGCCCGTTGCGGAACGCCGCTGTATCCAAACCTAACCTGCCATCTGGGGGATGACGCTTTCTTGGTAACGCAGCTCACAAGTGGAGACGGCTCAAAGGCAGGTCCCGATACGCTGAGGGTCGACACCCCCACGCTTTCTCGTAGGACCATGACACCAATGATTGCTCGCCGTCTCGCTGTGTTGGTCGCCACGAGCTTCGCTGCGCTTCCCGCCGTCGCTGCGAATGATCGGTTCGGCATCCGGATGCTGTACAAAAGCCCGCTGAACGGCAAGCAGTGGGTCTCGAAGTGGGACAACGGCGTGGCTCGCAGTTTCGCCGGCGTCGACCCGCAAGACCCCTGGTTCGATGCCGATCACGGCAACGCCACCTACCAGACCAGCGGCGACGGTGTGCTGAAGATCTCCGGCTCGGTGCCGCGAATGTATGTGCACGATCCTGCAAGGCAGTCCCAATGGCGCAACGTCGAGATCACGATGTACTTCATGCGCGTGGCTGACTCCGGCACGCCATGGGGCGGCATGGTCGCCATGGCGCGCACCAACCACGGCACCATCGGCGACGAGGACGAGAACCTGTGCGACACCCGCGGTATCGCTGCCCGCATGCGCTATGACGGCCACGTCGACTTCGAGAAGGAGACGAGCCACCCCGCTTCGACCGCGATCCTGAACAAGGCGCAGTGGTCGGGTGGCCTGCCGAAGAACGTGTGGATCGGCTACAAGCATGTCGTCTACGACCAAGCCGATGGCAGCGTGCGCCAGGAACTCCACCTCGACACCAGCGGTGGTGCCGACGGTGGCCACTGGCAATTGCTGAACTGGCATGTCGACCGCGGCACCGACTTCGGCGTGGGTGGCAAGCCCTGCGCATCGGGCATCGACCCGGCCGCTGTGCTGACCAAGGCGAAGCAGCGTGCCGGCTCGGAGACCGGCAAGCCCAACGTCACCGTCTACTTCCGCAGCGACGGCGTGGCCAGCAACGGGCTGTTCTACAAATGGGGCAGCGTGCGCGAGATCAAGGCGCCGACGGCCGTGCGCGATTGACGCCGCACGGCCGTTTCGTCGTCGCGCCTACCTCGTGCTGCGTGCGAACGCCAGCCAGTCGAGATTCGCGATGCCGCTGCCGCCCTTGCCGACCAGCACCACGTTGTGCACGCCTGTCGTCGGCTGGATCGGGAACGTGAAGGTCTGGTAGGTCGTCCAGCCGCCGGTGCTGGGCACGGTGATCGATGCGATCAGCGGGCCGCCGGTGCTGTCCAGCCGCACGTCGATCGTCTTGCCGGCGTAGGCCGGGTCGACAGCGAGACGCAGCCGGATCCGGTCCAGCCCCTGGCTGCCGAAGTTGAACGATGCATAGCGGATCCAGTCGCCTTCGTCGAAGAAGCCGATGCCGTTCGAATCGAAGCTGACGCCCTGCTGGTGGTAGAAGTTCTGCGCCTGCAGCTTGTCCTTCGCCGGCCAGGTGCCTTCGTACGGCAGATTGCGGATCAGGCTGTTGGTGCCGGTCAACGCGTTCTTGAACACGGTGTTGAGCATCGTGTTGGCCACCATGTCGTTCTCGACGTCCCAGCGGCGCCACTTCGCCTCGATCGTCGCGTAGCTGTCGGTCGCCACGTTCGGTGTGTTCGCTGCCGCATTCGAATGGTTGTACAGCGCCCAGTTGCCGATGTTCGTGCCCTTGTAGGTCCAGCTGTTCCAGTGCCAGCCGGCGTCGTTGTAGCGCTTGAGCGCGTACTCCCAGCTCGTCTGCAGCGCGAAGAGATTGAACTCGCCGACATGGTGCGGCACGTTGTACCAGGCGTGCGCCTGCTCGTCGGCGACCTTCGCGTCGGTGAAGGCCTTCTGCGATTCGAAGTTCGAATCGTTGCCCCAGTTGTAGTAGTGGAACGAGTAGCAGACATTGGTCCAGCCGTACTCGCTGGGTGGTGTGATCGCCGACCAGTCCCAGATGCCTTCCATGAAGATGATGTGGTTCGGATCGACCGCGCGGATCTCGCGGTAGATGCGGTCGTACATGTCGAGCACTTCGCGCGTCGCCGGCGCCGGGTAGTTCGTCGACGGCTCGTTCAGCAGGTCGTAGCCGGCGACGGTCGAGTTGTCCTTGAAGCGCTGGGCGACGGTGCGCCAGAAGTTCAGCGTCTGCGCCTGGTAGGTGGTGTTGTTCCACAACTCGCCGGAGCCGCCGATCTTGCCGCTGTGGTCGGCGCCGTTCTGCGAGCCGGGCGCGCCGTGCAGGTCGAGGATGACGTAGAGCCGGTGCTTCCTCGCCATCTTGACGACCCACTCGATGCGGCGCAGGTCGGGCCGGCCCTTCGGGTCGAGCTTCCAGCTGCCGTCCTCGTTCATGTGGTTGAGGTAGTAGACCGGCAACCGCACCGCGCTCAGCCCCAAGTCGGACAGGCGGATGAAATCCTTCTCTTGCAGGTAAGTGTCCTGGTAGGCGGCGATCAGCGCGTCGCGGCCCGCATCGCCAAAGCGCTGGCTCAGCGTCTTGCGCATGTTGTAGTCGTCGTTGACGCCGGCCAGCGGCGACATCCATGGCTCGTGCACCTGCCAGCCGCCCAGGTTGACGCCGCGCAGGTAGATCGCGTCGCCGGTGCCGTGCTGGTTGCGGATCAGCCGGCCATCGGTCTTCAGGAAGTTGCTGTGGCCGCTCTGGGCCCAGGCAGCGCCGGCACTCAACGCGAGCGCGACAACGGGCAAGCGGAACAAGGTGGCGGCAAGCCACTGGCGACGGGCAAGTTTCATCGGGCCTCTCCTCGGTTGTTGGCGAGGCGAACCGTACTGGAGAGAAGCCTGCTTGGCATTCGGGTTGGTACCGGTTCCAATTTCGGACTGGCAACAAGGCGTAACCCGGGTGCGGGCCACGCCCGTCAAGCCTTGAAGGTCACCCACGGCCGCAGCCTGGCGACCGGCTCAATCAGCCCGGCTTCGCGCTGCGCATCGATCACCGGCCCGATTGGCTTGTAGGCCTCGGGCGCTTCCTCGATGCGGCGTTCTTCGCGCAGCGTCACGCAGTGCCAGTCGCCCCCGTGAAACGCACCGACGATGGCGCGCGCTTGCTGTCGTCGCATGCGCCGGCCGGCGCCATGGCTGCATGACCACAGCCAGTCCGCGTGGCCGCGGCCGAGCGCGACATACGAGTGGTCGCCCATCGAGCCGGGGATCAGCGCCAGATTGCCGTCATGCGCCGGCGTCGCGCCTTTGCGATGGATGTTGCGACCCTGTTCGGTCAGCACCACGTTGTGCGGCACGTCGACCACCAGGCGTGCGTCGTCGGCGCCGAAGACCCGCTGCAGCTCGGCCCGCACCATCTCGCCCAGCACGACGCGGTTGGCCCAGGCGTAGCGCGCGGCCACGCCCATCGCTTGCAGGTACTCGGTGGCCAGCGGGCCGGCCAAGGCGTAGAGCTTGCTTTCCGGGTGGCGCACGCCGGTTGGCCACGCATCTCGAGCCCGGTCCATCCAGCGGACGCCGACATGAAAACCCAGGTCGCGCGAGCCGCTGTGGATCATCACCACCACGTCGCCAGATTTCAGCCCGGCCGCGTAGGCCGCGTGCCGATCCATCACCTCGTCGACGACCTGCAGCTCGACGAAATGGTTGCCCGAGCCGGGCGTGCCGAGGCAGGGGTCGCGATAGACCTCGCGCGTGCCGACGAAAGCGTCGGGCGCGTGGTGCGAATCGGCGGTGAGGCTGTCCAACCCGATGCAGCGCGAGACCTCGTCGGCGAGGCGGTCGCGGTCGACACCAGCCCACAGGCCCTGCGGTTCGATCGCATCGATGAAGGCCAGTGGACCGGCGTCGAACAAGGCCTTGAAGGCTCGTGTGGGCAGCGGCACGTTGCGCTCGTTTTCGAGCAGCACTGCCTTCAGCCGCGCCACCAGCGCTTCCTGGCGCGGGCCCAACTGCGCCAGCGACAAGCCAGTGCTGTACAGCCGCATGCCGCAGTTGATGTCGGTGCCGATCGCGGCCGGGATCACGACATCGGCATCGGTGGCGACGATCGAGCCGACCGGTGCGATCGCGCCAGGGTGAAAGTCGGGCGTGGCGCAGGCCGCGCACACGGCCGCGTCACCAGTGGGGGTCTTCACCGAGGCAAAGGCCAGCAACTGCTGGACAGCTCTTTCCTCCAGCGCCAGCGACGCGGGCAGCAGGATGGTGGCTTCGGCCGCCTCGTCGCGGACGCGGTAGACGCCGTTGTCGAAACGAAGATCGATCTTCGCGCGGGCAAAGGCGCGCTGAAGGCGAATGAGATGAGAGGACATGACGCTGTGCTTTCCCGGGTGAAGAACCCGAGGGCCCGGCAAAGCCAGGCGATAAAAGGCGGCCCCCGGCAAGTGGTGCGGGGGCAGAGACCTTCAGCTGCAGCAGCAGTCAGAAAAGGAAGTCGCGATTGTAGGGGTGCCGAGTCCGACGGCAAGCGCTGGCAGCCCCGCCTGCCGGTACAGTGCGCCGCAGGAAGGTGAGGGATGCACCAGAAGAGTCGCGTTGGCCCGGGCGGTGCCCGATGAGCGCCGTGCCGGCTGATCGCTGGGCCGTGCCGACGCGGCTGTCTGCCGCCTGGCTGGCCGTGCGCGTGGCGGGCCACGTGCTGTTGCGCACGCTGCGCGACAGCTGGCCTTCGAACCGAGTACCTCGGCATGAGGCCGCCGCCGCACTGAGCGATGCGCCAGCGCTGGCTGAAGTCCGTTCACCGCTGTGGACCGACGGTCGCGCCGATGAGTTCGCGCTGGTGGCCGGCAAGGTGCACAACCTGCGTGTGGCCATCCAGGCATTCGACGGCGTGGTGGTGCCTGCCGGCCAGGTGCTGAGTTTCTGGCGCCAGCTGGGCCGGCCGTCGCGTGGGCGTGGCTTCGTGCTCGGCCGCGAGGTGCGCGCCGGCTGCGTGGTGCCCACGGTGGCCGGCGGGCTGTGCCAGTTGTCGAATGCCTTGGCCAGTGCTGCGGCGCGGGCGGGCATCCAGCTGGCCGAGCGGCATGGGCACAGTGCGCGCATCGAACAGGCGGGGCGGTCGGATGAGGTCGACGCCACGGTGCTGTGGAACTACATCGACCTGCGCCTGCAAGCACCTTTCGACTTTCGGATCGACGTGTCACTGACCGCCAGCGAGCTGGTGCTTCGGCTGCGGGCGGCGGGGCCGGCCGGTTCACCACGCCAGAACACGCGGGTCTGGCATGCCGCAACGCCGGCAACCGCCGTGGCGCGAGGGTGCCTGACATGCGACGAGATCCGCTGCTTCAGGCATGCGGCACAACGCGCCTTGCCGATGGCGGGGCGCCGGGCGCTGCTGCTCAACGGCTGGACACCCGAATGGGCCGAGTACCTGGCCGGCCAGGGCGGCGATGCCGACTGGCTCTTCCCGTGGGTGCGCCCGGCCCGTCGCACGGCCGGTGCCTGGCAGCCGCCGGCGACCGCGCGGCAGCACGTTGCCCTCGTCGCTTCGCTGCGCCGCACCTGGGCATTGCGCCGTGCGGCGGGTGAGGGGGGGCCGCGCCAGGCCGCGATCGTGCGCGCGGGCGCCTGGTTGGCCGACTGGGCCGCCGCCGCGCTGAAGCCTGAGCACACCGAGTTGCTGGTCGACCAGAGTCTGCTCGTGCCGCTGTGGCGCCAGGGCAGCCTGGGAGGCCGCCAGTACGACGTGCTGGTGTCGGCGTTGCCGGCGAGTGAACTGCAGCACCGGCTCGACACAGCCGGCCGGCAATGGCCGCGAGCCGGCTCGTTGGTCGACTTCCGCGTCGATGCCGTTTTCGCCGATGCGGAATGGGTCGCACTGCGCGGCGCCCGCAGCGTGCTGACACCACACCACGGCGTGGCCGACTGCCTGGCCCGAGAAGGCGTGCGCCGCGTGCACCGGCTGCCGTGGGCGACGCAGCAACCGATGCCCGCCGTGCCGGCGCGACACGTGAGTGCGGTGCCGTTGGTGGTCTTTCCCGCCAGCGCGCTGCCGCGCAAGGGCGCACTCGAGCTCGCTGCTGCGCTGCGTGCGCTGGGTTGGCGCCTGCGGGTGCTGGGCAGCCCTTCCGATGACGCCACTGTGTGGCAAGGCGTTGCCGCTGAACACGGCCGCTATGCCGATCGCCGCTGGTTGGCCGATGCCGATGTGGTGGCCTTGCCGGCGCATGTGGAGCATGCGCCGCGCGCGCTGCTGATGGCGCTGGCCGCCGGGTTGCCGGTGGTGGCCACGCCGGCATGTGGCTTGCCGGCCGACTGTGGTGCCATCACCGTGCCGGCGGGCGATGTGCAGGGCCTGATTTCTGCACTGCAGCAGGCCGTGGCGGCACGAACCCGTCCTGCAGCAATCGCTGACGCTTGCGGTCAGCGGTAACGATTTGACCGCTCAAGGCGGCTGAAGGCAGGGCGACACTGACGTTTCAGCTGTTCTTTTGGAAATCAGCCATGAAGACATTCCCCAGAGCTCTCGTCGCGCTGGTGCTGCAGGCCTGCTTGGCCGCCGCCTATGCGCAGCAATGCCCACCCGAGGTGCCCGTCCAGGGCGCACCACCACCGGGGCCGTTGCCGGTGTTCCCGGCCACCAACTGGTGGAACACCGACATCACCGCCGCGCCGGTGGACCCGAAGTCCGCCAGCTTCATCTCGTTCATCAACAACGGCGGCGTCCGCCGCCTGCATCCTGACTTCGGGGGCGAAGTCAAGCCCGGCAGCGTCAGCATCTACGGCATCCCTTACGCGATCGTCAACGGCACGCAGCCCAAGCAGAAGGTCAAGTTCAAGTACTGGGATGAGAGCGACGGCGTCAACCTCGACACCGGCAAGCCGATCCCGTTCTACCCGATCCCGGCCGAGGCGATCACCGAGCCGCATTGGGTCGAGGGTGGTGCGCCGGCCAACGTCGACCAGCGCAAGAAGAACGACAGGCACCTGCTGATCATCGACTGCACCAACAAGCACCTGTACGAGCTCTACAACGTCTACTACAACCCGACGCTGAACAAGTGGTTCGGTGGCTCCGGAGCGTTCTTCGACATGACGAAGAACGATCGTCGACCCGAAGGGTGGACCTCGGCCGATGCCGCTGGTCTGGCGATCTTCCCGGGGCTGGTGCGCTATGACGAAGCGTGGAACGACAACGTGCCGGAGATCAAGCACGCGATCCGCGTGACGGTGCGCGCGACCAACGGCCATGTCTATCCCGCCTCGCACACCGCCGGCTCGACCAGCGGTGCGCTGCCGATGGGCGCGCGGCTGCGGCTGAAGACCAACGTCAACGGCGTCGACCCGGCCACGCGCACCAACGACCCGCACGCGCGCAAGATCTTCCGGGCGATGCAGCGCTATGGCCTGATCGTGGCCGACAACGGCTCGGACATGTACATCACCGGCACCTTCGACAAGCGCTGGAACAACGACATCCTGAACCCGGCGTTCGCGACGCTGATGGCCAGCGACTTCGAGGTCATCAAGCTGGGCTGGAAGCCGTAGACTGTTTCATGCGCCGATGAAAAAGCCGGCCCCGCAGGGCCGGCTTTTCTCGTGATGACAACGCGCTCAGAGAGCGGCTGCCGGGCACTTCGCGTTGAACGCCTTGCCAGTGCGCGAGGTGCACGTGACGCCCGTGGGCAGCACCAACTCCATCGAGGCCAGCTGACTGGAGGCCGAGGCGGCCGTCGCCTTGGCGTTGCGTTCGCAGGTCGCCTCCATCGAGTACCACAGCGGAACCACGGCCTTCGCGCCTTTGATCTTCAGTGCGACGGTGTGCTGGTAGTCGAAGATGTTGTTGGCCAGCGCGTCGATGTGGTCACCGCCGGCGGCCTTGACCCGGGTTGGCAGCGGTAGCTTCAGTTGGGCGGCCACGACAGGGTCGAGCGCACTGGGGCAGCGTCCGGCCACGGTGCTGCCGATGCAGTAGTCGAGTGCCGCGGTTGTCGTCGTCGAGCCGCTGCCCAGCGCCTTGACGGTGATGTTGAGCGTCGTCACCTGCGTGGGCGCGGCGCCCGCCACCTTGAAGACGACCACGTCACCGCCATACAGACGCGACGCGATGTCCCACGATGCGCCTGAGTCGCGGCCGGCGGAGCAGAACGCCAGGCCGGTGCCGCGATCGTTGAAGGTGGAGTAGGCCTGCGCGTCAGCGTCGGCGATGTTCCAGGACATCGTATGGAGGGTCGTGCTCTCGTCCTTCAGGATCTCGCCACCCGGGCCGTTGGCGATGCGCAGCATCGTGACGCCGTTGGTCGACTGGGCGGCGGCCGGTGCGCCGAGGACGGCCAACAGCGAGGCCAGTGCGAGGGTGCGGAGCCGGAGCGTGACGGAATGGTGCATGGTCGATCGTCCTCTCAGAGGGGAAGCGCGATGCTAACGGCCGAGATCGTGTATCGCCAGTCCGAACTCGGCCAATGCGGGTTTGTCATCGGTTCGCGGGGCCGCCGCGTTGTGACGCTGCTCCGGGCGAATCGAGCCGAGCCATCCGGCTCGGGGCCCGACATGTGAGCAAAGGAAACAAGGTAGTTCATGCACCGCAAACTCAAATCGGCACTGGCCACCCTGGCCGTGCTGCTGGCCGGCCCAGTGTCGGCTGAAGTGACCTTCTACGAACACAGCAATTTTGAGGGGCGTGCGTTCACGACGCCGAACCGCGTCGACGACTTCCGTCGCTTCGGCTTCAACGACCGCGTCTCGTCGGTCGTGGTCACCCATCAGCCATGGGAAGTGTGCGAGCACGTCGAGTTCGGGGGCCAGTGCGTCGTGTTGAGGCCCGGCCGTTACCGCTCGCTCGGCGAGATGCGGATGAACGATCGTTTGTCATCGGCGCGCCCGGCGCGACACGCTGGGCACCACGGCCATGACCATGGCAATCCACGCCCGGTGCAGGGCCAGATCGCCTTCTTCGAGCATGGCGGCTTCCACGGCAGGGCTTTCCAGGCCAGCGGCGAGGTGGGCAGCTTCCAGCCATTCGGTTTCAACGACCGCGCCTCGTCGGTCATCGTGCTGGGCGAGCGCTGGGAGGCCTGCGAGCACGCGGGCTTCCAGGGCCGGTGCGTGATCTTGCGACCGGGGCGCTACCCGAGCCTGGGCGCGATGGGATTGAACGACACGCTGTCGTCGGTGCGACCGGTGCCGCCGACGGCATGGTTCGACGAAGTGCGTTATGCGCCGATTCCGGAGCCTGTCTACGACTGGCGCCGACGCCCGCAGGAGCGCTTCTACGAAGCGCAGGTGACCAGCGCGCAGGCGGTGTTCGCCGGCCCGCAGCAGCAACGCTGCTGGATCGAGCGTGATCGTGTCACCGTCGAGCACCGCAACCAGCCGAATGTCGGCGGCGCTGTCGTCGGCGGCATCCTGGGCGGCATCCTCGGTCACCAGATCGGCGCCGGCTCGGGGCGCGACCTGGCCACCGCTGGCGGTGCGGTCATCGGCGCGGTGGTCGGCGCCAACGTCGGGCGCGAAACGGTGGTCAGCCGCCCGACGCAGCGTTGCGCCGCGGTGCCGCCGCAAGGCCGGCCCGATTACTGGGACGTGAGCTACCAGTTCCGTGGTGTCGAGCACCGTGTGCAGACCACCTTCCCGCCCGGCCCCACGCTGACTGTCAACGACGAAGGCGAGCCCCGCATTTGAGAGCCTGAGACGGCGCACGCCATGGCATGAACAAGGCCGGCCTTGCGCCGGCTTTGTCGTTGCGGGCCGGCTCAGGCGGGCTTGCCGCCGGCCTGCTGCGCGATCCAGCTGTCGACCTGGCGTTCGAGCACCTGCAGGGGCAACGTGCCCTGCGACAGCACCAGGTCGTGGAACGCCGGCAGCGAGAACCGGCTGCCCAGTTGCTGGCTGCCACGCTGGCGCAGCTGCTGGATCTTCAATGCCCCGATCTTGTACGCCAGGGCCTGGCCGGGTGCGGCCATGTAGCGCTCGGTGGCCTGCTTGGCCTCGGCCGGCGTGATGCCCTCGGTGTCCATCATGTAGGCCATCGTGCGTTCACGCGTCCAGCCTTTCGCGTGCAAGCCGGTATCGGTGACCAGCCGCACGGCGCGCAGCAGCTCCATCTTCAGGTGGCCCAGGTGCTGGTTCGGATCGGCATACAGGCCCATCTCGTGTCCGAGGGTCTCGGCATACAGCGCCCAGCCTTCGCCGAACGGATCGTTCCAGCCGTACTTGCGGAAGGCCGGCAAGTCCAGCTCGTACTGCAGGCTGGTGTGGAAGTGGTGGCCAGGCTGTCCCTCGTGCAGCAGCAGCGAGGTCATCTCGGCGTTGTTGTATCCGGTCGGCGTGGTGGGCGCACCGACGAAGAAGATGCCCGGCCGCGCGCCGTCCGGCGATGGCGGGTTGTAGTGCGAGCTGGTCGTCGCGCGCTGCAGTTCGGGGATCTCGCGGATCTGCAGCGGCTGCTTCGGCAGGCGGCCGAACAGGCGCGGCATCTGCGGCGTGACCTGGTCGTTCAGCGCATAGAAGCTCTTCAGGATGTCGTCCCAGCTGCGGAAGGGCCGGAAGCGCGCTTGGGCGTCATGCCACTTCAGGAACGCATTGATCGAGCCCTTGTGGCCAAAGCGCTCCTGCAGCTTCGCCATCTCGCCGTGGATGCGGGCCACCTCGGCCAAGCCAAGCGCATGGATCTCGTCGGCCGTCAGCGCCGTAGTGGTGCGCAGGCGCACCAGGTGGTCGTAGTAGGCCTCGCCGTTCGGCAGGGCCGACGCACCGGCGCTGGCACGGCAGGCTCGCATGTAAGGGCCCTGCAGGAACTGCAGCAGCGCCAGCATCGACGGCCGGATCTCCCGCTCGTAGCTGCGTACATACGCTTGCGAGATGCGCGCACGATCGGCAGTGCTGAAGGTGGCGGGCAGCACACGCAACGCGGCGCCGAACGGCGTCTTGTCGAAGCGCGGTTCGGCCAGCTTCTTCAGCATCGGCAGCCCCGATTCGACCAGCGCGCGTGGCACCGTGTAGCCTTGCGCCATGCCGTCGCGCATGTTCGCGATCGCCTGGCGGTTGTAGTCCGCGATGCGGCGCAGACGCTTCAGGTAGTTGTCGTAGTCGGCCGGCGTCTTCAACGGCTGCGTCTGATCACCGCCGGCCCAGTTGGACAAGGCCACCGGCAGGCCGCCGTACTGGTCGATCGGCATCAGGTGGGTGGGAAAGGCGTCACCATCGAGGGCCGACTGCACCTCCCATGCCAGCAGCTCATGGCTCAGGCGCTCCGATGGCGCCAGCTTGTCGGCCGGCACGGCGGCCAGCTCACGCTTGACGCGCTCGTTCAGCGCGCGTGCCTTCGCGACTTCTTCCGGCGCGATGGTGATCGACAGCCGGCCCTCGAACTTCGGGTCGGCCAACGTGGCCGAGCCCTGCAGCGGGTCCAGCTCCATCCGATCGGCGAAATAGCGCGCCGCGATGTCGGCCAGCGCCGCCGAGGGGGTGGCCGGCGGGGTGTCTGCCGCCCAACTGCTCGGCAGTGTCACCCCGGCCGCGACCGCGGCTGTTCTTCTTGCCCACTCACGTCTGCTCAGCATCGGCTGTCTCCTGAATTGGTTTTCGGGCGCGATGTTGCCTGCGGTCGAAAGACCTGGCAGCCGCGGTGCGACCGAAGCCGCCAGGCGCGGGTCGAATCGGGCATGGCCGCGACGCAGCGCGGGGCGCTACGGAAAGCCGTAGCGTTGCTCAGGCGCCGGTCGACGCGCGGCGATGCAAGGTGATCGGCGTCGCGGCTGCCGAGCGGGCCCGCAACTGGCCGCAGCCGCCTTCGACGTCCTGCCCCGCCGACTGGCGCAGCTTGGTCAAGATGCTGCGGCGGTGCAGTGTGCGGGCGATCTCGGCGGCACGCTCCCAGCTCGGGCGCCGGTAGTCGAGCCCATCGACCTGGTTGTACGGGATCATGTTCAGGATCGCGTACTTCCCCTTCAGCAGACGTTCGATCGCGTCGATCTCGTCGTCGCCATCGTTGACGCCGGCCAGCAGCGTCCACTGGTACTGGATCGGGTAGCCGGTGCGGCGGGCGTACTGCTCGCCCAGCTCCACCAGTTCATCGGGGGCGATGCGGGGCGCACGCGGCAACAGCTGTTCGCGCAGCTCGGGCTTGGTGGTGTGCAGCGACAGCGCCAGCGCCGGCTTCACGCGGCCCAATGGCAGGCGCTCGAAGACACGGCGATCACCAACCGTCGAGAACACGAGCTGCTTGTGGCCGATCGCGCCCGCCGTGCCGAGCAGATCGATCGCATCGAGCACGTTGTCCAGGTTGTGGGCCGGCTCACCCATGCCCATGAAGACGACCTTCTTCACCGCCCGGCGGCGGCGTGCCAGCGCCACCTGCGCAATGATCTCGGCGCTGCCGACCTGGCGCAGCAGCCCGTCCTTGCCGGTCATGCAGAACAGGCACCCGACCGCGCAGCCCACCTGCGTCGACACGCACAGGCCATCACGCGGCAGCAGCACGCTCTCGACAGTCTGCCCGTCACCCAGCTCGACCAGCAGCCGGGCCGAGCCATCTTCGGCTGGGTGCTCCGAGCGCACCGTGGCCAGCGCTTGCAGCTCTTCGTCGAGCGCAGGCAAGGCCTGGCGCAGCGTCTGCGGCATGAAGTCTTCGAGCTTGCGGCGGCCACTGGTCTGCGGCAGCGCGTTGGCCCACAGGCGCAGCACGCGCTCTTCATGCTTCGGATTGGCGCCCAGGGCGCGCAGGCGCTGGCGCAGCGCAGGCAGGGTCGAAAGAACGGAAGACACGACAGGCCAGGAAGGAGGAGCGGGGGGAGTCTCGGGCGGTTGGTCGGTGACCACGTCGTCCCGGTGCACCATTGTCGCCGTGCTGCAAACGCTCTGCCAGGCCGGCTTGACGCCGAAGCGCTGGATGAATGCAGCCGCGGGGCGGCTGTGGCACAGTGCGAGGCCTTCAGCCCATCGTCTAGAACAAGGCCCCTGTGAGCAGCCGAGCATCGTCCGCCCCCACCATCATCGACGTGGCCCGCGAGGCCGGGGTTTCGATCAAGACCGTCTCGCGCGTGCTGAACCGCGAAGCCGGTGTTCACGAGCAGACGCGTGAACAGGTGCTGGCCGTGGTGGCGCAGCTGAAGTACCGGCCCAAGCTGTCGGCGCGCAGCCTCGCCGGCGCGCGCAGCTACCTGATCGGGCTGCTGTACTACGACCCCAGTGCCTCCTTCGTCGGCGGGGTGCAGAAGGGCGCCGCGGTGCGCTGTCGCGAAGCCGGCTACCACCTGGTCGTCGAGTCGATCGAGGACGATGCGCCGGACATCGAGGCCCAGGTCGACCGCATGGTCGCCGCGCTGAGGCCCGACGGCATGATCCTGACGCCGCCGCTGTGCGACAACCCGCAGGTGCTGAAGGTGCTGGCCGAGAGCGGCACGCCGACGGTGCTGATCTCGCCCGGCGAGCACGACCCCGCGCTGCTGACGGTGCGGATGGACGACGTGCGCGCCGCCGAAGAAGTGACCGAGCTGCTGATCGAGCTGGGCCATGAGCGTATCGCGTTCATCCGCGGCGCCACCGATCAGGCGGCGTCCAAACTGCGCTTCCAGGGCTTCAAGCGCGCGATGAAGGCGCACGGGCTGGCGGTCGACGAATCGCTGGTCTACCAAGGCGACTTCACGTTTCCCAGCGGCGTGGCCGGTGCCCACCATCTGCTGGCCCAACGCCATCGACCGACTGCCGTGTTCGCCAGCAACGACGACATGGCGCTGGGCGTGCTGTCGGCCGCGCAGCGGCTGGGGCTGCAGGTGCCGGCCGAGCTGTCGATCGCCGGCTTCGACGATTCACCCGCGGCGACGCTGGTCTGGCCGCCGCTGACGACGGTGCGCCAGCCGATCGAGGACATGGCGCGCATGGCGGTCGACATGCTGGTGACGCCGGCAGGCGCCGATGGCGAGTCGTCATCCAGCGAGCGCGTGCTGCCGCACCAGGTGGTGCCGCGCGATTCGACCTTGGCGCTGGCGTCGCGCAAGGGCCGCACGGCCGCGCGCAAGGCCTGACGGTCGCCGTGGCGCGCGCTGTCACCCGCCGATGAAAGCTTCGGGAAGACCCGTGGTTGACGCTAAATGACAGCGTTGTCAGAATTCGGCGCACCAGATTAGACAACGTTGTCATATCGCAAAGGCGAGACGGCAGCGGTGGTCCGCTGGTGAGGGCCACACATCGCGGCGCAAAGGCCACGACAAACGACAGAAGGAGACATGGTGGTGATCAGCAAGAAGCATGTGGTGACGGCCTTGGTGCCGGTTGCCGTTCTCTCCGGCGCCGGTGTGATGGCGCAAGACAAGCCGGTTGCGGACGCACCGCCGGCATCCAGCGCGGTCGAGCAAATCACCGTCACCGCGACGAAGCGGTTGACGCTGGTGCAGGACACCCCGCTCGCCGTGTCGGCCTTCTCGGCCAAGGACCTGGAGAAAGCCCAGGTCAAGGATCTGTCGACGATGCAGGCACTGGTGCCCAACCTGAGCGTGGAGCAGCACGGCGACTCGGGCGGCGTGCACGTCTTCCTGCGCGGGGTCGGCTCGACCAACCACACCGAGCTGGGTGACCCGGCCGTGGCCTTCCACGTCGACGGTGTCTACTCGCCGCGGCCGCAGGGAGCCACGGTGCTGATGTACGACCTGGCCAGCGTCGAAGTGGCGCGCGGCCCGCAGGGCACGCTGTTCGGTCGCAACGCAACCGCCGGGTCGGTCAACCTGGTGACCGCGAAGCCAAAGTTCGGCGATTCGAGCGGCTCGTTCGGTGTCGTCGTCGGCGACCGCAACCACATCGGCATACAGGCTGCGATGAACGTGCCGCTGGCCGAGACCGCTGCGCTGCGCATCGCCGCGATCAGCGACCGGCAGGACGGCTGGGTCGAGTACCAGGAACGCTCCTACGTGCAGCCCGGTGCGCGCAAATACGGCGCCACTGACCAGCAAGGCATTCGCACGACGCTGCTCTGGGACATCACCGAGAACCTGCGCACGACGACCGCGCTCGAGTACTACCGCGACCAGGGCACCGGCAACGTCTCGCTGATGCAGACCCCGCGCGAAGGCCAGAAGTGGAATTCGGCGCTGATCGACACGCCGGGGGCGCTCGACCAGGACAACACCACCTTCCGCACCCGCATCGACTGGGCGATCACGCCGGCGATCGAGCTGAGCTACATCGGCAGCATCAGCAGCATGTCGCGCACCAATGCGAGCGACAACGATGCAGGCGTCTCGCCGGGTTTCAAGCAGGAGCACCGCACCGAGTGGTCGCGCTTCGACAACAACACCCATGAACTGAACCTGAAGTCGACCGACGACGGCGCGTTCCAGTGGATCGCCGGCTTGTTCTCGATCAACGAAGACAACCGCATCCGCTTCGACATCGATATCTCGACGTCACCCGTCATCGGCACGACCGGCCCGATCATCGTCAACCCGGTGGCCGACACCGACACCGCATGGGCGATGTCGTTCATCCAGCCGCAACGCACGTTGTCGTCCCAGGCTGTCTTCGGCCAGGGCACGTTCAAGTTCAACAAGGAATGGGCGATCACCGCCGGTGCACGCCACACCTCGGAGAAGAAAGAAGACGTGGGTGGCCGCAACTGGGTCTGCCCGCAATTCGGTGCCACCGTCGGCTCCGGGGGCCACCTGATCGGCCCGGGCGGCCCGGTCAACCGCGAGACCTGCAACAGCGACTACGACGACGTGCTGCCGGCACCCGACTACGGCACCTGGCCGGGCGGTGGCCACAACGACGGCAAGACCGAGGACACCGCCAACACCTACCTCGGCCGCGTCGAATTCAAGCCGAGCAAGGACCTGCTGGCCTACGGCACCGTGTCGACAGGCTTCAAGTCCGGCGGCCTGTCGGACGGCGGCCGTCGCCACAAGCCCGAGTTCCTGACGAACTACGAGCTGGGCCTGAAGACAGAGTTGTTCGATCGCTCGTTGGCGATCAACGTCGCGGCCTTCATGATGAAGTACAAGGACATGCAGGTCAGCTCGATCGAGTACACCGGCGACGACGGCACCGGCGGTCGCCAGCAGCAACTCGTGACGAGCAACGCCGCCAAGGCCACGATCAGCGGTGTCGAGGTCGAGTGGAGCTGGCGCCTGACCAAGGCCGACCGCTTCAGCGGCAACCTGTCGTTCCTGGATGCCAAGTACGACGACTTCCTGACCTGCGATTCGGCGCTGCTGAACTGCGGCGAAGAAGACAACGCACAGAACCTGAAGGGCGAGCAGATGCCGCACGCCCCGAAGTTCTCGACCACCTTCGCCTACGAGCACGACTTCACGATGCCTGGCGGTGGCCTGGTGGTGCCGCGTGCACAGGTGCACTACCAGACGCGCACCAAGCTCGGCCCCTTCGGCGACATCAGCCCGAACGCATCGGCCGCGGCCCGTGCCACGCCCGATGCGCGCTTCCAGGACGCCTACGCCACCGTCGACCTGAGCCTGCGCTACGAAGAGCCGAAGGGCCGCTGGTTCATCGAGGGCTTCGTCGTCAACGCATCGGACGAGCATGTGAAGACCGACGCCTCGTGGGTCAACGGCACCGCCTGGACCTCGTTCTACAACCCGCCACGCACCTACGGCGCCAAGATGGGCTATCGCTTCTGATCGCCCCAGGGGTCGCTCCTCTCGCGGCCCCGGCAGTTCCCACGCCGAAGCTTTTCCCGGCGCCCGCCCCCACACAGCCGGCGCCGGGTCCTTTTTCAGACCGAAGTTTTTCACCGCGAGGACGCGATCACCATGTTCAGCAAGGCCACGGCTTGCACCTTTGCGCTGGTGCTCAGCCACGCCGCGTGGGCTGAGAAGACCACGCTGATGGTGGCCACGTTTCCGGACCTGGACCGTGCGTCCAAGGCCGCGGCCGAGAGCTTTCAGAAGCAGTACCCGCAGGTCGAGTTGAAGATCGTCTCGCTGCAGTATGCCGATCACCACACCGCGATGACCACCGCGCTGGCCACCGGCTCGGGCCTGCCCGACGTGATGGCGGTCGACTTCCGCTTCATCGGCAAGTTCGCCGAGAGCGGTGGTCTCGAAGACCTCAATGCCGCGCCGTACAACGCGCAGGCGCTGCGCGACAAATTCGTCAAGTACACCTTCGCCCAAGCGACAGGCAGCAAGGGCAACCTCGCCGCGATGCCGGCCGACATCGGCCCCGGCACGCTGCTGTACCGCAAGGACGTGGCCGATAAGGCGGGCGTGACCGAAGCCGAGCTGACGAAGAGCTGGGAAAGCTACATCGAGGCCGGCAAGAAGATCAAGGCGAAGACCGGCGCCTACCTGCTGGCCGATGCGGCCGACATCCGCGACATCGTGCTGCGCACCGGCCTGAAAGACGGCGAGGGCCTGTACTTCGATGCGCAGGGCAAGGTGTTGGTCGACAACCCACGCTTCGTGCGCGCATTCGAACTCGGCCGCGCGGCGCGCCAGGCCGGGCTCGACGCGAAGGTGTCGCCGTGGACCAACGACTGGGCCGCCGGCTTCAAGCAGGGCCGCATCGCGAGCCAGATGATGGGCGCCTGGCTCACGGGCCACCTGAAGAACTGGCTCGCGCCGGACACCAAGGGCCTGTGGCGCTCCGCGGTGCTGCCCAGCGGCCAGGCCGGCAGCTACGGCGGCTCGTTCTACGCGATCCCGAAGAAGGCGGCGCACAAACCCGAAGCGTGGGACTTCATCCGCTTCATGACGACGAACAAGGCCACGCAGCTGAATTCGTTGAAGGTGCTCGACACCTTCCCCGCGCTGATCGAAGCGCAGAACGACCCGGTGATGGACGAGCCGCTCGCCTTCCTCGGCGGCCAGCCGGCGCGCAAGTTGTGGAGGGAGATCGCCGCGCAGGTGCCGGCTACGCCGGTGACCAAGTACGACGCAATGGCCACCGACGTGATCCGAGACGAGTTCGAGAAGGTCGTTGCCGAGGGCAAGGCGATTCCTGCCGCACTGGCCGATGCGCGCGCGCTGATCGAGCGCCGGGCGCGCCGCTGAAGGAGCCGCGCGTGGATCAGACCTACGCCGTCCCGACCAGCACGTCGCCCGCCGCGCACGCGGCGCCGGGCACGCATGCTCGCAAGCCCGGTGCCACCTGGCGCATGCGCCGCTGGGCGCCGTACCTGTTCATCGCGCCGTTCTTCGTGCTGTTCATCGTGTTCGGCGTGTTTCCGCTGCTGTTCTCGATCTGGCTGTCGCTGCACCAGTGGGACCCGGCCGCCGGCCTGGCCGCGATGCGCTGGGTCGGGCTCGAGAACTTCGTGTTCGCCGCCACCGACCCGTGGTTCCACAAGTCGCTTTACAACACGCTGTGGTTCGCATTGGTGTCAGGCGTGCCGCAGCACTTCGTCGCTTTGCCGCTGGCGTATTTCATCCATCGGCACCTGAAGCGCAGTCGCAACGCGGTGGTGGCGGCGTACTTCGTGCCCTACATCACCTCCAGCGTCGCGATCGCGCTGATCTTCAGCACGCTGTTCTCGAAAGACTACGGCGTCATCAACGCGGTGCTGGGCCCGTGGATGAGCGAGCCGATCGACTGGCTGGGCGACGCCGCGTACACCAAACCCGCGGTGGCCTTCGTCGTCTTCTGGCGCTTTCTCGGCTGGAACCTGGTGCTGTACCTGTCGGCACTGCAGGTGATCGACAACGAGCTGTACGAAGCGGCGACGCTGGACGGCGCCGGCAGCTGGCAACAGTTCCGCTTCATCACGCTGCCATTGCTCAAGCCGATGATCTTCTTCGCCGTCACGCTGACGATCATCGGCAACCTGCAGCTGTTCGAAGAACCGTTCATCCTGGTCGACCCCGAGAAGGGTGTCAGCCAGTCGGTGATGACCAGCGCGATCTTCATGTACCGGATGGCCTTCAGCGATGGTGACTTTGGCACCGCGTCGGCAGTGTCGTGGCTGCTGTTCCTGATCATCGCGGCGCTGACCTGGGGCAACAGCAAGCTCTTTGGCCGAACGGGAGGGCAGCATGCGTCGTCGTGATCTGGGTCCCGGCTCGGTGGCGGCCTGGGCCTTGGTGGGGGCTGGTGCGCTGCTGCTGGTCGCGCCGTTCTGGTTCACCTTCGTCTTCGCGACGCACGGCCGCGCGGCGATCTTCAACTCGCCGCCGCCGGTGTGGTTTGGCTCGGCGCTGCTGACCAACATCGATCTGCTGACCGAGCGGCTGCCGTTCTGGCGCAACCTCGGCATGAGCGTGTATGTCGCGGTGCTGACGACGGCGCTGAACCTGCTGCTGTGCGCGCTGGCCGGCTATGCATTCGCCGTCTACGAGTTCCGCTTCAAGAAGCCGTTGTTCGCGGTGGTGCTGGGCTCGATGATGCTGCCGAGCTTCCTCAACATGATCCCCAGCTTCATGGTGATGGACGTGCTGGGCTGGATCGACGAACCGCGTGCGCTGTACGTGCCGGCCGCCGCGAGCGCTTTGGGCATCTTCATGATGCGCCAGTACATCGGCTCGGCGATCCCGAAGGATTTGCTCGACGCGGCGCGCATGGACGGTTGCAACGAGTTCCGCATCTTCTGGAGCGTGGTGCTGCCGCTGCTCGGGCCGGCACTCGGCACACTGGGGCTGATCACCTTCATTGCGTCGTGGAACAACTTCATGGCGCCGCTGGTGGTGATGCGCTCGGTCGAGCACTACACGCTGCCGCTGGCGCTGCGCTCGATGCAAAGCCCCAACAACACCGAGTGGGGCGCACTGATGGCCGGCAGCGCCATCGCGATGCTGCCGCTGCTGGTGGCCTTCTTCTTCAGCGCGCGGCGGCTCGTCGCGGGTTTGACCTCTGGCGCGGTGCGCGGCTGACCGCGCTCCACCGATTCCTCGCACCTGGATGACGATGAACTCGAACGACACGAACTTCGCTGCGGCGGCCCACCGCGCAGCCTTTCGCCCCGACTTTGCCTGGGGCTCGGCCACCAGCGCCGCGCAGATCGAAGGCGCCGGCGCGCTCGACGGCAAGGGCCCGTCGATCTGGGACGCCTTCTGCCGCGAGCCGGGCCGCATCAACGATGGATCGAACCTCGATGTGGCCTGCGACCACTACCACCGCTACCGCGACGACGTGGCGCTGATGAAATGGCTGGGCCTGAAGGCCTACCGCTTCTCGTTCGCGTGGCCGCGCGTACAGCCGCTGGGCCGCGGCGCGTGGAACGAAGCCGGCTTCGCCTTTTACGACCGCCTGATCGACAGCCTGCTCGAAGCCGGCATCGCGCCGCATGCGACGCTGTACCACTGGGACCTGCCGCTGGCGCTGCACACGCAACTGGGCGGCTGGCCGGCGCGCGAGATCGTGCCGCACTTCGCCGACTACGCGGCCGAAGTGGCACGCCGCTTCGGTGATCGGCTCACGACCATCGCCACGTTGAACGAGCCGTGGTGCGTCGCGACACTCGGTTACGAGACCGCACAGTTCGCGCCCGGCAAGACCAACCGCGCCGCGGCGATGCAGACTTCGCACCACCTGCTGCTGTCTCATGGCCGCGCGATCCAGGCCATGCGGGCCGAGACGCGCACGCAGCTGGGCATCGTGCTGAACCATACCCCGGCCTTTCCGGCGACCGAGCTGGAAGCAGACCGCCGCGCCGCGCGTCTGGACGACGGGCTGAACGTGCGCTGGTACATGGATCCGGTGTTCCGTGGCCAGTACCCGGCCGACGTGCTGGAGTATCTCGGTGCCGATGCGCCGCGCATGGAGGCCGGCGACCTGGCCGAGATCGCGCAGCCGCTGGACTTCCTCGGCGTCAATTTCTACACCCGCAGCTACATCAGCACCCAACAGCCCAAGGTGCCGGCACCGGGCCAGCATGGCTTCACCGACATGGGCTGGGAGATCTACCCGAAGGCGCTGACGCAGCACCTGGTGCGCATCACGCGCGAGTACTCGCCGCCGCCGATCTACATCACCGAGAACGGCATGGCGAACGCAGACCGTGTCGACGCCGACGGCCGCGTGGCCGACGCCGAGCGCGTGGCCTACCTGCGCGAGCACCTGGCGGCGTTGGCCCGCGCGATCGAGCTGGGGGTCGACGTGCGCGGCTACTTCTACTGGAGCCTGCTCGACAACTTCGAATGGAACTCGGGCTACGCCAAGCGCTTCGGCCTGTTCCATGTCGACTACGAAACGCAGGCGCGCACCGCCAAAGACAGCGCGCACTGGTACCGCGCGTTCATCGAGGCGCAGCACGCCGGCGCCGAACCACCGAAGGCACCCTGAGATGTCGGCCGTCCGCTTCGAAGCCGTCGCCAAGACCTACCCGGGCGCCAGCGCACCGGTGGTGCAGGGGTTGGACCTGCAGGTCAACGAAGGCGAGTTCATGGTGCTGGTCGGCCCATCCGGCTGCGGCAAGAGCACCACGTTGCGCATGCTGGCCGGGCTGGAAGAGCCGAGTGCCGGCCGCATCCTGATCGGTGACACCGATGTGACCGACCTGCCGCCGGCGCAGCGTGGTGTCGCGATGGTGTTCCAGAGCTATGCGCTGTACCCGCACATGACGGTCGCCGAGAACCTGGGTTTCGGCCTGCGCATGGCCGGCAAGACGAAGGCGCAGATCAACGCCGCGGTACAGCGAGCGGCCGAACGGCTGCAATTGAGCGCGCTGCTCGCGCGGCGACCGAAGGAGTTGTCCGGCGGCCAGCGCCAGCGCGTGGCGATCGGCCGCGCGATCGTACGCGAGCCGAAGGTCTTTCTGTTCGACGAGCCGCTGTCGAACCTCGACGCTGCATTGCGCACACAGATGCGCATCGAGCTGGCGCACCTGCACCGCAGCCTCGGCACGACGATCGTATACGTCACGCACGACCAAGTCGAGGCGATGACGCTGGGCGATCGCATCGCGGTGTTCAACAACGGCCGCATCGAGCAGGTCGGCGCACCGATGCAGGTCTACCAGCAGCCCGTCAACCGTTTCGTGGCCGGGTTCCTCGGCTCTCCGCGGATGAACTTCCTGCCGGTGCAAGGCGCCAGTGACACGGCGCTCGAGGTGCCGGGAGGGATGCTGCGCTGGCCGCACGCGCAGGGCATTGCCACAAGCCGTGTGGCCACGGTGGGCGTGCGACCGGAGCACCTGAAATGGGTCGATGAGGCGGCTGGCTTCGCGATCGCTGGGGCGGTGGACACTGTCGAACAACTGGGCGACATCAGCGTCGCGTACGTCAGCTTGCCTGGTCTGTCCGAGCCGCTGTCGCTCAAGGTGCCCGCCGCGGATGGCGCGCTGGTTCGCGGTGCCAACGTCAGGCTCGGCGCCGAGCCCCAGCACCTGCTGGCATTCGATGCCGAAGGCCGTCGGCTGGAAGCGGTCAGCGTCGCCTGAATACGTACACAACCGATCGCCGGCGTCTCAGGTCTCGGCCGCCGCGCGAAGCTGAGCCGCTGCTGCAGCCGCCAAGGCATCGGCCTCGATGCCCATCGCCCGAAGACTGCGCGCGACCACACCCTGCTGCATTTGCGTCACGGCCAGCAGCACGTGAGCGCCGGAGAGCGGATCCCGGGGATGCTGTTGCTGCACCCCGGTCAGCAGCTCGAACAGCCGGCGGGCCGAAGGTTGAGACGCGTACAGGCGGGGTATCGGTTGGCTGTGCGCCGCTTCATCGGGCGCCAGCAAGCCGGGGTCGGCGTGGATGCCGACTGCCTGCAGCGCCTCGGCCTGCTGCCGCAGGATGGCGTTCGCGAAGTCGACCGAGTCGGCGCCGACCTGTGCGAAGGCGCGTCTGGCGCTGCCGTCCGGCAGGTCGATTGCCGCGAGCACGAAGTGTTCGGCACCGGGCTCGGCGTGGCCGCTGCGCCGGGCGTGCGCCTCGGCCTGCTCGCACAGAGCCTTGATCGTCGCCATGTCTCGAAATTTCTGGCTGATCCGCTGGAACATGAGGCCTCCGGTTCGTCCGCTTGAGTCAAGGAGCCGACAGGCGCTTGTGCGCCGCCTGCTTGGTCACGCCCAGCGCATCGGCAATCTGCGTCCAGGTCCAGCCCTGCTTGAGCGCGCTGGCGACGGCTCGCCGCTCGAGGCGGTCTGCCATCTGGCGCAGCGCGACCACGGCGGCCAGCGCTTCGGCCGGATCGTCGGGAGAGGGCAGGGTCTTCGGCTCCAACATTCGTCAACCATAGTTGACGGTTGCCGCGCTGTCAACCTTGGTTGACAACTGCGGACTGCATGGGCGTTGCTGTGCCGCCGTCTGGGCCGGCTATCCCGCGGCAGGTGCGGACGGAACGCGCCGCCGGCGTTTCCACAGCGCCCGCCCCGCCCAGATCAGCAGCCCCAGCAACAGACCCCAGGGCAGCAGATAGGCCACGCCGACGACGGCGCTGGCGATGCCCTGCGAGAGGTTGGATCCGAAGTCCGCACCGGCCTCGCGGATCGGGCGCCAGAACGACCCGGCGCGAAGTGGGTGGATCTGAACGTGAAGGATCTCCAGGTCGACCCGCTTGCGCAGAAAAACCTGTTCGCCCTGCGCGGCTTCCAGGTCGGCCTGCACTTGGGCCAGCTCGCGCGTCAGCTTGATGAGGGTGTCCGCGTCGAGGCGCGCCTGATGGCGCAGGGCTTCGAGCTTCGCGCGGTAGTCGGTCAGCATCGCCACCTTGCGAGCGGTGTCGGCCAACGGCCGTGCGAGATCTTCGGCCGTGGTCGACTGGTCGACGATCTCGCCAAGTTGACCCAGACTGGAAATCAGCTTGCGCACGCCCGCCGGGCTCGCGCGAAACTTCAGCGAAGCGTGCGAATGCCGGCCGGTGTTCAGGGAGGAATTCAGCAATTCGCAGCCTTCGGCCACCAGCTCTCGGCAGGTGGCCTGCACCGCGCCGGAGACCTTGGCGATCTCACCCTCCGGAACGTCGACGCCCACGGTGTGCTCGTAGGCCAGATGCCTGTCCGCTGGTGAGGCCTCACCAGCGGCCGACACTTCTTTCTTCGCCATGGCCATGCGTGGCGCCATTCTTTCGCTGCAGCCTGCTGCCAGCGTCAATGCCAGCAAAGCAGCGGTGATCCAGGCTGCAGTTCGTCGACTTCCCCTCATGACACCTCCGTCCATGTCGCGTCATTCGATGATAGGTGGTGGCAACATCGCGCCTTCGACTCCGGGAGATATCGTCATGACGAAGACGCGATTGGCCACCACCATCGGGCTGGCGCTGGCATGGGGAGTTGCCTCGCTGACCTCTCAGGCACACGGTATCGACGCGGCGATCCCGTCGAGCCATGTGGGATCCGTCAGCTTCGCCAACTCCGGCGCCAAGGCCGCACAACGCGACTTTCTGATCGGCCTCGCGCAGTTGCACAACTTTGAATACGGGTCGGCGGCCGAGGCGTTTCAGCGCGCGCAGAAGGCCGATCCGAGCTTTGCGATGGCTTACTGGGGCGAGGCGATGACCCACAACCATCCGCTGTGGGCGCAGCAGAACCGCAACGCTGCGCGCGCGGTGCTGCTGCGCCTGGGCGAAACGCCGCAGCAGCGCCGCGCGAAAGCGAAGACCGAACGCGAGCAGGCCTACCTGGATGCGCTCGAAGTGCTCTACGGCGAGGGCAGCAAGCTGGAGCGGGACCGGCGCTATGCCGAGGCGATGCGTGCGCTGCACGAACGCTTTCCAAACGACATCGATGCCACCTGTTTCTACGCGTTGTCGCTGATGGGCACCTCGCACGAAGGGCGCCACCTGCCCAGCTACATGAAGGCCGCCGCGCTGATGACCGAGGCGTTCCACGCCAACCCGAAGCACCCTGGCGCCGCCCACTACCTGATCCATGCGGTCGACGACCCGCTGCATGCGCCGCTCGGCCTGGCCGCAGCCCGCGCCTATTCGAAGATCGCGCCGGCGGCGGCCCATGCGCAGCACATGACCTCGCACATCTTCATCGCGATGGGCCTGTGGGATGACGTGGTGAAGGCCAACGAGACCGCCACGAAGATTGCTGAACAGGCCCGTGCTGCCAAGGGCCGGCCGCCCGCGGGTTGCGGGCATGGGCTGTCGTGGCTGGAGTACGGTTACCTGCAGCAGGGCCGGTTGATGGATGCGCGACGCGTGCTCGTCGCCTGTGCCGAAGAGGCGCAGAAGCGGCCCTACCTGTCAGAGGGGGCCGATCTGCTGGACGTCGATGGCAGCTCGGCCGCCAGCTTCGCCGCGATGCGGTCGCGCTACCTCATCGACACCGGCGATTGGGGCGGCGAGATGGAGTCGCTCAGTGCCGACCTGTCGGCCGTGCCGCTCGCCCAGTTCGAGCGCGACTATGTCGATGCGTTCGTGGCGCTGAGGCAACCGAAGCGTGATTTGCCGCCCCGCATCGTGGAGCGTGCCGAAGCATCGGCGGCGCGAGTGCTTGCCGCGATCGATGCCGCCGGTCTACCGGCCAAGCACCCGTCGCGCAAGTCGCTGCAGATCCACTTGGCACAGCTTCGAGGCCTGCAGACGCTGCGCCAAGGTGATGCCGAATCTGCACTGACCATGCTGCGGCAGGCGGCAGCCGACGAGATCGCGCTGCCCTACGAATTCGGCCCACCGACGATCCGCAAGCCGAGCAACGAGCTGCTGGGCGAAGTACTGCTCGAACTCGACCGTCCGGCCGAAGCGGTGGCGGCTTTCGACGTCGCCTTGGAGCTGGCGCCAGGGCGGGTGCAGTCGGTGCAGTGGCGCGAGGTGGCTGCTTCCGCTCGAAAGTGAACGATGGCGCCCAGACCGGCGCCTAAATCGCCACCTAGACCGCAGCCTCGACCACCATCTGCAGCCGCTGCTGGCCCTGGAACTCGTCCAGGCTCAGGCGGAAGGCCAGGCGCACCTTGCCTGGCAAGGGTTCGGCGCGGCCGAACCAGATCGCGTCGCGCAGCTGGC
>NZ_DASUNH010000142.1:0-28511 GCF_036277275.1 Ideonella sp. | reverse complement strand
CGGCGCATCGCGAGGCGGCAGCTCGGTCGACGGCCCCGGCTGGGTGGCCGGCCGGGTGCTCTGCGGCGAATAGATCGTGTCTTCGTCGTCGTCCGGGCCAGGCTGCAGGTTGAACTCGAAGTCTTCCGGGTCCTCGGCGTGCTGGCGTTCCAGGCGAGGGGGCGGCGGCGCCGGTGCCGGCGGGACGGCCGGCGGCGCTGGTGGCAGCGGCGGCGATGGGGTGGCCGGCGCCGCGGCGACACGCTGCACGACCGCCACCGTGGCAGCCGCGGCCACGGCCGGCGCCTGCGCCACCGGGGGCGCCAGCGCCGTCGTGTCGGCCGACTCATGCGACGCATCGGGAATCACTGGCGCCCCGGCCGCCTGGGCGGCCTTCGGCACGCGCTTGACTTCGACCTTCAGGCCGGCCAGGCTCAACTGGTGCTCGGTCTTGCGGGCGCGCAACTCGTCGATCGACTTGCGCACCTGCACCACCGGCACCTGGCGCAAGGCGGCGCAGATGCTGGCGCCCTGGGCCGGTGTCAATCCGGCCCGCTCGACGCGCTGCTGTGCCTCCTCGGGGCTCATGCCGCGGGGCAGGCGGATGAACACATCGAAGCGAGGTTCTGTAGCGGGAGGGTTCGGCGAGATGGGTCGACTGTCCATGAACGGTTCTGTAAGGCAGGTCAGTTCCTGGGCAGGTCGATCGAACGCCCGCGCCCGCCTACTTCCTTGGCGCCAACGATGCGGCATTCTTTCACGCCGGCGCACGGCGCGGTACGCCCCGGCCTGCGGGACAACCCGTCAGTCGATGTTACTGAAAGCAGTCAGTAACCAGAGCCAGGCCGGCGCGGTGGCCACGAAAGCGAGTGTCGAGATCACGTTGACCGCGGTGGTTTCGGCCTCTTGTGCCCGGTAGCGCTGGGCGAACATCAACGCATTCGTGCCCGACGGCAGTGCCGCGAGCATCACCACGACCTGCAACGGCAAGCCGCGCAGCCCGAAGACGCCCCAGGCCACCGCCCACACCAGCGCCGGCTGGACGATCAGCTTCAGCAGCGTCAGCCCCAGCGCACCACGCAGCGAGCGGGGGAAACCCAGGTAGGCGAGCGACATGCCGATCAGCGTCAGGCAAAGCGGCACCACCGCGGTGCCGAGCAATTGCAGCACCTCGTCGACCGGGCCGGGCAGCGGCAGCCCCGTGGCCCGCCAGGCCGCGCCCGCCAGCACCGGCAGCACCACGGGGTGGACGACGGTGTTGCGCAGCGTCGCCCACAGCACCGCGCCCAGGCCGCCGACTCGGCTCGCGCCCTGTGCCCGCTCGCGCGCCAGGTCCAACTCGACCAGCGTCGTGACCACCAGCAGCAGCACCAAAGCATGCACGCTGACCAGCGCGAGGTGCAGGCCAAGGCCGGTCTCGCCGAAGACACCGGCGGCGATTGGAATGCCGATCTGCAGCGAGTTGCCAAAGGCCACCGCGATTGTCCGCACCGCCGGCGCGGCGGCCGGCAGGCCACGTTCGACCCGGCGCCAACGTTGCGCGGCGTAGTGCACCAGCATCAGCGCGACCACCGGCACGAAGAACGCGGCAATCATCGGCCAGGGCAGTGCGGCCGGATCCAGCCGGGCGGTGGTGCGGAAGAACAGCGCCGGCGCGAACATGTAGAACGCGGCGTTGGACAGCACCCGCGCCGGCTCGGCCTCGGCCGCCCCGAGCCAGCGCAGGCGGCCGACGATGTAGCCAAAGCCAACGATCAGCATGACCGCCAGCAGTTTGTAGGCAATCGCCGCCGACATGCTCAGGCAACGCCGCGGCGGCGATCCGCGGTCGTTCGGCGCAGGCAGCGTGGCGGTTCCATGGCGTGGGCGTGGGTAGGTCGGATGATGCCGGCAGTTGGGCGGCACCCCGTGCGTAGTGTCCACAGCCCGCCTGTTGCAAAAGCCTGCGGTATGGTCACCCCCATGAAAATCGGCGTGATGGGTACGGGGGCAGTGGGTGGCTACTACGGGGCGATGCTGGCGCGCGCCGGCGTGCCCGTGGTCTTCATCGGTCGGCCGGCCCAGGTCGCCGCTTTGCGCGACGAGGGCCTGCGGCTGCAGGCGCAGAGCTTCGATGAGCGGTTCCCCGTCCAGGCCAGCACCGACGCCTCCGCGCTGGCCGACTGCGCGCTGGTGCTGTGCTGCGTGAAATCGGGCGACACCGAGAGTGCCGGCACCCAGATGGCGCCGCACCTGCCGTCGCACGCGGTGGTGCTGAGCCTGCAGAACGGCGTCGACAACGCCGCCAGGTTGGCGGCGCGGCTGTCGCCATCGAACCAGGTCGCGGCGGCGGTGGTCTACGTGGCGGCCGAGATGATGGCGCCGGACCACGTGCGCCACCACGGCCGCGGCGAGCTGGTGCTGGCGCGCTGGGCGGCACAGGGCAGCCAGCCCTCGCCCGAAGCGGTGCAGGCCCTGTTCACGCAGGCTGGCGTGGCAGTCGAGCTGGCTCAGGACGTGGACGCAGCCCTGTGGAGCAAGCTGGTGCTCAATTGCGCCTACAACGCGCTGTCGGCGATCAGCCGCTTGCCTTACGGCCAGTTGGTGCAGGGGGATGGTGTGCTGCCGCTGATGCGCGACATCGTGGCCGAATGCGTCGCGGTGGCCCAGGCCAGCGGCGTCACGCTGGCCGATCCGTGGCCGGCGGTGCAGCGCATTGCCGCGACGATGCCGGGCCAGTTCTCGTCGACCGCGCAAGACCTGATGCGCGGCAAGCCGAGCGAGATTGACCACCTGAACGGTTTCATCGTCCGGCGCGGCCAGGCGCTGGGCGTGCCGACGCCTGTCAACCGGGCACTGCACGTTTTGGTGAGGTTGCTGGAGTCGGCACCGGGCAATTCGCGCACTTCCTAGTGCCGCCTCGTTGTCAATGCGCAACTACCCGAGAAACTGACCCACCCCGCGGCTAGGATCGCGCCCAGCGCGCTCACCGTTGTGGCGAGCGCGCTTTTTCATGCACTCACGCGGCCATTCAGGCCGCAGCGATCCTGAGAGGGAGAAACCATGCAAATCAAGACTGTTCTGACCGCAGCCACGCTGGTGCTGGCCGCCACCGCCCCCGCTTTCGCCGCCGAAGGCTTCCGCCCGCTGATTGGCGCCGAACTGACCGGCGGCGGCAAGACGCTGGTCGAAGTCGAATTCGAGGGCGACCGCCCGAACCAGAAGATCTCCAGCGGCGGCCTGACCCACCTCTTCGGTGGCGTCGAGTACCGCGATCCGAACGGCCGGTTCGCGATCCAGACCACGATCGGCTACCACTTCGACCGCGTCGACGCGAAGAACGCCTCGCTGAGCTTCTCGCGCGTGCCGCTGGAGGTGCTGGGCTTCTGGAACGCCAACGAGCGCATCCGCTTGGGCGGCGGCCTGCGCAAGGCCTTCAACTCGAGCTTCGAAACATCCGGCGACGCCAGCGACGACTTCGCGGACTTCAACATGCGCTCGAGCATCGGCTTCGTGCTGCAGGGCGAGTACCTGTTCGGCGAGCACACCAGCGTGTTCCTGCGCTACGTCGACGAAAGCTACAAGAGCAACCGCCTGGTCGGTGGCAAGGTTGACGGCAACCACGGCGGCCTGGGCGTCAGCTACAGATTCTGAGCCCCCACGGCGCCTTCCAGGGCGAGCCCCCCGGGGGGCTCGCGCATCGGACTGGCGAAGCCAGATCCGCGCACGCCACTTGACGGGCGGCGACGCTTCGCGCGCCTGGACACCCGCCGGCCACCCTAGAATCGACGGGTTTTCCCGGAGAACCCTGTGGCCGCCACGATCTTGCAAAAGCTTCCCGCCGGCGAACGCGTCGGCATCGCCTTTTCAGGCGGCCTGGATACCAGCGCCGCCGTGCACTGGATGCGCGCCAAAGGCGCCATCCCCTGCGCCTACACCGCCAACCTCGGCCAGCCGGACGAGTCGGACTACGACGAGATCCCGCGCAAGGCCAAAGCCTACGGCGCCGAGATCGCCCGCCTGGTGGACTGCCGCGCACAGCTCGTGGCAGAAGGCATCGCCGCCCTGCAGTGCGGCGCCTTCCACATCTCCACCGGCGGCGCGACCTACTTCAACACCACCCCGCTCGGCCGCGCCGTGACCGGCACCGCGCTGGTGGTCGCCATGCGCGAAGACGGCGTCAACCTGTGGGGCGACGGCTCGACCTACAAGGGCAACGACATCGAACGGTTCTACCGCTACGGGCTGCTCGCCAACCCGGCGCTGCGCATCTACAAGCCCTGGCTCGACCAGGCCTTCATCGACGAGCTGGGTGGCCGCAAGGAGATGAGCGAGTACCTCATCGCCAACGGTTTCGACTACAAGATGAGCGTCGAGAAGGCCTACTCGACCGACTCCAACATGCTCGGCGCGACCCACGAGGCGAAGGATCTGGAGTTCCTGAACAAGGGCCTGCACATCGTCAACCCGATCATGGGCGTGGCCTTCTGGCGCGACGACGTGGTGGTCAAGGCCGAGACGGTCAGCGTGCGCTTCGAAGAAGGCGTGCCGGTCGCGCTGAACGGCCGCACCTTCGGCGATGCGGTCGCGCTGTTCGAAGAGGCCAACCGCATCGGCGGCCGCCACGGCCTGGGAATGTGCGACCAGATCGAGAACCGCATCATCGAGGCCAAGAGCCGCGGCATCTACGAAGCCCCGGGCATGGCACTGCTGCACATCGCCTACGAGCGCCTGGTCACCGGCATCCACAACGAAGACACGATCGAGCAGTACCGCATCAACGGCCGCCGCCTGGGCCGCCTGCTGTACCAGGGCCGCTGGTTCGACCCGCAGTGCCTGATGCTGCGCGAAACCGCGCAGCGCTGGGTCGCCCGCGCCGTCACCGGCGAAGTGACGCTGGAACTGCGCCGCGGCAACGACTACTCGATCATGGACACCGCGAGCCCCAACCTGACCTACGCGCCGGAGCGGCTGTCGATGGAAAAGGTCGAGGACGCGCCGTTCACGCCGGCCGACCGCATCGGCCAGTTGACGATGCGCAACCTCGACATCAGCGACACCCGCGCCAAGCTGGGCATCTACACCCGCGCCGGGCTGCTGGGTGCCGGCTCGGATGGCAGCATCCCGCTGCTGACGGGCAGCGAAGGGCCGTTGGCGGACTGACGCCTGAAGCGGAAATGAAAACGGGCGCCGAGGCGCCCGTTTCTGTTGGCGGCTGGCCGGTCAGTGCAGATTGATGGCGCTCAGCTTACCGCCGTCGCGCCGCGCGATGTAGAGCACGCCGTTGTCCGAAACAGCCAGAGTTCCGGCCTCGGGATACTCCCACACCTTCTGGTGGCTGCTCAGGTCGACCGCATAGGTGCGCTCGATGGCGGACACGAAGACCAGGTTGTTCGCCACGACGACCTGGCAGCGACTCGGATAAAGATCGTTGTAGGTCATGTCCTCGGGCAACTGCCAGCTCCATCGCACGGCGCCGGTGGCGGTCGAGCGCGCCTCGAGCTTCTGGCCGTTCACGACATACAGCAGCTGGTTGGACACGGCGATGTCGCTCGAGATCCGTTCACCGGCAACGGACCACGGGACATTCCTGTCGGCCAGCGAGAACGCCACCAGGCGGCTGCCGCTGTCGACGGCGAAGACGTGGCCTTGGCCATCGAGCACAGGCGCTCCCATCTCCGAACCCATGCCCAAGCCGCCGTGATCGCTGACGGAGAAATTGACGGCGCCAGTGACCGGGTCGATCACGCTCAGGGTCGTACCGACATAGGCATAGACGGCATGGCTGTCCACGGCCGGCGACCACCGGTCGAATTGATCCAATCCAATCGTCCACTGCTCGGCGACTGCTGCGGTGTCGAACTTGGACATCCCGCCGTAGTACCCGCTCTCGGTGTAGACAGCGCCGCCAAAAACGGTGGGGGCCATGTAGTTCTCCCACTGCGACGTGATGGTGCGCTTGGCCTTGAGGCTGCCGGTGAGCGCATCGAAGGCCCAGAAGAAGCTGTCATCGTGGCCGGTCGACGTCACGTACACCTGGCCGCCGGCGACGGCAGGCGGATTGACATGAGACAGCGTGCCCAGATCCTTTTGCCAGGCCATGCCGCCGTCTGACTCGCGCATTGCCTTGAGCCACCAATGACGAGCGTTGTCTTGAGCGATCGCGAACACCAGCCCGTTTTCGACCGCCACGTTGTATCCGTGGACGGAGCCTGACTCGGTGACGAATCGGCGCACGAAGGTGCTCGGCGCGAAGCTGGCGTTGACGTGGCCGTCGTGCGCCGCATTGCCCTGGTAGGTCTGCCAGGCATCGACGCCGACCACCTTGGACAAGGGCGTCAGATTGGCAGCCGGATGCACGGTGAAGCGGTAGGGCAGCTGCCAGTGGGGCCAACGGGGATCGTGGCAATCGGCGCCGTTGCAGACCCGCAGGTCGAGCAGGCCCGAATAGGTACCCGGCGAGAGGTCGGGAGAGACCTCGACGGTGAACACGAAGGAGCGCTGGTCGAGGTTTTCGCTGCTTGTCGACTTGGAGGTGATCACGCCATCGCTGGATGTCACGTCGATCGACACGTTGCTGGCCTTCACGCTGCCGACGCCGTTGAAAACGACCGTCACCGACTCACCCTCGTAGGTGGTGGCCTCCAGCGTGCCGGGCGCGAAGTCCATGGTCCATTCCGGCTCCTCGGGCTTGTCGTCGCCACCGCCACCACCGCCGCAGGCCGCCAACATGGCCACGGCCAAACCCGTGACGGCGCGCAGACTCCAGCCTCGGGCGCGCCGATACATCGTCGTCAACACAATGAAACTCCCTCTGGTATGTCGCGGCAAGCGGGCCGGCCATCAGGACCGGGGCCGCCGCTGTTCTAAGGCAAGCTTCAAATTGTAAAGATCAACGGCAGGGCAATGGGCCGGTCCACGGCTCGCATCCGCGCAAGGGCGTGGAGAACTGCGCGCCCGTCAGGCCGCCGCCTTCTTCGCCGCTGCCTTCTTGGCCGGCACCTTGGCCGCCCGCGGCTCGAACTCGAAGCTGACCTTGCCTTCCTTCTTGTCGTAGGCCAGGAAAGCCTTGAACTTGCGCTTGGTCTTGTTGGAGACGAAGTTCTCCAGCAGGTCGGTCTTGCCGGTCGTCAACAGCTTGTGGACCTGTTCGTGCGAGACCGGCTGGGTCAGGATGATCTTGCCGGTCTTGAAGTCGCAGGTCACGTGCGCGCCCACCGAGTGCTCGCAGACGTAGTTGCTGCCGTGCTCGTAGACATGACCCTGGCACTTGGGGCACGGCCCCAGGCTTTGCTGGTCGGAGAAATCCACCGGCTCGCCATCGTCCTTGGCCTTGTCGTCTTCGCCGAAGTCGAACTCCAATTTCCAGTTCTTGATCTCGTCGTCGAAGACCAGCTTCAGCTCGGCGGTGAACGGCCACCCCGCCTTGGAGCGGAAGCCTTCCAACGGGCCGATCTTCTTGTCGACCAGGAAACGCTCGACCTCGGCCAGCTCGAAGCTGCGGCTGCCGGGGATCTTGGTGATGCTGAAGTCGCAGGCCTCACAGGTGAAGCGGCGGTAGTTTTCCTTGACGACGCCGCCGCAGTTCGGGCACGGCGCCTTCAGCGTCGCGTAGTCGCCGGGGATCGTGTCGCGGTCGTATTCCTTGGCCTTCTTGACGATGCGTTCGGCCATCTTCGCGATGTCCTTCATGAACGCATCGCGTGACAGGCGGCCGTGCTCGATCTCGGCCAGTTGGTATTCCCAGTTGCCGGTCAGTTCGGGCTTGGTCAGGTCTTCCACGCCCAGACCACGCAGCAACGTCATCAGCTGGAAGGCCTTGGCCGTGGGCATCAGCTCGCGGCCTTCGCGCAGCATGTACTTCTCGAGGATCAGGCCTTCGATCACCTGCGCACGCGTCGCTGGCGTGCCCAAGCCCTTCTCGGCCATCGCCTCGCGCAACTCGTCGTCGTCGATCAGCTTGCCGGCGCCTTCCATCGCCGAGAGCAGCGTCGCTTCGGTGTAGCGCGCCGGCGGCCGCGTGGCCAGTGCGACGATGTTGACGCCTTCGTTGCTGACCGTCTCGTTCGGCTGCACCGGCACCAGGTTCGCGTCCTCGTCCTGCGCTTCCTTGCCGTAAACCGCCAGCCAGCCGGGGTTGACCAGCACCTTGCCGTTGGTCTGGAAGCTGTGTTCCTTGACCTTGGTGATGCGAGTCGTGACCATGTACTCGGCCGACGGGAAGAACACCGCGAGGAAGCGCTTGACCACCATGTCGTAGAGCTTGGCCTCGGCCTCGCTGAGCGACTTGGGCGGCTGCAATGTCGGGATGATGGCGAAGTGGTCCGACACCTTGGCGTTGTCGAACACACGCTTGGTCGGCTTCACATAGCCTTCCTTGATGCCTTTACGCGCGTGCTCGGCCAGTGCCTGCAGCGGGCCGGGCAGGTCCTCCTCGGCGATCATCTTGAAGGTGTCCTTGACGACCGCCAGGTAGTCCTCCGGCAGGTGGCGCGAGTCCGTCCGCGGGTAGGTCAGCACCTTGTGCTTTTCGTACAACGCCTGGGCCAGGCTCAGCGTGGTCTTCGCCGAGTAGCCGAAGCGGCCGTTGGCCTCGCGCTGCAAGGTGGTCAGGTCATACAGGCCCGGGCTGGCCTGGGTGCTGGGCTTGGCTTCTTCGGTCACCGTGCCGGGCTGGCCGCGCACTGCGTCGGCGATCGCCTTGGCCTCGGCCTCGGTCCACAGCCGGTCGGCACGGCGGTCGGCGTCGTCGTTCTTCTTGAACTTCGGGTCGAACCACTTGGCCTCGTAGTCACCGGCCGCCGCGCCGAAGCCGGCCTTGATTTCCCAGTAGTCGCGGGGGATGTGCTTGCGAATCTTTTCCTCGCGCTCGACGACGATCGACAGGGTCGGCGTCTGCACGCGGCCGACCGTCGTCAGGAAGAAGCCGCCATCGCGCGAGTTGAACGCGGTCATCGCCCGGGTGCCGTTGATGCCGACCAGCCAGTCGGCTTCGGAGCGGCTGCGCGCCGCATCGGCCAGGCCCAGCATCTGCTCGTCGCTGCGCAGCGCCGCGAAGCCGTCGCGGATCGCCTGCGGCGTCATGCTTTGCAGCCACAGCCGGCGCACCGGCTTATCGATCACCTGCTTGGCACCCCCCGCGTACTGCACGATCAGGCGGAAGATCAGCTCGCCTTCGCGCCCCGCGTCACAGGCGTTGATCAGCTCGGTCACGTCCTTGCGCTTGACCAGCTTGACCACCGCCGACAGCCGGCTCTTGGCCTTGTCGATCGGCGCCAGGTCGAAGTGCGGCGGCACCACCGGCAGGTGGGCAAAGCTCCACTTGCCTCGTTTGACGTCGTACTCCTCGGGCGCCTTGATCTCCACCAGGTGGCCGACGGCCGAGGTGACGATGTAGCGCTCGTTCTCGAAGTGATCGGCCGCCTTCTCGAACTTGCCGGCCACCGGCGTCAGCGCCCGGACGATGTCCTGGGCGACGCTGGGTTTCTCCGCGATGATCAGTGATTTGCTCATTTACTTTGCCGGTCTGGCACGAGACCGCTTGGCCCGTGCCTACAATTTGCCTTCTCGCGCACGCACGCACGTACATGCCTGTACACACGTGTGCGCACGCGCCCACAGATTCAATGTACCCAATGAAGCCGGTCAAGCAAGCCCGCCCTGCCAACACCCCACGCGCCGCCAGCCGCAAGAAGGCGGATGGGCGCCGCATCCAGGTGCGCCGCAGCGGCGTGCATGGCAAGGGCGTGTTCGCACTGCAACCCATCGAGCCCGGCGAAACGCTGATCGAGTACGTCGGCGAGGTCATCAGTTGGGACGAAGCGCTGGACCGCCACCCGCACGATCCCACCCAGCCCGACCACACCTTCTACTTCCAGCTCGACGATGGCAAGCAGGTCATCGACGCACTGTACGGCGGCAACGCCGCGCGCTGGATCAACCACGCCTGCGACCCTAACTGCGAGGCCGATGAGACCGAGGGCCGAGTCTTCATCAAGGCCTTGCGGCCAATCGAGCCGGGCGAGGAACTGTTCTACGACTACCGTCTGTCGATCGACGAACGCCTGACGCCCGCGCTGAAGAAGCGTTTCGAGTGCCGCTGCGGCGCAGACAACTGCCGCGGCACGTTGCTGTTGACCAAGCGCGCCGCCTCGGGTTCATCCCGCCGCAGCTGATACCGAGCATGGACACGCCCAGCGCCCACCCTCATCCCGGCCAAATGGCCGCCGCCGAGCATGGCGGCCACCACGGCACCTGGGGCATCCAGCCGCTGTGGGAACAGCTGAATCCGCTGCTGCCCGGGGTCTCGATCGAGGTGGTGGACCGGCTGCCGTCGACCAACGGCGCACTGGTCGATCGGCTGCGCGACGCCTCGCGGGGTGCACGCGAGTCCCACGGCCGAGGGCTGCGGGCCGACGATCTGCGACCGACACTGCTGGTAGCGATCGACCAGACGCAGGGCCGCGGGCGCCTGGGCCGCGCCTGGCAATCCAGCGCCGGTGCTTCGCTGACCTTCTCGCTCGCCCTGGCGCTCGAGCGCGCCGACTGGTCGGGCCTGTCGCTGGCGGTCGGCGTCGCGCTGGCCGAGGCACTGGATCCAAGCGGGCAGCACATCGGCCTGAAGTGGCCCAACGACCTGTGGCTGCGCCAAACGGGAGAAGGCGGCCCGTCGTCCCCGGGGATTGGCCGCAAACTCGGCGGCATCCTGATCGAGGCGATCGGCCTGGGTGACCACCGGATGGCGGTGATCGGCATCGGCCTGAACGTGCAGCCGGTGCATGTGGCCGAGGTGGCCGCCAGCCTGAGTGAAATCAGCCCTCTGCTGACGCCGGCCTCTGCGCTGGCGGCGGTGATGCCAGCACTCGCGCGCGCATTGCTGCGCTTCGAACGCGACGGCTTTGCCGGCTTCGAAGCCGACTATGCCCAACGCGACCTGCTGCGCAACGGCCCGGTCGTCACCACCGACCCAGCCTGCCCGCGCGGCGACGCGATCGGCGTCGATGCCGACGGCGCGCTGCGCGTGCGCGACGCCCAAGGCCAAGTCCACCGCATCCTCAGCGGTGAAGTCAGCGTGCGCCCGGCCCCCGCGGCCGAGCCACGGGCCTGAGCAGGCCACCCCGAGCCGATGCTGCGCCTGCTGGTCGCCGCGCTGCTGGTGGCCAACCTGGTGTTCTGGGGCTGGCACTACCCGCCGGTCGCCCAGGCGCTGGGCCTGCCCGGGGGTGAACCGGGCCGCGAGCCGCAACGCCTGCAACAGCAGGTCCATCCCGAAGTGATCCGGCTGCTGCCGCCGGCGGGCTTGCCCCCGGCCGGCGCCGAGCCGGCGGCCGGCCCAACCACCACCCCGTCGACCGACGGCACCGCTGGGGTGCCGGGGCCCGCTGCGGCGGCAACGACGTCGTCGCTGTGCCTGGAAGCGGGCCCGCTGAGCGACAGCGCCGCCAACGCAGCGCTGCGCGAACTCGCGCAAGCCGGGGTGCCGGCCGGCAGCTGGGTCGACAGCCGGCGCGAGCTGCCGGGCCGCTGGATCATCTATATGGGCCGCTACCCCGAACGCGAAACCCTGCAGCGCAAGATCGAGGAGGTGCAGCGCCTGAACCTCAGCTTCACCGAGCTGAAGGCCCCGCCCGACCTGGCCCCGGGTCTGGCGCTGGGCGAATTCGGCACCCAGGCCGACGCCCAAGCGCGGCTGGACAAGCTGCGCGGCGTCCGCACCGCCCGCGTCGTGCAGTTGCCCTCACCGGGCGGCGAGCACCGCATCCGCGTCGACCGCGTCCAGGGCACCGCCGCCGACAAGCTGGCCGCGTTGAACAACAAGGACGGCGCGACGCGCTGGCAGATGTGCACACCCTAGAAATCCGACGATTTTTGTCGGATTTGCTAAACCGGCGCACCGAACGTCAGATGTATTGGCCATGAGTGGCAGCTGCGCCCTGCTGGGTGCCAGCTCCATGGGAGGGAGCAAAACAGCGTCAGCTTTGAGCTGACCGCCCAGATTTCCGACCATGGCCCGCATGAGGCTGCTCGTCAACCGAGCAACTTCATTCGTACGAACATGGTCGCAATCGTCAGTGGCAACAGTCTTGGTCTGGAACTCACCTCGCTGGGCACTTTGGGCTCGCAAGGGCTGTGGGGCTCGGCGGGTCAAGGCAATAGCGGCGAGCAGGTTTATGTCAACGCGGCCACCGGCAACCTGGTGGTGCAGCGGCGAGATGACTTCCTGGCCAGCCGAGGGTTGGACAACCAGGCGATTCGTACCTACAACAGCCTGGGCCAACTGAACGACGACAACGGCGACAACTGGGCGCTGGGGGTGTACGCGCAGCAGCTGGTGCTCAGTGGCACGGTCAATACCGTGGGCAGTTCGCTGATGCGCACGGGGCGCGACGGCTCGGTGGCGACTTACATGTGGGATGCTACGCGCTCTTGCTACGTCACCACCGACGGCGACAGCGCACACGACACGATCACCTGCAGCGCCGACGAGTACCTGCGCACCGACGGCTCCAGCCGAGCGGTCGAAAAGTACACCGCCACGGGCCAGAACGGTGCGCTGCGCTTGGTGAGTCTCACCGACGCCGACGGCAATCTCAGCAAGTACAGCTACACCTCGGCGGGGCTGCTGAGCACGGTTGAAGACCAGACTGGCGAGTTCACGGTCTACACCTACGACCAGAACGGCGCGGGCACGAAGCTGCTGTCGATCACCACGAAGAATGCGGCGGGGACGGCCACGCGCAGCAGCGTGAGCTATGAGTACGACGGTTACGGCCGACTGAGCACGGTCAAGGTCGACCTGACGCCGGATAACCTGACCGACGCGATTGTCTACAAGACTACTTACGCCTACGACGGCGACAGCCAGCGTATCAAGACGCTGACTCAGGACGACGGTACCTCACTGACGTTCACCTACACGGCGGACAACCGGGTCGAGACGATCACCGATGCGCTGGGAGTACAGACCAAGTACACGTATGACGCGGGCCGCACCACCATAACGGATGCGCTCAAGAGAGACTGGATCTACGAGTACGACTACAAAGTCGACGGCACCGGCACAGGTCAGTTGATGCGCCTGACGAGCCCGGCCGTGGGCGGCGCGAGCATCGTGCAAAGCTACGCCTACGACGGTAGCGGCAACGTCACGAGCATCACCAACGGTGATGGCGAGACGGTCACGATGGCGTACGACGCCAACGGCAACCAGACCAAGGTCACCGATCACCTGGGCAACACCGTCACGCGCACCTACAGCGCGGCGACCAACCGGCTGCTCACCGAGTCCGTGTCGAGCCTGGCCCCGCCGGCGATGGTCAACCAGAGCGGCGTGACCGTGGTGGGTGGCGAGATGGTCAAGACAGGCGGAGTGAACAACAGCTGGGATTCGTCCACCCGCAGCGCCATCGGCTATGTCAGCGCCAGCGTGAGCTTCTCGGCGGGACAGACCAACGCGCACTTCATGGTGGGGCTGAACAGCGACCCCGACACGAGCAAATCGTTCACTGACCTGGATTGGGCGTTCTACTGCCGCAACGACGGCCTGCTGGAGATCCGCGAAGGCGGCACCAACGTCAACAAGCTAGGCACGGCCATCGCCTATGCGAAGACGGACATGCTGCAAGTGCTGTACGACGGCCAGTACGTGCGGTACCTGAAGAACGGGCAAGAGCTGCTCAAGACGCAGGCCAGCCTGACGCAGCCGCTGTACGTGGACAGCAGCTTCTACAGCGCCGGTGCCAAGGTCAACAACCTGCGCTTCGGTGATCGCTTCAAGGACGAGCTGACCAGCCGCTATGTCTACTCGGCCAGCAAGCCGAATCAGCTGGACTACGCGATCAGCGCCGATGGCCGGGTGACGAAGTACCAATACGACGCGCTGGGCCAGCGCACGTCCGAAATCCACTATACGGTCAACCGGTACGACATCTCGGCGCTGCAGGCAGGCGCCGTGCCGACCGAAGCGCAGCTGGACGCCTGGGTCACGGGGCTGGGCGGCGACCTGTCCGGCCTGTCGGTGCGCAAAGACTTCGACTATGACGCACGCGGGCTTCTGAAGACGCTCAAGGAATACCTGAACACCAACGCCGATGGCACCGGCAAGGACGTGCGGTTGACGCAGTACGTCTACGACCCGGCGGGGCGGCTGCTGCAGAGCATTCAGGCCGGCGGCAGCAGCGGCGATGAGACGGGCTCACCCACCACGACCTACGGTTATGACGGGCTGGGTCGGGTGCTGACGGTGACAGACCCGAACGGAGTCTGGACCAGTACGGTCTATACCGACAGCGCCCAGCAGGTGACGGTGACCTACAAGAGCGGCGCGGTCACGACCTCGACCTACGACAAGGCTGGGCGGCTGCTGAGCCTAGCGCGCAGTGGCTACAACTCCACCGCCTACACCTACGACGCCGCGGGCCACATGCTGATGAGCGCCGAGGTGAAGGTCGACGGCGCGCCGACGGGGGTGCGCAGCATCTGGCTGTACGACGAAGTCGGCCGCCAGGTGGCGGTCATCGATGCCAGCGGCACGCTGACCGAGACGGTGTACGACCGAGCCGGGCGCGTCACACGCACGCGCACCTACGCGACGGCAGTAACGATCGCCTCACCGTTCGACCCCGCCACGGGCAAGCCCTGGACGCTCGGCCAGTTGCGGCCGGCCGCGCTGGCGGCGGACCTCCAGCGCTGGAACGTCTACAACGACGCCGGGCAGCTGGTCTATGAGATTGGCGACGATGGTGCGGTGACGCAGCACGAGTACGACGGTGCGGGCCGCCAAGTGCGCAGTGTGCGCTATTCGATGACTATCGCCACGGTGGATTCGCCGACGATGGACTCGGTCACCGCGCTGCTGGACGATGCGGCCGTGGTAGCCGGGAAGGCCAACGACCGAGTCGAGCGCTTGTTTTACGACGCCGACGGCCTGCTCACCGGCACGCTCGACGGCGAGGGCTACCTGACGCGGTACACCTACGACGCCGCCGGGCGCCGGGTGCAGAGCCTGCGCTACGCCACCGCGGTGGTAGCGGGCCTGCGCGCGGGTGCCAGCCTGTCGGCGTTGACGCCGGCCACCGATGCCCAGGACCAGACCACCACCTTCTTCTACGACGCCCGTGGCCTGCTCGAGGGCGAAATCGATGCGGAGGGCTACATCATCCGCAATTCATACAACACCCGCGGACTGCTGCGCAACCAGACGCGCTACTCGACGCGAGTCACCTCGGCCTTCACGTGGGCCAGCGACTTCGATACGGTGATCAAGACCATCCGCTCGGGCGGCGCCGATGCGCTGAACGCCAACGACCGGCGCAGCTACTGGTACTACCGGCAAGACGGGCAACTGCTCAAAACGGTCAACTACGAAGGCACCGAGACGAGCTATGGCTACGACCCGGCAGGGCGCCTGACCCAGACGACCGAAGGCATCAACCTGGCGCTGCAGTCGCAACGTATCAGCCAGGTGCGTGTGGACGCCTCGGGCCGCAAGACAGCCGAGCTGTCGGCCAAGGGCAGCGCGCGCATCGCCGCCGGCGAGGATGTGGAGCTGGTGTGGGCCAGCGACGCGGTGAACTACGCGTATGACGCCTCGGGCCGGCTGATCCGCGTCACCGACGCCAACGACCACACGACGCTGTACTTCTACGATGTCGACGGCCGCGTGACCCACACCGTCAACGCGATGGGCGAGGTCGAGGAGAACCAGTACAACGCGCTGGGCCAGCGCACGGCGACGATGCGCTACTTCAACCGCATCGGTGCCACCGACTTGGCGGGCCTGGTGGCCCTGGCGAACGGCGCCAACAGCGCCGTAAGGGCGCTGGTGGTGGCCAACGCCAGCAAGGACAGCAAGGTAAGCTACGGCTACGACGACGCGGGCCGGCTGCTGAGCGTGACCGACGCCGAAGGCGTGATCACCACCTCGCACTACAACGCCTTCGGCCAGCTCAGCGACCAGCAGGTGCCGTGGCAGAGCGGCGTGAACGAGAACCTGGACAAGCGCGTCGACCTGTACAGCTACGACCGTCGCGGCCTGCTCAAGCAGCTCGTCGCCGACAGCGGCACCGGCAACGTGGCCGCCAAGACGCTCACCGATTACGACGCCTTCGGCCGCGCGGTGAAGGTCACCGACGCCAACGGCAAGAGCCGCACCAACGCGTACGACAAGCTCGGCCGCGTGCTGGTCACCACCGACGCCGAGACCGGCCAGGTCACCTCCACCTACGACGCGTTCGGGCAGGTGCTGACCGTCAAGGACCAACTCGAGCAACTTACCAAGTACGTCTACGACAAGGCCAACCGCAGCGTCAAGATGACCACGCCCGAGGGCGTGACGGTGACGACCGTGCACACCGAGTTCGGCCAGACCCTGACGGTCACCCGCTCGATCGACGCCAGCAACAGCGTCACCACCACCTACAGCTACGACGTGGACGGGCACCTGACGCAGACGCAGGTTGGTTCGACCGTGGTCGAGACGCAAGACTACGACGCCGCGGGACTGCTGCGGTTCACCAAGGACGCCAACGGCGTCAAGACGGTCTACACCTACGACGCGGCCAACCGGTTGTTCACTCGCACGCTGGACGACACCGGCCTGAAGCTGACGACCACCTGGGACTACGACGGCAAGGGCCAGGCCTGGCGCGTGAAGGACGCCAACGACATCTACACCGAGTACAGCTTCGACCTGAACGGACGCACGCTCACGCAGACCGTCGATACGGCAGAACTCAAGCTCAAGACCCAGTACACCTACGACGCGGCCGGCCGGGTGCTGACCGTGACGGCGCCCAACAACTCGGTCACCCAGTACACCTTCGACAAGCTGGGCCGGCGCAAGACCGAAGTGGTCGACTTCGGCACGGGCAAGCTCAACCTCACGCGCAGCTACACCTACGACGCCAACGGCAATGTCGTGAGCGCTGTCGACGCGGGCGGCTACACCACGCGCTATTGCTACGACGCCGAAGGCCGGGTGACCTACACCGCCACCGAGTGCGGCGTCGATGCGAACAACAACCGCATCTGCGCGGTCACGTACAACGAATACGACGACAGGGGCCAGTTGACCCGGCGTACTCGCTACGCCAACACCGTCAAGCTCAGCGACGAGCCGAGCACGGTCGCACCGAGCGCCAATGACCAGGTCACCCGCCACACCTACGACAAGGACGGGCGCCTGACCTTCACGGTGGACGCCATGGGTGGCGTGACGCGGCTGGAGTACGACGATCTGGGCAACGTGCTGCGTCGCGCCGAATACGCCAGGATCCTCACTGCCAGCGAATTGCCGGAAGTGGTGTTCAAGGACACCCTCCCGAATGCGTCGACGGACCGCGTCACGCTGTACCGCTACGACGAGATGGGTCGTCGCATCTGGGCGTCCAATCCGCTGGGCGGCGTCACGCGCACCGAGTACGACAAGGTCGGCAATGTGATCCGGGTGACCGAGTTCGCCAAGGCCACCACGCTGGGCGCCGAACCCAGCGGCGTGACCGCCGATCCGGCCAACGACCGCATCACGGTCATGACCTACGACCGGGCCAACCGGGTCAAGTTCACGATCGGCGGGGTGTTCGTCGACACCGATGGCCAGACCAAGGGCTACGGCAGCTACAACGTCTACACCGACGGCCAGCTGACGCGCGTGCGGCGCTATGCGAACGCGATCACGGTCAGCGGCAACGGCCCCTTTGCCGGCGCGGTGACCCCTGACACGGCCAACGACCGCATCGACGACTACCTGTACGACGGCGCGGGTCGGGTGAAGTGGCACAAGGACGCGGGCCTCACCGAAGAGACCTTCAGCTACCACGCCACCGGCCAGGTCTTCCAGCACACCCGTGCGTCCAACGACGCCGCGCTGAAGACGACCACCGAGTACCTCATCGACGCGGCCGGCCGCCAGACCAGCAAGACGACCGCGGCCGGCATTGCCAATCTGGCCAGCACTGTCCAGTACCGGTACGACGCCCTCGGCAACCTGACGGCGCAGATCGATCCACGTGGCGTGGCGCTCAGCCGCGACAACACTGAGTGGGCCAAGGCCGAGCGAGTACGGCTGGGTTTTGCGGAGCTGGCTCCAGCGCCGAATAGCACGCAGGCAAAGGAGCTGCTGGAAAAGTTCACCTCGTACCACACCTACGACGCCGGCGGCCGGCGCATCAGCACCACCAACGCGCTGGACCAGACCAGCCGAACCAGCTACGACGCGTTCGGCAACGCGGTCAAGGTGGTCGATCCGAGCGGCAACGCGGGCTACTTCTACTTCGACGGCCTGAACCGCGTCACGCTGCAGGTCGACGCCGAGGGCTACGCCAACGAGATTGCCTACGCCAACAACTTCGGCTCCGCGGTCCAAAGCGTGTGGCGCCGCTATACCAAGGTGCCCGTGGGCACCAACGAGACCGCGCGCCCGACGATCACGCTGAACGCCACCTACGATGCGCGGCTGCAGTACAACCTGTACGACAAGCTCGGCCGGCTCATCAGCTCGCGGAACGACCCGAGCGACGGCGCCTCGGAGACCGTGATTTACGGTGTCAACGGCAACCGCTTCAGCAAGAGCGTGACCAACAAGCTCGGCGGCACCGCCACCTACCTGTACGACAAGTTCGGTCGCCAGGTGCAGGAGACGCTGCCGGTGAGCGTGGGCGGTACGGCGGTGGTCAACACCTACGAGTACAACGCCTTCGGCGACCGCATCAAGTCCACCGAAGCCGTGGGCTTGGCCGAGCAGCGCGTCACCACGTACCTGTACGACAAGCTCAGCCGCCAGACCCATCGCATCGGGCAGCCGTACGACCTGTACGACGCGATCAATGGGCAGCCCCTGCCGCCTAAGAAGCCCGTCGAGCTTATCCCGGCCGAGTGGACCATCTACGACGTTCTGGGGCGCATCATCGAGACGCGCGTCAGCGCCAATGCGGTCAAAGTCAATGACACGACCTACACCGTTAGCGGGGGCGCCCGGACGCTGAACTACTACGACGCCGCCGGCAACAAGGTGGCCAGCGTGCAGCCCGCCGGCGCGCTGGCGGATCGAGTGGTCGACGCCGACGGCAACAAGGCGGCCAGCGTGCAGACCAGCGGAACGCTGACCGTGTGGGTGGTCGACCCCTCGGGCAAGGTGTTCAAGGAGCGCGTTTGCGCCAACGTGGTGACCACGCTGCCGGACTCGCCGGGGGGCACGGCGCCTACCGTGACCGCCGATGCGGCCAACGACCGCGTCACGACCTCGCTGTACGACGCCGCCGGGCGCCTGGTGGAAACGCGACGCGACGCCGTGATCCACTGGGAGCAGGCCAACAACAGCAACGCCATCACGATGGACCTGCCGGGCTCGCAACCCGACACGGTCACGCTGCAAAAGCTCGTCTACGACGCCAACGGCAACGTGCTGCAAGAGATCGACGGCCGTGGCAACTCGGTCTACAGCTACTACGACAAGCTCGGGCGCAAGCTGCTGCGCATCGACCAGGACGGCTACGCCACCGCCTGGGATTACACCGACGTGTTCGAGGCGGCCACCAAGGAGACCAAGTACGGCACGCGGCTGCCCGCCTACGGCCTGCAGAACGACACCAGCGTGGCCGCCAACCTGCGTGATCCGGCCGCGCTGCGCGCCGGGCTGGACGACAAGAGCAACCGTCCCGTCGACGGCACCAATGGCGTGCGTGTGGGCTACAAGAAAGGCAACAACTCCAGTCTCAGCCGAAGCCTTGGCACCTTCAACGCCGGTGACACCATCACCTTCACCATCTGGTTCAAGGCTGATCCGCAGACGATGGGACAGATCTTTGTTGGCGAAACGCGGGTGTATCAGAGCTACAAGTCCGCCAAGGCTTACGGCACGGGCGATTGGCAGCAACTGACCGCCACGGTCACGATGACATCGACCGACGACCTGAAGATCTACATGTATGGCGATCGGGACGGTTCGTTTCATCGCGATGGCAGCTTCGTGCTCTATGACCGCGCCAAGGTGGTCAGCGTCCAAAAGGGCGTGGTCTACGAGGACAGCTTCGAAACCGATCTGGCCGGCTGGAGTGATTCGACCGGCGGCCTGGCCACCTTGCAGGCCGTGTCAGTGCCGGCAGATCGCGTCACCGAGTCCAGCTACTACCGCACCGGCCGGCTCAAGGAGCAGCGCATCAAGTCGGTCGTGGCCGAGTACGTGGATTCGGCAGGCAACAACTACACGAACTTCACCGACGCGGTCACCGCCTACACCTACAACGGCCTGGGCCTGGTCACGCAGGTCAAGGAGCGCCTGTTTTACAAACTGGATGTGGGTGACTTCTGGAACACCACCAACATCACCTACGACAGCCTGGGCCGCGAGATCAAGCGCCAGGCGCCGGGCTATGTGGACTATCTGGGCAACGACGTTGTCCCGACCAGCGAGATTGAATACAACGGCCTGGGCGCGGTCAAGCGCGAGATCCTGCGCGGTACCAACGACGCCGTCGAAACCGACGACCGCATCACCAGCTACGAGTACAACAAGAACGGCGAGCGCATCAAGCGCACCGATGCCAATGGCAACGTGATGCTGTTCGACTTCGACGCGATGGGGCGGATGTCGCGGCGCACTGTCATGGCGGTGATCAACGCCGACGGCGTCAGCACCAACCACCTCAAGCTGTATCAGTATGACGCCGCCGGGCGCAACACGGTGACCACCGATGTGGGCACCGGCGAGGTGCGCAAGACCGCCTACAACGCCTTCGGCGAGATCAGCAAGAAGGGCTTGGCCGACGGTTGGCAGGAGTTCATCGAATACAACACCCTGGGCAAGGTCCAGAGAAGCAACACCGACGGCGGCGTCACCAGCATCTTCCTGTACGACGTCAACGGCAACGCTACGCGCAAGATCAACAGCGACGGCACGAAGGACCTGAGCCTTCAGTCAGTCTCGGTGATTGCGGCGGCCACCGACACCACGCTGCTGCACACCTTCAGCGCCTACAACAAGCGCAACTTGCTCGAGCGAACCGTCGAGCCCGACATCAGCTTCCTGCACGACCAGCTGTCGTACCAGGGCGCGTTCTCTCAGCAACTGGCCGATCTGTACGGCCCGGTCAGCGTGGGCAACAGCGCCGGCGGCACCTACACCGGCGGCACCATCAACGCCGACACCTACCAGTACACCCAGGTCACCACCGGCTCCAGTGCGGCCATGCCCACCGATGTGAGCCCGGCTGTGACGGGAGCGCGCAGCTATGGGGCCGCAGGAACGCCGCCGGCGGGCGTCAATACCGGCGCCTATGGCTTCAGCTCCGGTGCCTGGGGCGGCTATGACGGCAGTCCCACTCACGACCGGATGCCTCCGACCAGCAAGCTTTTCACGATGCCATCCAGTTGGCAAATCGGCACCTACCGTCTCAGACGCCTCGACACCAACACTGTCCTCGATACAAACACCTTTCCGGCACAGGCCACGTTCTCTGTCCCCACGAACGTGCATGGAGAAACGCGCTACAACGTGGAGTTCTACGTCGGAGGGACCTGGGTCGTTGCCAGCGAATTGTCGGTCAGTTTCTACGACGCAGACGACTGGAGCCTGATCTGGAGTTCAGACGCCCCCTCGCGGATCATCGTTCCCAACGTGGCTGCGGGGACGACGCTGTTTGCCTCGACCGGTGCGGGAACGTCATCGGAAGTCGCCCTTTCCTGCACCAAGCTGAAGGATTTCAACAACACGGACGTTCCCAACTTCTGGGTCGTTGATACCAGCAGTTTGGCCGGCGGCACTCAAACCATCTCGCTGCGCTGCATGACTGCCAACGGGCACCTTGCCGAGGGAGACAATTTGACTGTCAGCGGCACCTCCGTCAGCGCGGCGGCCGCCATCAAACCCACAGATGCCTGGGTCTCGACCAAATACAAGGGTCTGACCAGGGGCGTGTTCTTCGACGGTGCCAAGCTGGGTGGCACGGGCACCGGCACGATCTGGGTGCGCAAGTCTGGGACGACCGACAACTGGACGAGCGAGGCGGTCAGCGGCTGGTCGGTCAGTCTGGACGGGTTCGCGGCCAACGTGCCCTACGAGTTCATCGTCAAGACCGGGACTTCATCCTTCCACGGCACGTTTACACCCGACGCCAACGGCATCCCGGTGCTGGGCAGCTTGGGCATGCTGGGCGCCGACAACACCCCGGCCACGGACACGCTGACGTTTGACCTCACCGGTCATCTGAGCGACGAGACGGCGACCAGCTTCCAGATGGAGTTGACGCTCGGCGGGGTGAAGGCGACCAAGACGATCACGAAGGACGGCAACGGCAAGATCATCGCGACCTTCACGCTTGCCGACTTCACCGGCCTGGCGGTGGACGCGTGGAAGAACGTGTCCTACGACTACTCCTACCTCGCGTACGGGGTGCGTTCGTCGATCAAGCAGTTCGTCGGCCAAGGCGCCGGCAAGGTGCAGCTGGGCAGCGATCCCAAGATCACCACCGACCTGGCCACCACCGGCTTCCGGCCGCAGGCCATCATCGTTTTGCCAAGTGGCGAGACGCTGTCAGGCAATGTCACCGTCCGGCCGCAGGCCACGCCGACGGACAGCATTTCGTTGTCCGCCAGCGACTGGCGACGCAAGACCGTTGGCACACAGGTCAGCCTGGACCTGAGCCAGTGGTTCACCTGGGGCATGGCGACCAAGCGCTTCGAGGTGATCTATGCCTCGGGCGACGCCAACTTCACAGCCCTCTACGACCTGTCGAGTACCGGCAAGGTCACGCCCGTGCCCGGCGGCCTGACCTGCATGTCGCGCGAGCCGAAGATCCCGCTGACGGTGGCCGGTGCTACGAGCTTGAAGGTGTTGAAGTTCGGCGCGGCGGGCGTGTCGGAGTCATTGATGACGGCGGTGGACGTCGACACGCGCGTGGCCACCAGCGGCTCGACCTTCACCTGGAACGCCGACAACCTGGATGACGGCGTGGCCCACCGCTTCTATTACGAAGCGGTCGATGCCGCCGGCAAGCTCGTGGGCAAGGGCTACGGCAACTTCACGTTGAAGGCCGATGGCTCCATGACTTACACGATGGAAACGGCGCTGCTCAAGCCTTCGGAAGTGCGCTTCACGCCGCCCGCGCAAACCACGGTGTTCGAAATCACGGTCAAGGGCAACGGCGTCGACGAGACCTATACCTCTGGCGTGGATCCCGAGATCCGCAAGGAAGGCAGTGTCTACGTCTTCGATGCTTCCAGTCTGCGTCCGGGGTCGAGCAGCCTCACCTACGCCTTGACGTACAAGGGCAAGGACGGCGGCAACCTGCTCAGCAGCGGCAGCGGAACGCTGACGGTGCAATCGACCGGTGTCACCAGCTCGGTGACGAAGGAAGACCGCAAACCCACGATCGTCACGCTGTATGGCCCACCGGGTCGCAACGTGCCGTTCATGAAGCTCGAACGCCGAATTCCCGACGCCGACACCGACGACGACAACGATCCCTGGATCACCCCAGCCACCATGCTGAAGGATGATCCGAACCTTGGCTCGAACTGCAGCGCCTTCGTCTGGGACGCGAGCGCGATCACGCCCGAAACGGGCACGGTGCAGTACGAATATCGGCTGACGCTGATGAAGTCTTCCATTGACGCCGAGGACCAGTACTACCTCAACGAGGTGGGAGATCCGATCATCACCCTCGGCGTGATGACCCTGGGCGGCAGCACCAGCAACCCGGTGGTCATGCAGCAGTACGTGAAGCAGCTGAACGTGGAAGCGCAGGTGCGCCACATGCAAAGCTACAACGCCTTCGGCCAGATCAGCGAAGAGTACGACGACAGCACGTACGAGCGCATGAAGGAGATGATCGAGCTGTACGGCGGCACGGCGGACATGGACGCCGTGCACACCACCTTCAAGTACAACAACGCCGGCCTGCTGATCTCCAAGACCGACCCGCAAACCCACGTCACCGCGGCCAACGGCTACCGCTCTCGCGCCAACCCCGTCACCAAGTACGGCTACGACCTGACCGGCCGGCTGACGACGATGACCGATGCGAACAACAACCGCAGCGAGCAGGCGTTTGCTGGCGCCGGCGAGCGCCTGAGCCAGCAGTGGGCCGGCGACGGCGCGATGAAGAAGACCGAGTACGACGTCTTCGGCGACATGCGCAAGGCCACCGACGAGCTGGGCGCCGTCGTCAACTACACCTACGACCAACTTGGCAACATGACCAAGGCCGAGCACGTGGGTATCAACCGGGTCGAGAACTTCACCGGCCTTGATGCGGTCGCGTCCACGCTGACGGACACCTACGTCTACGACGCGCTGGGCCAGCGCATCAAGCACACCAACGTGCGCGGCTGGGACGACAAGACCTTCTACGACAGCCTGGGCCGCGTGGTCAAGACCGTCAGCGCCACCCTCGATGTCACCCAGTACACCTATGTGTTCGTCGCCGCCGGCACCAGCGGCGGCATTCTGGGTGCGGGGGGCAAGAACGTCGGCGGCTACAAGCTCACGACCACGCAGGAAGACGGGCGCATGCTGATCGACTCGATCGACTACTTCGGCCGTACCACCTGGCACCAGGACCTGGCAGGCTACAAGTACACCTACAACTATGACTGGGGCGGCCGCCTGGGCTCACAGACCAGCAACCGCGGCCTGGGCCAGAACATCCAGTACAAGTACTACGCCAACGGCTACATCCGCGAAGCCAAGGACCTGACCGAGAAGACGCTGTCGCTGTACGGCTACGACAACGCCGGCAACCGCATCTCCGAGAGCTACAGCCGCCTGAGCGGCGACAACAACAGCCCCGTCGGCTTCTTCCAGGCCAGCACCATCGCCTACGATGAGCTCAACCGGATGAGCCACATCAGCGATGTGTCCTACGACCTGCGCTACGAGTACGACGCTGTGGGCAACCGCCGCGCTGCACTGGCCACCTACTTCGACCCGCTGACTAACGGCTTGCGCAAGCAGGATGAGATGTGGTACGCCTATGACAAGGCCAACCGCTTCACGCTGACGATGGGCCAGTTGCATGGCGGCAAACGTGGCATCAGCACCGGCGATACCACGGCCTACCTGGAACGTGGCGCAGACGGCGTGACGATCGAGTACGACCTGGCAGGTCGCCGCAAGTCGGCCATCTACGGCAGCGCCACCGGCGACAAACCCAAGGAAGAGTATTTCTACACGACCGAGGGCTATCTGGAGGACGTGAAGATTGGCGGCGTCTTGCGAGCCCGCCGCCGCGTGGATGCGCTGGGCCGCACGCTGAGCTACTACGAGTGGTCGGACACCAACGTGAAGTCCACCACCACCACCGCCTACAACCACGACAACCGGCTGGAGAGCCAGACCACCAAGGACGGTACCACCGTCTACAACTACTACACCAATACCAGCGACACCACCGCCAACGCCCTTGGTCGCGGTGAGCTGGCCAATACGGTGTTCACCCCCACCAGCGGCAGCACGACCACTACCACCACCTACACCTACCAGTACTGGGACAGTGCCAAGCAGGTCACGATCAAGAAGAAGGCTTCAGACAAGAACGTCGACGACTGGGCGCCGGGCTTCTCGTACTTGAGCTACGACACCAATGGCTACCTCAAGACGGCCACCGACACCGCCGGCGGACGCACCAACTCGTACATCAGCAACGCCACCGGGCTGACCCTGCAACGCAACGAGACCAAGGCCGGCAAGACCTACTCGCACTTCTGGTACTACGCGGCGGGCCGTCGCGTGGGCGACGTCTCGACCGACCCGACCGACAACGCACGCATCTCGTACGCCGAGTCGCTGGCGCTGAGCATCAAAGAAGGCAAGGTCAACAACGACAAGTTCAAGAACTTCAAGCCCGTCACCTCGGCCGACTTCGACCAAAACTACGAGCCGATCAACGCGACCTACCCGGCGGGCTCGCCCGACACCTACACCGTTCGCACCGGCGACACGCTGCAGACCATCGCGCTGAACCTGTGGGGCGACTCGGCGATGTGGTACCTGCTCGCGCAGGCCAACAACCTGCAGGGCAAGGAAATCCTCGTCCAGGGCCAGGTGCTGGTGGTGCCCAACAAGGTCACCAACATCCACAACAACGCCAACACCTTCCGCCCCTACAACCCGGGCGAGGTCATCGGCAATGTGGATCCCACGCTGCCCGCGCCGACCGCGAAGGACAACTGCGGCGCGTTCTCTCTCGTCGTTCAAGTCATCGTGACCATCGTGGTGAGCATTTACACGGGCGGCAACGTCGTGGCCGGCGCAGCGGCCGGCAACATGGCGGGGCAGTACGTCCGTGCCGGCGCCGCCGGGAAGCTGGACTACTGGGACATGGCCCGAGGCGGTGGCTCACGCACCACAGAACTTGGTTTGATACACCCCGCGCTGCTTGCGGATCCAAGTGGGGGGTATTTGAGTCGCAACGCTTGGGATCATTACCTCTCGCACCCGCCAGGCTTCCGAGGCGAGAACAAGTACGACTACAAGAGCACTGCCGCGGCTGCCGCAGCCGCCTACGTCGCGTCGTATGTGGGGGGAGGTGGGACGGGTACGGAGTCCGCCGCTGGTACCACGGCCGGAACGACAGAAGCTGTGGCCGCCAGCCAGGCGTCTAGCATTCCTGCCTGGGTTTCGCAGGCAGGCCAAGCCGCTGCGGCGGGCGCGGCAAGCTCGGCCGCGTCGCAACTCATTCAAGGCAAATGGAGCTGGCGAGAAGTTGCGGCGTCTGCGGTGGGCGGAGCTTTCGGCTCAATGGTCGGCCAGGGCGCCTCGCAGGTGGTCGACAGCAAGTACGTTGCCCAACTGGCCTCGAGCATGGCCGGTGGCTGGGCCAGCGGCCAAGTCAACCCGAACGATCCTCGTTCAGCTTCGGCACGAATGGGAGGCTTGTTCATCAGCTCGCTTGGCAATGCGTTGGGTAGCTCCATCGCGGATGGAATGCAGCAGGCGCCTAACCAGTCGGATGCAGAGACAGCGCGGCTCAATCGGTATGAAGGTGCGGCGCTGGAGCAAGAGGCTGCCAACAACCGTACGGTCCTCAACACGTTCAATCGCGAGAACGATGCGTACTACAGCGCTCCTAGCTATGAGAGCTGGCCTGACGAGACCGGCGCCGAGAAGGCCCGACTCAATCGCAACGAAGCCAAGCTGCGTTTCCTCGACGGCGCGAAATGGCTTTGGGAAGCGGAAGACGCAGCTTCAAGCAACGCATTCCTTAAGCAGCAGAACGCGAATGCTGACGCTTATCACCGGCAACTGGCTCGTGAGCGGTTCGACTTCAGTGACGGCCTGGATACCAGAGACATCCGACTTGGAAGTTTTTCATACAAGTCGAGGCTCTCCATAGAACTGGCCAAGGCGGATGCAATTTCAGCCAACGCCTCCCAAACTGGGAATAGCCCTCAGGCAAGAAGTTGGGACGGCAACCCAGGCACACCGCCAGCCAGCCAAGATTTGGAGCACGACAGGCCCTACGTCATCGTCCGATCCCTCGTCAATATGGTTGGTTCAGGGGCAGGTTTGATCACTTCTGGCGCAATAACGACGGTCGGTGTTGGACTAATCGGGGCGCCCGAGCCCACGTTGCTATCGAAACCCGCCGGGGTTGCTGTCGCTGCATTTGGAGCCGCGACCTTCGCAAAAAATGCGGGAGACTTTTCGGTCAACGCAGCAAATCTCTGGAAAGCCGCAACGGAAACCGGGAACTATTATCAAGACTCCATTCTGGAACAAGTTACCGCGATGGCTACAGAAGGGTCCATCCATTCCGCCTATGCCGTTCGTTCGGCCGCCGCCGGGAATCTCGCCTTGGATCTCGCGGCTGGCAAAGTGCCAAGCAAGTGGGTTGTCTCCACTGGAGCGAAGTTCGTCCCTGGCCAGAGTGCCGCGCTTTTCCAAGCCCCGGTGTTGGCCTCGGTTGAGTCTCAGGCTCTCGTCAAGTATGGGGACACCTACTATGTTGCCGACAGGATCGGCAATGCCACTGCTTCTCGGTTGGGGGGGTTGGCGTTTGACGTGAATGAAAATATCGCCAATCCTTTTGAATATCTATACGTACCCTCTGAGCCGAAGCCAGCCTCGAACTAACCATGGCGGTGAAATTACTGGTCATATTAGCGTGGTTCCAGCACACTCTGCTAGTATTGGCATCGTTGGCAGGGTTGCTTGGTCAGAGATATTTTGCTTGGCTGCCTTTGGTTATAATGCTTGCCCTAGTCGTTGACGAGATACACAAGCGCGGTCTCGCGAGAATGCTAATCCCGGAACCAACCGAGGCACTTGGACGGCGATTCAATCTATTCAGGATATTCACAATCGCGCTGTCGACTGGAATCAACATCGCCCTACTTTTGTTTAGTCGGCCCTGAAGAACGCCTGCAACCCGCATGAATGCTGGCGTTGCGGGCGATTGCCGATGGCACGCAAAACCGGGGTCAGATACCGTCTTGGAAGTCAAGCTTAGGCATGGCGATCCGCGGGTCGAACGGCACTCCTGAGCGAAGCACCCCGTAGATCAGCATGGCCAACTTGTGCATGCACGCACCCACCACGGCCTTGGGCGCCAGGCCAG